>CAWFER010000014.1:0-114582 GCA_963814805.1 uncultured Alphaproteobacteria bacterium | reverse complement strand
GCGCCGGGATCGCTGGGGCCGCGCCGGCCAACCCGCGATGATCGGCGGTCAATTTTTCGTCGCGGATCGGATGCTTTCGACGAACGCGTTCTGTTGCGGCTTGCCGGGCGCGATGTAGCGCCGCCGGAGGCCGATCTCCTGCGACCGGCGCAAGATCCCCATGCTGGTCGGCTCGGCGCCATTGTCGCAGACACAGCCGGCGGGCTTGCCACGACGGGCGATAATCGCGTCGAGCTCGCGTCCGACCCGCCGGCCGGACAGCGAGTTCTTGCGCGGCCGGCGCCGGCTTTGGCGGAGGCCGCTTCCATGGCTGCCCTTGGCTATCGTTCCGGCTTGGTGGGCCGCCACGGATGCGCGCTTGACGATCTCCGGGCTATTTGCAATTAAGTTGATCTGATAACAGCGTTCGCCTGTTCGCTCAGTCTGGTCTCGCCAACCGCAAATCTGCGGTGCGACACAGATCGACGGACAGATCGACGTTATGATAATGCGAAGGGGCGCTTCGGCGGGGTGTCGGGCAATCTCGAGGTTAATCTTCGCAAGATCACGTAGAAAACGTTTGGCAATGCGGCGGACGCGACCTCAGGAGGATCCAAGATGCGCCCCACGACACTGCTCGCAACAGCGTCGGCCCTGCTGTTGCTTGGAGCCGGCATGCCCGCGCAGGCCGGCTTGATCGCAACCCCGCCGAATTCCGTTGACGCATTGTTTTTCCTGGGTGCGCACGTTGCAGGCGATCAAGAAATAGAAGATTTCGGCAGCCCACCAGTGGTCGGCCCGGCCCCGATCGGCCCCGGGGGTGTCGACTTCCTCGAGGGTGCGGCGGATCTGTCGACGATTCAAGTCGGCGACACGCAGATCGCGATTACCAGCCTTGCCCCCTCGGGCATGCCGTTTTGTTCCACCGTTTGCCCTGTTCCGACAGCTTCACCGGTTTCGAGTTCCTGTTCTCTTCCGGCGTCAACATTACCGGGGTCAGCGTCGACCCCGCCAGCGCCGCCGATTTTCTGCCGAACACGACGGCGCCGCACGATGGCCTACAATTGTTGTCGCCGACCGACATTCTCGTCGACGTCACCGGTGATGCGCCAAAAACGGGGGACGGTTTGATCCTCGATCTGTCCTTTCAACCGGTAACGACCACCCCGGTGCCAGAACCCGCGAGCCTGGCGCTGTTGGCGGTGGGGCTCGGCGGGATCTGGGTGGCGGGAATCCGTACGCGGCGCGGGTGGGCCTCCGTCCTGCCCCGACCGAGGAAGGCTTGCTCATGAGCACCGCTTTTCTGGGGACCATCAGGCTCGTCGGGTTCAATTTTGCGCCGGTGGGATGGGCGCTCTGCCAGGGGCAGACCTTGACGATCTCCCAGAACACGGCGCTGTTCGCGCTGCTCGGGACATTTTTTGGCGGCGATGGCCAGCAGACATTCAACCTTCCCGATTTGCGCAGCCGTGTCGCGGTCGGTCAAGGCCAAGGGCTCGGTCTGTCGCCGTACAATCAGGGGCAGACCGGGGGCAGCGAAGCGGTGACCTTGAGCGTGCCTCAGGCGCCGACGCACTCCCACACGTTGATGGCGGGGGCCAACGTCACCACCCCAAATCCGGGGTCGACGTCGGTCCTCGGTACGCCGGCAGCCGACGTCAGGATCTATGGATCGAGCACGCCGACGGCGCTCGCACCCGGATCGATCGGCGCGTTCGGGTCGAGCAACCCGCACGAGAACCGTCAACCCTACCTGGCCTTGAATTACATCGTCGCGCTGACCGGCATCTTTCCTTCGCGCAGCTGACCCGTTCGACTGCTGTCGGTCATTAATCGGGAGCACAATGAATGGACCCCTTTCTCGGACAGATCAGCCTGCTCGGCTGCAATTTCGCGCCGCTCGGCTGGGCGTTCTGCCAGGGTCAACTTCTTCCGATCAGTCAAAATACCGCGCTGTTCTCGCTGCTGGGCACCACCTATGGCGGCAATGGCGTAAACACCTTCGCGTTGCCGGATTTGCGCAGCCGCGCACCGATCGGCTTTGGCCAAGGCGCGGGCCTGTCCGATTATGCGCTCGGCGATGTCGGCGGCGAGGAGACCGTTCCGATCAGCGCGTCGACCTATCCGACCCATTCGCACGTGCTGTCGGCCGCCGCCGGCGCCGCTACCGGGAATGCTCCGACTGGGCTGATCGAGGCCGCAGGGCAGAGCGCAGGCAGGGGCGGCACGGTCAACCTCGCCCTCTACAGCGCATCCGGCGCCGCGACGAGCTTGGCCCCGGGCGCATTGACTTCCGCTCCAGGCGGCAGTCAGCCGCACAACAACCTCCAGCCCTACCTCGCCTTGAACTTTTGCATTGCCTTGCAGGGCATTTTTCCGTCACGCAGCTAGGCCGACCGCGCGCCGGCAAAAAACCGCGTCCCACCCGGCGATTCAAGGAGCGATGAAAAATGGCCGAACCCTTTCTCTCGATGATCGAAGCGTTCGGCTTCAACTTTGCTCCGCAGGGTTGGGCGCTGTGCGCCGGCCAGACCCTACCGATCGCCCAAAACCAGGCATTGTTTTCCCTGCTCGGCACGACTTATGGCGGCAACGGCGCGACCACGTTCAATCTGCCCGATTTGCGCGGCCGGATCCCCGTTGGCTTCGGCCAAGGCCCGGGACTGTCGCCCTATAGTCTAGGGCAGGCTGGAGGCCAGGAAACTCATCAGCTGGTGAGCGCCGAGGCGCCGAGCCACGCACACACCCTGAATGCCGTCAGCAATGGTCAGTCGAACGGCGCCAACCTGCCGAGCGGGACTGTGCTTATGGGCAGCGGCTATGGAATCGAGACCAACAACCCCATCGAAAACATCTACAGCAGCGCCGCGCCAAGCGCTGCGATGGGGACAAATGCAGTCGGCCCGGCGGGCGGCAATGCGCCGCACGAAAACCGGATGCCGTTTCTGACGATCAACTATTGCATTGCGTTGCAAGGCGTCTTTCCGTCACGCAACTGACGCCGACGCCTCAATTGAAGATGATTTGATAATCCTGATGGTCACGCGAGGGGGTGAAGATCGGGATGACGTAAAGCACCAGGGTAGGTCCATTCTCGATCGCAAGCCGGTGGGAACCCTCAGCCAGAATTGGGTCGCGCGGACCGCGCAGGATCAAGGCGAACGGTTTGCGGGAGACTGCTTCCCAGCCGGGTTGCTCGGGCCGATCAATGGCCGCCAGATTCAGCTCGAGATCGACCCCGGCGGAACGGCACGCCTTGCCGATATAGGGCGCGAAATCCTCGGCGGTGAGTTGGTCGATCGTTTTCATCGGGCGTTCTCGCGGTTCCGGCGCGCCGAACGCGGATCACGCTCGGCGGCAAACCGGTCTGGGCATATTGCCGGCGACGCGCCTTTGTCGCAAACCGCGTCGCCGGTCGGATGTCTCGGCGGGCGCCGGTGCAGCGGGCCGATCTGAAAATCTCCACCATCCATGGCGCCGTTGGGTTGCGGCCGGCGGCCGGCGGCCCTTCGGAAGAGGCCTTTCTGTACCTGCTGTTTGCCAGCAACCGGGCCGCCGAAATGGCGCTGATGCCGTTGGCGCAGCACCACAAGGAATTTTTGCTTCAGGTGCAGTTCCGCTCGATGAACGAGACCTACCGGCGGAATTTTCCCAACGCCCGATATGAGATCGTTGAACTTGATCGTTGGCCGGTCGGGCGCATCGTCAGCGAAGTCCAGCACGACTGCGTCTACTACATCGACTTCGCGCTGCTGCCGCAAGCGCAAGGGATCGGCATCGGCACGACCGTGCTCGCCGCGACATTGGAAGAGCCCAAACGCCTGGGTCTGCCGGCGCGACTCCGGTCATTTTCTTACAACTGGGCCGCGCAGCGGCTCTACCGCAGACTGGGATTCACGGCGTTGGCGGACGAGCCGCCCTACATTCTCCTCGAATGGCGGCCCGGGAGCTGAGCCGCATATAGACCGAGGCCGCACCCGGTTGGCATCCGCGGCAGCGGTGGAAAATCGGGGGTGAGCGACGGGTGGACTGACGGCTCGATCCCGACCTCGGCCAGTCGCTCGGCATCGCGGATCGAGACGGATTGGACGCCGCGATCGCGACGATGCACGAGGCCTCCCGGCCGGACGGGGCGGCGGTGGCAGAGGACCCGCCCCAGGGCATCGAGCCCAAAATCGGTTCGCGCCGAGTTCCTTTGCTACGGCGATGCGGGCTGGGACCTTGGCCCCGCCGTCTTTAGCTCGCCTGCGCCGCCGCGGTGGACGGCTTGAGCGCCGAGGAGGCCAATTGCCGACGGCGTCTGAAGGGATATTATCGGGCTTGAACACGCCCGAGATCGGGGACGGCGGCTCAATACGGTAGCGGAGGCCATGCCCGTCGAGATAACCGAGAAGACGGGAGCGAGCCGGGGCGAATCCAATCCGCTCGACGCGCCCCCCGAAAGTGCAAGGGCGTCGGGCGAGCCCGAGGCGCGACAATCGGTGAGCCCGCCGCCGGATCAGCGGCGCTCGCGGCGGCGACGGCTGCTGATTGGCGCGCTCGGCGCCCTTGTTCTGGCGGCTCTGGTCATATTCGGCGTCCCCTGGATTCGCCTATCTCTCAACACCGTTTCGACGGACGACGCCTACGTCAACGGCCATGTGACCTTCGTCGCGCCCCGGGTCGCCGGCCAGATCACCCGGGTCCTGGTGGACGACAACAACCGTGTACACAAAGGCGAGCTTCTCGCCGAACTCGACAAGGAGCCGTTTGAGGACGCGGTTGCGGTGAAACGAGCGGCGGTCGATACCGCAGCCGCGAACCTGCGCGCGGCTAAAGCCACGGTGCGAGATATCGAGGCACAGGCACGGGCGCGGCACTGGGAATTGCAGAACGCCGTCCAGGATGTCGACAACAAAATCGCGCTGTTGCGGGCTCGGGCAGCCGCTCTCGACAAAAGCAGGGCCGACTTGACGCTTGCGCAAGCCGATTTCTATCGGGCGCAGCGGTTGCTGGGGACCCCGGCCGAGAGCCGCCAGGAGTTCGATCGGGCGCAAAGAGCCTTATCGACCGCCAGCGCGCAAGTCACCGAGTCGCTGGCCGAAGTTTACCAGGTTCGAGCCTCTTTGGGACTGCCGGCGCAACCCGATGGCGGCAAAGATCTTGACCAAGTCCCGTCGGATCTCGATCAGACCTTTTCTTCCGTCCTCGTGGCGCAGGCGAATCTGATCGAGAGCGCGGCTCGGCTCGGTGTGACCGAATCCTACGACCAGACCCCAAAGCAGATGGTCGAGGCGTTTGCCAAACAGGGCGACATCGACCGTACATTTGCCCGGCTCGAGGCCGAGGCTCCGGCTGTCAAGCAGGCCGAGGCCAAGCTCGAATTCGCCAAACGGGAGCTCGCCCAGGCTGAACTAAATCTTCGTTATTGCGATATCGTCGCCAAGATCGACGGCGTCGTCACCCGCCGCAACGTCAATCCGGGAGATTACGTTCAAGTCGGTCAGAATTTGATGGCGATCCGCTCGCTGCGCGAGATCTGGGTCGACGCCAATTTCAAGGAGACGGAGCTGCGCTACATACGCATCGGCCAGCCGGTCGATCTGTATGTCGACATGTATGGTGGCCGGCGCGTGTTCAAGGGCCGGGTCTCCGGCTTTACGATGGGGACCGGATCGACGCTGGCGTTGTTGCCGGCGGAGAATGCGACCGGCAACTTCGTCAAAGTGGTCCAGCGGCTGCCGGTGCGGATCGATCTCGAAGGATATAACCCCGACAAGGACACCCTGTTCACCGGCACCTCCGTTGTCCCCTACGTATACATCAACAAGCGGCCCACCGGGCCCGACGCCGGGAAGTTTCTGCAAACCGTACTGCCTCAGACGCCTACCCTCGCCTCGCCCGGGGATTCGCGCGGCGCCGATAAATGACGGTCGCGGCGCTTTCGCCCGGGAGATCCGCTGCGGCAGGCAACCCCTGGCTGGTCGCCGCAATCGTCGTGGTGCCGACCTTCATGGAGGTGCTCGACACCACGATTGCGCTGGTCGCGTTGCGCTATATCGCCGGCGGATTGTCGGCGACGGTCGATGACGGCGAGTGGGTTATCACCAGTTATCTCGCCGCCAACGCCGTCATCCTGCCGATTACCGGATGGCTCAGCGCGCATCTCGGCCGCCGCAACTACTTTCTGGCGTCGATCGCGGTATTTACCCTTGCTTCCGGGCTGTGCGGCATGGCCGGCAGTCTCGGCCAGCTGATCCTGTTCCGCGTGATCCAGGGGCTGGCGGGCGGCGGTCTACAGCCAAGCAGTCAGGGCATATTGCTTGATGCCTTTCCGCGGGAAAGGCAGGGCGCAGCGATGACGCTGTTTGGCTTCGCCGCCTTGATTGCGCCGATCGTCGGCCCAACCTTGGGCGGCTGGATAACCGACTCCTACTCGTGGCGCTGGATCTTTTTTATCAACGTGCCGGTCGGTCTTCTGGCAAAGGCTTATCCCTCTGCGTCCGGTGGATCAATTAGTTGTGGTGGAGCGGGCGGATCGGTGTTAGGAACAAACATCGAACATCTGCTCTCGCGAGGCCGGCATGACCGATTTTCCCCGCTCCCTGATGGAGTTCCAGCAGCGCTTCCCGGATCAGGCCGCCTGCGTCAGATACCTGTTCGCGGCACGCTGGCCCGAGGGCTTCGTCTGTCGCGCCTGCGGCAAGGCCAAGGCCTGGGAACTGCAGACCAAGCCGTGGACCTGGGAATGCGCCGCCTGCGGCAAGCAGACCTCGGTGACCGCCGGCACCATCATGCACCACTCCAAACTGTCGCTGACCATCTGGTTCTGGGCGGCCTATCTGATGGCCACCCACTCCAACGGCATCTCGGCCTGGCAACTGCAACGTCAGCTCGCCCTCGGCTCCTACAAGACGGCCTGGCTGATCTGCGCCAAGCTGCGCCGCAGCATGGTGGCGCCTGACCGCAGCCCGCTCGCCGGTCTGGTCGAGGTCGATGAGACGAGATCGCCTGCCGCAGCAAGAACGATCCTGTGACCGGCGGCGGCGGACGCAGCCACCAGGGCAAGATGCTGGTCGTCGGCGCCGTCGAGGTCGAGGATGGCGGCGCCGGTCCGGGCCGCGTCCGGCTCGCCGAGGTGCCCGACTACTCGGCCGCCAGCCTGCATCCCTTTATCGCCGACAACCTCGCCCCGGGAACCACCGCCAGGACCGACGGATGGTCCGCCTATCCCGGCGCGCCCGGCGTCGGCCACGATCCTCACGTCATCGGCAAGATGGCCGCCCATGTCGTCCTGCCTTGGGTGCACCGCATCTTCTCCAACCTCAAGGTCTGGGCTTTGGGCGTCTATCACGGCCTGCGTCGCCGCCATCTCCAATCCTACCTCGACGAATTCGTCTTCCGATTTAACCGCCGCCAAACCCGGCACGCCGCCTTCCGTTCGCTACTCGCCATCGCCGCCGGCCACACCCCCTTCACCTACCAAATGTTGGTCTCCCGGAAATAACGGCATAAGCCTTTTCTGGCATTCGCAGGATGTTATTTCCTGCTTCGCGAACCAGACTATCTGATCACGCAACGCCTGGAGCTGAAGAAGAAGCCGTTCCATTTCGACTCGATCGGCTTGTCGCTGCTGGTCATCGTCATGGTCAGCTGGGAGGTGATGCTCAGCAAAGGCCAGGAATGGGACTGGCTGGGCGATCCGTTCTGGCGCATCCAGACGCTCGCCATTTGCTTTATCGCGGGTTTGGCGGGGCTGGTCTTTTGGGAGGTGCGTCACCGCAACCCGGTGGTCAATTTCCGGCCGTTGCGCGAACGCAACTTCGCGGCCTGCTGCATCATCATCTTCTGCGCTTACCTTGCGCTCTTTGCGGCCACCAAATCATTGCTCGGTCTACTGCAATCCCTGTTTGGTTACGATGCGCTGAGGACCGGACTGGTGATGTCGCCGAGTGGCGTCTTTGCGGTGATCGCGATGCCGATTGTCGGGCGCCTGATCGGCCTCAAGATGGATGCTCGCTGGCTGATCGGCGCGGGGCTGCTGCTGATGACCGCCGGGGATTATTGGATGTCCCAAATGAACCTCGACATCAGCCCAGGCCAGGCCGTCTGGCCTCGCGTTCTCGTGGTTTTGGGCTTGTCGGTATGTTTTGCGCCGGCAAACGTCGCGGCCTACCTCTATACGCCATTGGAATTGCAAGGGGCGGCGGTCGGCTTGTTGAGCCTGTTGCGCAACGAGGGAGGCAGCGTCGGGGTGTCGTTGTCGCAAACCTTCCAAGAGCGGCGTGATCAATTCCACACCCTGCGTCTGGGTGAGTATCTCGATCCTTTCAACGCAGCCGCGAACTCCTTCATCGCGCGCGCTCAGGCGTTCTTCTCCCAAGCGATCGGCGATCCGGTCGCCGCGCGGCAACTGGGTTTGCAGGAACTCGAAAATCTGCGTCAGCAGCAATCTTCTGCGCTCGCCTATTTCGACTGCTTCTGGATGATTGCGGCGCTGACCTTTGTGCTCGTGTTCGTGGTTCTGTTAATGAAGCGATCGGTGGCTGAGAAGGGCGCTCCCCATGTTGTTGAATGATCCGGCTTGCGGGCGCAAATCATGACGACCCAATCGACCTCTAGCTTAGTTTCGGCGACCTGTTGGCGGTGGACGACATGGCCCTGGGTCGCCAGCCACGCCGCCATCCACCGCCAGCCATAACATGGCCGCGCCAGGCGCTGCCGATAGCAGCCGGCTGCGAGCCGGCGGTGATCTTCGGCGGCGGGCACGATGGCGGGCGCTGGCTCGGGCGGGTTGAGCGGCGCCTCGGCCAACGGTCGCTGATCCTCAACCGAGAGACGGATGATCTCGGTTTCTTCGATCGTTCGATGGGCAGGCTCCTCGGCGGCGGCGACCACGAAATCGCTGACGCCGCGACCCTGGATTTCAGCAGCGCGCTTGACCATGGCCAGAACGGCGCACGAGGGCGCCGTCGCCAGGGCTGCACAGCAGCCTATCGCGGTTCCTAATATGTTTCGCGCGGCAGGTTGAGGTGCGGGAAGACGCTGTGGACGTGCGGCGTCACCACTTGGCGCGCCGGGCGGATATAGGATTTGTCGAGCTCGTGATAACCGGTGACGCCGAGCAGCGATAGACAGATGCGGACCTCGTCTTCGAGGATCTCGAACAGCCGCACGACACCTGGCCCCCCAGCCGCGGCAAGGCCATAAATATAAAGCCGACCAACCGAGACAACGTCGGCGCCGAGGATCAGCGCCTTGACCACATCGGCGCCTCGATAGATGCCGCCATCGACCATGATTCGGGCGCGTCCCCCGACCGCTTCAACGACCTCGGGCAGGACATCGATCGAGCCGACGCCTTGATCGAGCTGGCGCCCGCCATGGTTCGACACGTAAACGCAGTCGGCCCCGCACTCGAGCGCAAGCTTGGCGTCCTCGGCGGTGCCGATGCCCTTTAGCAGGATTGGAATGTCGAAGTTGTTCTTGATCCGCTCGATATCGCGCCAGTTGAAGCGGGCCTGGTGGATGCGGGCCTCCTCGTCGCTTGCGCTTAGACGCGCGCGCCGGCGCTGATGGCGTTTGGCGATGTCGCGCTCGCGGCGGCTGTGGCTGTCGGTGTCGATGGTAAAGCAGAACGCGTCATAGCCGAGGTCGATGGCGCGGCAGACATGGTCATCGACCCAGTCGGCATCGCCGCGGACATAGAGCTGGAAGATCTTGAAGCCATCGCCCGCGGCTTCGGCGGTTTTTTCCATGCCGGGATGCGCGCCGGAGCTCAAAATCATGCCGTTGCCGAACTCGCGGGTGGCCGCGGCAACGGTGGCGCCGCCGCCCGGCTCGAACACTTCAAGCCCGCCGACGGCCGAGCACAGCACCGGGATGCGCAGCTTCTTGCCGAGGAATGTGCGGCTACAGTCGACGTTTGACACATCGCGCAACACTCGGGGGCGGAAACCCCAGGCGTCGAGCGCCGCACGGTTGCGCGCCAAGGTCGTCTCGGTCTCCGAGCCGCCGATCAGATAGTCCCAATTGTTGCGATTGAGATTGATGCGCGCCTGGGTGACGAACTCGTGCAGGTTCTGAAAGCGTTCCTCGAGCGACCCGGTCATGGTTTTCTCCCTCGCTGGTTTATCTCTGTGAGTCCGAGGCTGATGGCTCGGACGGGCGAGGGTCTCAGCGTAAGCCAGGGCATCCGATCCCGGCAATCGACGCCGCCTATGATTATTTCACAATCTGATCCTCTCGACCTCGTCCCGGAGTAAGCCGCTCCTTGGCGCGGCGGTAGAGCTTGGTCGGGCGCGGGCTCTGGTGCGCCGCCATTTCCTCAACGTGCTCGAGTGCGCCGCCATTGGCGAGCGCTGCCGCGCCTGGCGCGCTCGGGGCTGGGCGACGCCGGGCCGCGGGTGGCCATGTTCTTGCTAAGTCAGGATGATGACCCAGGCAGCGGTTCAGCCATCGGTTCCGGCATCGGCTGCCGCGGGCAGGCTCATAGCGTTGCAGCCGCGCTCCCTGTTTGATCGGGGCCGCGGGCGAGGTTTATCGCGGGGATGCCGCACAACGCCTGGGTTCGTTCGCGCAGGATCGGCGTATCGGTGCACGGGCCGGTTATCAGGCTGATGGCGAGCCCGATTTGCGCCAGCGCATGCTTCGCGCCCATCGCGCCGAGCGCATCGGACGCGGCGAGGATTATCTTAAGATCGGAGCGCCGCGCTTTCAGACAGCTAAGAAGCTCGGGCGCATTGGCCGAGACCGGGTCGCCGGCGCATTCCACCACCAGGGCGTCGGCTGGCAGCGAGAGGCAGAAATCGACCGCATTGAAAAAGATGTCGCTGATTCCTTCGCGGCCCACCGGATATGTGGTCGGAAGGCCGAAATCGATGCAATCAAAAGCCTGCGCCGCCCCGAAATCCAGGTACCTCGCGATCTCCGTGAACGATGACGTTCCGGTCGCCTTCAAGGCGATCACGCTCGCGTACCCCTTCAAGCGCAGCGTGCGCAAGACAGCGACTCCAGCTGTAGTCTTGCCGACCTCCGACGAGGTCCCGAGTATCAGATACACAGGCGCGTTGCGATCCGTTCCGCCGGCGCCCGTCACGCCGAATTGCCGAATGTTCAGCGTCTCGCCGCGGTCCCCGCACACCGCCCCAAGATAGCGCACGCTACCCAGGTAGCCCATTTCCAAATGCGAGTAGCTGATCAGTTCGCCAACCACCCCGGAATCAGAAAGCACCCAGTAGTCGTCACCTGGAACAAGCCCGCGAGCGGGTATGGCGCCAGCAAGCCACTGCCTCGCCTCACGGTACCCCGGCGTGCCGAGAAAGACATCGCCCGGAGCGATTGTCAGCACCCGGCCGGTCGGTGATTCGACCATGATCGGGAACGCATCGCGCGGTAATTCGAAGGCGCAGATATCACCCTCGCCGCCATATTCCGATCGGAATCGGATTACCTCTAGCGGCGGTACGCGGCGCAGTACGGAGGTGCGCTTAACGTTAGCGGGAAGGCTTCCGCCATTCATCTGCGTTAAGGTCCGCGCCCGCCCGGTGGCGTTGGCGGGGCGCCTGGCGCCGGCGGTGGGTCTGGCGTTGCTGGAGCGCCGGGCGTTGGCCAGGCGCCGCGATAGATATGGATGGATTCAGTGCCGGAGATTAATCGACGGCGATCAGCCGGAGAGATGCCGAGAGCCTCAGCCACTCGGTCAAGCACTCCTTCATCGATAATCACCTTGTGGGTATGGTGGCCACTATGGGTCCTTATGACGGCACACCCCATCGTTTCCTCCGATCCGCTCTACCTTGCCCCCGACGTGAGCCCGCCAACAGCGGACCGGCGATCTGAGCCGCCACATTAAACTCTAGCAACTAATTACATTTATGGAAAGTGTCTTTAACCGTCTGGTTGCGCGTCCGAAAGGCGAGGTCGACCCCGAAACGCTCCCCGTCGTTTCAACCCGGCGGCATCCCCGGGCGCTGTCGAAAAGCCCGGAGCGACCTTGTGTAGGTCCAGCTCAGGGAACCCGCTGCCCTGGTGACCGAGTTGTGGGCTGCTTGAGCCGTCCCCTAGCTTAGCTCGTCGAGCAGCGCCTTCGCGCCCTTAAGGTCTTGGGTGTCGAACCCTTCGGTGAACCAGTCGTAGACCGGGGCGAGAACGTCACGGGCTTCGGAGCGGCGAGCCTGGTCCCGGCCAAGCCTGGCGAGGCTGACGGCGGCGCGCAATTCCCAGAGCTTGGCGCCCTGCTCCTGCGCGATGCTCAGAGCCTTGCGATAGAGCTGCTCGGCAGCCTCGGAATGCCCCTGCCGCAGCAGCAGTTGGCCTTTATGCCGATACAGCTCCGCCGCGAACCAGCGCTGCCCGGTCCTTTCGACGATCTGCAAAGCACGGTCAATCAGAGTAGCGGCCTCTTCAACTTGCCCTGCGATTTCACATGCCCCGGCCAGAAGGGCGAAAAAATGAGGCATATATGCCTCCGCCCCCGTGGCGCGGTAAGCGCTCGAACCGCTGCGCAGCAGCGATATCCCCTCCGCCACATCGCCATTCTTGACCTTGAGCCACCCGCGAAAGATGGTCCCCTGGGCGCGCCAGACGGGGAAACCCTGCTCGGTCGTGACCGCAACTATCTGGTCCACCCACTCATCGAAGGCTGCATTGTCGCCGACAAGCGAAAGCACCGTGGTGCCGTTCGTCAAGCTCACAGCTAAAGACGTTAGATGAGCCAACCGCCGAGCCTCTGCGATTGCTGCGCTGCTCCGCGCCAATGCCTGGTCGGGAAAGCCGAGACAGAGAAGTACGATGCCCAAGATCCCTTGTGAGTTTACGTGAGGGTAAATTCCGGTCTGATGGACGAGCGAGCTGTCAGAGATCGGATCATGAAGCGCCAGCACCTCTTCCAGATGCGACCGGGACGACGCGAACCTCCCCGCATGCATCAGGTTTCGACCGGAGGAGAAGTGACCCAGAACCAGCCCGGCGGAATCATTGCGCTGCTGGCTCAGGCGCAGCAAACTTTCATCCAAGCGCAGCGCCAAATCCAATTCGCCACGGAACATGTGATAGCGAGACTCCCCATAGGGAACCTGAAGGAACTCCGCGGGAAAGCCCAGCTGCTCCCACAGCTTTCGCGCGCGAGCATAAGCATGACCCGTTTCCGGGGCGGCAGCGCCCTTGACCGCAAACAAGACCGCGCCGAGGGCGCTCCGAAATTCGAGCTCCTGTCGCTCCCGATTGGCGGCGTCCGGCAACAGCGCCAGCTGATCCAACCCCTTTTGCAACTGCGCGGCGGCTTCCGCCATCGCCGAGCGGGCCGCTGACCTCCGGCCGGCCTGGCCCCAATAGGCGACAGATTTTTCGACGAGCCCGGCCTCGGCGTAATGCTGCGCGAAGAGCTCGGGCTGGCCGTCCATCAGCTCGGCAAAATGGGTTTCAAGCGCGTCGGCGATTTGCGCGTGCAGTTGCTGGCGAGAGCTGCGCAGCAGGCTGCCGTGCGCCGCGTCCTGCACCAGCGCGTGCTTGAAGCTATAGACCGCCTCCGGCGGCGCGCCGCGCTGGAAGACCAGGCCGGAGGCGACGAGGCGGGCGAGCGCGGCTTCTAGCTCGCCATCGGAAAGGCGCGAAACCGTGCGCAGCAGCGCGTAGGAAAACTCGCGTCCGATCGCCGCGCCAATCTGCGCCACATGCCGCACCGACGCCAGGCGATCGAGCCGCGCCATCAGCGAGTCGTGCAAGCTCGTCGGGATCGCGAATGGCGGCAGCGCCCCGTCGAGCACGTAACGATCCCGTTCCTCGCGCAAGAGGCCGCTCTCCAACACGCTCTTGGTCAGTTCCTCGACGAATAGCGGCACGCCATCCGTGCGATCGACGATTTGCTCGACGACCTCAGCGGGCAATGCCTTGCCGGCGACGATCTGCCCGACCAAGGCCGCCCGGTCACGCCGGTCTAGGCGATTGAGCGCCAGCATGCTGACCCCCGGCTGGCCAGCCCAGGGCGGCTGGAAGTCGGGGCGGAATGTCACGACCAGCAACACCCTCAGGCTGCGCACCCGCTCAACGGTGAGGTCGAGCAGCTCGCGCGAGGTCGGGTCGATCCAATGCGCGTCTTCGAACACCATCATCACCGGCTGCTCGCTCGCCAATCCCTCGAGCTGCCGGACCAGCGCCTGCAGCGTCCGGTCCTTCTTGCGTTGGGGACTGAGGTTCGGCAGCGGGTGGCGCTCGGAGACCGGCAACGACAGCAGATCGGCGATGAAGGCAACATCCTCGTCGGGCGGAGCTGCGCGTGCGAGCAAGCCCTCGAGCTTCTCCAGCTTGACCGCGGGCGGGTCCTCGCGCGCAAACCCAGCCGCCCGCTCGAGCTGGTTGACAAAAGGATAGAGTGCGCTGTTCTGGTGATAGGGCGAGCAGAAATGGCGCAGCCGGGTCGCCGGCTCGGCGTCGAGGCGTTCGCTTAATGCCGCGGCGATGCGCGACTTACCGAGGCCGGCTTCGCCAGAGATCAATACAACCTGGCCGTCGCCCGCCTTGGCGCGCGCCCAGCGCCGCAGGAGCAGGTCAATTTCCTCGTCGCGGCCGACGAGCCGGGTCAGCGCCCCTCCGTGCAACGCCTCGAACCGGCTCGCGACGACGCTCGAACGCAATACCTGCCAAGCCGACACCGGCCCGGCGATGCCTTTCACCGCGATGGCGCCAAGGTCGTGGTATTCGAAGAGAGCACCGACCAGCCGGCGCGTGCCCGCGGCGATCACGACCGCATCGGGCTCAGCCAAGGCTTGCAGGCGGGCGGCGAGGTTCGGCGTCTCGCCAACAACCGATTGCTCCTGAGCCGAGCCCTTGCCGATCAGATCGCCGACGACCACTAACCCGGTGGCGATCCCGACGCGGGTTTGCAGCTTGACCGATTTGACATCGAGGCGACTGACAGCGTCGATCGCGCGCAGTCCCGCACGCACCGCGCGCTCGGCGTCATCCTCATGCGCTTGCGGGTAGCCGAAATAGACCAGGACGCCGTCGCCCATGTACCTGGAGACAAAGCCATCGGCGTCGGCGATTACTGCGGCGACGGCTCGATGGTAGGCGCCGATGACGTCCCGCAGATCCTCGGGATCGAGCCGCGTCGAGAGCTGCGTCGAGCCTACCAGATCGCAGAACATCACGGTCAGTTGCCGCCGCTCGGCATCGCCTGTCGGCGCAAGAACCGTGGAAGTTTCGGTTTGCGGTGTCGACGCATCCGCCGCGAGTCCACCCAAGCTGGCGATGGCGTCCAGCAACCTGCGGCGGTGACCGACCGAGGCGACGCCTAGATCGCGCAAATCTTCGTTGGTCAGCCGTCGCAATACCTCGCCGTCGACATCGTTGTCGCGGAACGCCTGCTCGTATTGTCCGAGGCCCAAACGGCTTAACCAGGATGCGATGTCCATCCTTGCCTCGCCTTGAAGTTGGCCCGCTCGCATTGGTTAAAGCCATCTTCGGCTAAAACCCGACCTGGGGCGAGCGAAAAGCGGCTCGCGCGACAGCCCCGGCCGAAGCACGATCGGCCGCTTTCGCCGAAATGGAATACCGGCGAATTGTCTTCGTCTGCGGTACTTAACGACATCCGAGCGGCCGCATTAAACCGGGTGAAGCGCTCAGGCTGACCAGCTACTTGCCCAGCCGATCGATGGTTCCCGGCGGGCCTCATCGATCAGGCGGCAGCATCAAACCGGAGCGCGCGCATAGAAGCGGGTGGCGTTGTCCCACAGCAGCTTGCGTTTCCGCGCCGGCTCCATCGCCCAGTCCAGCACCAGCGAGGTCGATTGGGGGAAGTGGCTCTCGCCATGCGGATAGTCCGACGCGTACATCAGAACGTGATCGCCGACGAGGTCGATGACGGCGTTGGTCAACCTGGCGCCCTCGGGGATCTCGATGCTCTGGAAATAGCGCCCGCCGGTGACGTATTCGCTGGGCTTGTGCGCCAGCTCGGGGAGCGCCGCCTTGATTGTCTCGGCGTGCTCGTCAAGCCGCGCCATCCAGAACGGCAGCCAGCCGTGCCCGGCCTCCAAGGTGCCGACCCGCAAGCTCGGGTAGCGGTCCATGACCCCGCTGCCGATCAGCGCCGCCATGTTGCGCATGCCGCACCAGGGGTGCGCCGCCGAGCGCTGGAGCCACAGATTGTCCCAGGTGTCCTGCCCGCCCGGCGCGTAAGGCGGCATCACCGTGAAGGTGTGAAGCACGACCGCGAGATCGAGTTCGGCGGCTTCGGCGTAGAGCGCCTCCAGCGTCGGATGGTCGAGCGGCGTGCCGGCGGGTGCGTAGACCATCATCCCCCAGGCCCAGCTCGAGCGCCCCCAGCGACGGATCTCGTCGAGCGCCCCGTCTACATCGCGGGCGCCGGCCAGGATCACGCCGCCGAGCCGGTTCGGGTAAATGCCGCAATAGTCCGCCATCCAGCGGTGATAGGCGCGATACATCGCCATCTCGAGGGCCACGTCGTCGCCGGCCGTCCAGGCGCCGAACCAGCCCGAGGGAAGGGTCAGGTTCACGTCGACGCCCTCATGATCCATGTCCTTGATGCGCTCGCCGGGATCGGCATCGACACGGGGCGAGGGCTCGCGCGTCCGCCTTACGCCGGTGAACCCCGCCATGTACCCGGCCGGGGCTTCGTCGGGTTCAGCCATGCCGAGGCGACGACGATAGCGGCGCTGCCCTTTGGTGTAGGTCTCGCGCCCTGAGCGGTCGACCGACTTGTACGCCTCCCAAGCACGCAAGCCGTCCTTTTCGGCCGCGCTGAGATAGCCGGCCAAGATGCGCGCATCCGGGCCGACATGAGTGTCGGAATCGAAGATCCTAAAGCCGTTGCGCGCCATGGCT
The DNA here is from genome assembly GCA_963814805.1 of uncultured Alphaproteobacteria bacterium. Classification (GTDB taxonomy): domain Bacteria; phylum Pseudomonadota; class Alphaproteobacteria; order ATCC43930; family CGMCC-115725; genus AP-15. The sequence goes on along the minus strand of CAWFER010000014.1, from coordinate 97,782 downwards.
CACTCCCCCTACGAATGGTGTTAAAATCTATTGGCGGCGAGCGCCTGACGAAAAGTAGCGTTGTTCGAGCGCCTGCTGTTTGGCTCCGCTTTCGCCATCCTCAGGCGCCTCGGGCGCGGGATAAGGCCGATCGAGGCGGCTCTCGACAAAGCTGTCCCACGCCTTGACGCCGCCCGACTGGAACGCGCTCATGAAATCCCACAGCGCCGCCCAGGTGACGTGGTGCGTGAAACCCGGATACCAGGCGATAGTGACGCCGAGCGCCAGATGCTCGTCGAGATCGAGGTAGCGGCCGAGCTTCCCCTTCATGAAAGAAAACGGCCCCGCCACCGCTGCGCGCGCCGCTCTGATTTCGTCGACCGAATGGGGCGATTCGAACTGCACCCAGTCGACGCCAGCCGCCTCACGGTAGGCCCGCATCCGGGCGATCGTGTCCGCCAAGGCGCCGCCCGGGGCATCGCGGGCGTAGCACTGCGCCATTACCACGAAGTTCGGGTCGAGTTCGTTCTTCATATCGACGGCTGCGCGATAGCGTGCGATCGCCTGGTCGAGCGGCACGACCTCGACGCCGGCGCTCTGCGTGCTGCGCTTGCCTTCGATCGGCTGGTCGTCAATGCGTACGCCGGCAACCCCGGCGCGGATGCATTCGCGGATCATCCGACGCACGGCCATGATGCCGCCATGACCGGTGTCGCCGTCCATGATCACCGGGATCGACACGCTGTCGGCGATCCAGCCGGCGATCGTCACGCATTCGGTCATCGTCGCAGCGCCGACATCGGCAAGACCCGTATAGGCGCCGACCACCCCGCCGGTGCCGACGAACAACGCCTCGCAACCGGCTTTTTCCATGATCCGGGCATGCGCCGCAGTCGGCGGGTGCAGGACCGCCAGCACCTTGTCCCGGCGCCGGATCAGTTCCTGCAGGCGCGCCGATCTCGATTGTGGCTTCGCGCTCATCACCACCGCCCCTTCTATTTCTAGCCTTCGCCGATCAGAATATCGCAGGCGGACGCCAGGCGGTGACGGGATCGAGGTTTGGCCGCGGCTTTTGGTAATTATCGGGGTTCGGGCTCAGGCCAGCCCGCCGGTCGTCGAATTACCTGTCGCGTCATTGCCGCCATCGATCAAAAGCGCGAGATTGCCCCTGAACTCGCCGGGCGGCTTGACCGTGGAGTGCGGCGCGTGCGCTGATCTCGAGCGGAATCTGTGCGGATTGGAGGAAGCCCATGGCGTCAACCGTAACGGCAATGCCTGCGCGGATGTCGGCCGAGGAATGGCAGACGCGGCTTGATCTTGCCGCCTGCTACCGCCTCGTCGATCTGTTCGGATGGTCGGACCTGATCAATACCCGCATCACGGCGCGGGTGCCCGGGCGAGAGGATCATTTCCTGATCAACCCCTACGGCCTTCTGTTCGACGAGGTGAGCGCCTCGTCGCTGGTCAAGATCGATCGCGACGGCAACAAGGTCGAGCCCTCGCAATCCGAGATCAACAGCGGCGGTTTCGCAATCCCGAGCACGGTGCACGCGGCACGGCCGGAAGTGGCTTGCGTGCTTCACACCCACTCGATTGCCGGCTGCGCCGTGTCGATGCAAAAAGCTGGGTTGCTGCCGCTCAACCAGCACGCGCTGCAGGTGATCGGCGATGTCGCCTATCACGACTACGAGGGCACGGCGCGCAATCCCGAGGAGCGCGCGCGTTTTCTCGCTGATCTCGGTGATCGCCATATCATGGTCCTGCGCAATCACGGCCTGCTGGTCGTCGGCGCGAGCATCGCCGCAGCCTTTATCGCGACCTATCGCATGGAGCGGGCTTGTGCGATGCAGCTTGCCTTCCAGCAATCGGGCGCCGAATTCCACCCGATCGGCGACGCCGTCGTCAGCGCGGCCTATGACAACGCCAGGATGCGCCTCGTCAGCGGCCGCGATGACCCGGCCAAGTTCGAATGGCCGGCCCTGTTGCGCAAGCTCGACCGCATCGACCCCTCTTACAAGCAATAACCGGGAGCGTAGCTCGCAGCTCTGGCCACCGTGGCCGAGGGTGACGGGTGGCGCAGGCCAGCGTCCCCGGCCCGACGATCGTCAGGAACAACCGGGAAAGGGTAAGGTGGAGGCGGACCATATCGACCGCTTCGGCGGCATTGTTGCGGTGAGATCAATCGTGCGCCCAATGGTATGGGAGAGCCAGCGATCGCGGCGATGTCTGATGTCGCGCCGCCGCGTTCGACCCGGTTCGGCTCGCCGCTGGTGCTGTCGCGGGTGGGTTGGGTCCGGCCCGAGATCGCCGTTGCCGGCCTGGACGAGCGACGCCACTTGTCGGATGATCGGCGCCGGCTGACAGGCTGTCGCCAACGGCTCCGCCGGTTATGGCGCGCGATTTTCGAAGGGAGGGCACGCAAATGATCGACCTCTATTTCTGGCCGACCGGAAACGGCAAAAAGGTCGTCATCCTGCTCGAGGAGTTGGGGCTTCCTTACACGATCAAGCCGATCAATATCGGGCGCGGCGACCAGCTCACTCCGAACTTTTTGAAGATTTCGCCAAATGGCCGGATGCCGGCAATCATCGACGACGAGCCGATGGGCGGCGGCGCCCCGATGTCGATCTTTGAATCCGGGGCGATCATGACCTACCTCGCCGAGAAGACCGGACGGTTTATGCCGTCGGACCCGCGCGGCCGATACGATGTCGCCCAGTGGGTCAGCTGGCAGCTCGCCAACCAGGGCCCCAAGCTTGGCGAGCAAGGCCATTTCCGGCGCGCGCTCGAGGCCGGGAACAACGGCGATCTATCCTACGCGATCCGCCGCTTCGACAATGAAGCGCATCGCATCTACGGGGTTATGAACCTGGGCTTGTTCAACAAGCGTTATCTCGCCGCCGGCCAATACACGATCGCCGACATGATTTGCTATCCGTGGGCATCGAGCTGGGCGACCCGGAAAATCGACATCGACGAGTTCCCGAACCTGAAACGCTGGCTCGAGGAGATCGGCGAGCGCCCGGCGGTCAAGAAGGCGATGGCGATGGGTCCGGAGTTCCGCGAGGACCCGGCTTCCATCAGCCCCGAGGAGCAGGCCCGCCGCAGAAAACTGGTCGCGGACCAGCGGGCGCAGCCGGTTCCCGCTGAGTGGGCACGGGTCGCCTGAATTCGTCGCCGCGGTTAGGCGAGATCGGATCGGGTCGGCGGGTCATCACAACCGCCGAGTCCGCTGACGCCTATCCCCGCACCAGCCCGCCGTCGATCGGGATCACTGCTCCGGTCACATAATCTGACAGGTCGGTCGCCAAAAACTCGACCACCTTGGCGCAATCCTCGACCGTCCCAAGACGCCGGAGGGCGACCAACTCAGCCCGATCGCGGTTGCTCTGGCTGCTGCCCGGAATGACCGTCGCCATGATCCGTCCTGTCGCGATCACGCCAGGGGCGATACAGTTTGCGGTGATTCCGAACGGTCCGAGATCCTGCGCCAGATATCTCGTGTAATGGGCGATGGCGGCCTTCGCCGCTCCGTAATGAGCGTACCCGCCATCGGCGGATGGCGCCGTGCCCGCTATCGAGCTCACGGTGATGATCTTCCCGCAGCGCTGCTGCTTCATGATACGGGCGACCGCATTGCAGCTATAGACCGTCCCGAACAGGTTCATCTCGGTGACGAGGCGCAACAGCGCCGGGTCGAGGGAACTCGCCTTGGTGTCCATCGGCCGACCACGGCCGCCGCCGGCATTGGCGACCAGCACGTCAACCCGCCCCCACTCCCGGAGGACCCGCGCCGCCATCGCGTCGACTGCCGCGTCATCCCGGACATCAACCTCGATCCCCAACGCCGTCCCGCCCGACGCCTCGATCTCGGCGACGGTCGTTTCGCCGGTCATATCCTGCGCCTCGGTCTCGAACTCCTCGTACGAACGCAAGTTGAGGTCGGCGACCGCCAGCTTGGCGCCGAGCCCGGCGAGCCTCTTGGCATATGCCCGCCCGAGGCCTCGCGCCGCGCCCGTTACGATCGCCACTTTTCCGTCCAGCCTGCCCATCCGACCTTCTCCCTTTGGCGACCTCGCTGTCGATTGAGGGGCGCGCTCGATCCGACAATCTTCCTATCCTGCACGCAAACTGAAAAGCCTGCGATCGCAAACAAGCGTTCGGGGCCAAGGCGGGGCTGTCGGCCTCGGGCGGCGGCCAAAGGGGAGCGCTGTTGGGCTAAAGCCTCAGACAATCTGGTTGCGCAATTGCGTTTCGCCACGCCGCAAACGTCCCAGATTGTCGAGCAGGATCTCGATGACGTTGTCCTCATAACGCCGGGTCTCGCCCGCGGTGTGGGGCGTGATCAGGACATGCTCCATCGCCCAAAGCGGCGAACTTGGCGCCAGCGGTTCTTCTGCGGTCACGTCGATGCCGGCGCCGGCGATCCGGCGCGCCGCCAGCGCCTCGATCAGTGCCGTCTGATCGGCGACCCGCCCGCGCGCGACGTTGACCAGCTGGGCGGTCGGTTTCATCCGGCTGAGCGCTTCGGCGTCGATCAGGTTTTCCGTCTCGGCGGTCAGCGGGCAGGTGAGGGCCACGAAATCGGCATCAGGCAACAGCGCGTGGAGGTCGCCCATGGCGTGCACCGCATCCGCGGGACCGCGGCCTAACGCCGGATGGCGGCGCAGACCGACGACGTGCATATCGAAGGCCTTGGCCAGTTGGGCCAACCGTCCGCCGATGTCGCCCAGGCCGACGACAAGGAGCGTCTTGCCGCCGAGTTCGTCCTCGCGTTGGGCGGGATCGCCAATCATGCCCCGCCAGATGCGCCGGCGCTGGTTGTCGCGGGCCTCAGGAAGACGGCGGCTCAAGGCCAGCATCAGCGCGATCGCGTGCTCGGCGACCGCGCCAGCGTTGACGCCATGGGCGCTCGCTAATCGGATGCCGCGGCTGGCCAGATCTTCGCGCGGGAATTGGTCGGTGCCGGCGCCGATCGACTGAATGAAGCGGAGCCGTTTCGTCTGATCGAGGAGCTGGTTCCGCCACAGCCCGGAGATCACCAGCACGTCGGCTTCGCCGACCCGCTTTTCCAAGGTTTCGCGGTCGCGAACAGCGAAGCTGTCGATGCCGGTCTCAAGCGCCAAGAACCGCTCTTGCAGCCGATAGGCAACGTGGGCAAAGCAAATGACGATGTTATCGGCAGCGGCGATCATGGCGCGGGTTACACTCGCTCAAGCGGGCTTGCCAGACCGGCGAGCCGGTCAAACCCTGACGATCTCGCAGACAAGAGGGCAACCATGAGCAATTCCGCGTTCAAATTCGACCATGTTCACATCATCAGCCAAGATCCGGAAGCCTCGGCGAAATGGTACGTCGAGATCTTCGGGGCCACGATCACCGCCAATACGATAGCACGCGGCGCCCCGCAAATTTTCGTCGATCTCGGCGGCGTGACCATCCTCATTCGCGGACAACGACCGGGCGAGGCCCCGGCCGCCGCCCGGCCGATCCGGCAATTCGCCGACTTTTCCAGCCACGACGCGCGCGGCATCGACCATTTTGGCTTTATGTACCAGGGTGATCTCGCGACGTTCTGCGACGAGCTGCGAGCAAAGGGCGTCGCCTTCCCGGTCGAGTTGAAGAAAGGGGTTGGCGGCAGCCTGCTGTGCTATGTCGCGGCGCCCGACGGTGTCAGCATCGAGTTGATGCAGTGCTGACCGAAAACACCGATGCCCTTCCTCTGCGCCGTCAGGCCGAACTATGAAAGACCGGTGGCAGCCATTCGGCCCGGAGAGCGTCGGCGGCAGGGTCTGCTCGCCCGACCCGGCTAGCCGCGGCTCGGCCGGATCGGCATCGTCGCGATGCTGGTCCAGGCGACCGCGGCGCCAGCCTTCTCGGCCGCTAGTTCGGGCGGAAGCGTGCTGTCCCAATGGATGGCAAGAAACCGCCGCCCGGTCACGTTGCCGGCGGCATCGGAAACGAGCCAGACCAGAGGCGGCGCCATCACTTCCGGCTGGATCATCCCGGCGCGGTCGAAGCCTGCGTTATCGCCGATCATCGGCGTGTTGGTGATCCCACCCGGAACCAAAACGTTGACGGTCACGCCAGCGCCATCGAGGTCCTTCGCCATGATCGCGCTAAGCGCCTCGAGGGCGGCCTTGGATGGGCCGTAGGCCGGAGAGCCGGCGTTCAACATCGTGCCGAGGCTGGTCGTGACGTTGATGATCCGGCCCCAGCCCTGGCGCATCATCTCGGGAACCACCGCGTTCGTCAGCGCCAACGGCGCCGTTGTGTGGACCGCAACGAAGCGCCGCCACTGCTCCGACGTTACCTCCCAAAACTTGAGCGGCCGTTGCCAACTGTCAGGCCGGATTGCACCGGGCCCGATCCCAGCATTGTTGACCAGGATGTCGATCCGGCCAAACCGGGCGCGCGTCGCCCGGGTGATCTCATCGGCGGCCGCGTCCGTTGTCAGATCGGTCTGGATGGTGAGCAGCTCGGCGGCCTTTCCCTGCCCACGCGCGCTCTCGGCAAGCGCCTCTAGCGGATCACGGTCGCGATCGACGCCGGCGACCCGGACGCCGGCCGCCAGCAAGCCCCGCACCATTGCCCTGCCGATGCCGCCCGCCGCACCGGTCACGATCGCCACTCTTTGCGTCTCGCTCATCGCGTGCTCCTCCCTCTCCGCCGGCCTCCATCCTGTCACAGATCCGAGCCAAGAGGGCGAAACTGGGCTCCTGGACCCCGAACGGAAACGGGTGCTCGTTCACAACAAGCCGCGCGGAGCGACCCGCCGGCAATCGACGGGTCGCGCAAGCTCACGGGAAGCGGTAGAAAACGTAGAACAAGCAGGCTCCAAACGCAGCGAAGTATACCCAGTTCAGCCAGCGTGGGCCGGTGAAGGTCGTTAAGTTCCAGTTTTGACGTTGACCGATCCCCGCAATGGCGAAGGTCGCGCCGACGCACGCAAACGGCCCTACATTTAGCACCCAACCTTGCCACGGGTACACGTAAAAGTAGTAGCCATGGTCATTCATCTGCACGACGTGACCAGTCATGGGATCCGGGTGCGGCGGGCAAGTGCGCGCAAGGTAGGCGAAGTAGCTGAGGCAGGCGAAGAAGCCTAATGCCCGCGAAAACCACGAGATATGGCGCCAGCCGCCTGAACATTGATACCGCTTCATCTTAGAGGATTTTGATAAGTGTACAGTAGCGGGAATCGCAGGGAAGGCTTATGCCGTTATTTCCGGGAGACCAACATTTGGTAGGTGAAGGGGGTGTGGCCGGCGGCGATGGCGAGTAGCGAACGGAAGGCGGCGTGCCGGGTTTGGCGGCGGTTGAATTGGAAGACGAATTCGTCGAGGTAGGATTGGAGATGGCGGCGACGCAGGCCGTGATAGACGCCCAAAGCCCAGACCTTGAGGTTGGAGAAGATGCGGTGCACCCAAGGCAGGACGACATGGGCGGCCATCTTGCCGATGACGTGAGGATCGTGGCCGACGCCGGGCGCGCCGGGATAGGCGGACCATCCGTCGGTCCTGGCGGTGGTTCCCGGGGCGAGGTTGTCGGCGATAAAGGGATGCAGGCTGGCGGCCGAGTAGTCGGGCACCTCGGCGAGCCGGACGCGGCCCGGACCGGCGCCGCCATCCTCGACCTCGACGGCGCCGACGACCAGCATCTTGCCCTGGTGGCTGCGTCCGCCGCCGCCGGTCACAGGATCGTTCTTGCTGCGGCAGGCGATCTCGGTTCTCATCGACCTCGACCAGACCGGCGAGCGGGCTGCGGTCAGGCGCCACCATGCTGCGGCGCAGCTTGGCGCAGATCAGCCAGGCCGTCTTGTAGGAGCCGAGGGCGAGCTGACGTTGCAGTTGCCAGGCCGAGATGCCGTTGGAGTGGGTGGCCATCAGATAGGCCGCCCAGAACCAGATGGTCAGCGACAGTTTGGAGTGGTGCATGATGGTGCCGGCGGTCACCGAGGTCTGCTTGCCGCAGGCGGCGCATTCCCAGGTCCACGGCTTGGTCTGCAGTTCCCAGGCCTTGGCCTTGCCGCAGGCGCGACAGACGAAGCCCTCGGGCCAGCGTGCCGCGAACAGGTATCTGACGCAGGCGGCCTGATCCGGGAAGCGCTGCTGGAACTCCATCAGGGAGCGGGGAAAATCGGTCATGCCGGCCTCGCGAGAGCAGATGTTCGATGTTTGTTCCTAACACCGATCCGCCCGCTCCACCACAACTAATTGATCCACCGGACGCAGAGGGATAAGCCTTTCGCAGGGAACGACTTGGACGGCAAGGTAAAAGGCCGACCGGCGGGTCGGCCTATGTGGTTGGGTCGATTGAGATATGTAGACTCGATCCAGACACCCCCTGCTGGCGCTTAAGGCTGAAAGATCAAAGATATCAATGCTCCGAGCGACGGCCACCCTGCCGATGCCCGCCCAATGCCCTCCTTGTTCTAGTTGCTTCGGTGTGATAACAGTATGCCGTGATGGAGCCGCGCGACCAGACCCTCGATGTGCTTCTCGACCTCGACGGGCAGGTTCTCGTGGTGGACCCGGAGGGCGGCCACTGGGTCCGGTTCGTCGTGACGCCAGTGCCGGTATCGCGGGAGAAGCCCCATGGCATCGACTATTCACTGACGCTGCACGGGCCGGAGGGCGAGCGGCTGGTCGGGTTCGACAACGCCCATCCGTTGGCGAGGCAGAAGCGCGGCGAGCCTCAGGACCATCGACATCGGCTGCGTACGACCAGGGCTTACGAGTATCGGGACGCGGCGACCTTGCTCGCCGATTTTTGGACGACGGTGGACGCGGTATTGCGCGAGAGAGGAGTGATCCCATGACCACTTTGAAGGTCGGCATCGCCAGCTACGAGGAGATGAAGGCGCGCACCATGGCGGTGGCGCGGGGCGAGCGGCGCGCCAAAGCCGAGGAGCCGAAGGTGTGGTTCACCTCGACGGAGTTCTTCGCCAAAATCCTGTCGGCCGGCAATCGCGACTTGCTGCGCGTCATTGCCGAGAAGGCGCCTGGCTCGCTGGACGAACTGGCGCGGATCACCGGCAAGGCGAAGTCCAACCTGTCACGGACGTTGCGGACGATGGAAGGCTATGGACTGGTCCGCCTCGAACGCGGCGAGCGCGGACGCATCACGCCCAAGGTGATGCACGACCGCGTGGAGCTGGACTTGCCGCTCACCCTCGCACGCAAGGCGAGTTGAGTTCGCAGTTCTGTTCTGAGGTGGCGGAGGGGATGAGATTCGAACTCACGATAGGGGTTTAACCCTATAACGGTTTAGCAAACCGCCGCCTTCAGCCACTCGGCCACCCCTCCACCGATGAGTGGGTTCGTCACGGCGTGTGCGCGAAGACCCTAGCCGGCGGCCGGAGCCGAAGTCAATTCGCCCGCACCGCTGCGCCGCGGTCGATGTTAAGGCCCACCTACCCGAACCTAGTCGAGCCGGCGATGCAGGCCGGTGGCGACCTCGAGGTATTCCGGGTCGTCCGGCTGCAAAATCCCGTGCCGCACCGCGAAATCTAGGATCACCAAATTGACGTTGAACTTGAAATCGAAGCTGTTGCGAATGCGCTCGAGGACCGCGATCGCCGGCATCAGCTCAAAGCCGGAGAACTCGCCGTCGCGATTTTGCGGGACGAAATCGTCGGGCACTTCGAGGTCGTAGACGAACAATACGTCGTCGCGGATGCCGAGCGTCGTCTCCATGCGATAGGCGACCGCGCCGGCCGGCGCCGCCCGCGCGATCAGCTCGGGCGGGATCATCGCCTCCTCGTCGGCTTCCTTGACCAGGGTTTCGGCGAGCCCGTGGCCGTTGCCGATCCCGCCGGCGACCAAATTGTCGAGCTTGTTCGGCGCCACCCGCTTGTCGGCGGCGCGGCGCCCGACCCAGAGCGCGAGCCCCTTCCCGTCCCGATGCCCGGCCTCGTCCCGTCTGGCCCCGGCCGGGCGCCCGGCCTCGCCCGGGCGATACCCGTTCAGGTGCACCCCATAGGCCCGCGTCCCGAAAAACGGGACCGCCCCGCGGTCGAGGCGAAACAGCGGCGGCGCCCCCCAGCGCCGCGCCACATCGAACGTCTCGCTGCGGATTTTCGGGATGTGCTTTTCCGCAACCAGCGCGTCGACCACCTGGTCGACCGCCCGGCTGATCGCGTCGGCGTCGCCCTGCGCCACCAGCAGAACCCGGTCCTCGCCGACCGCGAACACCTGCGGGAAGCGCCGCAGCGCCTCGGCGTTGTCGCGGCGCAACAGCCCGATCCGCTCGCCGCCGGCGAACAGCGGCACCACTCGTTCGGGCGCGTAGCTGTTGCAGCGGATGATGTGATCGCGGAACGACATCGGCGGCGATGCTCCTCTCAGTCGGCAGGGCTAGCTCGGCCGGAAGGGCGAGCTTGGCGACCGGCCGATACCGCTTCGACCGACGCAATCTGCCGCATCGAGGCGGCGATGTAATCGCCGATCTCCGGCCCCAGCCCCTCTATTTGAATGTCGATCGTCAGAAGCTGCGGATCGCCGGCGGCAACGGCGCTGCGCCAGCGCGAGGGCACCAGCCCGCGCTTGGCGAACAGCTCTAGAACCCGCGGCATCACCCCCGGCTCGGCCCGGGCATGAACGGAAAAGTAAACGATCTCGGAAAGACTGCTATGAGCGGCGGCGGGCGCGGCGACTGGCGACATGATCATGGTCCTTGGCGCAAACGGGGCGAAACGACGGAGCCCGAACCCAGGCCGGGTTCGGGGCCGTAATTCGCCGGTCGCGCCGGCCATGCGTGATCTGCGCAGCCACGCTCCAAGATGTAGGCCGGCGCGCCGGCCGCGTCAACTCGCCGTCCAACTCTGCGTCCGGCTGCCGCCGCCGCCGCCGCGAGCCCAACTCGCCGGCCCGCCCATCCGGATCGAAAGTCCGCGCCTTCTGTTTTCACGGCAGGCAGTTACCGCACAGGGACGGGCAGCGATGGCAAAACGCATTGTCGTAGACAAGACCGAGGCGCGTGGGGCCACCAAGGAGGGCGCGATGCGCTACGTTTTGGCCGCCTCCCTGGCGCTCGTTGTAGTTTTATTCGCGATTGCCTATATGGTGTTCCATTAAATGGAGCGTGCGATGACCATGCTGCGCCTGGGGTTCGTCGTCTCATTGGCGCTCGCCGCCGTTGGCTGCGCCGTCGGCGCCCCCGACCGCGCCAGCAACATCCAGAATTTGAACGGCATCTCCGATGACATCTCGGCGGTGACGATGACCCAGTCGGACTCGGAAAAGGTCTCCGATCCGAACCTGGCCACCACCTATCCGCGCACCTATCAGCTGCCGCAGGATTAGCGGCGCTCGCTGATCCGCGCGGCGGGCTTGAGCGGCCGGGTTCGGGTGGCGCGCGACCGACGCATGCTGCTGGCTGCGGCCGATCGCGCGCTCGGCGCCGCCGAATCCGTGCTCGCCGTGGCGCGCTCCCGGCTCGCCGCGATGGTCGCCCCGCAGGGACCGGTCGAAACCCAGCGCTTCGACCGCCATCAGCTCGCCGGCCACGCGCTCGCCTGGTTCGCCGCCTCGGTCGAGGGGTTGCGCCAGATCGGCCACTGGGCCCGGCGCCTCGACGACGCCGCCGCCTTGGGCGAGGCCGAGGCGCTGATTGTCGAGCTCGCCTACGGCGAATATCTGGCGCAGCTCGCCGGCGGCGTCCCGATGGCCCAGGGCGAGTTCGCCCGCCCGGCCGATCTCGGCCTCGGCGCGCAGGAAGCGGCGCCATTGCGCGAGGCCGACGCCGGCGCGTTCGCGGCGGCATTGCCGCAGGCCCGGCAGCGGCTCGGCCGATTGCTCGCCGAGGAAGGTGAAGTCGGGTTCGGACGGATCGCCCCGGACCACCTCCCCGACCACGTTGAAGACAGCCGCGCCGGCCGCGAAAGCCCCGGCCACGCCGGCTTCGAAACCAGTGCCGCGACCTTGGCTATGATCCGCGACCAGGTGCGTCGCTTTGCCGAGCGCGCGGTCGCCCCATTTGCCCAGGATTGGCATCGCCGCGACCAGCTGATCCCGCTGCCGCTGATCGAGGAGCTGGCCGGGCTCGGCGTCTTCGGCATGACCATCCCCGAGGACTATGGCGGGCTTGGCCTCGGCAAGACCGCGATGTGCATCGTCTCGGAGGAATTGTCGCGCGCCTATCTCGGGGTCGGCTCGCTCGGCACCCGCTCGGAGATCGCCGGCGAATTGATCCGGCTCAACGGCACACAAGCGCAAAAGGCGCGCTGGCTGCCTGGGATCGCCTCGGGCGCGGTGTTGCCGACCGCGGTCTTTACCGAGCCCGGGGCCGGCTCCGATCTCGCCGCGGTGGCGACCCGCGCCGTGCGCGACGGCGATTTTTATCGCATCTACGGCGCCAAGACCTGGATCACCCATGGCGCCCGCTCCGATCTGATGACCCTCCTCGCCCGCACCGACACCGGCGCGCATGGCTATCCTGGCCTCAGCATGTTTCTCGCCCCCAAGCCGCGGGGCGGCGAGGCCGAGCCGTTTCCGGCGGACGGCATCAGCGGCACCGAGATCCCGGTGCTCGGCTATCGCGGCATGAAGGAATACGAGATCGCCTTCGACGGCTTTGCCGTGCCGGCCGAGGGTCTGCTCGGCGGGGTCGAGGGCCAGGGCTTCAAGCAATTGATGGCGACCTTCGAGAGCGCCCGGATCCAGACCGCCTCGCGCGCCGTCGGCGTCGCCCAGAACGCGCTCGAGCTCGGCCTCTCCTACGCCCGCGAGCGCCGCCAGTTCGGCCGGCCGCTCGCCCATTTCCCGCGGGTCGCCGGCAAGCTCGCGCTGATGGCGATGGAGACCATGGTGGCGCGCCAGCTGACCTATTTCGCCGCGCGCGAAAAGGACCGCGGCCGGCGCTGCGACATCGAGGCCGGCATGGCCAAGCTGCTGGCCGCGCGCGCCGCCTGGTCGAATGCCGACAACGCCTTGCAGATCCACGGCGGCAACGGCTATGCGCTCGAATACCCGATCAGCCGGGTGCTGTGCGACGCCCGCATTCTCAACATCTTCGAGGGTGCGGCCGAAATCCAGGCCCAGATCATCGCCCGCGGCCTGATCGCCGGAAGGAATTAGGGTCGGCGGCAGAGCTAAAGCGCCCCTCGCCCCGGCCCTCTCCCCGCCTGCGGGCCTGCGGGGGCTTTGCCCATAAAACCCGTAAATCCGCCACCCTTTTTGTGTAACCGTTGATTCTGCCCAAAAAAAAGAGGTGCGAAATTCTCAAAGAGCGATGAAATGCATCAAAAACCGTGCATTAACCCGCCCAATACCGCGATACCCATCATTATCCAGCCGAAGCCTAAGGGCCAACTATCTCCCAAGGTTATTTTATATTGAGGTAAAGGTTTTGGGAGATGTCCTCTGTCTTGCCAGCGGGTAATTTTTTCCTCAGTCAGTGGATAGAAAGTCTTGGTAAGCCACGACTTGGTGCCTTTCTTGTTCGTTTCTATAATTCCCAAAACATAACCGTCATGGGTCAGCCACAACGGAACGAATAAACAATAAATTGAGAACTTATAGCACAAAGCCAGCCGTTCTCCCTGTTTTCCAATGATTTGAACATCTTGGAGAAAACACAAGTAATTTTGAGTGCCGAAAAGAGCTATGGCCAAGACTTTTTTCTTTTGTTTGTGTCGGTAAAAGACCTTAGAATTTTTCTCCGTGCCGCAACACCTCTGCTGGGCCATCAACGGAATACTTATCGGTTTGTTCTGTTATGTCTTCACACACTGTCGGTAAAGGATCGCCGATCTTGGGGTAACCGCCCCATGGATTGACGGCGATCGGAGCATTAGGAATAGCGGGCAAAAACTTAACCGTTTCTAATACCCCTAAATGCCGAGCCTCACGCTCGCCCGCAGCACGAACGACAACCGGCTCAGGGCTCCATTTCTTCCATATTGGGTCTTCGAGGTTGGTCGGGGTGAGCTTCCAGATACGCATCATGGCAATCCCTATTTAGCGTGCGTGGTCGTTGTAGGGCCAAATAGTTTCAACTTCCTTGCTCGGGGATGCCGGTGTCCACCGGTTCCATCCGGCTCAGAACATCTTCGGCAAGTGCTGCGAATCGCATTATCAGATAGATTTCCCTTACCATCATTAGCACGCCAACTAATGATTCTGATATTTCCAGGTATATATCCTAGACCTGGAACTTTCTGATCAATGGATGGGGAATTATACCCCTGAATCCTGCGATCCCAATCCAGTTTAAATCCAATGGAATGTTGGACAATGCGTGATCGTCCTCCGCTTCTGTGATCGAAAAGCGGGAGGGTGAGGGGTACCGCTGCCGGGCTGCGGTATCCCAGGCCGATATCACCTAATCGCTCGCCTTGCCCGCGTAACAGGCCCATACTCGCGCGATGACCACGTTCGTGACGATCCTGTTGGCGCTCGCCCTCCTCGGCGTGCTGATCGTGCTCGGGCTCGGCGTCGCGACGATGCTGCGCGGCGGCAACCCGCGCCGCTCGAACAAGCTGATGCAGGCGCGCGTCGTCATGCAGGGTCTGGCGCTGCTGCTGCTCGCCCTCTTGATGCTGCTCGGCCGGCGCTAGGCCGGGGCCGGCGGCGATGGTGCGGCTGACCCGGATCTACACGCGCGGCGGCGACAGCGGCGAAACCTCGCTGGGCGACGGCTCGCGCGTGCCAAAACATTCCTTGCGGGTCGCCGCTTACGGCACCGTCGACGAGGCCAACGCGGCGATCGGCATCGCCCGCCTCCATGCAGGTGCGGGGGTCGGTGCCAAGTCCGGGGCGGATGCCGACGCGATGCTCGGCCGCATCCAGAACGATCTGTTCGATCTCGGCGCCGATCTGTGCACCCCTGACGACGGCCGGCGCAGTGCAGGCGCGCTGCGCATCCTCTCCGCCCAGGTCGAGCGCCTGGAGCACGAGATCGATGCGATCAACGCGACCCTGCGCCCGCTCGACTCATTCATCCTGCCCGGCGGCAGCGCCGCCGCCGCCTATCTGCATCTGGCGCGCACCATCACCCGCCGCGCCGAGCGCCTGGTCAGCGAGTTGGCGCAAGCCGAGCCGATCAACCCCGAAGCGCTCAAATACCTGAACCGCCTGTCCGACCACCTCTTCGTCCTCGGCCGAAGGCTCAATGACAACGGCGCCAAGGACGTGCTGTGGGTCCCCGGCGCCACCCGCTGAGCCGAGCACTTTCGAGCTCCGCCCGCGCTCGGCCGAGCCAGTCGTAAAAAAATCCGACACTCACGTTCGGCGTCCCCGTTCGAATGGCGGCTGAATCTCCGACCGCGAAGATTTGTCGCGAGATCGAGGAGAATTGTCGCCGATAGCGACGTTTGACTGACACTTCTTCAACCTTTGGGAACTTACGGTTCCGCGTCGCCATTCCGGCGGTCGGGACTTGTTGGCCAGTTCTCGATCCGACAGCCGGGGCGCTCGCGCCACCCAGCTGTGAGGACAGAGATGCAGCCGAACCTATCCCTGAGCGGCGCCGCCATCGCGCTCGCCGCCGCTCTGGCCGTGGCGCCGGCCGCCGCTCAGCCTGCACATCCCGGCGACGGGTTCATCCATCCGCCGATGCAGCCATACCGCAATCCCGACGGCAGCTTTAAGCGGCTTCTCGGCACAATCACCACGACGAGCTGGTCAGGATATGCGGTCACCGCCGCCGCCCCCTATACCAGCGCGTCGGCGATTTGGCAGGTCCCCAATGTGACCTACGATGGCGGTCAGACGCCCTATGGCTATGAATATGTGTTCGACTGGGTCGGGGTGGGCGGCGACGGCGACGCGACCTTGATCCAGGTCGGCACCGAGTCGGTGGTCTCGACCGCCGGGGTCACATCCTTCTACACCTGGTACGAGCTTTATCCTGCGGTCAGCGAGCCCGCCGGCCTGACGGTCAAGCCGGGCGACATCGTCGCCGCGTCGCTGCAATGCACCGCCCAATGCTCGCCTGCCCAAACCCAGACCTGGCAGCTGACCTTGTCCGACGAGACCACCGGCGCGGCCTGGACGCAGAGCTTCCAGTACCAGTCCAGCATGGCGTCGGCGGAATGGATCACCGAGCCGCCATACGATAACGGCTACCTGCCGCTCGCCGATTACGACCAGGCGACCTATGATCCGGTCGAAGCCAACGGCGCCAACCCGAACCTGTCGCTGTCAGCCAACGGCATCATCGCGCTCGACCAATGGGGCCAGACCTCGAACCCGTCCAACCCGGTCGACGGCAGCGTGTTCAGCACCTGCTGGGGCGCGAGCGGAGCGAGTTTAACCCCATGCACCGCCGGCTCGTTCACCACACCGCCGCCGGTGGTCACCGCCTCGCTTTCGGCGAGCCCGCAATCGATCAGCGCCGGCCAGTCATCGACCTTGTCGTGGAGCTCAACCAATGCCTCGTCCTGCACCGGCAGCGGCTTCACCGCGTCCGGAACTTCAGGCTCGGCCGTGGTCTCGCCGAGTGTGACGACCTCCTACGCGGTCACCTGCACGGACGGCGCGGACCCGGCCACGGCGATGGCCACGGTCACCGTCAGCTCGACCGGGGGGAACACCTGCCACGGCGGCAAGAAGAAATGCGGCTAAAGCGGCCGATCCGCCTACGACGCGCTCGCAGTCGCGCGAGCCCAGCCGCAAACGCGAAAGGCGCGACCCGAAGGTCGCGCCCCTGCGCCAAGCGAAGAAATGGAAGCTCAGACCGATCTGCGGCGCCACACAAAGCCGAACATCGCCAGCGCGCTGCCGACCAGCGCCAGAGCGCTCGGCTCGGGCAGCAGCGGCGGCCCTGAGGTGCAGCCTGGAGTGCCGCTAGCGCACGCATAGAAACGTGCATTACTGAGCGATGCTGCACTATTTAGTGTAAACATGGTTTCCGAAGTGTCGTAGAAAAACAATAGTTCTCCGGTGTCGTTATGGATTGCTACATAATTATAGCCCAGCGGGACGCTTTGGCTGTATGCGGTCGGAAGCGGGCCATCGTCGTTTAATGTCAAAGTCGGCGTCAGCACGCTGAACAGCGACGCTATGGCAGCTGGGACTGTGGTATTCGGATCCTGATTTGGAAAGTTGGTGCTATAATCGTTGCCTCCCGTTCCATTGGTCACCTGGAGAATTTCGGTAGCCGGTGTCGGGGTGAAGCTGATCGTTCCGACCCCGGTGATCGAACTAGTGATCGGCGATGCCGGTCCCAAAGTGATCACATCCGCGGAAGCACGCGGGCTGAGCAGCGTCAGCGACAGCGCGCCTCCCAGAGCCAAGGCCGATACCAATTTTTGCATCAAACTCTCCTTTCGGCGCGTTCGCCTGACGCGCATCGGCGCAATAGCATCGGCGAGCACGGCGCCTATCACGGAGCAAGGTCCATGCCAAGTACTTTAACCGTTTGAAAATTCGTAATCAAAATGGTTAACGTGCATCGTCGAAAATCGACATTGTCAAGGAATCCGACAGGGAACCCGGCTCGGCGTGGGACGAGTGACAATCTCCTAGAGCAGACAAATCTCGCGTTTCACAAATTGTCTCTAGTTTATTCAGCCCGCGTTACCCGGATTCTTCTCCGCTAGGGACTATTCCTTTGGACCATCGGGAAGGATCGCCGTTGGCATGAATATGGATGCGTGATGTTTTGAGCCGCTCGTCAGCTGCTTCGCCTCCCTCGAGAGGACGAGTTCTGCGGGGCCAGCGTCTTTACCAGGACGGACGCCGCCGAGCGGCCGCCAGCGGTCGCGACTAGTTTTTCTGAGGAATGTAAAGAAATCCGACATATCGGCGTGACCCAGAGAACCAGCGCGCAAGAAATCGGCCAACGTCTCTACCTGAGGCTCATCGTCGGCTCCGAGCGGGCGATAGGCGGTGGGTCATTTTTGGGGCTGGAATAGGTCGGAGCACAGGCCGCTCGGCCGATCGCGGCGACGATAAAATAGCCGCAATCTGCGACTAGAAGAGCCGCCCCAAAGACGCCGAGCCGGCCCCGGAAATAACCACGCGGTCGCCTTGCGCGCGGGTGCGGCGCCTGTTGATTTCCTGCAAATAACAGGCGGAACAGGGGAGCGAGGCCGGGACCATGGCGCTGAATTCCACCGGGCGC
The DNA here is from genome assembly GCA_963814805.1 of uncultured Alphaproteobacteria bacterium. Taxonomy (GTDB): domain Bacteria; phylum Pseudomonadota; class Alphaproteobacteria; order ATCC43930; family CGMCC-115725; genus AP-15. The sequence continues at coordinate 79,734 of CAWFER010000014.1, read as the reverse complement.
GCAAGCGCAGGACAGAACGCTGCGCCGAGGCTCGCTCGATCCCGGCGCCAACCGCCGATCGCGCGCTGCTTGACGGGGCCGCGGCTCAAACCGATCCTTGGGCTATGAGCCTCAGCACCAGCCAAGCGCCGGTCGCCCGGCGGCGACAGATCCGTCTCACTCCCGAGGAGCAGGCGGCGTTTCTGCACGACAACCCCAAATGCGCGCTGGCCACGATCGACCGGGACGGCTTCCCGCATGTCGTGGCCATGGGGTTTTATGTCGTGGACGGCGTCTTCTACATGACCTCCTACGCCAAGGCGCAGAAGGTCTTGAACATCCGCCGCAACTCAAAGGTCGGGCTGATGGTCGAGACCGGCGCCAGCTACGCCGAATTGAAGGGCGTCATGGTGGGCGGCAACTGCGAGATCATCGAGGATGTCGAAACCGTGCGCGCGGTCATGGATCACCGCCGCGGCAGCGCCGAGAGCGGCCGGCGCGGCTCGCTCGACAGCGCCCCAAAGCGCGTCGTCCTCAAGATCACCCCGCACAAGACCGCCAGCTGGGATCACACGAAGCTCGGCGGCCGATATTGAAGGCCGGTTGCTCTCAGGCCCATTTCCCTGACGACCAGCGATCCCAACCCGGCGATCCCGAGGGAGGTCCGGGCATGGCGGGAGGGTCGGCGTCGCGGCTTGCGAGAGCCGCCGCCGACACCGGCGATCCGGGCGTTCGGACTGCCGCCGCGGATGCAGCCGATGCTCGATCGGGCCGATCGCTTGCTTACCGAGCCGTTCCGCGGCGTCGCCGCCGGCGGTCAGGTCGCGCGGGTCTGTTCGGGCTCGGGAAAACCGGCGGCCGCCGCCCGCCCTTGCGGCGCACCCGGCGAGCGCGAGGCGGGGGATCCAAAGGCCCCGCGTCCGCCTCAATGCCGCGGCTTATTTAACCGCCGAGAAGCTGGTCGGCTGCAGGATGCTATTCTCGACCCTGGCGACGATGGCGCCATTGGCTTCGGTCTGGGCGCGCTTGGTGTGCCACTCGGGATCGGCCTGGAACGCATTCCATTTCTTCTCGCGGTCGGCCAAGGACTCCCATTTGAGCAGGTAATGCAGCGCCTGGTTCGAATCGCCGATCGCGGTGGTCCAGAACCCGGCCTGCTCGATGCCGTGCCGCTTCCAGATGCCCAGGGTGATCGTGTCGAAGCGCTTGAGCAAATCCGGCAGGCGGCCGGGCACGCAATGATAGATGCGCAGTTCGTAGAGCATTGTCGTTCCTCGCGTTACTTTACCGACGAGAAGCTGGTCGGCTGCAGGATCGTGTTGGTGATCGAGGCGACGATCTGGCCGTTCTTCTCGGTCTCGGCGCGTCCCGAAACCCAGGCCGGATCGGCCTGGAAGCCGGCGAACCGTTTGGCCCGATCGTCGAGCGACTCCCATTTCAGCATGTAGTAGAGGTCCTGGTTCGACGGTCCGATCGCCACGGTCCAGAAGCCGGCTTGCTGGATGCCGTGCTTTTCCCACAATGGCAGGGTCAAGGTGTCGAACCGCTTGATCAGGTCGGGCAGGCGGCCCGGAACGCAGTGATAGACGCGCAATTCGTAGATCATCTGGTCTCCTCCTTTTGCTCAGCCCCGAGAATGCGACGGCGCGCGCCGGCCGGCAAGCCGCGGCCGGGTTCAGCCGAGCCGGGCCTCGACCCAGGCGGCGACGTCGAGCAGCTTTTCGTCGCCAAAGCGCGGGCCCACGAGCTGGACGCCGAGCGGCAGGCCGTTGCCGCCGGTCCCGGCCGGCAGGGTCAGGCACGGCGTCCAGGCCAGGGTCCAGATCGCGTTGAAGCGCGCGTCGCCGGTCGAGTTCGAGCCCCGCGGGCGCTTCGCCGACCGCGCTCGGCGCCAGCAGCGCGTCGAATTCCGCGAAAACATCGTCGAGACCGGCGCGGACAGCTTCGGCGGCTTCGATCGCCTCGATGTAGGTGGCGAGCGGCAACGCCCGTCCGTCGCGTAAAAGGCCGTCGCGCAGGGCCGGGCTTAATTTGTCGCCATGCACCTCGTATTCCCAGGCGTAATTGCGCGCCGCCTCGAAGGCGAAGACCTGGTGCTGGCGCTCGAGAAAATTGGCCGGAACCGGCGCCGCCTCGGTCACGGCCGCGCCGGCGGCGGCGAGCCGCGAGGCGGTGCGCTCGAGCAAGGCTTGGGTGTCGGGGCTGGCATGATCCCAGGAGGGGGTGCGGCAGAAGCCGATGCGCGGCGCGCCGGGCGAGCGGTCGACCCTGCGGCGGGGCTGCACCTGCAATGCGGCGCGCATCAGAGAGATATCGTCGAGGCTGCGGCAGATAATGCCCAACGTATCGAGATTGTGGCACTGCATCTTGATGCCGACCCGGCTGAACTCGCCGAAGGAGGGCTTGTAGCCGATGACGCCGCAGAACGCGGCCGGGCGGATCGTCGAGCCGCCGGTTTGCGTGCCGAAGCCGACCGGGACCTGGAAATCGGCGACCGCCGCGGCCGAGCCGCTCGACGAGCCGCCGGGCGTATGCGCCGGGTTCAGCGGATGCACGGTCTCGCGCGGCTGGCGGTTGGCGAATTCGGTCGTCACCGTCTTGCCGAGGATGACCCCGCCCGCCGCGCGGGTCAGCGCCACGCAGGCAGCGTCGGCAAAGGGCCGGTTGCCGCGGTAGATCGGCGAGCCGTGCTGGGTCGGCATGTCGTAGGTGTCGATCACGTCCTTGACCCCGACCGGAAGGCCCTTCAGCACTCCAGGCCGCCCGGCGCGATCGGCGGCGCGCGCCTGGGCGAGCGCCAGCTCGGGATCGAGCCACACCCAGGCCTTGACCGCGCGCGCGCGCCTCGGCGCGCTCGAGGCAGTCGCGCGCCAGCGTCTCGGCGGTCAGGCTGCCGGCTTCGAGGCGGGCGGCCGCATCGCTGGCGCTCAGGCGTTCGGCGCCGCTCATTTTGCGTCTCCCAGCCGGCGTTCGACCCAGAGGCCCGTCTCCAGCAGCCGCGCATCCTCATGGCGGCGGCCGACCAGCTGGACGCCAACCGGCAGCCCATCCGGCCCACGTCCGGACGGCAAGGTCAGGCAGGGCATGGCAAATTGCGTCCACAACGCGTTGAACACGGCCGACCCGGTATCGCCGAGGCCGCGCGGCGCCTGACCGGGAGCCGGCAGGGTCAGGATCGCGTCGAAGCCGCCGGCCCATTCGCGCGCCGCAATCCGCGCCTGTTCCGCCGCGCGGCAGGCCTCGCGGAACTGGCCGAGGCTCAATTTGCGGCCGAGCGCCAACTTTTCCTCGCGCAGCCGGGGGCTCAGCAGGGCCTCGTGGCGGTAGAGCTCGGGCATGTGGTTGCGCAGCCCCTCGAAGGCGCCGAGGGTCTCTTGGATCTCGTCGGCCGTGGCGCATTCACGCGGCAATGCGGTATCGGTCACTTTGGCTCCGGCCTTGACGAGGCGCGCGGCGGCGGCTTCGAGCACGGCGCGTCCCTCCGGCTCGGCGTCATCCCAATGCGGGCCGCGACACAGGCCGAGGCGCGGCGGCGTTTCCGGCATCGCCGGCGGCTCGTAGGGGATCGCCATCATCGCCGCCCGGAACAAGGCGATGTCGGCGATCCCCCGCGCCATGATGCCGACCGTGTCGAGGGTCTCGGTGTTGATCCGCATGCCGGCCGGCGCAAACAGCCCAAAGCTCGGCTTGAACCCGACCACCCCGCAATAGGCGGCCGGGCGAATGACCGAGCCGCCGGTCTGGGTCCCGATCGCCAGCGGCGCCATGAAATCGGCGACCGCCGCCGCCGACCCGCTCGACGAGCCGCCCGGCGTGAACGCCGGATCGTGCGGGTTCGCGGTCGGCCCCGGCTGGCGGTTGGCGAATTCGGTGGTGATGGTCTTGCCGAGGAGAATGCCGCCCGCCGCCTTGGGCAGGGCCGCCGCACTGGCGTCGCTCGGCGGCCACCACCCGGCATAGATCGACGAGCCATAGGTCGCCGGCATTTGCGCGGCGTCGAAGATGTCCTTGAGCCCGAATGGCGCCCCGCCGAGCAAGCTCTTCTGCCCCGACCGATCGAAGGCCCGCGCCTCGGCCAGCGCCGCCGCGCCCGCCAGATAGGCCCACGCCCGCACCACCGGCTCGCGCTCCGCGATCCGTTCGAGGCAGCTCGCCACCACCGCCTCGGCGGTCAGCGCGCCATCCTCGATCTGCTGGACGATCTCGGTGGCCGATAAGCGATGCGGTTCGACCTTCGGCATTGGCGCAATCTCCCCGACGCCACTCTGGCCTATCTACGCATATCCGCCCGCCGCGCGCATGCGCGAATTCAATCCGCGGGCGACTCAAGACAATGGGTGTCACCGCCGCTCGCCGCGACCAATTCGACTGCTTTGCGGTCGAAGCTGGCAAAAGTCCAGCCGCCGAGCCGGCGGCCGTCGAAGGCGATGACCCCGTCGGCAAAATCGCCGCCCGCTTCCAGCACGACGAGACCTGCCTCTACAGCCGGCCGGTCGACGCGCACGGTCCCACCGGCGGCAAGCCCCCGAATAGCTTCGGCGATATCTCGCGTTTCGCCGATACCCGCGCGCGAGCACCCAGATAAATTCGCACAGAGCCGACAAGGTCAGTACAACGGTTCTCGGCTTCCCGAAGCAGATCCATAGCTCGTCTTGCCTGGTCGGGATCATCGACAACGGCGGCACGGACGAGGATGTTGGTGTCGGCGGTGATCCTCAACGGCGGCCTGCCCAGCCGTCTGCCGCGATCTCGCCGATTTCCTCGATCGTGAGCGGTTTTGTGCCAGGCCGTTGGAGGCAGCCGAAAAAATCCTCGATCGAAGCCGTGGATTTGGCCGCCCGAACCTCGATGCGGCCGTTCGGCAGCAGATCGACCTCGACCTTTTGGCCGGGGGCGACGCCCAAATGCCGAAGCACTTCTTTGCGGAGGGTCACCTGCCCCTTGGCCGTAACGGCGAGCGTTGTGGTCATTGCTTTTTCCTTGCGGGTTGGACCGCAGGTAAGGCACTCGCGCCTTACCAACAAGCCAAAATCGAAGGTCACCCGGAGAAAACCCATGGCGTCGCCGGCGGGGGCGGGGCAGAGTTGGGGGAGCGTCAAAGCAACCTCGGGAGGACTGCCCCATGCCCCAATCCGCGATCCCGCCCGGCCGCCATGCGCCGATCCGCCAGGATTGGCTCGACAGCCGGCGCGAGGAGATCATCGAGCCGCAACTGCCGATCGTCGACCCGCACCACCACATGTGGGACCGGCCGGGCAACCGCTATCTGTTCCAGGACCTGCTGGCCGATGTAAACAGCGGCCACAACATCGCCGCGACCTGTTTCGAGGAATGCCGCGAGATGTACCGCGCCGACGGCCCGCAGGAGCTGAAGTCGCTCGGCGAGACCGAATTCGTCAACGGCATCGCGGCGATGAGCGCCTCGGGCAAATACGGCAAGACGCGGTGCATCGCCGGCATCATCGGCAATGTCGACCTCAGGATCGGCAGCCGCGCCAAGGGCATCCTCGAACAGCACGTGACGCGCTCCGGCGGGCGCTTCAAGGGCATCCGCAACGGCGCCACCTGGCATGCCGACCCGAGCCTCGAAATCTACTGCTCGGGGGCGCCGCAGGGCCTCTATCGCGACCGGAATTTCCGCGAGGGATTTGCCGGGCTCGCTTCGCTCGGCTTGAGCTTCGACGCCTGGATGTTCCAGACCCAGCTCGATGACGTGATCGACCTGGCGCGGGCCTTTCCGCAGGCGACGATCGTGGTCAACCATGTCGGCGGGCCGCTGGCGATCGGGCCCTATGCCGGCAAGCGCGAGGAAGCCTTTGCCGCGTGGAAAAAGCTGATCGGCGAGTTCGCCGGGCTGCCCAACACCTATGTCAAACTGGGCGGGCTCGGCATGAAGCTCTCGGGCTTCACCTTTTTCGAGAACGACCAGCCGCCCTCCTCGCAGGATCTGGAGAAGGCGTGGCGGCCCTATATCGAGACCTGCATCGCGGCCTTCGGACCCGAGCGCTCGATGTTCGAGAGCAATTTCCCGGTCGACAAAGGGATGTGCAGCTACCCGGTGATGTGGAACGCCTTCAAGCGCATCACCGCCGGCTGCTCGGCCGCCGAAAAGACCGCGCTCTACAGCGGCGCCGCGACCAAGGCCTACCGCCTGCCGGCTTAATGCGACTGCGGGAAAACGGGACAAGCGCCTTCTCGTGTCAAGGTGCCGTCATGACCGGGCTCGTCGCCGGTCATCCACGGATGCCGGCATAAGCGAGGCGTGGATGGCCGGAACAAGTCCGACCATGACAAAATTCGAGAAAGGGGAAGGGCGATGCCATTACCGAGACAAGAGGTGGACGCCACCACCCCCAAATACCTGCGCGACAAATATGCGATCGCCGGCGTCGGCGAGACCACCTATACCCGCGGCTCGGGCAAGACGACGCGGGCGCTCGGCACCTGGGCGGTCAGGAACGCGATCCTCGACGCCGGGCTCAAGGCCGCCGACATTGACGGCATGCTGTCCTACTCGGGCGGCGACTCGACCTCGGCGACTTTTATCGCCGGCGATCTCGGCATCCGCCTCAATTTCTACATGGATGTGGTCGGCGGCGGCTCGTCGACCGAGGCGTTGGTCGGCATCGCCATCGGCCTGATCGAGGCCGGCTGCTGCAAGACGGTGGCGATCTTCCGCTCGATGAACGGCTATTCGCAGGTGCGCATCGGCGGCACCGGCGCGCGCTCGGCGGCGCCGGTCGGCGGCGACATGCTGCACAACCGCGCCTATGGCTGGCAGAGCGCCGGGCAGAGCTTTGCGCCCGACCTTCATGCGCCACATGTATGATTACGGGACCCGGCCCGAGCAGGTCGCAGCGGTCAAGGTCGCGCACAGCCATCACGCCTCGAACAATCCGAAGGCCTATTATAAGAAGCGCTTTACCATCGACGACGTGCTGTCTAGCCGCTTCATCTGCAAGCCGCTGCACCTGTTGGATTGCTGCGTCGAGACCGACAACGCAACTTGCGTCATCGTCACCTCGGCCGAGCGCGCCCGCGACATGAAGCAGCCCCTGGTGCTGATCCGCGGCGTCGTCGGCCGCTGCTCGAAGCCGCGGCTCGACATGCACTACCAGCACGGGCCGATTTCGACCGTCGCCGGCCATTACGCGGCAAAGATCCTGTGGCCCAATGCCGGGGTCGGGCCCGAGGATGTTGACATCACCGGCTCCTACGACGCCTTCACCTTTACGACGATGCTGCAGCTCGAGGATTACGGCTTCTGCAAAAAGGGCGAAGGCGGCGAATACGTGTCGAGCGGCGCCATCGAACTCGGCGGCCGGCGGCCCAACAACACCAGCGGCGGCCATCTGTGCGAGGGCTACACGCACGGCATGAACATGGTCATCGAAAACACCCGCCAATTGCGCCACGACGCCGACGATTCCTGCCCGGTCGGGACCGACGGCAAGCGCCGGCACACTTACGATTACCGCGAAGGCGGCTGCCGCCAGGTCAAGGAATGTCGAGGTCAGCGCCAATCTCGGCTGGGCCAACCCGGCGACCGCGTCCTCGATGGTCATGCGGCGCGGCTGAGAAGGAGAGAAAGAACATGGCAATCCGCGGCGAATATCTGGGCATGGGGCTGACGATCGACGATCTCGATCACGAAAACCTCGAATATTTCCGCCACTGCGCCGAGCACGATTATCACCTGCAGGCCTGCGCCCAGTGCGGCAGGCTGCGCTACCCGCCGACCACCGCCTGCCCGTGGTGCATGAGCCTCGAATCAATTTGGCGAAAGGTCGAGGGCAGGGGAACGGTGCATTCCTACAGCGAGGTGCACCACGCGATCCAGCCGGCCTTTCGCGGCCATACCCCCTATCTGATCCTGCTGGTCGATCTCGACACGCAGAAGGGCGAGCCGACCCCCGAGGAGGCGCTTCGCGTCGCCGGCAACCTGACGACGCCCGATGGCCAATTGGCGCCGCCCGAGATGGTCCGCCGGGTCGGCATCGGCACCCGCGTGCGCATGGTGTTCAGCGATGTCGGCGCCGGCCTCGCGCTGCCGCAATGGACGATCGACGAAGCGGCGCCTCAGCCGGAAAAGCCCTGGCGCTACCCCCAGGAGTAGCACCAGGTAGCCGCGCTTCTCGCTCAGCCCTTGACGCCGCCCATGGCGAGGCCGGCGGTCATGCGGCCGCGGAATGCATAGTAGATCGCGACCGGCGGCAACGCATAGATGATCGCCGTCGCCATCATGTAATTCCACGGCGATTCGTCGCTGTCGAGGAACTGGGCCAGCGCCACCGGCACCGTCATGCTCCTCTTCGAGGACAGCAGCAGGAACTGGTAGAGGTATTCGTTCCACGAGAGCAGCAGCGCGTAGGTGCCGACGGCGACCAGCGCCGGCGCCATCATCGGCAGGTAGATGCGAAAATACACCTGCAACGGAGAGGCTCCATCGATCCGCGCCGCCTCGTCGAGCTCGATCGGGATGCTGACGGCGTATTGCTGGAAGATGAAAATGGCGTAGGGAGTGGCGAAAGTCACCAATGCCGCGATCACCGACCAGAGATTGTTGACCAGTCCATATTTGACCATGATCTGGTAGAATGGGATCGCCAGGAACGACGCCGGGATCACATAGGTCAGCAATGCGGCGTTGGTCACCAGCCAGCCATGGCGCAGGCGCATGCGGCCGATCGAAAAGCTGGCCAACGAACCGATCAGCAGGGTCCAGAACACCACCATCGTACCGAGATAGAGGCTGTTGGCGTATTGGTGCCAGAAATGATCGAGGTACCAATAGCCCTCGGTTAAGACGATCCAGTAGCCATGCAGGGTCGGAGTGACCGGCCAGATATTGCTGCTGAATACATTGCCGTGGGTCTCGAGCGAGACCATCACCATGCTGTAGATCGGCGTGAGCGACCAGATCACGATCACGATAGCGAGCAGGATCGCCGCAGCCTCGGTCAGATTTCGCCGCAGCCGGTAGCGCTGCGGGCGCGCCGGCGCACCGCCAGCTTGAATGGCGCTCATAGCTGGGCCTCCGTAGTGCGCAGCTTTCGCATCAGCAGGATCACCAGCGGGATCATCAGCGGCAGCGCCGACATGACCGCGGCCACACCCAGATCCGGCCGCGCGATCGTGAAGGCGTCGCGGATGCCGATAGTCGCCAGCACATTTGTCGATAGCGCTGGCCCGCCACCCGATACGAAATAGACTGTCGTGAAGTCGCCGAGCGTAAAGATCGTCGACAGCAGGGTGCAGATCAGATAGAGGTTGGCCAGTAGCGGAAACGAAACATGAATGAAGCGGCGCACCCCGGTGGCGCCATCGACTTCGGCCGCTTCGTACAATTCCTGCGGGATCGCCATTCGCCCGGCCAGCAAAATTATGGTCCAGAACGGCAGGAATTTCCAGATGTAGGAGACGATCACCGCGCCCAGGGCCAGCCAACGCGAGTTATCGAGCCACGGCGGCCCGTTGACCTGAAACAGATCCCATATCATGTTGTTGATCATCCCCCACTGGCTGTTCAGCATCCAGTGGATTGAGATGAAGGTGGGCAGCGCCGGCACTGCCCACGGCAACACGAATATCAGCAGCAGAGGCTTGGTCCACCAGCTCCGCCGCATGAAGAAACCAGACAACAAAAGCGCAAGGAACAGCTTGACGTTCACTCCGATCGCCAAATAAAGGATGGTATTGACCAGCGAGCTCAGATAGATCGGATCGGAGAACAACTCGGCGTAGAGGCTCGGCTGGTGACCCATCCACAGCCCGTAGGCGGCCGGATAGATCACGAAGGCGAGGAAGATTGCGACATAGGGGATGACGAAGGCGATCGCCCAGGTAAATTCCGAGCCTTGCAGGCCGCCCCGCCAAGCGCGCAGCCGAGACGGGCGCCCAACTGCCGGACGGCGGGCCTCGACGACCGATACACTTGCCATGTCCGCCTCTCAGCTCTGCACAACCGGATATTTCGCGAGGATCGTTTCAATCCGCTTGAGCGCTTTCGCCGCCGAATCCGTTGGCGTCATCCCGTTCCTGATGATATCGGCCTCGGCCAATCCCCAGACCTGTTCGGCATTGACCACGGCGTAGCCGGGATTGAAGATCGGGTAGGCGATCACCGTCGGGTCGATCAGGCCTTCACGCACATAGACCGGTCGGTGCGGGTCCTTGGGATCGAGCCAGAACGGATCGGTCTTGATCAGCGACGGCATCGCCGGCAGCCAGCGGCCGAGCCCCTCCTTTAGGTAGGCGTCGACCACCTTCGGTTGGATCAGATATTTCATGAAATCTTTGGCCGTCGCGACGTTCTTTGCCCCCTTGGGAATGAAGCCGCCGCCGATTCCGAGTTGGGCCGGGTTCGGCTTGCCGCCGTTGCCGAGCGGCAGGCCCATGGTCTTGATGGCGTCGTATTCCGCTTTATCGTGGTACAGCGCGACCTCGGTCGAGATCGTGCCGTCAAAATCCATGATGATTTCTTTCGCGTGAAACGCGTTGTTGTCGTCCGCATCGTTCCAGCTGAGGACTCCCTGCGGCACATAGCCATCCTTGTAGGCGGTGGTCACGTAGGTCAGCGAGTTGATCGCCGCCTCCCTTACCACCGGATCGTCGGCATGGAGCTGGCCGTCCTTGGTGACGATGCCGTTCCCGCCATTGGCGATCAGGAAGGCGTGAAACAGATTGTTGCCGTCGGCTGGCCCGGTGCTGGTCAGCTGAAGACCTAGCGAATAGAGGTTGCGCATGCCCTGGGCGCGCAGCTTCGCCTGCATCGGCTTGAAGAAATCCCAATACGCATCCCAGGTGTTTGGCGCATCCGAAAGTTTGTAGCCCGCCTTCTCGACCAGCGGTATCCAGATATGGAACGGGACCACCGCCGTTTTATACGGAATAAAGTAAAAGTCCCGCTTTTTCGTCACATTGTTGTAGTATTGAGAGCCGAGCACCACGTTCGGCAGATATTCCGATTTTTGGGTGTCGACGACATCGCCGACAGTGACGAGCTTGTCGTTCCACGCGTTCTGCGGAATGATCTGCTGGTCGGCCACGTCATGCGAGATCAGATCCGGCACTTCGCCGCTGGTGATGGCTGAAATTGTCTTCTGCAATAGCGGGGCGAACGGAACAATGCTATAGTCGATCGTGTTGCCGCTGGCCTTCTGATAATCGGAAACTACCTTACGGAACGCCGCGTCCTCCTCGGGGATGAAGCCCTGGGTCCACCACACGGTCGCGGTCGTCGCCGCCGCGTTGGCGATGTAGGGGCGGGCGAGCGCGCCGGCCGCGGCAACGGCGAGGGAGCTGCGCAGCAGCGTGCGCCTCGTCGGGTTGGTGGTCATCTGCGTCTTCCTTCCTCGCTCACGCGGCTGGGCGCCCGCGGCGGTTTGTCGTTGTGGGTCTGCCATGCGAATATAGAACAGCTGCCCCGCTGTCTCAAACGGTATTCCAAGGTTAACGTTCCCGGCGTCGCGCCGGCGGCGTTGTGTTGTCGTCGGGCCGCACGGCTAGCCGAGTCTTACCCGCGGCAATCGGGCGCAGCGGCGACCCGCCCCCTGCCGCGCCGACGCCGGTGGCACTGCTCGACGCAGCCGCAGACGGCGCTCCCGTTCAGCTCCGCTCGCTGCCCCGGAGCTGGTTCGCCAGGGGTCGCGGGCGACCAGTTCCGCATCGCCCGCAGAAACCCACCGCGCCCGACCTCCAGATGATCGGCGTTGACCGTGGGTTCAATCAGATGTGCGATAAGCTCGTTGCCGACGGTAACAGTCTTCGCGCCCTTCGGAATGAAGCGGGATTGGCGGCGAACCGGCTGGCGATCGGCTCGCCCGCGTTGCTGCGCGGCGGAACGGCGGAACCGCAGGATCGACGGCGCCGAGAGGGATGCGCATGAGGGCGGCGGGATTGGCTTGGCGGGTCGAGGAGACCTGCCGCAACGCCTGGCCGGCGCTGTGCCAGGTCTGGTTCGACGGCTGGGTGCTGCATTTCAGCGGCGGGCTGACCCGACGGGCCAACTCGGCCAACCCGCTCGGGGTCGATTGCCGGGAACCCGACGCGGTGATCGCCGGCTGCGAGGCGCTCTACGGCCATCACGGGCAGCCGACGATTTTCCGCCTACCCTCGCTGATCGAGCCGGCAATCGATGCGCGGCTCGCCGCTCTCGGCTATCGCAGCGAAGGGCTGTCCCTGGTGCTTTATGTCGACATCGGCGACCTGTCGGCGCGGCGCGATCCGGCGGTCAGCCTGCTGGCGCGGCCCGGCGCGGAATGGCTGAACGCGCTGGCGGGGTTGCAGCGCCGCACCGCGACCGAGGCGGGCCTCTACCGCCGGATCGTCGAGTCCCTGGCCGTTCCGGCCGCGTTTGCCGCGCTTGCCGATGAGGGCGGCGTCGCCGCACTCGGCTACGCGGCCCACCATGACGGCCTGATCTGCTACCAGTCGATCGCGACCGACCCCGCCCGCCAGCGGCGCGGCTATGCGCGACGGATCATCGCCAGCCTGGCCGCCTGGGCGGCCGATCGCGGCGCCACCGGGGCCTGCCTCGAGGTCGAGGCCGGCAACGCCCCGGCCCGCGCGCTCTATGCGACGCTCGGGTTCGAAGAGCTCTACCGTTACCATTACCGCCGCCAGCCGCCGCCTGGTCGTCGTTGACCGCGTTTGGATCGGCGATCGAGATCAGGAAAGCGTGCGCAGCTCGGCGCGCAGGCGGTCGGGATCGCCGCCCGCAAGGCCGCGCTCGATCGCTGCATGGGTTTCTGCCCACACCGGAACCGCGGCGAGGAGCAGAGCCTGCCCGGCCGAGGTCAAGGCCAGGCGGCGGCTGCGCTTGTCCCGATCATCGATCGCGACCGTCACCAGCCCGCGCCGTTCGAGCGGCTTCAGGTTCGCGGTCAACGTGGTGCGGTCCATCGCCAGCAGGGCCGACACGCTGCCGATGCTCGGCGGTTCCTGGCGATTGAGCGACATCAGCAGCGAAAACTGGCCATTGGTCAGCGCCAACGGCCGCAGCGCCGCATCGAAGCGCCGCGCCACCGCTCGCGCCGCCCGCTGCAGATGCAGACACAGGCAGCTATCGCGAACGCGATGAGCGATTTCGGACGGCAGCGCATTCGCTGTTGACATGCGGCATTATGTGTTGATATCAACGTATTTGTCAACGCGCGGCTGCGGCCCGGGGCCGCTGGCTTCCGCCGATCATCCGCTGCCGAGGAGAACGAGGATGGAAGCGCACAGGATCGTCTCCCAAGACGAATGGCTCGCCGCCCGCATCGCGCTATTGGCCAAAGAGAAGGATTTCACCCGGATGCGCGACCGGTTGAGCGCCGAGCGGCGGGCGCTGCCTTGGGTCAAGGTCGAAAAGGCATATCGGTTCGACACGACCCAAGGCGGCAAAACGCTCGCCGAGCTGTTCAGCGGACGCAGCCAGCTGGTGGTCGATCATTTCATGCTTGGTCCCGGCTGGGGCCAGGGCTGCATCGGCTGCTCGTTCGGCGCCGACCACATCGGCTGCCTGGCGCATCTCGAACATCACGACGTCAGCGTCGTCGTGGTGTCGCGCGCGCCGCTGGCCGAGATCGAAGCCTACAAAAAGCGCATGGGCTGGCGCTTCGACTGGGTGTCGTCCTATAGTAGCGACTTTAACTTCGATTACCATGTGTCGTTCACGTCCGCCGATCTGGCAAACGGAGAAGTCTTCTACAATTATCGCGAGACCGAGAGCGCGAGCGAGGAGCTGCCCGGCCTCAGCGTATTCTTCAAGAACGACGCCGGCGAAATCTTCCACACCTATTCGAGCTACGCCCGCGGCGCCGAAGAGCTTATCACCACTTATATGGTCCTCGACCTAACCCCGAATGGGCGCAACGAGACCGGCCCCAATCACAATTTGATGGATTGGGTTCGGCGGCACGATGAATACGAGAACGCTTCGGCCGCGGCGTCCTGTTGCGCGCCGTAGAGCGGCCGGCGGCGAACAGCGGGAGACCGCGGCTCGCCGGACGATCGAAGCCCTGAGGCGCCGGTGCGACATCGTCCAATCCCAACCCCGGAATGGAGAGAAGCCGTGGAAGCCCAGCCCTACCTGTTCTTTGACGGCAGGTGCGAGGACGCGATTCAATTCTACCACGCCGCGCTCGGCGCCGAGCTAATTATGCTTATGCGTTGGAGAGATTGCCCCGAGCCGGCGCAACCCGGCACGATCCCGCCCGGCGCCGATGACAAAGTGATGCACGCCCGCTTGCGCATCGGCGACACGACCGTGATGGTTTCCGATGGAAGATGCCTCGGGCATCCGAGCTTCCAGGGGCTTCGCGCTGTCGCTGACGGCCGTGAACGAAGCCGAGGCCGAGCGGCTGTTCGCCGCCCTCGCCGATGGCGGGCAGGTGCAGATGCCGCTGGGCAAGACTTTCTTTTCCGAGCGCTTCGGCATGGTCGCCGACCGTTTCGGCGTGTCGTGGATGATCCACGTAGAACCTTGAGCGCCTGCTTTCGCTTCCGCAGCAGGCCTCCCCGCCGGCTCGCGGCGCAGCGTTACTTTGGGCCTGCGCCCGAACTGAGCATCCGGCCGGGGAGCCGGCTCCAGCCGCGCGCCAGCAGGCCCTGAAGCCGGCGCCCGCGGACCAGCGGGCCCGGCCGCCACAGCGCCGGCGCATCGAGGCGTTCGAGGATGATCTCCGGTGGGCAGGGCAGCCGGGTCACCGGGTCGAGGTAGCGCGGGTAGAGGATCAGCGCCCCGGCGACCAGCTCTTCGAGCGCCAGGCGCCGGCCGCGCGCGGCGCCCGCCAGATCGACCGTCAGCCCCCAGCCGGCATAGAATGGGCGGCCGTAGACGACGACTCGGCGCCGGCGCAACAGCGCCTCGAAACCGGCGAGCGAGGTCAATGTGTGCAATTCGTCGATGTCGGCAAGCAGCGCCGCCGTCGACCTGTCGCGCACGATCGCATCGGCGAATTGGCGCGCGCGGCGGTCGGAAATGGCCCCCTTGCGATGGCCCGCCTCGACGTCGGGGTGCGGCTTGTAAAGGATGAAGGCGGCGGGGTTGGCCTGCCGCACCCGGGCGAGCAGATCGAGATTGCCGCGGACGCCGCCGCCGCCGAGGCGCACCGACAGATCGTCCTCGACCTGACCCGGCACCAGGATGCGCCGCCGGTCCGCCGGAAGCTCGAGCTCGCCGCTTTCGAGCGCGGCCGCCGCCGTAAGATTGTATTTGGTGATGCCGCGGGCCACCAGCTGATCGATCAGCCGCTCCGCGCGGGCGAGGAGCGCGGCATCGAATTCGCGCTCCAGCAGCAGCGCTTCGAGGTCGCTGCGCACACTCGGATCGTAATGCATGCCGCCGCTGTCGAGCACCAAGGAGGCGGCCGGCACGAAGTCGGAGCCGAGGCCGACCGAACGGATGAAGCCGTCCTCGACCCGCAGCAGCGCAACCTGGTCGCGTTCGGCCGCTGCGGCCAGCCCCGCGGGCATGCGCGAGGCCCAGACTGCAATCGCTCCGCCCGGCCGCCGCCGCGCTGCTCCGAGTGCGCCCGCGGCGGTGCGGCGAAACACCGGCGCTCCGGCGCTCGAGCGCAGGAAATCGGCGACCCGGCGCCGCTTCCAGAACGACATCCCGACCACGCACCGCGACGCGTCGATTGGCGGTCTCGATCTGCCGCCAGTCGGCGAGGATCGACAGGGTCTCTTCGAACGAGGCCGCGGTGTTTCGAAACGGGTCGAGATGGCGGGTCGCGATCAGACAAGCCCCGGCAAAGATCTCGTCGACGGTGCGCGCGAACGAATGCCCTGCGACCCCCGCCTCGTCGAGGGTCGCGCCCCAGCCGGAATAAAAGCAATCCGCAAAGCAGCGCACCATCGCGGCCGGCGAGGAGCGCGAGAAAGCCGGTCTCGCCCCCCGCCGCATAAACCCACTCGGCCCGGGCGAGCGCCGCCCACGGGTCGACCGGCCCGGTGAGGATGCTGACCCCGCGTTGCGCGGCCTTGGCCAACAGATCGCGGCCGGCGCGGCGGTCGGGCGCCAGGACGACGATCTTGTGCGCGGGGTTCTCGGCCAATGCCGCCGCCAGCATCGCGCGCAAAACCGGAGGCGACGGCGATCGGCCGGTTCGGCCCGCGTCGACGAGGGCGATGCCCTCGCCGGACGGCAGCTCGCTTCTGCCCCACCATGATCCGCCGAGCCGCCGCGACACCAGCTCGCGCCGCGCTGCCGCGGCCCGTTCGAGAAGCTCCGGCGTCTGCCAATTTCGGCTCGCGAGCACGCGGGTCGGCGACAGGATGTCGGCAGGCGAGCCCGGTCCGCTGATCGCCACCGCGGTCACGCTCAGCACCGCCGCGGCGCCCTTGCGCCACGGCGGCGCACGCAACAGGCCCTCTCCCAAGACGATAGCTGGCGCCCCGAGCGCCGCGGCCCGCGCCTGGCTCCGCTTTTGTTGCCGCGAGCCGGCCCAGGCGGCAATCCCGGCGAGCGCCCCCGCATCCGCAAAATCGGCGAACAGCGCCGCCGACGCGGCAATGTCGAGCGGGCAGCCGGCGCAAACCTCAAGTCGTCCTGCGCCAGCCGCCGCCGCGATCCGGGCGGCGCGATCGGGGGAGGAGACCGGCGGCGCCGTGGCGAAATCAGGCAGCGGCATGTCAGCTAATGATTTGAGCGCGAGAGAAATGGCGCGGACCCTACCGCGGCAATCTCGACGGCGAGCCCCGCCCTGTCCACGAAAAACATGCCGCCGCCGGCGCGGGGGCGATGACAACGGGGCAAGCGGCGGCCTGATCGGCGCGCCAGAATCGCGCGGTGCGCAAATCCTCCGGCGGCGCCGGTACTATCGCTTCCGAAGCTGATCGCGATCGGCTAAGCTCGCACGATGAATAGAACGCTCGCCGCGAAGCGGTCACATTCGCGGCTTTTCCTCGGCGCCTCGCCCCTCTCCCCCGGCTCAGATCCCGTCATGAGTGATCTTCCCAATGTCCGCCGCGCTCGATTTGCGGTCCGCCGGGCCGCGGCCGGCGTAGCGGTCCGGCCGCTGCGGCATCGGCGCGATCGGCCGGCTGTTCGGCGCGCTGAACATCTGGTTCTGGGCGCTGGTCGGGCTGCCGACCCTGGTCGCCGCCGTCTATTATTTTGGGATTGCCTCGAGCCTCTACATGTCCGAGGCGCAGTTTGTGGTCCGCAGTCCGGGCAAGCCAAAGACTTCGATGAGCGGCGTCGCCAGCATGATGGGCGGCGGCCTCATGGGCGGCGACAACGACGCCCTGATGGTGCAGACCTTCATCATGTCGCGCGACGCGGTCCGCCAGCTCGATCGGCATGACGATCTGCGGGCGATTCTCGACCGTCCGGAGGCCGATTTTGTCTCCCGCTTTCCCAACGTGTTCAGCCATCGCACCGATTTCGAGGCGCTCTATAAGGCCTATTCGCGGTTCGTCTCAGTCAGTTACGACGACGAGGCCGGGGTCAGCACCCTGAAGGTCAAGGCGTATCGGCCCGAGGATGCGCAGAAGATCGCCAAGGCGCTGTTGGCGGCCAGCGAGCGTCTGGTCAACCAGCTCAACGAGCGCGCCCGCCAGGACGCGGTGAGCAGCTTTCCAGCACGAGGTCGACCAGACCGCAGCAGCGCATCGCCGCGATCCAGGCGCAGTTGACCGCCTATCGCATCCGCCAGCAGATGCTCGACCCCAAAACCGCCGCCGAAGGCCCGCTGAAGCTGCTGGGAGAGCTGAACACGGATCGGGCCGACGCCCAGGCGGCGCTTGCCGACGCATTGCGCAATTCGCCGCACAGCCCGCAGGTCCCGGTGCTGAGGGTGCGCGTCGCATCGCTGACCAGGCTGATCGCCGAAGAGCGCAGCAAGATCACCGGCGACAGCGGCTCGGTGGCCGCCGCGCAGACCGGGTACGAGCGCCTCGACACCGATCGCAAGCTTGCCGACAAACAATTGGCGTCGGCCTACAAATCGCTCGAAGCAGGCGCAGCTCGATGCGCAGCGGCAGCAGCTCTACCTCGAAACGATCGCGCGGCCCAATCTGCCCGACTACCCGCTCTACCCAAAGCGGATGGTGTCGTTTTCGATGGTCTCTGGCGACCTGCCTCTTGGCCTACAGCATCGCCTGGCTGTTGATCGCCAGCGTGCGCGAACACGCCGCCGCGTAGACGGCTCGGTTCGCGCTCGGCCCGGCGCAGGGCAGCGACTGGATTGACGCATGATCAGGGTCGCCGGGGTTTGCAAAGACTATCCGAGCGAGCTCGGCGGCCACCGCCGGGTGCTGAACGAGGTGTCGTTCGAGCTGGCGCGCGGCGAGAAGATCGCCGTGCTCGGCCGCAACGGCGCCGGCAAATCGACCTTGATCCGCCTGCTCGGCGGGGTCGAGCTGCCGACCAGCGGCACGATCGAGCGGACGATGTCGCTATCCTGGCCGATCGCGATGGCCGGCGGCATTCACGGCGTCCTGACCGGCAACGACAACATCCGCTTTATCGCGCGGGTCTATGGCAAGCCGTTCCAGGACATTGCGCGATTATGTCGATGATTTTGCCCAGCTCGGACATTTCCTGTCGGAGCCGGTAAAGACCTATTCGACCGGGATGATGGGGCGGCTCAATTTCGCGCTGTCCCTCGCCGTCGATTTCGACTGCTACCTGATCGACGAGGTCATCGCCGCCGGCGATTACAGCTTTCAAGTCCGCTGCCACCAGGAGCTGTTTGAGAAGCGCGCCGACCGTTCGCTGATCCTGGCCTCGCACATCCGCCACCTTCGTCAAGAGCTACTGTTCGCGCGCCCTCATTCTGCACCGCGGGCGCGGCAAGGTGTTCGACGACCTCGATCTGGCGCTCGACATCTACAACGCCCTGTGAATCGGGGCCGGGTGAGCCGGCCGGGTTCGCCGCCCAGGCGCGCCGCGGCGAACTCTCTCTCCGCGTGAGAAGCGCAGATCGCTGCCGGCGCGGCGGATGCGGCTCGGCTGGTTTATGCTGCGCCGCCACGATGCAACGACGAAAAAGGATCGGCCCGCCCGATGGCGCCCAGACCCGAGCAGACCCCGCAGCCGATCGACCGCGTCATCTTCGACGGCTTCAATCTGTCGCTGGCGCAAGGCACCGGGGTTGCGACCTATACCCGGATGCTGGCTCAGGTGGTCCGCGAGCTCGGCTACGAGATCGGCGTCGTCTATGCCTCGGCGCAGACGCCGCCCAAGGACCGGCTGTTGCGCGAGGTGGCGTTTTTCGACGAGAAGCGGGCGATCAAGGTGCCGCTCGGTCGACAGATCATCAATTGCTTTGCCGACCAGCTGCGCAACTTCGCCGCAATCCGGCCGCTCCCGGTAGAATTTGACGGCGTGGTCATTCAGCGGCAGTTCGAAGGCCTGCTGCCAGCCAATCATCACGCCTTTGCCACGCGCAATCTTTTCGCCGCAGCGCGCGCGCATTTTGCCAGGACGAACCAGTTCGCGCGGCTGAGCTTCGAGGCTCCGCCCGCCATATTTCATTGCACCTATCCGCTGCCGTTGCGCTCGAAATCAGCGTGCAACATCTACACGATCCACGATCTGGTGCCGCTGCGGCTGCCGTTCACGACGCTCGACAACAAGCGGCAAATGTTCCGCCTTCTGAAAAAGATAGCGGCGCAGGCCGATCACATCGTGACGGTGTCGGAAAATTCGAAGCGCGACATCATCGAATTGCTCGGGGTCGAGGAAAGCCGCGTTACCAACACCTATCAGGCGGTGCATTTCCCGGCAGCTTACCGCGAGCGGCCGGATGGCGTGCTGGCCGAGCAGCTGGAGGGCTCCTTCGGCCTCGAGTTCAACGAATATCTGCTGTTTTTCGGCGCTTTGGAGCCGAAGAAGAATGTCGGTCGCCTGATCGAGGGCTATCTGTCGTCAGGGGTCGATATTCCACTGGTGCTGGTCGCCGGTCCGGGTTGGAACAACGAGCCCGAAACCAAGCTGATCGCTGAATTGCGCGACAAGCAGCGTTTGCCGGCATTCGCCAACCGCGGCGCCGGCCGAACCGTTCATCGCTATGACTATGTGCCCTTGTCGCTGCTGGCGACATTGATCCGGGGCGCGCGTGCGGTGCTGTTTCCGTCGCTCTACGAGGGGTTCGGGCTGCCGGTGCTCGAGGCGATGGCGTTGGGAACGCCGGTCATCACCTCGCGCGAATCATCGATCCCGGAAGTCGCCGGCGACGCCGCATTGCTGGTCGATCCCTACAGCACCGACGAGATCGCCGCGGCGATCCGCACGATCGTCGACGACCCTGATCTGCGCGCCGAGCTGGCGCAGCGCGGGCTGGCGCAGGCGGAAAACTTTTCGGTCGACCGCTACCGCGAGCGGATCGGCGCGCTCTACCGCGCGCTGCGCTGATCGACCCCGCAGTTGGGCAAATCGGGCGTCCCGGCGCTGGTTGACACTAACCTTGCGGGTCGATCATGTTGCCGCGGCTCGCGCTCGCCTCAGCCTTTGCGGAAACAGCCATGACCGACCTTGCCATCGCCGCCGCAATCGACGCCGCCTGGGAAGCGCGCGACGGAATTTCGCCGGCGACCCGCGGGCCCTGGCGCGACGCGGTGGAGGCCGCGCTCGACGGGCTCGACAGCGGCGAGCTGCGCGTCGCCGAGAAGACCGCGCGCGGCTGGCAGGTCCATCAATGGCTGAAAAAGGCGGTGCTGCTGTCGTTTCGCCTCAACGACATGGTCGAGATCCCCGGCGGCCCGACTGATCCCGAGCGCGGCCAATCGCGGTGGTGGGACAAGGTGCCGTCGAAATTCGCCGGGTGGTCGTCGAACCGTTTCCGCGACGCCGGGTTTCGCGCGGTGCCGGGCGCGATCGTGCGCCGCTCGGCCTATATCGCGCCCAATGTCGTCCTAATGCCGAGCTTTGTGAATGTCGGCGCCTATGTCGACCGGGGGACGATGGTCGACACCTGGGCCACGGTCGGCTCCTGCGCCCAGATCGGCGCCAATTGCCATCTCTCGGGCGGGGTCGGCATCGGCGGGGTGCTCGAACCGCTGCAGGCCGAGCCGGTGATCATCGAGGATGACTGCTTTATAGGCGCGCGCAGCGAGGTGGTCGAGGGCGTCATCGTCGAGCAGGGCTCGGTCCTGGCCATGGGCACCTTTATCAGCGCCACCACCAAGATCGTCGACCGCAATTCCGGCCAGATCCATATGGGCCGGGTACCGGCCTATTCGGTGGTGGTGCCGGGCTCGCTCCCTGGCAGGAAGCTGCCCGACGGCAGCCCCGGCCCCAATCTCTATTGCGCGGTCATCGTCAAGACCGTCGACGCGCAGACCCGCGCCAAGACCGCGATCAACGAATTGCTGCGCGAATGAGCAACGCCCCCATCGACCCAGCCGCCCTCGCCGCCGAGCTGATCCGCCGGCCGAGCGTGACCCCGAAGGACGAGGGCGCCATCGCCATCGTCGCCGGCCATCTCGAAGACGCTCGGCTTCACCTGCCATCGCCTGGTGTTCGGCGAGGGCGACCTGGCGATCCGCAATCTTTATGCCCGCATCGGCCGCGGGCGACCGAATTTGTGCTTTGCCGGGCATACCGACGTGGTGCCGCCGGGGGCCCGCGAAACCTGGTCGTTCGACCCATTTTCCGCGAGCCTGCGCGACGGCGCGCTTTATGGGCGGGGCGCGGTCGACATGAAGGGGGCGATCGCCGCCTTTATCGCCGCCGCAGAGCGCTGGCTCGCCGGCCGCGGCGCCGGATTTCACCGGCTCGATCAGCCTGTTGATTACCGGCGACGAGGAAGCGGCGGGAGTGAACGGCACCCGGAAGGTGCTGGAATGGCTGGCGGCGCGCGGCGAGGCGCTCGACGCCTGCATCGTCGGCGAGCCGACCTCGGCGGTGGCCCTCGGCGACATGGTAAAGATCGGCCGGCGCGGCAGCCTCAACGGGCGTCTGACCGTCCACGGCGTGCAGGGTCACACCGCCTACCCGCATCGCGCCGACAACGCCGCCCATCGTCTGGTGACGATGCTGCACGTCCTGACCACGGCCGAACTCGATCACGGCTCCGAGCATTTTCAGCCTTCGAGCTTGCAGGTTTCGACGATCGACATCGGCAACCCGGCCGCCAATGTGATCCCGGCCGAGGCGCGGGCGGTCTTCAACATCCGCTTCAGCGACCGGTGGACCGGCGAGACCCTGAAGCGCTGGCTGACCGAGCGGCTCGACCCGATCGGCGGCCGCTACACGCTCGACGTCACCGTCAGCGGCGAATCGTTTCTGGTGGCGCCCGGCATCGTCAGCACGGCGCTCGGCAAGGCGATCCGCCGCGTCACCGGCCGCACCCCCGAGCTCAGCACCACCGGCGGCACCTCGGACGCGCGCTTCATCCATGCCTATTGTCCGGTGGCCGAATTCGGGCTTGTCGGGCAGACCATGCATCAGGCCGACGAGCGGGTCGACCTCGCCGACCTC
Organism: uncultured Alphaproteobacteria bacterium; assembly: GCA_963814805.1. GTDB lineage: Bacteria > Pseudomonadota > Alphaproteobacteria > ATCC43930 > CGMCC-115725 > AP-15. The sequence goes on along the minus strand of CAWFER010000014.1, from coordinate 57,341 downwards.
GTCGCCCTGACCGAGATCTACCGCACCTTCCTCGATCTGTTTTTCGCCCAAAGCTGACCGGCGGCGAGCGCTCGATGGCGGCGGTGGGATGGGTGCCGGAGCTGCGCTGGGCGCTCGCCGGCTGCTGGCGGCTGGCCACGGGCGACCGCGGCGGCCTCGCCTGTTTCGATCGCTCGCTCGACGGATTCTGGCGATCGTTTCGCGCCGCCTTCCTCAGCTACCCGCTCTATCTCGTGCTGCTGATGATGCGGGTGAGCCCGGAGCAATGGCAGGCGGCCGGCGGCGGGCGCATCGTCGCGATCGAGACGATCGGCTATGTAATCGCCTGGGTGGCGTTTCCGCTGGTCATCCTGCTCGGTCGCCGGCTGGATCGGCCGCGAGCAGCGCTTCTTCGATTTCATGGTGCCGTATAATTGGTGCCAGCTGCCGCAGAGCGTGCTGTTCGTGCTGGTCGGCGTCGCCTCGGAAAGCGGCATCCTCGGCGGTCCTGCGGTGCGCGCGATCAACGCCGCCGCACTCGTCGCCGTGATGGTCTACGAGTGGTACATCGCGCGGGTGGCGCTGCAGACCAACGGCGCCAACGCGACCCTCGTCGTTCTCGTCGACCTCGCTCTCGGCTTTCTCGTCAGCCTCGCCGCCGACAGTCTCTACTGAGCTGGGTTCGACTATCTTTGGGGACCTCCGGCGGCGAACGGGTCCGGCTGGTCCGCCGCAGGCGGGGTCAGGACCTGCTCCGCGGATCGAGGCCGCTGCCGGGGCTGCATCTCCTTCGGCGCCTGATGTTGCGCCCCTTGGGTTAGCTGGCTCAGGAGCTGGTCGAACGACTGGGTCCCGCCATCCTGCGACGGCGCCGACAGCTGGGCGGCGCGCGCGGGCCGCGGCTTGGCCGGCCGGCCGTCGCCAGGCGGCCGAAGCTGCGGGCGCCGGGCGGTGCGAGTGCGATCATCCGGCCGGTCATGGACTGTCGGGCGCGATGCGACATGGTTGGACGCCGCAGCCGCTGGGCGTTGCGCCCGATGATCGGATGCCGCAGCCGACGAATGCTCCGCTCGATGATCGGATGCTGCGGCCAGCGAACGGTCCACTCGATGATCGGATGTCGCGGCCGGCGGGGGTTGCATCCCACGATCGGATAGCGCAGCCGGTGGACGACGACGCGCCTGATGATCGGATGCGGTGGCCGGCGAACGGTCCGCTCGATGATCGGATGCCGCACGCGGCGGGGGTTGCGCGCGACGATCGGACAGCGCCACCTGCGGGCGGTGCGACCGCTGATCGGAGTCGGCGGCCGGACGAGGGTGCGCCCGATGATCGAAGATGGCGGCCCGCCGCCCTTCCGGCGCCGCCGTCTTTGTCGCGGTTACAACAGCTGGGATCGGTGGGTTTGGCCCGGTGGCGAGCGCCGCCGCGTGGCTCGGCGACTTGCCGATCGGCGAGGCTGGCGGCGATGGCGGGATGACCTTCGCCGGCGGGATCTGCGACACCGGCGCGGCCTGGTTTGACAGTGCGCGATCGGCTGCGGAAACAGCCGGAAGAGCCGCCGCCGCAGGGTGCGGCGCCGCCGTCGCCAGCGCTGTCGGCGCCGCAGCTGACGCCGAACCGGGTTGCGATGCGACGACGGTCTGCTCCGCCGGGCGCGGGAACAGCAGGAAGCCCGCGCCGAGGAAAGCGCCGATGATCGCCGCCGCGACCACCCCGACCAAGGCGACTTGCAGCGCGGCGCCGGCGCCAGCGCCGCCCGCAGAGGAAACCAGGCGGTCGCCGGGCGCCCGGATCACCAGCGGCGAGGTTGTCGATGTGCCGGGCTCGCTCTCCGCCACGGCCAATCTGGGCCCATCAACGGCAGCGGCCGCGAGCGAGCGAGATTCGCCTCCGGGAAACAGCCGTGGCTCGGCGCGGGCCGGCCGAAGCTCTCGCGGCGCAGCAGTAGCCGCGGAATTGCCAAATATCCTTACGTTCATATTGCGCTACCCTGCCTGCGATTCCGGACTAACATCAAAGACGGTGCGTTATATACGAGTCATTTGCCTCTTCGCCCAACGACGCCATCATCGACATCTCGGGCCGGACGGCGATGATTATTGGCCGACGATGCGGTTTTGCAACCCCGAGATCACCCCTGGGGGCAGAAGGTCATGTCTTTTGCAGGTCCTGAAATCCGGCGGGATATCTGACTTCGACCAGATAGAGACCTTCGGCCGGGGCGGTCGGACCGCCGGCGCGGCGGTCGCGGGCGGCGAGCGCCGTCGCGACTGCTTCCGGCTGCCAGCGGCCGAGCCCGACCAGCTCCAAGGTGCCGGCCATGTTGCGCACCTGGCGATGCAGAAACGAGCGCGCCCGCGCCTCGATGCGGATCTCGTCGCCGAAGCGTGCGACTTCCAGCGAATCGAGCGTCCGCAGCGGCGATTTCGCCTGGCATAGCCGGTCGCGAAAGGTGGTGAAATCATGGTGGCCGACGAGATGGCTGGCGCCCTCGCGCATCGCCGCCGCATCGAGCGGCGGCGCCACCCGCCACACCCGGCCGCGGTCGAGCGCCGCCGGCGACCGCCGGTTCAGGATGCGATAGACATAGAGGCGCTGGATCGCCGACAGCCGCGCGTCGAACTCCCGCGGCGCCGGCTCCGCGGCAAGCGACGCTGATCGCAGCCGGGCGCAAATGATGATTGACCGCGCTGCGCAGCACCTCCGCCGGCACCGCGCGCGCCAGGTCGAGATGGGCCACCTGACCCAGCGCATGAACCCCGGCGTCGGTGCGACCCGCGCCATGCACCCTGACCGGTTCGCCGCAAAAACGCAGGATCGCGGTTTCGAGCGCCTCCTGCACCGAGAGGCCTTGGGGCTGGCGCTGCCAGCCGACCAGCCCGGCGCCGTCGTATTCGATCGTCAGCCGGTAGCGGGGCACGGCAAAACTGTTCCAGGCGCGATCGGATAGCCGCGCAGAAACTCGGCCGCATCGAGCGGCGCGCGGCCCGGCCGCTGCAGCCGCAACAGCCGCAGCGAGCCCGACCCGCAGGCGATCGCCAGACGCTCGTCGAGCACGGCTGCCCGGCGATGCTCCGCGAAGTCTCCGCGACAAAGGCCGCGGCAAGCACGCGGATGCGCGCCCCGTCATGGGTCGAAAAACGCGCCGGGCCACGAATCGAGGGCGCGCACCCGGCGCTCCAGCTCCACCGCCGGGCGGCGCCAGTCGAGCAGCCCCTCCTCCCGCCTGATCTTGGGCGCATAGGCGACGCCGTCGCGCGGTTGCGGACGGGGCGTCAGCGCGCCTGCGGCCAGCGCATCGACAGCGACGACGATCAGCCTGCCGCCGAGCCGGGCGAGGTCGGCGGTCAGGCCGGCGGCGGTCGCCGTCGGGCCGATCGGCAGGCTCTGCTTGGAGCAGCATCGGACCGGTGTCGAGCCCCGCTTCCATCTGCATGATGGTGATCCCGGTCTCGCTATCGCCGGCGAGCAGCGCGCGCTGCACCGGAGCGGCGCCGCGCCAGCGCGGCAGCAGCGAGGCATGCACGTTGAGGCAGCCGAGCCTAGGAGCGATCAGCATCGGCTGCGGCAGGATCAACCCATAGGCGGCGACCACCGCGACCCTGGCGCCGAGCGCTGCGAACCCCGCCTCGGTCTCGTCGTCGCGCAACCGCGCCGGGGATCGGACGATCAGCCCATGGCGCTCGGCCAGCAGCTGAACCGGCGAGGCTTGCAACCGGTGACCGCGGCCGGCCGGACGCGGCGGCTGGGTGTAGACGGCGACAACCCGATGCCCGGCGGCGATCAGCGCGTTGAGGATCGTCGCGGCAAAATCGGGGGTGCCCATGAAGACGAGGTCCAACCCGGCCCTCCCGGCCTGCGGCGCGCAACCGGCCGCCGGCGCTAGGCGGGGACGAGGGTTCGGCCGCGCTTCGATTTGGCGAGCTTGCGCAGAATCATCCCGCGCTTGACCGTCGAAATGTGATCGACAAAGAGGACGCCGTCCAAATGATCGACCTCATGCTGGATGCAGGTCGCGAGCAGCCCCGAGGCCTCGATCTCGCGGATCTCGTTCTGGTAGTCGAGATAGCGCAGCCGGACCTTCTGCGGGCGGGTGACCTCGGCGTAATGCTCGGGCAAGGACAAACAGCCCTCGCTCCCGCTGGTCAGCTCCGGCGAGCGCCACAGGATCTCGGGGTTGGCCAGCATCATCGGCGCCGGTTTCTCGCCCTCGCGCCCGACGTCGAGGACGATGACCCGCTTGGCGACCCCGACCTGGGGCGCGGCGAGCCCGATGCCGATCGCCTGGCGCATCGTCTCCAGCATGTCGTCCATCAGCCGCCTGAGCGCGTCGTCGACAGCGGCGACCGGCCGCGCCTTGATCTTGAGCCGCGGGTCGGGGGCGGTGATGATCGGTAATAGAGCCATTGGACGCAGATTTAGATAAGGAATGGCTGGCGCAGCGTCAATCCGCCAAGCCGCGGCGCGCGGCGTCGCCGGCGCACCGCAGAGGGCGGATCAGCGCACTCGCGGCGGCCGGGCTCTGATCAGCTCGGCGGCGATTTCGACCGGGTCGTCCTCGGCGCCGGCGAGGAAATCGACCGCGCGCCGCACCGGCGGCTGCAGGCGGTCGCCGAGATCGGCGATCTCCGAAATCCGCACCGGCCGGCCGTCGAGGTCGCCGGCGCATTTGTGTAGCACCCGTTCGAGCACGAAGGCGACAGTGACCCCTTCCGAGGACCGCGACGAGGCGATGCAGCCGCGGGCGTAGATCGCCAGCTCGTGCAGCGCCTCGAAGCTGCCGAAGCGGTCGCGCTGCGTCTGGTAGACGAACTGACGCTTCAGATGGGCCGCGGCCAGATCGACGATCGACTTGGTCAACGAAAATCATGCCAGGTGAAGAGGGATTCGAATTCGATCCCTGCATTGCGAAAATTCTGCGCGGCGCCTTCGAGGCGGTCGACGATCGCGATGATCTTGACGATCGCGCATTGGCGCTCGCGCACCGCGTCCGCCGCCTGCATCGCCGAACTGCCGGTGGTGGTGACGTCCTCGAACAGGATCACCCGCGCGCCCGGCTCGATCAGCCCGTCGATGCGCTGGTCGGTGCCGTGGCCCTTATTGGCTTTGCGCACGAAAAAACCCTTGATCGGCTTCTGCGGCCAGCTTTTGGCGCATAACGCGGCGACGATCGGGATCGCGCCGGTTTCCAACCCGCCGATATAATCGACCTCGTCGTCCTTGATCCGCTCGAACAGCAGCTCGGCGGCGAGCGAAGCGCCCTCGGGATCGAGCATGGTGCGCTTCATGTCGAAGAAGAAACCGCTCGACCGTCCCGAGGCGAGCACGAAGTTCCGGTCTTGCAACAGCGAGTTGCGGCGGATGATCTCGCGAAGCCGGGCTCTTTCGGCCGGCCGGTCAGCCCCCATCGACCCGCCCTCCTTCCCCGCTGCGCCGACATCCGGCCCGGTTCGCCCGCGCACCGGCAAATGGCGCCGCTGCATTATCGGCGCACATCGCCGCTGCATTATTAAAACTAAGCCTGAACCGAGGCCGGGTGACAAGGGGCTAGAGAACACGGACCTTCGCCCCAATCCGGCGGAATGCGGCGCATTGGCCGGCGAACCATCGGGATCGCCGGGCGGCCGCCCCCCTTGCGGACTAAGGCCCGCGCCAGCCGAACAACTCAGCCGCGCCTCTGACCGTGGTGAAAACCTCGAGCGCGCCGCTCAGGTAGGCCTCGAACGCAGCATCGGAAACCGAACGGCCGTCGAGAAATCGACGAAGGCGGTAAGGATCGGCGCCCTGCGGGTTTATCCCGACGTCACAGAGGGTCGCGGATTTGACGCCGACATTCTTGAAAATCGCGACGGCAGAAGAATGGGCGACGCCGCTTGGATAGCAGAAATGGCTGAAGCTCTGCTCCGGTCGGCCGCAGGCTCGCGCCAGAACTGCGCGGTTGTCGGCGATTTCACGCGCGAGATCCTCAGAGCCGGTATCGGACGATCTGTGACGATGCGTGTGCAATTGGATGTCCAGACCCCGTCTATCGGCGTCGCCGATCTCGGCGGCGCTCATCACATGGAACTGTCGGCCCTCCCACCACTCCTCGATTGGCGCGCCGAACCGGCCGGCGCATTCCCGAAGCGCCAGCCCGCGTTGCGCAATCGAAGGCAACCGCTCGATTTCGGCTGCTATGCTCGGCAACTCGATCCGCCGCCCGGCCGGCTCTCTTCAGGATATAGTCGACGGCGACGTTGACGACAGGCAATTGGTGCTCGGAGTACCAGGTCGTGATGTAAATGGTCGCTGGCAGGCCGAGCTTTTCCAGGATCGGCAGCATATGGCTGTAGGTCGAGCTCCAGCCGTCATCGATGGTGATGACGACCGCGTGGTCCGGCAAGCTGCCGTCGTCGAGCCGCTGCACTGCCTCCGCCAGCGGCAATATCGGGAAGCGGGAGTTACGCAGCCAGATCATCCGCCGCTCGAACTGTTGCGGCGTCATGAACAGGTGATTGCCGTATTGGTAACCCGGCGTCGTCCACAATCCGTGATAGGCGAGAATCCGCAGGCTCTTGCGCGAGGCGCGCCGGGACAGCGCGAACAGCCCCCCTGCCCGCGCCGCCTGCAGCAATCCTTCTTTCGCTACCTCTTTCATCGAGCCAGTCCAGGGAGATAGAGTGCGCCCAGAAACAAGTCTTTAAGCCGCCTGAAATACAATAATCGGTCACCGGGATATAAAAGATCACTATGAACACGAGGATCGCAAGAAAGCGCGGCGGCCTCGACCGCGGCATAGGCCTTGCGCCGCAGCGGCACGTGCGGGTCGCGGAACAGCGAGATGAGATAGCCGATCTCGAACGGGAAGGTGTTGCGACAGACCACATCCCGTCTCGCCTCGACAACCGTGTCCGGCGCCTGATCGAACAGGAAGGCGTCGGCGAGAAGGCGCGGAAAATCCACGCCAGCGTAAAGGGCCAGATGCAGCGATCCCCAGAAGCGCAGGTTCATCTCCATCAGGTAAAACCGATCGGTCGCCGCATCCCAGCGATACTCGACCATCGCCACCCCTTTCCATCCGAGATGCGTCAGTTTCAGCTCGGCGTCGGACATCATCGCTTGATGCCACCACGAACGCCTCAGCGAGGACGCGCCCCCGGTGTGCGGCATTTCGTGCAGGCGGAGGTGCATCATTCGCGCGACGGTCCGCCCATCCCAGCGCAGCAGGAACGCGCCTGCGCCGCGCCCGGGGACGTAGCCCTGCACCATCGCTTTGCGGTATTGTTTGGCGATTGGATCGAGCTTGCGTTGCGCCTCGGCCGCGTCGGCGACGCGGATGACTTCATCGCCGGCCGTTCCGCGGGCCAGCGCGCCGTCGAGCTTGATGAACAGCGGGGTCGGAAGCTTCGACAACTCTTGTCCGAACGATCGCGGCCGATCGAAATCGATGGTTACGAACGGCGGCAGATTGGCCCGACAACTCTCGTTGCCCTCGAGCATTCGCAAGAACAAACCGGTCTTCGATCGACCGGCCTCCAGGACGGCCGGGTCGTCGCTCACCGGGATCAGCCCGGCCAGGTGGCGCAGCGCGGATTGTCGGAACAGGCCGGTGCCCCAACCCGGCATGATCATGTTGATTTGCCGGCGATCGGCGTAATCGGCGAGCCATTCTGCGAACGGGGGCGAAGCGACGGGCGGATGGACGACGCGTTCGGCGGCGTAGCGCGAGCGCAATCCGAGCGCCGCGGGATCTGCTGCCGCAGCGTGGACCCGATAACCTGCCGCGCCCAGCGAGCGGATGATGCCGATGCCGGCGGTGGCGCCCGCCGCGGGCACGAGAATGGAGCGGGAGGCGCGATCGAGCGGCATTACCGTCGGGCCTGGCCTTGATGCTTCCTGAGGATCATGAGCATCTGGTCAATTCCACTATCGATCGTGTCGAGGCAGGTACGCCAATAGCCGTCTGCGCTGCCGTACGGGTCAAACAACCAAGGGCGAACCGGTCGGGTCCACAACCCCAGCAGTGTTACCTGTGGGGCGCAGCCTGCAAAGTGCTTAACCACGATCTTCGCTTGCGGAGGCTCCATGCACACGAGCAGATCGCCGGGCCGATGCGCGAAAGCCCCGAGCGAAGTCGTTCGATGGGCCGAGAGCGAAATATGCCGTGCGGCTGCGTGGGATATCGCGCTGGCATCCGCCGCGGCGTCGGAGCTTGCCTCGATCCCAAAGGAGACTGCCGGAAAGCTTAACGACGCTCTGGCTTCGGCATAGGCGCTGCGACAGATATTACCTTTGCATACGAATACCAGGCGCCGCACCTCCAACCAATCAATCGTTTGATATTCTCGAAAACGGCCAAGGCGCATCTGGAACGCCGAAGTGAGGTGGCGAAGCAACGCCCGTCTTCCGCCATAACGGTCCCACAGAAACCCGTTCAACGACAGCGATCGGAAACGCATCGGCGGGAATGCAAATAAATTCTAGCCTGCCGCATTATAGTGGCTTTATATGGTTCAGCTACAGCATACGCCGCTATGCCTGTACGGGTGACGGGTTTTGTCGGAGCCGTTCCGAGCCAACGCGATATCAGGAAAACAGCAGCGCGACCAGCCTTGGTCTCGTGATCGAGAAATCCCTTGATAGGACTGAAACCATAAGCCGGCGCGCCAGTCGAAACGTCATCACACGCTCGAAGCGGGGTCGGGATGCCGAGGGTGCGGGGCTCGCGGCCCCCTGTTCGAGCCAGGGGCAGGCTCTGGGCGCCCGTGTTTACGCGTGTTCGCGGGCTCGACGGAAAAAGTGGATGCATCAAGCGTCAAATTCGCACTACTAGTCTCGATCACCCCGCGAGCGAAATCGGAGTAACCGCAAATGCCTGCTGACGCCACCAACGCCGCCGCGCCGGCCCCGCAAACGAGGTGGCCGAATTATCGGGAGGGCGAATTTGTCCTCCGGGACTACGTGTTCCGCAGCGGTGAGATTTTGCCCGAATTGAAGCTCCGCTACCGCACCCTCGGCAGCGCAAAACGCAACGCCGCCGGCAAGATCACGAACGGCGTGCTGCTGCTGCAGGGCAACACCGGGACCGGCGCCAATTGGCTGCGCCCGAGCCTTGCCGACGAGCTGTTTCTGCCCGGGCAGCCGCTCGATGCGGCCAAATATTTCATGATCATGCCGGACGCGATCGGGCGCGGTGGGTCAAGCAAGCCGTCGGACGGGCTCCGCGGCAAGTTTCCGCGCTATCGCTACCACGACATGGTCGAGAGCGGCTATCGGCTGATCACCGAGGGCCTCGAAATCGCCCATCTGCGGCTGTTGATCGGCAGCTCGATGGGCGGCATGCACGCCTGGATGTGGGCCGAGATGTACCCCGATCTGATGGACGGGGTGGTGCCGCTCTCGTGCCAGCCGATCGAGATCAGCGGGCGCAACTGGCTCGGCCGCCGCGCCCAGGCCGAGGCGATCCGCCACGACCCGGACTGGAACAACGGCTTCTACGAGACCAACCCGCGTCATTATATCTATGCCGCTGCCGGGAATTTCGGCACCGAAAGCCCGACCCGAATTCAGGAAATGGGGCCGACCCTCGCCGCCGCCAACGCGCTCTACGAACAGCGCCTCGCCCAGGCCGCCAAGGGCGACGCCAACGACGCGCTATGGGCGATCGAGGCGATCATGGACTACAATCCCGAGCCCGATCTCGACAAGATCAAGGCCAAGGTGCTGCTGATCAACGACGCCGAGGATCACGCCAACCCGCCCGAGCTCGGCACCGTCGAGCGGGCGATGAAGCGGGTTCGCCACGGCCGCTATGTCCTGATCCCGGCGGGGCCGAAGACGCACGGGCATTTCAGCCATTTCTACGCCGAATTGTGGAAACCCTATCTGATCGAGTTCATCAAAACCCTCGGCTCCCCGCTCGAAGCGGCGGCGGAGTAGGCGGGTTCGGGCCGAGGAGCACCACCGATCATGGGCATGCTCGACGGCCGGGTGGCGCTGGTGACGGGCGGCAGCAAGGGCCTCGGGGCCGCAACCGCGCGCCTGTTCGCCGAGGCGGGGGCGCGCGTCGTCGTCACCTTCGGCAACGACGCCGAGTCGGCCCAGCGGCTGGTCGCGAGCTTGCCCGGCGCCGGCCACCGCGCCAGCCATACGCCGGCGCAAGACTCCAGCGCCATCGACAGCCTTGCCGCCGCGATCGGCGCGACCGAAGGCCGGCTCGACATCCTGATAAACAATGCCGGCAGCACCCGGGTGATCCCGCATGCCGATCTCTCCGCGCTCGACGACGAATTCTTCGACTTTGTGCTGGCGGTCAATCTGCGCGGCCCCTTTGCCACGGTGCGCGCCTGCCACCGGCTGCTCGAGGCGAGCGGGCAGGGCCTTATCGTCAATGTCGGCTCGGTAGCGGGCGTGCGCGGCGGCGGCAGCAACATTGCCTATGCAGCGGCCAAGGCCGGGCTCCACGCGATGACCATGTCCTTGGCGCGAGCGTTAGCGCCGAGCGATCCGGGTCGTCGCCGTGGCGCCGAGCCTGATGGAGACGCCGATGACCGCGATGTGGACCCCGCAGCAGCGCGCCCAAAGGATCGCCGGAAACCCACTCAAGCGGATCGCCGAGCCCGAGGAGGTGGCGGCGGTGATCCTCGGGCTGGCGACGACGATGACCTTCGTCAACGGCGCGATCATCCCGGTCGACGGCGGCAGCCTGCTGTGACCCGCCGACAGCCGCCGCCAGGACGCCTGAGCCGCGGCCACGCCAGGCGCAACGGCAATCGGCCGCCCGGTCGGAGTCGGTCAATACGATCGCGCTGAACCCGAGATTCTTCTGCAGCCCGACGCTTGCTCGGCCGCACAAACCGGCGCAAGCTAAGCTTCGCTTGCCGTTGCGCCCGGACGACTCATCGGGAAAAGCTAAGTGACGGAAGGCAAAAACTAAAGGAACGGCGAAGCGAGGGAGGCAGCATATGGCGATTTACATGTATCAGGCCGCCTATACTCCGGAATCCTGGGCGGCGCAGCTCAAAAATCCGCAGAACCGCGTCGAAGCCGTGGGCCGTGCGGCGTGCGAGGCGGTCGGCGGCAAGCTCGTTGGCGGCTGGTATTGTTTTGGCGAGTACGACCTCGTCATCATCGCCGATGTGCCGGATAATCAGAGCATGTCGGCAATCGCCTTGGCGATCGGCGCGGGCGGCGCTCTCAAGGCCGCGAAAACAACCGTGATGATGACCGGCGCAGAGGGTGTGGCGGCGCTGAAGAAGGCGGACGCCGTGGCCAAAACCTATACGCCCGCCCGATAGCCCCACAAGACCGGCCGGCGGCGGGACCGGCGGCCGGTTTCGCGGGTCGAAGCGCAGGAACGCAGCCGCGCGGGCGGAAAAGGGGTCGTCTGCGCGGCCGCGCAGCCCGGTTACCGCACCGGCGAGAACGAAGCCGGGATCAGCAATTTGTTTTCCTGGCGCACCGGGCGCACCCCGGTCTGCGCCGGCCACCCCGTGCCGGGACGGCGGGATTCGTCGCGCACGCGGGCGCGTTCGTTCAGGTCCTTGTAGACCCAGACATGGACGAATTTGTTGAGGCCGCCGAGCTCGCTGGTCCAGCAGGCGGCCAGCGGCGAAAACTTTTCGCGCGCCTCGATCGCCTTGGCCCAGCCGTCGAGCACTTTGGGGATGTCGCCCGGCGCGTAGGTATAGGTGCGCATCTCATAGACGTTGCCACGGCCGTAATCGCGGCTGCCGAGCGGGCGCATGAACGGCGCCGGGTTCATGATTTCGGCTTCCTGCGCCACGATCAGCTCGCCGCCGCCGGGCATTGCGTTGCGGGCGGCGTCTTGGGCCATTGCGGTGCGCACCGCGGTGCGCTGGCGCAGATCGTCATAGGGATAGACGTGGACGACCTGATTGAGCGGGCCGAACTCGGTGTGCCAGAACGCCCCCAGTTTGGAGTGCTTCTCGCGCAATGGCAGCCGCTTCTCATAGCGCTCTTCAAATTCGGCCACGCTCCCGGGGCGCAGGGTGTAGGTGCGGACTTCGTAGATCATCGGCGCATCCTCCAGGTGACAAGTATCGGCGAGGTCACAGGTATCGGCGAGATCGGCGAGCGGCACAGGCCGCCCGCCCGGTTCCGGCTTGCCGATTATTCCGCGGCTTCTTTTTCCTCGACCGGCGCCAGATCATAGCGTTGCATGGCGAAGCTGATCGCCTCGTTCCAGCCGCGGCTGCGGATGTCGATCTGCACCTCGTCGGGGCCGAGGTACTTCAAGTTGACCGCGTCGCCCATTGGGGTCGCTTCCATCCTGTCGGATCTCTTCGGGATCGGGACCGGCGAAAAATTGGCGGCTTCGAGTTCCTTGGCCTTCGCCTGCTCGTCGTCCACATAAAATCCGATGTGGTGGATCCCGCGCAGATCGGAGGTCTGGCCCGGCCCCAGCTTTGGCGCGCCGGCATCGCCATACTTCAAAATGGCAAAATAAATGTAGCCATCGCTGAGCCACACACCGTGTTCGCCGGTATTCCCCGGCCGGCGATAGAGCTCCGTCAGACCGAAATGCTCCTTGTAGAACTCGGCGGTCTTTGCTGGGTCGTCGGTCACGAGCGCGATATGCCTGATGCGAGCCATCTGCCATCTCCCTAAATGCAGGCTGTTGTCGAAAGCGCAGATTTTGTTGTGTAGGCTTTGCCCTCGCTCGTCGTCAAGGGCCACACGCGGACGTGTGATGTCTGGGATTTGGCTTGGCCCGGCTTTGGTGGCTGCGCACCCGCGCCGCTTGAAGCCGGGCGCGAGAATAGCCGATGCTTGGTTTGGCCTGCCGGCATATGGCGTCGAGACGCACACGGGAGGCCGCCGAAGCCGCGCAATCCGGCCCGCTCAGTTGCGCGAGCAATGCCCCTCGCGCCATTTGGCGTGCTTAGCGTAGCCGGCGGGAACCCAATGCCAGCCCCGCGCGCACCGGGCGTCGACCGGCACTGCGGAAGCGGCCGGCGCAACCGCCGTCCGGCTCGGCAGCGACGGGTCCGCGGCGGCGGACGCTGCCGCAACCAGGCCGAAGATGATTGTCAGCACCGACTGGCCCAACTGGATCGACCGCCGCAACCGGGCTCGACCTTGCCGCGCCCCCGGACCGGTCCCGCTTGCCGCAACGTCGCCAATCATCGCGCGGACGGTCCGGGCGGCGGCGCCTCTTGCGCGGCATCGATGACGGTCCCGGAAACCGGCTCGACCCAGACCAGGCGATCCGAGACCCCCTTGACCCCCGGAACGTTCTCGGCGGCGACCCGCAGCGCGCTGCGTTCGTGCTCGTCGAAAATGACGCCGTTGAGCTCGACGACGCCATTGGCAACCGTGACCGTCAGTCCCGCCCGCGGCGCCCAGTTCGCCTTTTCTAGCTCCGCCAGGACCCGCGCGCAGATCTCGTCGTCGCCGGTGGCCGGCGTTTGCCCCGCATCGAGCGCCCGTCCGAGCGCGGTCAGAAGGTCGGCGCGACTGACGATGCCGACCAGTATGCCGTTGTCGATCACCGGCAGCCGCTTGATGCGGCGATGCTCCATCAACGCCACGATGTCAGCGAGCGGCGTGTCGGGGCCGATGACGGCAACCTCATGGGTCATCAGCTCGTCGACGACGCGCCCATGGGTTTTGACATAGTCGCTCGCCATGCGCCCCGGCCCCATCAAAAATTCGAGCCACGGCCAGCGATGCCGCTCGGTGGCGATCTCGCTGCGCCGCACCAGATCACCCTCGGTTAGGATCCCGACCAACTTGCCCGCCGCGCCCACCACCGGCAGGCCGCTGACCTGTTTGTCGAGCATCAGCCGGATTGCCTCGCGGACCGGCGCGTCGCGGCCGATCGTGACGAGGTTGCGGGTCATAACATCCGAGGCCTGCATGTGCTCTCTCCCGTGGCCGCGCGACTGTGCCGGGCGATGCGGCGAGGGTCAATCCCGCCGCGCATCGCGGGCCAGAGCGGCGACGCCCGGCAGCTCGCGCCCTTCCATCCATTCGAGAAAAGCGCCGCCCGCGGTCGAGACATAGGAAAGCTGCATCGCTCACCCCGGCCGCGGCGAGGGCGGCCACCGTATCGCCGCCGCCAGCAACGCTGCGCAGCCGGCCCGCTCGGGTGAGTTCGGCGGCCTTTTTCGCCACCGCCACGGTGCCGCGGTCGAACGGCGGCGTCTCGAAGGCGCCGAGCGGCCCGTTCCAGACCAAGGTGCGCGCCGCGTCGAGCGCCGCAGCGATGCGCGCCAACGTCGCCGGGCCGATGTCGAGGATCATCATGTCGCCGCCGACCGCATCGATCGCCACCGTGCGCGCCGGCGCGGTGCGCGACAGCTCGGCGGCGACGACGGCGTCCTCGGGCAGGATCACCCGGCAATGGCGTTCGGCCGCGAGATCCAGGATCCGACGCGCCTCCTTGCGTCATCTCGCGCTCGCACAGCGAATGGCCGACATCGACGCCTTGGGCAAACAGCATGGTGTTGGCCATCGCCCCGCCGATCGCCAGGACATCGACCTTGCCGATGATAAAGCGTAGGAGGTCGAGCTTGGTCGAGACCTTGGCGCCGCCGATCAGCGCCACGACCGGGCGCGCCGGGTGTTCGAGCGCGGCGGTCAACGCCTCGAGCTCGGCCTCCATTAGCTTGCCGGCGGCGGCCGGCAACAGATGCGCCAGCGCCGCGATCGAGGCATGCGCGCGATGCGCTGCGGAAAAGGCGTCGTCGACATAAACCTCGCCGAGCTCGGCGAGCGCCTTGGCGAAGTCGGGCGAATTGGCTTCCTCGCCGGGGTGGAAGCGCAGATTTTCGAGGAGCGCCACCTCTCCCGGCTTCAGAGTGGCGACGACCCGCCGCGCCGGTTCGCCGATGCAGTCTTCGGCGAACGCGATCTTGCGGCCGCCGAGAGCCTGCCGCAGCGGGGCAATCACCGGGCGCAGCGACAATTCCGGGTCGGGCCTGCCCTTCGGCCGGCCGAAATGCGACATGACGACGACCGCGGCGCCCTTGCCTAACAGCGCCTCGATGGTCGGCGCCAGACGCTCGATCCGGGTCGCGTCGGTGACCTTGCCGTCCTTGACCGGGACGTTGAGATCGGCGCGCAGCAGCACTCGCTTGCCGCGCACATCGATATCGTCGAGGGTCGGGAACCTTGGCATATGCTCCTCCGGCCGGTCGGTTTCTTGCCGCCGATCTTAGCCTTGCCAAAGCGGCCGCGTCTCTAGCGGCTGAGCTCGGCCAGGGCGTCGCGCATCGGTTGGCTCGACACCATCAGGATGCCGGTGAACGGGGTGTCGAGATCGAGGATCACATAAATCACCGAGGCGATCGACAGCGCTCCCAGCAGGATCGTGATGTAGGAGAGGATATTGCGCGGCGCGCTCAGGCCGAAACTGGCGAACACGATCACCAGCCAGAGGGTCAGCACGATGTAGAACGGCATCGAGATCGAGCTGTGCGCCTCCTCGATCAGCCGCCAGCGCATCCGGGTCAGCCGCTCGAACTGGTTGAGGATGACCGCGCCAGCCGCTGTGCATCGGATCCTGCGGCTCGAGCCGGCGGAGATCGACCTCGAGCCTGGTCAGCATGTCTCCGAGGCTGGTGCTTTCGATCGAATTCGACAGAGGGAGGCGGCGAGACCTCGGCCGGGTAATAGTCGCCAGGCGGTTTCGGCTCGGTCGTCCAGGTCGAGGCGATCGCCGCCGCGGTGTAACTGCGCAGCACCGCCCGCGCCCGATCGGCCTCGCTGCCATATTGGCGCAGCGAGCGGTCGAGCTGGATGATGTTGATGGCGAAGCTTCGCAAATCATTGTCGACGTTGTCGAACGAGGCCTTGACCGAGGTGGTCAACAAGCCCAGCACCAAGGCGGCAAACGTCACCAGCATGGTGACGACCAGCCGGATCAGGTCGGTGGTCTCGGCGCTGCGGTGGCGCTCGGACAAAAACGGCCGCATGAAGACGCCGAGCGCGCTGCCGGCGAGCAGGATCAGCAGCAGGATCGCCGCATCGGACAGCTCGCTCATTGCACCCCTTGCCCGGTTGCGTCCGCTCGCTCGCACCCGGCGGTCGCGGCGAGCCCCCGATGTCACGAGCGGCCAATTTACGATAATCTCGCGCCCGGGTGGCTGATGATCGGTTGACGCTCGGCCTGCATCAATCCGGCCGATCGTCGGCGCCGCCATAATCGGGATCGCGGCCCGCCGCCGGCTGGATGCGCGCCATAGGAGTTCGGATGATCAAGACCATTCTCGTCCCCGCCACCGGCAGCGCCGCCGACAGCGCTGGTTTTCGCGTCCGCGCTCGCCGTCGCCCGCCCGTTTGCCGCCCATCTCGACTTTCTCCATGTGCGCGTCGATCCGGCGGCGGTGGCGGCCAGCATGGCCGCGGACGGGGGCGGGGCGACGATGGTCGGCGGTCTGGTCGAACGCCTCGAAGAGGAGGCTGACCGGCGCGAGGCGCGGGCGAGGCAGCGCTTCGACGAGTTTTGCGCCGGCGAGCGGCTGACGATCACCGACACCCCGCCCGGCGGCGCCGGACCGAGCGCGCAATGGGTGCGGCAAATCGGCGTCGAACCCTACTGGGTCGCCGAGCACGGACGCGCCGCCGATCTGCTGGTGATCGGCCGTCCTGCCGATGGCGAGGGCGTGGTCCCGGAGACGATCGAGGCGGCGGTCCTCGACAGCGGCCGCCCGGTCCTGATCCCGGCTGCAGCGGCGATGACCGCCCCGCCCGAGACGATCGTTATCGCCTGGAAGGCGACGCGCGAAGCCGCCCATGCGGTTACCGCAGCCTTGCCGTTTGTAGCCCTCGCCAAGGCGATCCTGATCCTGACCGTCGCCGAGGAAGAAGATCTGTCGAGCGAGGAGGGAACCCAGCTGATGCAAAGCCTGCGCTGGCGCGGGATCGCGGTGGAGGCGCACCGGCTTGAGCCCGACGAGCGCAGCCCGGCCGACACCCTGCTCGCCGCCGCGGCCGAGCGCCGGGCTCTTTTGGTGATGGGCGGCTACGGCCACAGCCGGCTGCGCGAATGGGTGTTCGGCGGGCTTCACCCGGCACGTCCTGCAGACTGCGGCGCCGGCGCCGGTGCTGATCGCGCATTGACGGCGCCCGCCTGCGGCGCGCACAACCGCAATCCGTCTTGGCGACAGCAGCAACGTTTGAGCCGCGACGAGGTTTGGAGCGATTGCCGGACGCCAGTATGACCCGCCACCGAGATCGCTGCCGCTTTCTTTCACGATCTGAGCATCAGGAGGGCCGCATGGCATTGAGAATCGTAATCGGGCTGTTCGAATCCAAGGGGATCGCCGAGGACGCCTGCAACCGGCTCAAGACAGAGGGCATACCGGCGAGCGACATCGACCTCAAGGTGCTGCGCGAGCGTGGCCCCGTTCCGTCGACGATGCAGCCGGAGCTCCAAGCTTCGTTTCTCAGTCCGCTGATTCTCGGCAATTTTCGCAATTCGTTTATGTCATACATCACCAATGGCGAGACAATCGTTTGTGTACTGGCGCCGGCGGATGATCGGTTGGAGCTGGCTGTCGACACGCTCAAACAATACGAACCCCTTCAGGTGGCGGTCGCCGTGCCGTCCGGCGATGGCACGACTATGAGGATCGATGTACAGTAACAGCAATTCGCGCGGAGCACAGGGTCGCACGATGCTTACGATCCCGCTGGAAAAGCTCGCCTACATCGTCGAGAAGGCGCGCGAGTTCGACGCCGAGGTGGCGGCCGACCCGGACGCTGAGGACGGTTCGGACCCCGCCGACGACGATGAGCGGCAGATTTTGCTGGATACGCCGGACAATCCGAGCGAGCAGGAGCTGCGCGACGCGATCGACGGGCTAAATGTCGACGAGCGCGAAGAGCTGCTGGCGCTGATGTGGATCGGGCGCGGCGATTTCGATGCTCAGGGCTGGCCCGACGCGATGCAGCAGGCGCGCGAGATCGAGAGCAAGGCCGAGCAGAACAATCTTCTCCTTGGCGCCCCGCTGCTGGCCGATTATCTCGAAGAGGGTCTCGACGCGCTCGGCCTGTCGCTCGAAGGGCTGGAGCGCGGCTGAGAGACCTGCCGGGCGGGCCGCGGCGATGCCGTATGTCACCACTGCTGATCTGCCGCCGGCGGTGCGCCGGCTGCCGCCGCATGCCCAGGAGATCTTTCTATCCGCGTTTAACAATGCCTGGCAGAGTTATGCCGACCGCGGCCCGCGCGCGCAGGAGGAGATCGCCTTTCGCGTCGCCTGGGCGGCGGTCAAAAAGCGTTATCGCAAGCATGGCGAGGATTGGCTGGCAAGGGACGGGCTGGGACAATGGCGGAGTTGACGAGCATCCCGGTCGGAGCCGAGGAAATCAGACACCCTGCAGCCTGCCGGCCGGCGCCGACCTCGTCGAATGGTATTTCGCGCAGGGCTGGACCGACGGGCTGCCGGTGGTGCCGCCGACGCGCGAGCGGGTCGACGAATTCGTCGCGCGCATTGGGCGGCGACCCGCATTTCGTCGAATGCAAGGTGCCGCCGCGGCACGGCAGCCTGAGCCGCGAGGTGCTGGCGATCAACATGGTGATGGCCGGGTGCAAGCCCGAATATGCGCCGGTGGTGCGCGCGGCGATATTGGCGCTGACGGCGAAGGCATTCAACTTGAACGGGGTGCAGGCGACGACGCACATGGCCGCCCCGCTGCTGATCGTCAACGGGCCGCTCGCGGCGGCGATCGGCATGAACGGCGACTGCAACGCCTTCGGCTCGGGCAACCGCGCCAACGCGACGATCGGGCGGGCATTGCGCCTGGTGCTGCTCAATGTCGGCGGCGGCCGGCCGGGCGATCTCGACAAGAGCACCCTCGGCCATCCCGGCAAATACACCTATTGCGTCGCCGAAAACGAGAGGGCGAGCCCGTGGGCGCCCTATCACGTCGAAAAGGGCTTCGCCCCGGAGGATTCGACAGTCTTCGTGCTGGCAGCCGAGCCGCCGCACAGCGTCACCAACCATGTCGCCAACGACGCGCAAGGGATTCTCGACAGCATCGCGTCGGCGATGAGCACGATCGCCAACAACAATGCGGTGTCGAGCGGGCATTGCGCGGTGATCATCGGGCCGGAGCACGCGCGCACCATCGCCGGCAATGGCTGGACCCGCCACGACGTGAACAGCTACCTGGCGATGAACGCCTACAATTTGTTCTCCGACCTGACCTTCAACGAGCGCTACGGCAAGATCTACAACCGCAATCTGCCGAAATGGTACAAGCGCGAGCCGGGTTCGCGCATCCCGGTCGTACCCAGCCCCGACCACATCCATCTGTTCGTGATCGGCGGCGAGGCCGGCCGGTTTTCGGCGTTCATTCCCGGCTGGGGACATATGTCGGCGCCGGTGCTGCGCAGCGTCGAGGGCGATGCGGGGTCGGGTAGCGAGCCGATCTGCGTCGACGGCGCCTGCTACTTATGAGCAGCCGTGTCGGGACGGCCCATTCTCGTCATTGCGAGGAGCGCGGCGGCGAAGCGGCGCTCGCAGTGACGACGCATAACGAGCGCCATGGAGGAATTGCAATGACGGGTGTATCGGAGATCGTCGTCTTCGACCCGCGCGGGGTGGTCGAGGCGGAGCCGATGGCCTTGGCGCCGCGGTCGCGCGAACTCGCCGGGCTGCGCCTCGGCGTGCTCGACAACACCAAGTGGAACGCGGGCCGCCTGTTGCGCAAGACCGCGGCGCTGCTCGGCGGGCGGGCGCCGCTCGCCGCCGTCAACTATTACCGCAAGGAGAGCTTTTCCAAGGACGCCGAGCCGGCGCTGATCGAGGCGATCGCAGCCGCCAACGACATCGTTCTGACCGCAATCGGCGATTGAGGCTCGTGCACGTCGTGCTGTACGCATGACGCCGTTTGCCTCGAAGCCAAGGGCCGCCCGGTGGCGGTCATCGTCACCACCGAGTTCCTGCACGAAGCCCGCATGCAGCGCGACGCGTTGGGCATGCCCGACCTCGCCCCGGTGGTGATCGACCATCCGCTCAGCACCTTGACCGAAGCCGAGATCGACCGACGCGCCGAACAGGCCCTCGGCCAGTGCCTCGCCCGCTGGCTCGATCCGGAGGCCGATAACGTTGGTAAAGAGGCTCCTGCGCGATAAGGGGGTCGACGCGCGCCCGGCCGCTCGTCAAGATCGCTGCGACCGAAGATCACGGGAATGACCAGAATGAATCACCCTACCGTCAGCCGCAATCTTCGCACCAACGGGCCGATATCAGCTGAGATGGGGGCGTAGGCGATGGCCGCGCCCCTGCCCGCGCTCAATCTGGTAGCCGCACCGGGGCGGAGGCGCGCCACGCTCGACCTGGCCGGCGAGATCGAGCGGCGCGGCTTTGCCGGCATTTCGGTGTCGAGCCAATACAGCAACATGGCGCAGTGCCTGGGCCTCGCCTTCGCCACCCGGCGCATCCCATTCGCCACCGCGATCGCGCCGATCTACGCCGCATCCGCCGAGGAATTCGCCAACAGCGCCGCCTATCTGCACGAGATCTCGGGCGGGCGCTTCCAGTTCGGCATCGGGGTGGCGCATGCCCCGGCGCATCAGCGCCTGGAGGTGACGCCGGGCCGGCCGCTTGCCGACATCCGCGCCTTTGTCGCCAAGCTCCGCGCCGTCGAGGGGATAGGCGCGCTGCCGCCGATCATCCTTGCCGCCCTGCGCCGGCGCATGGTGGCGCTCGCCGCCGAGATCGGCGACGGCGTCGTTTTCGCCAACGCCAGCCGCTCGCATATGGCGGCGTCCCTGGCCGCACTCCCCGCGACCAAACGCGAGGACCCGAATTTCTTTATCGGCAACCGCATCCGCACCTGCATCTGCGACGATGAGGCCGAGGCCAAGGCGGTGTTGCGGCGCACGGTCGCGAACTATGCGCTGATGCCGAACTACCGCAATTACTGGAAAGAAGCCGGCTGGGTCGAGGAAATGACCGCGGTCGAAGCCGCCGTCGCCGCAGGCCGGGCCGACGAGGTCGGCCGGTATCTGCCCGACCGCTGGCTCGCCGACACGACCCTCTACGGCTCGGCGGCGAAGGTGCGCGAGGGCGTTGAAGCCTGGCGCGCGGCCGGGGTCCGCACCCCGATCCTGGTGCCGCTCTCCGCCGACGGCGACCAGCACACAGCACTTCTCCAGGTATTCGCCGCCTTCGCCGATTGAAGTCAAAGAGGGGACAAAGCCATGCAGCTCGGATGCTCGTTGCCGGTCGGCGATATCGGCGCCGGCCCGGCGGTGCTGCGCGATTATGCGCAGGCGGCCGAAGGGCTCGGCTTCAGCCATCTGATCGCCCCCGATCACGTGCTGGGCGCCAACCCGGCCGCCGATCACGGCGGAAGCCGCGTCGGCACCACCGCCACCGCCTATCACGACCCGTTCGTATTATTCGGGTTCCTGACGGGATGCACGCAGAGGATCGGTTTTGCGGTTGGCGTCTTGATCCTGGCGCAGCGCCAGGCGGTGCTGGTGGCGAAACAGGCGGCCTCGCTCGACGTGCTATGCGGCGGCCGGTTCCGGCTCGGGATCGGGGTCGGCTGGAACGAGGTCGAATTCATCGGCCTCAACGAGGATTTCCACAACCGGGGCAAACGCTCGGCCGAGCAGGTGCGGGTCATGCAGGCCTTGTGGGCCGAGCCGCATGTCCGCTTTGCCGGCGAGTTTCACCGGATCGAGGACGCCGGGATCAACCCGCGTCCGGCCTCGGGGCGGGTCCCGATCTGGTATGGCGGGCATGCCGAGGCGACCTTCCGGCGGTGTGCGCGATATGGCGACGGCTTCATGCCGTTGGCCTATCCGCCGGGCGACGCGGCGCTCGCCGCGTTCGATAAACTGCGCCGGCTGGCCCGCGAAGCCGGCCGCGACCCGGCGGCGATCGGCCTTGAAGTGTGGGTTTCCCCGGGCGTCGGCGGCCCGGATGAATGGCGGCGCGAGGTCGAGTTCTGGAAGGCGGCTGGGGTCACCCACCTGACCGCGCACACGACCTATGTCAGCGCCCACCACCAGCGCGTCGCCGGACGCGGCGCCGCCGAGCATCTTGCGGCGATCACCCGATACCGCGAGGCGGTGGCGGATCTGCTGTAAGGCCCGATCGAGACGACTGCACGGGAGGAACAGATGAGCGATAGCGAGATCGGTGCGTTGCGCGCCAAGCTGGCGAGCCGGCCGCGTTCCGATGATTACCGGCAGCGGCGCAAGGATATAGACGCCCGCAGCCTGGCCTATCGGCTGGCGGCGGATGTCGGGGTCGAGCCCGCGACGGCCAACGGGGTGCGCGCCGAGTGGACCGCGACGCCCACGGACGCGCGCGACGCCGCACTCCTCTATCTGCATGGCGGCGGCTATGTGATCGGCTCGCTCGACAGCCACCGCCATCTGGCCGCCGAGGCCGGCCGGGCCGCCGGGATTGCGACGCTGGCGCTCGATTATCGGTTGGCGCCCGAGCACCCGTTCCCGGCCGCGGTCGACGACGCGCTCGCCGGCTACCGCTTTCTGTTGGCGCGCGGCATCAAGCCAGAACGGATCGCGATCGCCGGCGACAGCGCCGGCGGCGGGCTGGCGGTGGCGGCGATGCTGGCGATCCGCGAGGCCGGGCTGGCGCAGCCGGGCTGCGGCTGGTGCATCTCGCCGTGGGTCGATATGGAGGCGATCGGCGAGACGATGGCGAGCAAGGCCGCCGCCGATCCGACGGTGCAGCGAGCCGGCATCCTCGACATGGCGAGGATGTACCTGAACGGCGCCGATCCGCGCTCGCCATTGGCGGCGCCGCTCTACGGCGATCTCCGCGGCCTGGCGCCGCTATTGATCCAGGTCGGCGCTTGCGAAACCCTGCTCGACGATGCGCTGCGCTTGGCCAGGGCCGCGGGCGCCGCCGATGTGCGGGTCGATCTGCAGATCTGGCCGCAGATGATCCATGTCTGGCACCTGTTCCACCCGGAACTCGCGGCCGGCCGGCAGGCGATCAAAGCCGGCGGCGCCTTCGTCCGCGCGATAATCCGCTGACGCCGCGCCGGCTAGATGGCGAACTGGAAGATGTTGGCGGGCTCCTCGGCCCAGCTGCGCTCGCGGTAGAGCCGGCCGGTCATCGCCTCGACATAGGGCGCCGCGGCGCAGACCATTGCAAATTGCCGCTCGGACAAGGCAAGGCCGGCGGCGCGGCAGGCGGTCGCGGCCCGGTCGCGAGTGGAGGCGTCGATATCGGCCGGCGCCGGGTCGGGGATCGGCGGCAACGCGCCCGAGAATTTTGCGGCGGGATCGAGACTTGGCCGGCGGGACCGCCATGGCGTCGCCGTCTCATAGGCGTGCGCTGCCCGCAGCACGGTCGCGTCGTCGAACGGCCGGCCGACCAGCTGCATCGACAACGGCAGCCCATTGCCGGCAAAACCGATGCATTGCGCCAGGGCCGGCCCGCCGGTGACGTTGAACGGCGTGGTCAATGACGGCCGCCGCCAGAACTCGATCGTCCGCCAGGCGTCGAGCCGCGGCGCCGGACCGCCGGCCGTCGCGGTCACCAGCACGTCATAATTTTCGTAGACTGGCGCCATTTCGGCCAGTATTCGCCGGCGCTCGCGCTGCGCCTGCACGTAATCGCGAGCGCCGATCAGCACCGCCGGCAGCACGCGGCCGAGAAAATCCTCGCCGAAATCGCCGGGCCGGGTGCGCAACACATTCTCGTGCACCGCCAAGAGCTCGCTTTCGGCGATTGTGACCTTGACGTCGTAATAATCCTGGGCTGGGCGCAGCCGCACCTCGCCGATCGTGGCGCCGAGCGAACGGAACACCGCGATCGCCTCCCCCAGCGCGGCGTGGGTTTCGGTCGACACCGGGCAGTCGTCCTCGTGCAGGTGGCGCACGACGCCGATGCGCAGCCCCTTGATGTCGCCGGTCAAGGCCGCGCGATAGTCGGGCAGCTTGTGGCGCGCGCTCGCCGGATCGCGCGGGTCGTGGCCGGCGATCGCCTGCAGCACGATCGCGCAATCCTCGACCGACCAGGTCATCGGCCCGGCATGATCGAAGCTGTACGAATTGGCATAGACCCCATGGCGGCTGACCAGACCATAGGTCGGCTTCAGCCCGACGATGCCGCAAAATGCCGCTGGGCCGCGGATCGAGCCGCCGGTGTCGGAGCCAAGCGCGGCTGGAACAAACCCGGCCGCCACCGCTGCCCCCGATCCGCTCGACGAGCCGCCGGTGAAGCGCTCGCGGTTCCATGGGTTGCGGGCCGGCGGCCAGGGCAGGTCGAAGCTCGGGCCGCCATGGGCGAATTCATGGGTCGCGAGCTTGCCGGTCAGGATCGCCCCGGCCTCGTAGAGCTTGGCGACCGTCGTCGCGTCGGCGGCCGGCACCGTGTCGATGCAGGTCCGGGAGTGCCCGGTGGTGCGGATGCCGGCGGTCGCATAAATGTCCTTGAGTCCGAACGGGATACCGTGCATCGTCCCGCGATAGCGGCCGGCCATGATCTCGGCTTCGGCGGCGCGAGCCTGGTCGAGCGCCCGCTCGAAAGTCGGCAGCAGGTAGGCGTCGAGCTGCGGATCGAGCGCCTCGGCCCGGCCGATCAGCGCGGTCGTCAATTCGACCGGGGAGAGCCGTTTTTTCTCGATCATCGTCGCCGCCTCGGCGATGGTCATGAAGGCGAGATCGGTCGATGGCGATGTCGAATCGTCGGGCACGGTGGAAACTCCTCGGCAGGCGCATTAAGCGGCGACAGTGGAAAAAACGCAGACTATGCGAGCTTCACGATCTCGCAGAATAGGGCCGCAACGAAAGAGCTGGATTATGGCTTTATCCTGCCATAACTCATTGAGGCACCTCTATGGAGCACGATAGGCGTACCGTTACGCTCAAGGCGAATGTAGTCCCGCTTTGGATCACTATCGAATTGCAGATCCAGTCTACATTTCTTAGACTCGTCATTTCCGAGTTTGGTAAGTACCGCCGTTTCATATTGCGCGACTGTCATGCCATTCACGTAAAGGTCGAAGCGGCGGCAGGACTTACTGCCAGGTCTTTTCGGATTATCAGTGGCTCTCAGCCGAATTACATCCTGTGGTTGGGGGTTGGTTTCCTACTCATGGCGCACCTCCAATCGCTGACGTGGCGAATCCGGCTCACCTTCAGGCGGGCGGGGCCACCGACAGCCGGCCGACCACGCCGTGGCGCTCGATGAAGCTCGCCACGATCCCGGACCTCTTGGCTTCTTCGACAAATTGCTTCAGGAAGGCAAACCCGGCCGCGTTCTTCTTCGGGGTGCCGACCGCCTGCTGCACGGCGGTGAACTGCCCGTCGAGAATGCGCGAGCCGGGCCGGGCCTGCTGCACCGCGATCAGGCCCGGCCGCAACCCGGCATAGGCGTCGAGCTTGTCGCCGTCGAACGCCTTGAGCGCAGCCTCGGCACTGTCGAACTGCAATAGCTCACCCTTTTTGTAGTTGTTTTCGAGCCACAGGCCGTAGGCGCTGCGTGCGGTCACGGCGACCCGCTTGCCGGGCTGGTCGATTTCGCCGATCGCGCGGATCGGCGAGCCCGCCGGCACCAGATAGGTGGCCTCGATCTCGGCATAGGCGGCGGTGAAGCTGATCACCGCGGCGCGCTGCGGCTCGGCCCCGATATTGCCGATATCCCACATGCCCTTCTCGGCATCGTCGGCGATCTGCCCCGGCCGCGCGTAAGGGATGAACTTTACCGGCACGCCGAGCCGGGCGCCAATCGCCAGCGCCATATCGGGGGAGACGCCGGTCGGGTCGCCATTGGGCGCCTTGCCGGTAACCAAGAGGAAATTCCCCATATTGATCGCGACGCGCAAAACGCCGGTTGGGGCGAGCTCTGTTGCGACTTGTTCAGGCATGACTGAATTCCGCGAAGTGGGTGGGCCGATCGTCCTATCCTGAAGGATCGGGCCTGGCTCGGCACGCGAAAATTCCGCCGGGTGATAAGCTCGCGGCGCGGATGGGTTAAGAAGAAGGCGGGATCATGGACGACGGACGCGATCGCGGGGAAACGCCGTTCCAGCTCGAAGAGGCGACGATCGCCGACCTGCACCGCGCGATCCGGGCCGGGCAAACCACCTGCGTTGCCGTCGTGCAGCACTATATCGACCGGGCGCGCGCCTATAACGGCGTCGCCAGCGCTCTGGTCACCGAGGACGGCGCGCCGGTCGCCGAAGCGCCGGGCGCGGTGCGCGCCGGGGCGGCGCTGCGCTTCCCGACCGAGACCGTCAAGGCGGCCACGATCCTGCCCGATCTCGACCGCTATCGCGGCCCGCCGCTCGAATTCGGCCGCATGGAGCCGACCGCCTCCGACCCGGCCGTCAGCCAGCAATACGGCATGATCGCCGGCATCGCCAATGCCGGCCAGCTCAATGCGCTCGCCACCCTGAACATCCGCGGCGAGCGTTCGGTCACCTGCCGCGGCGATTTCGACCGGCATCCGTCGGCGGGCCCGCTGCCGCCCGGCGCGCCGCCGGTCTGCGAGCAGTTCCGCCAGCTGCCCGACGCGCTCGAACGCGCCGCCGAACTCGACGCGCGCTACGGCCGCAATCCGCCGACTCGACCAGATGCCGATGTACGGCGTCGTCTTTTCGTTCAAGGACCCGTTCGACACCAAGGACATGCGCACGACCGGCGGCGGCGACGCGGCCTACGACATCGATTTTCCGGCGCGCGACCATGTCCTGGTCGAGCAACTGCGCAACAAGGGCGCGATCATTTTCGCCAAGGCGGTCTGCACCGAATACAACGGCCGCGCCGGCGACCCGGGCGGGCGGCACAGGCCCGAGAAGGTGCTGCCCTCGACGCTCGGCTATCAGCGCAGCAGCTGGGCCGGCAACCCGGCCAACCCTTACGACACGACGCGCGCGGCCTCGCTCGGCTCGAGCTTCGGGCTCGGGCGTGTCGGTCGGCGCCAATCTGGTGATGGCGAGCCTCGGCGAGGAGACCCGCGCCTCGTCCCGCGGCCCGGCCAACCACAACGCGGTCGCGCTGATCCTGCCGCACAAGGCGATGCTCGGCTTCGACGGCGGGGCGATCGGCGCCGACATCTATTGCGACCGCGCCGGCATCCTCGCCCGCACGATCGCCGATTGCGCCAAGGTGCTCGACGCGCTGAAGGACCCGGTCGCCGGCTATTACGACCCGCGCGACCCGTACACCACCGTGCCGCGCTCCTCGGTGCTGGCGACGCCCTATGCGAGCCACGCCGGGATCAGCGGCGCGCCGGGCTCGCTCGCCGGCATGCGCATCGGCGTCATCCGCGAGTCGATGCTGGCGCCGCCCGGCGCCAAAGCCGCCGCTGCCGATCGTCACCGCCGCGGCGGCCGAGATCAAGGCGGTGCTCGGCCAGAAGCTCGGCGCGACCCTGGTCGAATCGTCCGATCCGCTGTGGGAGCCCGATCGCGACCTGGAGCGGATGGACCCCGATTTCCGCCGCGCGCTGGCGCGGCTGGTGCCGGTGTTCATGCCCGATCTCTTATTCCGGCTGCGGCCCGACGGCTCGCCGCTGTTCGAGGAGTTCGCCGCGGCGATCCGGCCGACCGAGTTCGCGCCCGGCAAAGTCTTCGGCGCCGGCGCGATGACGCCGATCGATTATCTGGTGGCGCTGGCCGAGGGCCAGATCGCGCCGCCCGTCAACCTCGACATCGCCACGATCCAGCAACAGGAGCTGGCGATGATGTTCCGCTTTCACATCCCGCAATACCTCTCGCGCCGCGCCGCCGATTGGCAGGAGCGCGGCTTTACCGAGACCCTCGTCGATTTCGCCGCGCTCAACGCGCGCTCCAAATTCTGGGGCGATGACGGCCGCGCCGCATTCAAAAATTGGGAGGAAGTGAGCGACCCGCGCAACCCGCTGGGCGGCCGCCAGGGGGTCGACGAGCGCATCATGCTGCGCGAACTGCTTGCGCCGGGTCGACATGATGGTGATCCTGGAAAACCGGCTCGATGCGTTGGTCCGCCTGCACACGCCGCTGCCGCCGGCCAAAATCGGCGGCGCCCCCGAGCCCGGCCTTTCGCAGAATCTGCGCCTGGAATCGTTCTATGGCCCGAATGCCGGGCTGACCGAGATGCTGATCCCGGCCGGCTATGTAACCACGCGTCTACGACCCGGTGTTCCAGCTCAGCCCCGACCGCACCCGCTACGTGCCGGTCGCCTCCGACACCCCGACCACGATCCCGCCGCCGGGGCTGCCGTTCTCGCTGGTGTTTCGCGCCGAGCCGGGCCGGGAGGATGTGCTGCTGAAGATCGCCTCGGCCTACGAGGCCGCCTCCAAGCGCCGCATCCCGCCGCCCGCCTTCGGCCCGCTGCCGACAAAGCCGGGTGGCGCCGCGCCTGCTGACGGCTTACCGTGACCGCAGCAGCGGTCGAACATCATCGAGCAATGGAGCATGGCAATGGCACTGACCTTGGACGAAGCCAATCGGATCCTGCGCGGCGCGCTCGCCAAGGCGCAGGAATTGAACATCAAGATCAGCGCCGCCGTGTGCGATGCTGGCGGTCGGCCGATCGCGCTGCAGCGCATGGACGGCGCGATCTGGGCCAGCGCCTATGGCAGCCAGGGCAAGGCGGTGGCCTCGGCGGCATTCGGCCGGCCGAGCGGCGAGATGGCGGCGCGCGCCGACCAGCCGACCCCGCGCGGCATCGCCGCCGCCGGCGGTCCGATGATCATGGGCCAGGGTGCGGTGCCGATCATCCGGAACGGGGTCGTCGAGGGCGCCTGCGGCGTCGGCGGCGGCACCTCGCAGGAGGATGAAGACTGCGCCCGCGCTGGCGTCGCGCAATTGAAGTAACCCTCGCGCACGAGCGGGCTACAGCACGCCCTTCTCGCGCAGCTTGGCGATCTCTGCGTCGCTGCGTCCGAGGCGGGCGAAGATCTCGCCATTATGCTGGCCGAGCCTGGGGGCGACGGTGCGCACCCGCACCGCCTCGCCGATCTTGATCGGGGTGCGGACATGCGCAACCTCGCCCAATTCGGCGTCGCTCGCATATTGGACGAGCCCGCGATGGCGGACCTGCGGGTCGGCGAACATCTGTGCGTAATCGTAGACCGGGCCGCACGGCACCCCGGCCGCTTCGAGCACGCCGACCCAATGCCCGGTGGTTTCAGTGGCGAGAACGCGCTCCATTTCGGTTTCGAGAGCGGTGCGATTTACCATCCGCTGCGCATTTGTGGCGAAGCGCGGGTCGCGGCGCCATTCCTCGTGCCCGAGAGCGTCGGCGCAGCGCTGCCAGATCGCCTCCCCAGCGGCCCCGATCATCAGATAGCCGTCCTTGGTCCGCATCCGCTGATAGGGCGCGTTCTGGCGATGGCGCGAGCCCTGACGTGTCGGCTCCTGGTGGTCGGCGAGCCATTGCGCGCTGGTCCACGAGCTGAAGCCGATCGCGGTCTCCAATAGCGAGCATTCGACGAGCCGGCCGTTGCCGGTGTGCTGGCGTTCGTAGAGTGCGGCGAGAATGCCCTGCACCGCCCACATGC
Source organism: uncultured Alphaproteobacteria bacterium (assembly GCA_963814805.1). GTDB lineage: Bacteria > Pseudomonadota > Alphaproteobacteria > ATCC43930 > CGMCC-115725 > AP-15. Next base: position 27,926 of record CAWFER010000014.1, on the reverse strand, counting down.
CGGTGCCGAGATCGCAAATCGGCAGGCCGACCGAGGTCGGCGGCCCGTCCGCCTCGCCGGTGACGTGCATGATGCCGCCCATGCCCTGGGCGATCAGGTCGAAGCCGCCGCGCCCGGCATGCGGCCCGTCATAGCCGAGACCGGAAAGCTGGGCATAGACGAGGCGCGGGTTGACCTCGCGCAACGCCTCGAAGCCGAGCCCGGCGCGCGGCATCACATTCGGCCGATAATTCTCGACCAGCACGTCGATGCCTCCGACCAGCTCGAGGAACAGCTGCTTTCCTTCGGGCTGCTTGTAATCGAGAGTGATGCCCTTCTTGTTGCGGTTGATATAGCGGAAATAGGGGTTGCGTTCGCTGCCGTCGCCCCAGGCGCGGACCGAATTGCCCTTGCCGGGGCGCTCGAGCTTGATTACCTCGGCCCCCATATCGGCGAGGATCATCGTGCAGAACGGCCCCGCCATGTGCTCGGTCAGATCGAGCACCTTCAGGCCCGCGAGCGGACCGTTCGAGCAGGCATCCATCGGATCAGCCAAGTTCCATCCTCCCGTCGTTTATTGCTCCCTCTCCCCCCAAAGGACGGAGAGAGGGCTCAGCCCTTGGCCTGATCGAGCGCCGGCAGGCGGAAGCGGTCCTGCGGATCGTCCCAGCCCTTGAAATTGGGCTTGCGCTTTTCGGCGAAGGCGGCGCGCGACTCGATCAGGTCGCTCTTGGCGCCGTGCTCGTGCAGGGCCTTGGCGAGGCGCTGCTGGTCGGGCCCCGGCGCGGGCCGCATCTGGCGCATCATATGGACGGTGTTGACCCGCGAGGCCGGCGGCAGGGTCAAGAGGTGCTCGGCCATCGCCAAGGCGCTCGGCATCAATTCGTCGGCCGTGGTCAGCCGGTTCAGGAAGCCGACCTGGTAGAACCGCTCGGCGGTGAAGCGAAAGCCCAGCGCCATCTCCATCGCGATCGGATAGGGCAAGTTGGCGATGTGCCCGTGATTGTAGCCGCCCAAGCAGCCAGCGTTTGGCCTCGGACACTTCGAAGATCGCCTCGCGCACGGCGACCCGCAGATCGGTGCGCTCGACCAGCATGAAGCCGCCGCCCATCGCATAGCCGTTGACGGCGGCGATGACCGGCTTTTCCAGCGCCCCGGACATGAACGGGTCCTCGATGTCGGGCCGGCTTCCGCCAGGCGCGCCCGGCGGCGAGCGACTCCTTCATGTCCTCGCCGGCGCAAAAGCCACGGCCTGTGCCGGTGAAAATGGCGACTTCGAATTCGCCCGAGTGGCGGAACTCGGTCCACGTCTCGGCAAGGCGGGTGCGCATCTCGCGGTTGAGCGCATTCAGCCGCTCTGGCCGGTTCATCCGCACCACCAGGATCTGCCCCAAGCGCTCGGTCTCGACGACGGCCATGTCTCATTCCTCTCCGCAACCATTGGTCCGACGGGCTGGCTGAGGCTACCATCCTCTGATCGCGTGGCAAACGGCGCCAACAAACGGGGGAGAGCGGTGGGTAAGGAGATCGAACAATTGGCCGGGTTCGTAGCGCAGACGCAGTGGGAGGCTATTCCCGAAACGGTGCAGCGGCAGGCAAAGCTGGTGCTGCTTGACACCTTGGGCGTCATCCTCGCCGGGTCGGAGCGGCCCGAAATGCGGCAATTGCGCGAGCGGCTCGCGGCCACCGCCGGCAGCGGCGCCACCGTCTATGCGCGCGGCTGGCCGACGCAGGATCCGCGCACCGCGGCCCTGCTGAACGGCATCGCCGGGCGCTCGATCGAGCTTTGCGAGGGCTTGCGCTTCGTCTCGGGGCAGGCGGCGATGCAGGTATTGCCCGGCGTGCTGGCGGTCGGCGAGCAAGCCGGCGCTTCGGGCCGCGACCTCTTGGCCGCGCTGGTGCTCGGCTACGACGTCGCGGCGCGGCTCGCCGGCGGGTTCACCCCGAGGCCCTTGGCCCACCAGAACGGCCAGGTGTCGCTCTTGGCGGCGGCGGCGGCCGGGGCGCGGCTGCGCGGGCTCGATGCCCCCGGGATCAGCCGCGCGATGCGCATCGCCACCGTGCTGCTGCTGACCCCGAGCTATACCAATGCCGTCGCCGGGGCCACCGCGCTCAACGTCGCCGGCGGCGTCAGCGGCCTAGCCGCGGCCTTGGCGCCGGAATTGGCGCTCGCCGGGTTCGAGGCGCAGCCGGATGCGATCGAGGAGGCGCTGGGCCAGCTGGTCGGCGGCGGGTTCACGGCCGACGGCCTCGTCGACGAGCTGGGCGCCACCTGGCACATCACCCGCAATTACTTCCGCCTCTACGCCTGCTGCAACCCGATCCACCCGGCGCTCGATTGCCTGCAGGCGGCGCTCGCCGAATTGCGCCCGCGCCCGGACCAGATCGCGCATATCGACGTTGCGACCTATCGCTTCGCCTCAGTCATGAAGAACCCGGATCCGCCGAATTACTTTGCGTCCAAATACTCGCTGCCGCACGCCGCCGCGGTGATGTCGGTGCGCGGCCATGCCGGATTCGCCGCTCTCGATGACACAGCACTCCTCGATCCCACGATCGCCGCCTTGCGCCATCGCGTGAGTGTCGGCGAAGACCCGGCGATGAGCGCGCTGGCGCCGCGGCTGCGCCCGGCGCGGGTGACCGTGACCCTCGATGACGGCCGGAGCGCCACGCATTCCTGCGACAGCCATCGCGGCGATTTCCAGCGTCCCTTTGCCGAATCCGAGATCCGCGAAAAGTTCCGCGAGCTCGCCGGAACCGTGCTGACCGGGCAGGGCGCGAGCGAGGTCGAGCACGCCGTCGAGCGCAGCGACGAGTGGCGGAGCCTCGCCGAACTGACAACGCTGCTGCGCCGCCACGGCCGCTCCTGATGTTCGGGGCTATCCTGACAGGCTGCAGAGGCTCCGAACCTTTAATAAGACAAAGTCCAAGGACGGCGCTCGCCAAGCCCGCGCGAGATGAGGTCTCGGGAATGGGAAACCGAGGAAGTCGTCCAGTAGCCAGCAAGAGAGCATGCCAAGGGCTCGGTGTTGCAATACGGTATGATATAGTCATGACTAAAATCAGCCAACGTATCCAAAAAAACTGGAAACCGATAATTTGGCGTCTCATTAATTTATGAATTTGATTGTCTTATAGGGAGGCTAAGTAAAATGTGATGATGTGTTATCCATAACATGGGGTAACAGCCTAATAGCTATGCCCCGGCGCTACCCCGAAGAGGAGCCGACCTGCCGACAATCGGCTCAGGGAGCCACCGCATGCCGACTATTCTTGAGCGCACGCGACCAGCCGTCGACAGGCTGAAGGCGACGAAGAGCGGTCGCGCCAAATCCTCGGATAATCAGCTTTCGGGATCCGGGCTTAGCCGGGGATGGGGATAGCAATAGGGAGGGAAGAATTTTACTCTGTTGCCGATCATTGCCCGGTGATACTGACCCAGGCCTGTAAGCCGTGTTCTGCTTGCGGGGCGGAGACTGCGGGCGGATGTGCTTCTGATGAGGAGAGAACGGAATGTTCAGCCATATCATGGTCGGGAGTGACGACATCGCCCGGTCGAAGAAATTCTACGATGCCCTGTTTGTCGCGATGGGCGGCCAGCCCGGGACTGAAGACGCCAGAGGCCGGCTGGCCTACGCGCACAATGGCGGGCGTTTCATGGTGTCCAAACCGATCGATGGCAAGCCGGCCTGCCATGCCAATGGCGGCACCATCGGCTTCTCGATGAGCAGTCCCGAACAGGCCCAGGCGTGGCACAAAGCCGGCCTCGCGAATGGCGGCACGTCGATCGAAGACCCGCCGGGCATCCGCCAAGGGGCCGCCGGCCAGATGTATCTCGCCTACCTTCGCGATCCCGACGGCAACAAGCTGTGCGGGCTTTACCGCATGCCGGCTGCCTGATTATCGCGGATTAGAGCCGAGTGGGACCGTTCTTCCGGGCGGTCCCGCGCGCGCAAGAACCCGGTTCGGCCCAATAGGCCGCGCGCCGTCTTTTCTGTCATTCCTGCGAACGCATCGCGAACGCAGTAGGAATCCAGGGGTCGCCGCTTCGTCGCTTGCCCTGGACCCCCATTTTCGCGACGCTTTCGCGGGGGTGACGGTAATAGGCGACCGTCCCTGTCGGATCGCGCTCTGCCGGCGTCCGCCGCGGGACATCAGCAGTTTTGCAGCCGATAGCGGAGCCAAACCACGCCGCCCTCCAGCACCTCGCAGCTTGCCAGCGTCATTGAGCGGATCGGCGCGGCGACGCCGGCATCCTTGTCACTGGAGTTGAAGACGCTCGGCGCGCCCTTCGCGCCATCGATTGCGGGGCAGATCGCCAAGCTGATCTCGTCGATCAGGCCGGCCCGCAGAAAGGCCCCGTTGGAGCCGCCGCCGCCTTCGAGCAGCAGGCGTTCGAGCCCCAGTTCACCGTTCAGGATCTCGAGCGCCAATCGCAGATCGAGCGCCTCGTCGCCGGCGAAGATGTAGGAGACGCCGTCCTGGCGCAGCCCCGCCAGATGCGCGTCGGAGACCCGCTCGGTCAGCACCGCAACGATCGGGTCGCCGCCGATGTCGGACCGTCCCCAGGCGATCTTGCCCTGCGCATCGAGCGCGATGCCGTAGGCGCGGGCATCGCGCCGGGTGAACCAGGGTTCCCGCGGATAGGTCTGATCGGTGCGATCCGGGTAGGAAGCTGCCCTGGCGTATTCGCTGCCGGTCACCCGGCCGATCAGCCAGGAGCCGCCGCCGAGCTCATCGTGCAGGCGCTCGAACAACCCCGCCATGCGGTTCTCGGCCGGCCGCCACCGGGAGCCCAGAATGCGCCCGTCGACGCTCGCGTTCATGTGGCAGATCACATAAGGCCTCATTTCCCCACCACGGCCATGTCGCAGTTACGCCCCAAAGCAGACACGCCCAGAAAGGAGCATAGTATGCGCCACGCGATCTGCTGGCCTGGCCTGATCATACCGGATACCGTCCACCAGGAATTGGCAACACGAACACCTGGTATACAGACCGAAGGCTGCCGCTGGAGAGAGGAGCAGGGGGAACGTGGCGCTGTTCACAACGACAAACTACCCGGTCAACGCGCTTATGGAAGACATCGATCTCGGCAAGATCGGACTTCCCGAGTTGCAGCGGCCTTTCGTCTGGCCGAACGTCAATGTGCGCAACTTATTTGATTCTCTCTACCGAGGTTATCCGGCCGGCTTTCTCCTCTTCTGGGAAACTGGTGCTGATGCTGGTCTAAAAGGCATCGGAACGAAAAACGAAAAGGCGGCACCAAAGCTTGCGATTGTCGACGGTCAGCAGAGGCTAACAGCGCTGTACGCTGTCATGAAGGGTTCCGAGGTGTTGCGCGCCAATTTTAAGAGAGAGCGCATCGAGATCGCTTTCAGCCCACTTTCGGAACGTTTTGCCGTCGCGGATGCGGCCATCCGGAAGGACAAAGCTTATATTCCAGACATCTCCGTTATCTGGCGACCCGGAACGAAGCTTCTGTCGTTTGCGAAGAATTTCATTAGCGAATAGCGGAAACACGCGAACTGACGGGCGGGCAGTTGGACCGGATCGAGGACTCCCTTAGCCGGCTTCACAATCTTCCTCAATACCAATTCGTGGCACTTGAGCTTATCGCTTCCGTCGATATGGAGACGGTCGCCGACGTCTTCGTGCGCATCAATGGAGAGGGCAAGAAGCTCAATCAGGCCGATTTCATCATGACGTTGATGTCGGTCTTTTGGGACGACGGACGGGCCGATCTCGAAACCTTCTCGTTACGAGCAACCCGACCGTCGAATGGACAACCGTCGCCCTTCAATCATTTCATCAAACCAGCACCCGATCAGATGCTGCGCGTGACAGTCGGGCTTTCGTTGAGGCGAGCGCGGCTCGAAAATGTCTACAGCGCACTGCGTGGCCGGGACGCAAACACAGGCCTCGATAATCCCGAAAAGCGCGACCAGCAATTTGCTTTGATGCGCGAGGGACAAAAAATCGCCCTCAACCTAGCCAACTGGCATCATTTTCTCAGCGCGCTGACGCTGGCGGGCTATCGAAGCGAGAGAATGATTAGCTCACAGACCGCAATTATTTACAGCTACGTGCTCTACCTAATCGGTGCTCGAGATTACGGCATCCAAAAAGAGGAAATGCGCCAGGCGATCGCTGAGTTCTTCTTTATGACGGCGCTTACCGGACGTTACACAAATTCGCCCGAGACCCGGTTCGAATCCGACCTGGCGATGGTCCGAGAACTGCCGGGAGGTTCGGCGTTCTTAGCGAAGCTGCGAGAGATTTGCAGTACGACACTGACCGGCGATTATTGGGCAACCACCCTGCCGAGCCAACTGGCAACCTCCGCAGCGCGGAGTCCTTCACGCTTTGCCTATCAGTCGGCGCTCATAATGCTTGACGCGCTGGCGCTTTATAGCCCCGTCAAAATTTCTGCAATGCTCGATCCTGCGATAAAGAGTGCAAAGGTCGCGCTTGAGCAGCATCACCTGTTCCCACGCGGATATCTAAAAGACATCGGGATCACCGATCTTAAGAAAATTAACCAAATTGCTAATTTCGCTCCAGTAGAATGGCCATCGAATATTAAAATTTGGAAGAAGCCCCCAGCAGATTATGTCCCTTCTCTCGATGCAGCGCTTTCCGCCATTCAGCGGGAGCAGCTCTATCTCTGGCATGCGTTACCTCAGCTCTGGTGGGATCTCCCTTATGAGCAGTTCCTGATTGAACGGCGCAACAGGATGGCAAAGGTGATCCACGCAGCGTGGCGGCAACTAACGGGAGACCTGCCGGAGACGGTGTCAACGGGTCCTTCCGCTGCTGAGTTGATTGCCAGTGGTGAGGGCGGTGCGGTCGAATTCAAGTCGACGCTCAGGACCAACCTTCACACCGGTCAACCGGATGAGAAAATGCAGATGGCGGCGCTCAAAAGCATTGCCGGCTTTCTTAACGCCAAAGGCGGAACCCTACTCATAGGCGTAGCGGACAACGGTGACGTACTCGGCCTCGGGGCCGACGGGTTCCCGAACGAGGACAAGATGGCCCTCCACGTCGGTAACCTCGTTAGGGATCGTATCGGCGACGTTTTCCTCCCCTATGTCCACACGGATTTCGAGGAATATGGGGGCCAACGCGTGCTCGCTATTCGATGCGAAAAGGGGCCGAAGGCTGCTTTTGTGAAGGATGGAATTGCGCAGCGTTTTTTCGTACGCGGCCCGAATGCAACTGCGGAACTCGTCGGGGCGTCGGTCACCGATTACGTGAAGCAGCGGTTCGGATGAGCCGCCGGCACTCCAGACGTAGCTGAGGTTCACTCAGGCCGGAACGACGATGCAAGCTGGCTTATGGCCGCTCTCGGCGTTGAGCCAACTACCGGCCGGTCGCGACCAGAACCCATCTACCCTAACGCGTCACAGGCCGTACAAAAATCTTCATAGTTGCGTCCTCTGACGATAGTAGCGCTCAGCCGGGAAGGGGCCAGCCGACCCAGTTGCACAGGGCTTCGCCCATGACCAGGTCGAGATCGCGGCCCTTGAGCCAGGGCAGTTCCTCGGTGAACACGCTCACGCATTGCCGCCACGAGCACGGCATCCGGGTGATGTCGGTGCCCCAGAACATCCGTGTCGGCCCGAACGCATCGAAGACGCGGTGCAGGTGCTGATGGAAGCTGCGGAACGGATAGGCGTCTTCGGCGTAGCCGGGCTGACCGGTCGCCTTGACCGCAACGTTGGGGTATCTGGCCAGCGCCAAGAGCTCGGGCTGGAAGCGCCAGGCAGGTTCGCCGCGGCTCCCCGGCGGCACGGCCATGTGGTCGACGATCAGTTTGAGCCCCGGGTGACGCTCGGCGATCCGGCCGACCGTCGGCAGGAACAACGCGGCGGCGAGCGCCACGGGCACACCGGCCCGCTCGGCCGCGGGCCATAGCCAGTCGAGGCTCCCGTCGGTCATCCATTCCCGCTTGTGCCGCTCGTTGAAATAGAAACGCAGGCCGAGCATGCCCGGCCGCTCTTTCCAATGCGCGACGAGGTCAGGGCCATTCGGGTCGTCGAGATAGAACCACCCCATGATGGCGAAGCGGTCGGGGTATTTGCGCACCGCTTCAATGGCCAATTCGTTCGATTGGGGATCCCACAGCACCGGGTGGATCAGCGCCCGGTCGACACCGGCTTCGTCCATGGCGGCTATCGCCTGCTGCGCGGAGTACGGCTCCTGACGATGCGGCGGGGACGGCGCACCCTTTTCCCAGAGATGAATTTGGCCATCGACGATCAGCATCCGCGTCTCCTTTTGATCCGAAGTATTCAGCTATCCTTGATCAGATGTCCGCCTGAGGGCGGGGCGAGCCGTCTCACAATATGCAGGTAGCGAGGGTTGCCCCGGATTGGCCGGCGCCGAGCGTCATGCGTAGGAGACGGATCGTGGCGGATCGTATCACATACGTTGGGCTTGATCCTCTGATCGCTTCCGATGGGCGGGAGGAAGAGACCATCAACAAGGTCTGCTCGTCGGCCTGTTTCCCGGCTCCCGCGCATGGGATAAAATCCTGCTCGCAACCCAGGAAAAGTACAGGAGGAGTAAATGGCCTACACGCTGGAGCAACTGAGCGCGGATATCCGCCACGCTCTTACGACGGATGCCGGGCCGGCCGGGAAACAGGCGGTGTGCGCGCTGGTATCGAAGGTATCGCTGGACAAGGAATTTGTCGCCCGGCACCTGACTGCCGATCAGTGCCGACCGCGCAAGGTGCTGTATGAGGACCCGGAACTGGGCTTTTGTGTCTGCGGGCATGTTTATGAAACCCCAGCGCATGGGACGCCGCATGACCACGGCTCAAGCTGGGCGATCTACGGCCTCGCGATCGGTGACACCGAAATGACTGACTGGCGTATCGTTAAGCCAGGCGACGACGCCAACCCGACGTTGGTCGCACCAGAACGGACCTACGTCCTGCAGCCGGGCGACGCGCACTTCTACGATATCGGTGTGGTGCATTCGCCGAAACGGGAAGGCTTGACCAAGCTGGTGCGCATTGAGGGCGCCAACCTGGATCACGTCAAGCGCTCGAACATCAAGGCGGCCTGACCGCGGCGACACGCCGCCAGGGATGGCGGAGGATGAAGCCATCCCTGGCCTGCCCCCTATGGCAGCGCCGCGGACCCTGCAAAATCGCAAGAGCGCGATCTCTCAACATCAGCCCCCAACAGGCCGGTCGGCCTGGAGCGTGGCAAATTCGCCCAGATATTGATTGCGTGACAGCATTCCCGGCGGCCATGACATGGCCTGGCACCGGTCCATTGGGCAGTATTGACAGCCAATGTGCGGCGGTTCACGGTCGTTTCGATAGCAGGTGAAGGAAGCAGCCAAATGGTGTCGTCCCTTCAGCAGACCGCCGGTACGAAGCTGAACCCGGCCATCGATGTAGCGCCCCTCACGCTTCATATCGGTGCGGAGATCCGCGGCGTGGACCTCACCAAGCCGTTGCCGCCCGATCAAGTGAAGCAAGTGCGCGATGCCTTCCTGAAATGGAAGGTCGTTTTCTTTCGCGGCCAGCATCTCGACCACGCGCAGCACGTGGCCATGACGCGCCAGTTCGGTGAGCCGACGATCGGCCACGCCGTGTTCGGCCATGTCGCGGACTATCCCGAGATCTATTCGGTCGCCAAAAACCGGACGGCCAACGAGAATCGCACGGAGATGATGGTAACGCCTTGGTCCGGCTGGCACGCCGACATTACGGCAGCGGTGAATCCGCCGAGCGCATCCATCCTGCGCGGCGTGACGATACCGCCTTACGGCGGCGACACGTTCTGGACCAACCTCGCCGCCGCCTACACCGGGCTGTCGCCAACGATGCGCGGGTTCGTCGATGGGCTGCGCGGCTTACACAAGTTTGCGCCGCGCGAAAGCGTCAAGCCGGGGAGCGAGTACAACGAGCGCGTCAAGCGCCGCGCATTGGCGAGCGAGCATCCGCTCGTGACAGTCCATGCCGAGACCGGCGAGCGGGTTCTGTTCGTCAGCCCGTCCTTTCTCAAGTCGATCGTCGGCCTGACGCCGCGCGAAAGCCAGAAGATCCTCGAGATCTTGTGGGAGCATGTTACGCGCCCGGAATACACGGTGCGTTTCAAGTGGAACGAGGGCGACATCGCCTTCTGGGACAATCGCTCGACAGCGCACCTCGCGCCCCGAGACATCTTTGAATCCGATTTTCACCGCCAGCTCTATCGAATTACCCTGGTCGGCGAGCCGCTCGTCGGCGTCGATGGCAAGCCCTCCCGGTCTATAGAGGGCCTTCCGATCCTGTCCGCCGCAGAGGAGCTGCGGATGATGGCGGCGGAGTAGGCGCGAATCTCAGGCTAAGTCCCGGGGTAGCGGGGAGGGCCTTTGGAGATGTCTGACGGTCGTGGCGAGCGTACGGCTGTATCGCCTGCCGAGTTCGCCGATAGCCCCATCTCTCGCGTGCTCCGCCAGCCGCTGATCCTCGGGCTCTTCCTGCCGGTGCAGAGCGGCGGCTGGTCGGCGTCGCTGCTGCCGCGCACGACGGATTGGCGGTTCGACTACAACGCGGCGCTGACCCGGCGCGCCGAACGGATGGGCTTCGACCTCGTCTTCGGTCTCGCGCAGTGGACCAGAAAGGGAGGCTATGGCGGCATTTCCAAATATCGCGAGGACTCGCTCGATCCCTTCATCGCGGTCGCGGCTCTCAGCGCGATCACCGACCGCATCCTGCTGATCTCGACCGTCCACGTGCTGTTCGGCCCGTGGCATCCTCTCCACCTCGCAAAATTCGGGGCGACGCTCGACCACATCTCCGGCGGACGCTGGGGGATCAACGTCGTCACCGGCTATGCGCCGAGCGAGGCGCGCATGTTCGGCGGGCGGCAGATCGGCATCAGCGGCAAGACCGCCTCGCCGAAGAACTCCAGATCCGGGGCGAAGTCGAAGAACGCGACCTGTATCCCGTCGCAGCCGGCCCGCTTGAGCCCGACCAGCTTGTCGACGACGTGCTCGGGGCTGCCGATGATCTGGATGTTGCCGCCGAGGGCGCGGTGCTTGTCGCCATGCGCCTTCCAGGCGACCGCGTCGCCGCTACGCTGATGCGAGACGAAGCCCTCGACCGCACCGTGGTCGGCCGCGTCGAGGATCGCCTGGTGGTATCGCTGCGCCTCGCGGTCCGTCTCGCGGCACACGATCATCGGGTTGATGATCGTGCGCAGCTGCCGGCTGCGCTCGGCCCCGGCGGCTTTTATAACGGCATTGCATCAGGCAGGGCTCCGGGTATGACCGCCACCCACCGCCTCGCTGCCGATGAATGAAGGTCTTCTTTCAAACCTCGCGTCAGAGTTCGGCAGCAACGCATCGAGGCTCCGTGTCCGACGCGACCAGCGCGGCAGAAGTTAGCGTCCGCGGTGGTGGTGGAAAATCGGGGGTAAGCGCACGCCGGGCGCAATGCCTCGTCGCCGCTTGCAGCACCCCGGCGGGCGGCGTCCCAGAGAGCGCGGGGGATCCTTTCATCGCTTCAACCGGCGCAGCACCTTGCCGAGAAAGGCCGGCTCGGCCGCCGCCCCGATACGCCGCCGCGCCGACACCGCCCATCCCTGTCGCTCGCAGGGTGGGGGCCGGCCTCCGCTTACTGGGGTACTATACGCGCTGCGGATTTATGGCGCCGGTGGATTCCTCTCTTGGCGAACTGACCGTCTTCGGTGCTGCGTTTCTCGCCATTCAGGCCACAAAGGCGCAGCCCGCAGGCGGTTTTTCGTAACGATTACCTTGGCGGCGGCCGGTTGCGACTCGACACCGCGGCGACCCCGATGGATTCGACATCATGACCGGGTGCAGTCCACGCTTCACACACCGAACGTGAAGCGGCTTCCGGTATTCCAGTCGACCAGCTGCTCGGGCATCTCTGTACGCATCTTCGCGATGAAGTTCCGGCCGGTGCAATGCATCGGAATCACCACATCGGGCGCGAGCGCCTTCAGCTCGGCAATCGTATATTCGACGTAATCGGGTGGTGCGGCCCCGAGATGGAAACCGCCGAGCACGGCGTGCAGCTTGTCCACGCCCGAGACCGCCATCGCCGTCCTAATCGCGTTGATCACGCCACAATGGCTGCAGGAGGAAATCACAACTAGCCCGCGCCCCTCTATGACATAGCACGTGGCATGCTCATCGGGATGCCGGTCGGGAACCAGCCGCCCGCGCCGCTCCGCGTCGGTGAAGTGATCAGCCGGCGTCGGCTCGACCAAAGTGTTGGGCAACACCTTTTCAAACGACTGGCGGTCTATGTTGCCTGTCGTAAACGGGCCTTCGAGCGCGTGCGCGGCATCGCAGCAAATAGTCTCTACGCGGACGGCTTCGAGCGCCGCGCGGTCGAGCGCACCCCAGGAGGCCGGCTCTTCATCGCGCGAGCCAACCCATTTTTCACGAAACGTCTCCTTGCCACCGGCAAAGAGGCGCAGATCGTCGCGCATGCGGTCCCGATAATGGGCGACAAATCCTGCCAGCCCGCCATAATGATCGCGGTGACCATGGCTCAGAATGAGCCCGTTGAGACGCTCGGGCTCGATACCGAGAAGCGCGAAGTTTCGTATGAGCACGTCGGGCGTGTAACCGAAGTCGAGCAGGTACTGGCCCGTCTCAGTCGCGTTTCTGGATTCGAGATGCAGCGACAGGCCCCATTCGCCGGCCAGCGTCGAATTAAGATTATTGCGAATGCGGCCGACGTGCTCAATTGCAACCATCGGGTGTGTTGCTTTTGGCATAAACTGATCGAATACCGAATCGACGACGACCCGCACCGACAGCGACGCCACCATTGGCGCATTGAATGGGTTTATCGATGTCATTGATTTCCTCGGTGTCTAAACGCTGCGATCTTCGTAATCCATATGTGAGGCCGCCCGGCACCGCTGTCGGAGTGTGCGTCGCCTATTCGGCCGCCGAGACGGTGTTGACTTCGCCGGTCAGCGGCGCCGCGGGAGCGGGAATGGCGTAGAGCCTGGCGCAGTTGTCCCACAGGATGTGGCGGCGCTGCGCGTCCGATAGCGGCAGGCTAAGGAATTGTTCGATCGCCTCCGGGAAGGCGCCGTCCGAATGCGGGTAGTCGCTCGACACGACAAAATATTCGGCGCCCATCTTGTTGACGACGTCGACCGCCGGCTCCTCGTCGACATCGAGCGCGATGTAGCACTGGCGCTTGAAGTATGCGCTCGGCATCATTGAGAGTTGGCGCTCGCAGCCGGGCCCGAACTTTTCCCACTGGTCGTCGAGCCGCCACAGCCACCAATAGAGCCAGCCGGCGGTGCCTTCGAGAAAGGCGCAGCGCAATTTCGGATGGCGTTCGAGCACGCCGCCGGTGGTCATGCTGGCGATCGCCCCCATCAACTCGACCGGGTTGCGGATCGCGTGCGCGATCGGATGAAAATTATCGTGCCCGACATAGCGCCGCCCGGCGTCGTCCTTGAGCGCGGTGTTGCCGGTCGGATGATAGCCGATCGGCACGCCGAGCCGTTCGAGTTCGTCCCATAGGGGCTCGCACGCGTCGTCGTGCAGATGCTGGCCGTTGACCGGGTTGGGGGTGCCGATGACCGCGACGGCGCCGAGTTCGTTGACCGCGCGGCGCGCCTCCTCGACCGCCAGGCCGACATCGTGCATCGCCAGTTGCGCGGCGAATTTGAGCCGCTGCGGGTCGGTCTTGCAGTAATCGGCGGCCCAGTTGTTGTAGGCCCGCGCCAGGGCCGCGGCGTAGTCCGGGGCCAGATCGTCGTGGCACAGGATCTGCCGGCCGCGGGTCCCGTACATGACCGCGACGTCGATCCCCTCGATATCCATCGCGGTCAGGGTCGAGGCCGGGTCGAAACCGCGCGCCCGGGCGACGTTGAAATGCGGGTGGCGAGCGCGGCTTTTGCGCCGCAGCTCGCGGCTGGAGGCGGTGGCGCCCTGCGCATTGGCGTGGGCCGGGATCGCCAGCCCCTGCACCTCCATCCCCATGATCGCGTCGGCGTTGCCCTTGTCGTCCTTGCTGTCGCCGAGCTGGCGCTGCTGGCCGCCGAAAAACCGCGGCGCGTTCGCCCGGTGCGGCGCGTCGAGATAGCGCGCCCACAGATCGTCGGGCTCCATCATGTGCAGGTCGCTGTCGAGAATCAGATAACCGTAGCGCGCCATGTTTCACCTCCGAAGCGTTTTCTCTAATGCAACCATCGAACCCGATCGCGTCGTGTGTTGCACCCCACCCCCCTCCACCTGGCTGTCGTCGACCACGACGTCGAAGGGGAAGACCATGTTGTTGCCGTAGCCGCGGCCGTCCCATGGGTTGGGAAACTCCATCGGCTGCGTCTCGCCATTCACGTTGGTCGCCCGGCACATGAGGGTATATTTGCCCGCCGCGGGCGGATTCCAGAAATGCTCCCAGCGGCGCCAGGAATAACCGCTGCGGGGATGCAAAGTGTCCACCCGGCTCCAGCTCTTGCCGCCGTCGGTGCTGATGTCGACCTTCGCGATGTCCTCTTCACCGGACCAGGCGACGCCGGCCAGGGTGTAGCCGCTGGCGGGTATGATCTCGCCGGGCGCCGGGTTGGTGATGATCGATTTGACCCGCAGCTTGGTGTAGGAGCGGTATGGCATTGGGCTGCCGGGCTCGTTCATGGTTATGTACCGCTGGGTCATATAGAAGCCGTCGAATTTGCGGCTCAGGACGTGAATGCCCACCAGCCATTTGACGGAGTTCATGCCATACCAGCCCGAGACCAACAGCCGCAGCGGAAAGCCGTGCTGCAGCGGCAAGGGCTCGCCGTTCATCTCGTAGGCCAACAGCGTATCAGGGTGCAGAGCCTTGGCTAAGGGCAGGCTGCGCTCGTAGGTGACCTCCGCCGGGTCGCCCACCACCTCGTCGGGACCGTGGTCGGCGCCCTCGAACATCACCTCGATGGCCGTGGCCTTGACTCCGGCCAGTTCCAGCACGTCCCGCAACGAGACCCCGGCCCATTCGGCGTTTCCCATAATGCCGTGGCCCTTGATCTGCTCCATGACGGAACTGATGCGCAGGGATTTGGTGTAATACTCGGGCACCGGGCTGTTGCCGCAGCACTCGAAGGTCACCTGGAAACGCTT
Source organism: uncultured Alphaproteobacteria bacterium (assembly GCA_963814805.1). GTDB lineage: Bacteria > Pseudomonadota > Alphaproteobacteria > ATCC43930 > CGMCC-115725 > AP-15. Next base: position 12,842 of record CAWFER010000014.1, on the reverse strand, counting down.
TTGCGGCAGCTTTTTCAGGTTGGCGTAGGAGAGCGACAGGCTGCGCTCGACCTCGCCGTCCACCGTGAGCCGGTAGCTATCGATGTCGAGATTGGGGCAATCCTTCCAGTGGTTGCGGATGTAGAACAGGTCGTTGGGAACGATGTGCTGCTGCAGCGCCTGAGGCGGCGAGGCAAATGTCCGCAAACCGGCGTTGGTCGGGATAATCTGGGGTTCTGCGTTGGTTACGGGTTCTGGTTCTGCTGCGATCACGCGGCGTGCAACGGCCATGCGGCCCTCCTGAGATTTACCAATCTATTCGAGATAATCGGTTTCCAGCGCCGCCGACGGGTAGGTGATCAACAGGGTCGCCGGAGTCCACAGGCGGTTGATCAGCTTGTGTGGCACGCCGGGCGGGGCCAATAGCGTGGTGCCGGCCCGCACCGTCCGCACCTCATCGCCGATGATCGCCTGAATGGCTCCCGACATCACCTGCATAGAGACATCCACCGGATGGGTGTGCAGGCGGCCTTCCCATTGCGGAGCGATCTCGACTTCCTTGATCGTCAATGAGACCGCCCCCCGCTCCCGCGAGACCAGACAGCGTTCGCGCACCTGTGCGGTAACGGGCGCCCAAGCCAAATCGGCATGATCGATGATCGGCATGGTGCCCCCCTTTGCTCAGCGCCATATCGACCGGGCGGCTCATGCTACCGTGACCCAATACCCGACGATGGCGCTGAAGTTTTTGCGCATGTAGTTGTAGCGCGGCTCGTGCGACTGGACGCGGCCGACCTCATCGGTGGCCCGCGACATCAGGTGGTATCTGCCCTTCTGGCGCGCGTCCCAGCGGTAGGACCAGCGCACCCACATGAAGCGGTCGCGCGGCTGTTCGATGTGGGCGGAGCGCCAGGTTTCTCCACCGTCCGTGCTCACATCCACCTGGTCGATGGCGCCGGCGCCGCTCCAGGCGTAGCCGCGGATCATGTGGATTCCGCCAGGCATCGTCTCGGTGTCGTCGTTGGGCTGGGTGATGATCGATTTGACGCCAATCGTGGTGATCAGCTCCTTATGCGGGTCGTCGGGCGAGTTCCCGTAATAGTAGAACTGATAATGGTACCAGCAGTCCGGCTCCGTCTCCATCAGTTCCAGCTTATTGAGCCACTTCACCGACCAGTTGCCGGACCAGCCGGGCACCAGGAGGCGCACCGGGGCGCCGTGGAGGTGCTCCAAGAGCTGGCCGTTCTGCGCCCAGGCCAGAATGGTGTCCGGGTGGAGCGCCTTTTCGATCGGCAGGCCCTTGTCGTAGTAGAAGGGCCTGGTGCCGGGGGCGGCGGTGGCCGGCACGCCCTGGTCGTTGCCCTCGGCCCGCACATAGAGCGATTTGGCGGTGAGGCCGGCTTCCTGCAGCACAGCGGCTAGCGGCACGCCGGTCCACTCGCTGGCGCTGAGGATCATCGCCTCCTTGGTGCGAGAGGGTTTGTCGCCCTCGCCCTTGAAGTACTCGAAAAACGTGGCGTCGCTGCCGGAACATTCCATAACGGTGCGGACGCTGCGGCCGGGGAAGCGGCGCAACTGGTCGAAGTTGAGGGTCAGCGGGGCTTTGACCTCACCGACGATCTTCAACTCCCATGACGGGGTCTCCACGACCGGCGGCACGGCGAAATGTTGGACAGTGTAGTGCAGGCTGGTGGGCGTGATCAGCCCCTCCAAATCCATTACCGGCGTCCTGATCCGCACGGTGCGGCCCTCATTGTCCGTCAGCGTTACGGGGTTGATATCTTTGGTCGGCCAGCCATGCCAATTGCCGGTTTTCCTGGCGTTGGCCGGGTCCGAACTGACCGGTTGGTCCATGCGCAGAAAATCAGGAACCGCGCCTTCCGCTTTGGTCGTAATCATGCTGCTCCCCATGCCCATGTCGTATGCGTGGCAACGTCATCCCGGCTGCCGACTATCAAACAACGTCCGCGACTGACCCTGCTAGCGCCGCAAGCGCGGACAGAGGCGCATCGCGTTCTCGCCGAGAAGCTTCCGGCGAGCGCTCTCGGTGAGGCGCGGGCGATTTACGGTCTGCTCGACGCTTTCGGGCCAGGCGCTGTCGCCATGCGGCCAGTCGGACGCAAACAGCCACATATCCTCGCCCAATTCCTCGATGCAGAATTCGAGCGAGCGCTCCCAGCTGTCGATGCCGTGGAAATAGCGGCCCTCGGCCAAGACCTCGCGCGGCATGCGCTTTAGCTTAGGCACGTGTCCGGGAGACATCAGGTAGTGCGTGTCCATCCGGTCGAGCGCCGCCGGGACCCAGCCGCCGGCGGTCTCGATGATCGCCGCCCGGATGCGCGGAAACAAATCGAATATGCCGCCGCCGATCAGCGCGCCCATCGCCGCCATGCCGGCCCACGGGTTTGAAAAGCCGTGCAAGAGGAACCAGGCGCCGTCAAGATCGAAGGTGCCGGGGCCGTAGGGCGGCCGCGCCGTGCCGCCATGCGCGAGGAGCGGCAGGTCAAGGCTCTGCGCCGCATCGTAAAGCGGGTAGAGGTCGGGGTTGTCGAGCAATTTGCCGCCCGGCGCCTGCGGCGAGATGTAGACGCCGACGAGGTTGGGGTCGCGCTCGGCCCAGTATTCGATCTCGGCGACACCGGCGGCGACGTCGCGCATATTGGCGACCACCGTCCACTTCAGCCGGGTCGGCGCCTGGGCGCAGAAATCAGCGACCCAGCGGTGATAGGCACGGTAGAGCGCGTTCTCGAACCCGCCGTCGCGCAGCGCGCAATAGCTCGACACATGCGTCGGAAAAAGGACGCCGATATCGACCGAGGCCTTGTCCATGTCCTCGAGCCGCGCCTTGATGTCCCAGTTGACTTCCTGGCGGATCGGCGGCAGCGGGTCCTTGCGGCCCGGCGGAAAGGCGACGCGGCCATGCTCCATTTCCGAGCGGCCGCTGAGCCCGAATGTGTCACGCACCCCGAGGGCGCGGCCGGTCTCGATCTGCTCGACGACCGCGCTCCGGCTGCCGAAGAGCGCGTAGCGATCGCCTTTCTCCTGCTGCTTGGTGACGGCCTCGCACAGGAGCTGATAGGGGCCCCGATAGGCTGGATCGATGTAGTCGAGGAAAAACCGGTCGGCGCGTTCGCGGATATGCGCGTCCATGTCGACGACGATATGGCCGTTCCAACTCATCGTATCCTCCTCTACCGGGGCCGTATCCAGGCTGCGCCAGCCTAGGCGCGCGCCATCCGCACATTGTCGCGGCGTTTCGCAGCGGCATCGGCCTTGGCGAAGTCGCTGTCGTCAAAGCCGTAGAGCCGGGCGCCGCCGAACAGGATCTTGCTGCCGATTTCAGGCGTGATGCTCGGATTCTTCAGCACCCGGTTCGACACGTCGGGAAAGCTCGAGTTGAAATGCGGAAAGTCGGTCGACACGCAGATGTTGTCGGCTCCGCCTAATAGCTCGACGACCGAGCCAACCTCGTTCTCACCGCTCTCGATCGCCGAGAAGCAGTTGCGTTTCCAGTACTCAAGTGGCGACAATTTGAGATAGGGCGCGTCGGAATCGTGATGCTGGCGCAGATCCCATTCCATCCGCCCCAACAGGCCCGGCACCCACCAGCTCTGCGCTTCGAGGAAGGCTACTTTGAGCCGCGGATAGAATTCGAAGATGCCGCCGAGCATCAATGCGATCAGCGCCAGTTGCATTTCGGTCGGGTGGCTGGCGACATGACGCATGAACCGGTTTTCGCCAAAGCGCGGCTCGATCGTCGAGTAGTACGACCCGGTGCCCTCATGGAAGCACAGCGGAATGTTGAGATCCTGCAGCATGCTGTAGAGCGGATCCCAATAGTTGGAATGCCAATAGCGGCCGTTCAGGTAATTGGGTCGCACGAAAGTCCCGACCGCGCCATATTCCTTGACGCAGCGGTGAAGTTCCTGACAGGCGAGGTTGACATCGTGCATCGGCAGCATCGCCGCCATCTTCAGCTGGTCGGGGCTGTGCTGAACAAAATCATGCAGCCAGTCGTTGTAGGCGCGGCAGATCGCGTTGGACAGCTGCGGGTCCATGTTGTCGCGAGCCAGGAAGGAAAGACCCGCCGTCGGGAACAGCACCGCGATGTCGATCCCCTCTATCTGCATGCCCATGACCTGGGCTTCCGCGTCGTAGCCGCGCTCGACCGCGAACATGACGTTCTTGTTGGCGCGCTGGGAAACGAGCGGGCCACGCGTCCGGTTGTATTGCGAGGTGTTGCCGTCGTTGCTGGTCGGCATCCCGTCGAAGAACCATAACGGCCGCCCCCGCATCCCGGTGCTGCCGCCGTCGACCGCCCGCCGCGACGAGGTGATCCGGGTCTTGAATGCCGGATCGAGGTATTTGTCGAAGAGATCTGGCGGCTCCATGATGTGCATGTCGCAATCGACGAAGCGGTAACCCTCTTTCATGCTGTGCTCCTTGCGCTCAGTCTGGCGAGCAACCCGACCTCAGGGCCGATCGCGGTGTCCCGCGGCGACCCACTCGCCGCAGTCTCTGAAGAGGTGAAGTCAAAGCCTGATGCCGCGGCGGCGCGAGGAGCGCCGCCGGACCGATCGCGGGTAGCCCGATCGACCGATAGCCCACAGCGTTCCTCCCCGGCGGCGCCGACCTTGGCCAACGCTAGATCTCGGTTAGGCCACCTGTCAACGAGATATGCGAAAATCCTCTTGCCAAAATTGGCGCCAATATGCGACGATCAACCCGCATGAGATCGGCCCCTGTGCGCGACGAGGATTCCGCAATCGCCCTCTTGGCGGATCAGCCCCCGGCCCCGGCCCGCGCCACCGTCGCCGAGGTGGCCCATCGCCTGCGCGAGCGCATTGCCGCGCAGACGATCCCGCCCGGCGCGCGTCTGCGCGAGTGGGACGTTGCCGCTGATTTCGCGGTTCCCCGGCTGACGGCGCGCGAAGCGCTCGAGGCGCTGGTGCATCTCGGCTTTGTCGAGCGCCAGCCGAACCGCGGCATTGTGGTCCGCCGGCGCGAACTCGCGGAGGTCCTGCACCTGTTCGAGATGCGGGAGGTCAATGAGGGTCTTGGCGCCCGGATCGCGGCCCGCAACGCACCGCGCGAGAGCTGGGACGACCTCATTGAGGTGTTCGGCTCGCCGATGCAAGGCATCGTCGAGCGCAAGGACCTTCACGCCTATGTGCGTCATTACGAGCAATTTCGCCGCAGGCTGATCGACGCGGCCGATTCGCCGCCGCTCGCCGAGCTGTTGCAGCGGCTGAACGACATGACCAGCATCTTCGGCCGCCGCGTGCTTCTGATTTCCGACCGCACCGAGCACGCGCTGCACGATCATCGCGCCGTGTTGGCCGCACTGCGGCGTGGCGATGCGGCGGGCGCGGAACAGGCGCGGCGGGCCACGATCGCCAATGTGCGGGCGGCTGTGGAGCACTATCACGCGTTCGTCCTGTGATCGGCAGGCTCCACTCCGCCTTCGCGCAGCAGCCAGGCCCGAAATGCCGCGACCCGGGGCTTCGCCCGCCCGCGTGCGGTCAGCAGGAACCATGAACGCGGTCCCGAGAGGCGCAGCGCGAAGGGTGCGACCACCCGGCCGCTGGCGAGGTCGGCCTCGATGAACCCGATCCGGCCGAGCGCCACGCCCCAGCCCTGCGCCGCCGCCTCGCTGGTCAGGGCGTAACTGTCGAATTTCGGCCCGCGCACCGGGTCGACGCCGCGCAACCCGGCCGCTGCCAGCCATTGCCGCCAGTCGTCCGGCGCGCTCAGCACGTGCAGCAGCGTGCGCTCCCGCAGCGCCGCCGGCTCGTACCGGCGATCAGGCGCGAACAATGCCGGGCTGGCGATCGGGGTCAGATCGGCCCGCAGCAGATGGTCGGCGCGGAGCTGCCCCCCGGCCTCGGCCAGCGCGTCGCCGCCCGCTACCGCGGTACGATCGAGGTAGCGCACGGCCAAGTCGATGTCCTCGCTGATCAGGTCGAGCGCCCGGTAGGCGGTGACCAGCCGCAGCTCGATCGCTGGGTAGAGCGCGGCGAAGCGTGGCAGCCGGGGGATCAGCCACTTCAGCGCGAAGTCGGGCTGCGCGCTGACGGTGAGCGCCATCGCCCCGCCCGTCCCCCTCAGGCCCTCGATGCCCAGAGCTATACGCTCCAGCGCTTCGTTGATCGCCGGGGCAAGCGATCGGGCCGCATCGGTGAGGACGACGCTGTTATTGCGGCGGCGAAAAAGCTGCCGCCCGATCCAGCCTTCTAAAACCTTGACCTGATGGCTGACCGCGCCGGCGGAGACGTTCAGCTCCTCCGCGGCGCGGCTGAAGCTGCCGAGCCGAGCCGCCGCCTCGAAGGCGCGGCAGGCGTTGAGCGGCGGCAGACGGCCGATCATGGCTGAGATCCTGGTGTCGGCGCCGCGACGGTTGGGCGCATTCAGACCGAATAATTTTCAGGCTACACCCGAAAATATTCTAGGTCCCAGGCCCGAGCGCGCTGCTAGGCTGAACACCTGTCGGGCCGCTTGGCCGTCGTGGCCCTGCGGCCCCGCACACCGAGGAGATGATCGATGGAGCATAGCCTGGAACGGTTCTCGAGCGAATGCCACCGCATCCTTAAGGGGGATCCCGGTGTCGAGGGGCGCAAGCAGGTGTGCGCGCTGGTGCAAGAGGTGCTGAAGGACGAGGATTTCGTCAAGACGCAGCTTGGCGACGACGTGCCCGAACGAAAAATCCTGTTCGAGGATCCGGAGCTCGGCTTTTGCATTCTGGGCCATGTCTACCATGGCGCCAAGGACAGCAACCCGCACGATCACGGCCCCTCCTGGGCGATTTACGGCCAAGCGCGCGGCGAGACGATCATGACCGACTACGCCGCAGTCGCCCGCCCGGGCGAGGGCAAGCCCGGCAAGGCGCGGCCGGTCAAGGATTATACGCTGAAGCCCGGCATGGCCTATCTCTACAACGAGGGCGATCTGCACTCGCCGCGGCGCGACGGCCCGACCCGGCTGATCCGCATCGAAGGCCGGAACATGGAGAAGGTCAAGCGCTACCCCTACGAACGCGTGCAGTAATCGATCGGCGCCAGACCGCCGCTGGGATCGCGAGCGGCCGGCGCGCCGGCGAGGATGGCGGGTTTTGATCGCCGGTTGCGAGGTCGGGGGTCTGGCCGCTGCGTATCCCAGCTGGAGGCCAAGGAGGCCATACCTCGGGAGAATCTCGGATGAACCGTGACGAACGCGGTCTGCCGCTCTCGACCGACAGTCCGGAAGCCGCGGCGGCGTTCGACCGCGCCGTCGAGCACTATCTCAAATACCATGCCGACACGATGGCGCTGGTCGGCCGCATGCTTGCCGCCGACCCGCATTTCGTCATGGGACATTGTCTCAAAGGCTATCTGCTGCTCAGCGCCTCGAACCCGGCGAACCGGCCGGAAATCGCCGCGACCCTGGCCGCGGCGCAGGCGGGCGCAGCTGTGGCGACGGAACGCGAGCGCCGGCACGTCGCCGCCTTTGCCGCCTGGGCGCAGGGCGCGCTTGACCGCTCGTTCGGGATCTGGCGCGAGATCCTCGATGCGCAGCCCACGGATCTGCTCGCGGTGCGCATCTGCGACACCACCTGGTTTCGTCACGGTCAGACCGCGAAGATCCTCGAACAGGCCGATCGCCTCGCCCCCGGCTGGTCGGCCGAGCGGCCGGGCTATGACTGCTTTCAGACCATCTGGGCCTTCGCGCACGAGGAGTCTGGGGACACCGCCGGCGCCGAGGGCGCGGTCGACGCAGTGATCGCGCATGACCCCACCAACTACTTCGCCCATCACGTCAAGGCGCATGTGATGGAGATGGAATGCCGGCCGCGCCAGGGCCGCGATTGGCTCGCCAGCCAGGTCCCAAACTGGTCGCTAGGCAACAATTTAATCCATCATCTGTGGTGGCACCGCGCGCTGATGGAGTTGGAGCTTGGCGAACTGGACACGGCATTGGCAAGCTACGACGAAAACATCCGTAATTTCAACGAGCCGATGACGCGGGCGGCGCCGGATCATTATGTCGATCTGCAGAACGCGCCGGGGTTGCTGTGGCGGTTGGAGCAGATGGGCGTTGCCGTCGGTGATCGCTGGCAGGAGCTGGCTGACAAGGCTGAGGCGCGCATCGGCGATGCCGGGCATCTCTTACTGGTGCCGCCTCTGATGCTGGCCTTGGCGGCGACCGGGCGCGGGGCTGCGGCGCAGCGATTTGTCGCCGCCTTGCGCGACCTCGCCGGCGACCCAACCGAGTGGACCGCGCCGGCGATCGCCGATGTGGTCGTCCCGGTCTGCGAGGCGGTGCTGGCCCACCGGCGGGGCGACCATGTGCGGGTCGTCGAGCTGTTGGCGCCGCGAAGGGAGCAGATCCGCCTGCTTGGCGGCAGCAACGCGCAGCGCGATCTCTTCTTTCAGATGCTGATCGACGCGGCGATGAAATCGGGCCGCCGCGACGTGGTCGACGCGATGATCGCGCACGAAGCAAACACCCGCGTCGCGCCGCCGACCCAACGCGCCGGCTACGCCGTTGCCGCGCGCTGGCTTGCCTGAGTCAGCTCGCCGGCGCGGCGCAGCTTGGCCAGCATCGGCGCGTCGCGGCGATCGGTCTTGACCCGGTCGCTTGCCCTCATCGCAATCAGCAATGGCGCCACCACGACGCAGTCATATCCACAACCGGTCAGCAATCGGCGCAACCGGTAACCGCCAAGGCTCGGCCTCGCCGCAGAAGCTCAAGCGACGGCCGCCCGCGCTCAGCCGCGCCGCCAGTTTTGTCAGCATCTCGGGACGATTCTTTGTGAAGAAACGCGACGGAGGTGTCATGCAGCGGGCTGTGTCGGACGAGTGTAGATTCCGCAACTTGTAGCCGCGCTCAATCCTGATTACCTTGAAGTCTTCAAGCCGGTCTTGGGCGATCGCCATTGAGGCCGTCGCGGCGCCGTAAGCCGAAAATGGGTCCAGAGCGTCGCGCCGATAAATCGAGTTGGTTCGCCTACCGGCAACTCGTACTCCCACGTCGCTCGCTCGAGGAAGACGACCTGTCGGTCCGTTGTATTCGCCTTCTGTCGATTGAAGGCAATCACCCAGAAGAGCTGGTGGCCATGAGCTTCGTGATTTCCGCTAATCAGGATCGTCGGGATTGCGAAGTGTCGGAGCACCCAATCTTTCTTGCGCTCGACGGCTGGAAACGAAGATGGTAGAAGCGTATCGTCAGTAACGGCGGGTGTGACCACTAACGGCGGGTGTGACACTCTCGATCCGGCGAAACGGATGGTCTAAGCACCCATTTCCTACGCCAAATCAACCGGTCAAGCTATATCCGCCAGCCATCCAGCGAATAAGATGGGCTAGCCGTCTCTCGCGAGACGAGCAGTTCGCCGGTTCGACGGCGACGTGCCAAGGCACTAACCTAACAGTTTTTCGCTGTTGCACACCGACGGATGCGGAGCGTCTAACTAATCGGTCCGCGGGGATAATTAGTGTTAAACGCTTCCGCCAACCGGGAGGAGAAACCATATGCACGGATTAATGTCGGCGACACGCCACCGAGCGATGGTGCTATTTGGGGCCGTGGCCCTGCTGGGGTCTGTCAATGTGAGCACACAGGCACAGACCCCGTCAAATCCCCGGCCGGCCTACCTCGCCAACTTCCCAAACTTCGCTGCCAAGCTTACGCCGCCTTTTCCTGGCGATGTCGACACGGCTATGCAGAAGCGGCTCGAACAGCAGAACCAATTTGCCGAAATACAACGGCTGTTCGATCTCGATGCATGGCAAATGTTTGTCGCGGTGAATTGGCCGACGACTGATCTGGGTCAGCCCGCCCGGTCGATCACCGATCCGAGTTTTGGGCCGCCACACTCGACGTTGTGGCAGAACAGTTCTCAAGTTTACCGCGTTGATGGCAAACGCCCAATCGCATGCGGCATAGCGTCACCAGCGGCAGCGCTCGCGGCCGTAGCACAAGCGCCGGCGCCGCTGCTGCGCGGGTTGCCGCTGATGCAACGGCCTGCGGGCGTCAATCCGTGAACGGTGCTGTTGCTCGGCAATCTCTCCGCGGTAGGCAACATTTCCGTACTCAACCTGAAGGGAAGTGAACTCAACCAAGCATTCACCGGGCCGCTGATCGATCAGAACGGCAATTTTGTTCATTATGACATCTCGCTCGATCCGAACGAGCTCCGTTACATCTGCGATACCGGAATTTACAGCATCAACGGCCAGATAAATTTTAGCAAGGGCAAGCCTACCGCCGCGCTGCAATTTCCCTCGGGTATCGACACACAGGACTGGAGCGGTGCCACCGAAATCAAGTTCGCCTGGAAGATTATCGATACAAAGAAGGGTGATCAGGCGGACCGGTTTTTTACAATGCCGGCGGTGATTCCTACCGCTAACGGCGGCACGCAGCAGGTGCAAGTGGGCCTCGTCGGCATGCATATCGCCCACAAATCGCTCTCTTCGCCGCAATGGATTTGGGGGACGTTCGAACAGGTTGACAATTTGGTCGGCCATCCATTGGCGCACCCTGCAGTAAAACCGTCGTTTTACAATCCGAATTGTGAAATCTGCGTGCCTAATCAGGATCCGAAAACCACTAAGGACTTTACAACCCCGACGCAGGCGATGCGGGCGATCCCGATCCCGGGCGACAAGATTGAACTCAACGCGCAGGCGCAGGCGGCGTTCGCCAAGCTGGGCTCGGTTTGGCAATATTACGAGCTGATTGACACGCAATGGCCGACAGATCCGAAGAGAAAGCCGACACTGTGGACTGCCGGCCTCCCGCACGCGATCGAAAACAAGCCTGGCGGCAACCCGGCCCCCGTGTACCTGACGAATATCACGATGGAGACGTATTTTCAAAAAGGCGTGCAGGCCGCCTGCCAGCAGGAGGAATTGCCCAGCAATGTTTTATGCCCCAGCAGCTATCCGGCGAAAGCCGCGGACAACACGCGGGTTTTCGGAACCGAGAGCTGCATGGGCTGCCACTCTTCAGCCGGCATCTACCGCACCTATGACCCGCAAACGCAAAAAGGAACATTCGGCCCGCAGTTGAGCGGTGATTTTTCCTGGTTGCCGAGCCAGAAGGCAAATTACGCGACGCCGCCTCGCCGTAAGCCGACACGGACGCGAGCCAAGCACTTATATGTGACCGCAGCGGTTGTCGCCTCGGACAACAAACCGCGACACCGGGCAACATGCGCGCTTCGTTGGGGAACTGTCCATCCGGCGCGTCTTGAGCCGTATCGCCGCGCCACTACCGCACTACGAATTGGAACGGCTTTCTCCCGATTGTAGTCAAGGCCTCGTGGCGGTCGAGCAGACCATCTCGGGTGCGGACCTCGACTTTGTATTCGTCGGCATTTTGCACCCCCTCGTGCAAGCCGAAGAATGCCTTAGTTTCCAAGTGCGTCTGGCAATTGGCGCAACCCTCTACGTTCCAGCGGCTCAAGATTGCATCCGTTCCGACGTGGAGCCGCTTTCCTCCGATGACGGCGTAAGCGGAAATCAGGAAGGATCCCCTGATGCGTCCGCGATTTATCCCCGATACGCGGATCACCTTGGTGCTGGCGGTCGGTTGCAGTGCCGCGACTGCGGATGGTGCTTCCAGCGATCCGGGGCCGTAGGTGTAGCCAAGTTGCCTTTCGATATTGATGCAATCGAGAGAGGTATAGACCCGCTCCGTCCCGTCTTCGTTCTTCCTGAACGGATTGAGCGGCGACTCTAGCGTCAGCCACTCGTTGGCTGGCGTGCCGGGCGTGGGGCCTTGGTTGTCCACCGAGTTGGTGCCGGGATATTCTGCGATGACTTCAAGAATATCCGTGCAGTTATGCCTCTTCTGCCATAGCCAGAACACGCGGTCCACAAAGCAGTGATGGAAGAAGAAAATTGGATCAAGACCGGCCGTGTCGTTTTCGCCCATGTCGCCATTGGCGCCCTCGATCGGGGATCTATCGTAGGTCGGCGTGTCATAGCCTCCCACCGCCAAATGAATGCTGTTGTGCGGGTTCTCCAGGGGTATGATGTTGCCGCCATTATCCTCGTTCCATTGCAAAGCGGAGGTCGTGTTGGAAAATACCGTGTAATTAGGGGCATCCAGGCAGGCCGCATATTTGTGCGCGACATTCGTTTGGATATCCTTTCCATCCACGACGATGTGCGAGGTGAGCCAGTCTACTATGTTCCGATCAAGCAAAGCCACGTTTGTGTTGTAGTTAGGGTACTTGGCGTTATGGGCCTTTGTCGCCTCCCGGTCGGCTGCGGTGCCAACCAGACCCGACAGCGGGTAGCGAACTGTTTCATATTCCTTAGGCTTGCTGTAATTCGGGTCGTCGCCGTTGATGTTGTCGACAATATTTTTATTGAAGACGAAGGAACGCAGCGGATTGGCGATTATCTCGCCGCCGAGCTCGAAGTCTTGCCGAGTCAGGGCCCACGGGATCCCGTTCGCCAAGGAATCGGCGCTCGTCTCATCCCAGAAAGGCAGCATTGCGTCTTCACAACCCGTGATGCTCTGCAAGGCCTCTTCTAGTTTTACTAGATATACGCGGTGCCAAGTGGGAAACAGGACATTACCGTGGTTGCAGTACCCTCCCCAGTAGGAACCGTTCCCCCACCCGGCGCCGCGGAAGGGCTCGCCGTGATAGCCGCCCAGCACAAAAAACGACCGTGGGTTATCTGGAGGAAGCTCTTTGATTCCCTTCCAGGCGCGCATCAGATCTTCAAGCGGCTTCTTGTTGCCCCTGGTGTAATCGTCCTGCAGCTCCTGGATGGACCTGCGAACTCTAAGCCCGCTGCTTGCGCTCATGGCTGCACGCGCCTCCTACGCTGCTTGTGGAATGAAGGGACACCATTCTCTTCGGCCCTCGT
>CAWFER010000013.1:0-41103 GCA_963814805.1 uncultured Alphaproteobacteria bacterium | reverse complement strand
ATGGGAATTTCGCTGCCGCTTATGCGACGCTCATGCTCGCTGAAGCGCAGGACCGCACGGCGCGCCAGCTCGCGGCGCTGGGCACAGGCAGTGCCGCCGCATCCCAAATGGGGGCAATCGAGTTTCTCGCCGCGACCGTCGGCGCGAAGCTAGGCCAGCACGCGAGCGCCATCGAAGCACTGGGCGAACGCCTCGGCGACGCGGTGGACCAGGTCCGATGAGTGCGCGGCAGGCTTCTGAGCCCGACAACGGCGGGTGTGGCGCGGCAATCGACCGGATACTCGGCGGCGGCGGCACCTGCTTTTTGACGACGATCCGCTCGGCCGGTGACTGGGATGCTGGCGCCGTCATTGCAAGCGCTATTGCGCGCGGCGACTATTGGCACGCCAATGTGCTCATCGCAGGAAGGGAGTTCGCGCGCGATGCCGTCGTGTCACTGGCTTCCCGATATGTCTCGGCTGCCACGCGCCGTTAACCGCCGCGGGATTGGGCGCCATTTTCCTGCTGTGCCGCGCTCGACCCGATGCCGATGAATTTTTACCGGCAGGGTTCTGTTGCGGCTGCACCAAAGGAAAAAGCGACGGCGCCATCGACGAGCTGGCGCTGGCGGCGATTGAGGATCTGCTCGGTCACGACTTACGCGAAATCGTCCTGTCGCCGGCGGGACGCGCGTGACTGCGGATCTTCCTCACGTCGATTTCGCCAAGGTCAATTCCGCGGCATTGGCGCACTGCCGGCGTTGCTCGCGCGCTGGCTGCCGGATCGCAAGTGGGCCGGGCACGAATACATAACGCGGAACCCGAAACGGGCCGATGGAGACCCGGTTCTTTCAAGGTCAACGGGCGAAGCGGCCGATGGGCGGACTTTGCCGCCGCCGCCCGCGGCGGGGACCCGGTAAGCCTCGCGGCCTATCTCAGCGGCCTCCGCCAGGTCGAAGCGGCCTGCGAGCTGGCCAGAATGCTCGGGATCGGGCCGTCATGAGCGACGGGCCGATCGGCATGTTCGATCCGCTGCCAAATGGCAGCAAGAGCACAGCGCCTGCGCTTCAGGTCGTGTCGGAATGGCAGGTTCTGCAGCCGGTCCCGGAGGATGCGCCGCCGCCGCCGGGGCGCCATCCGAAGCTCGGGGCGCCGGCGCGCTGCTGGGAATACCGGGCTGCGGACGCCAGGTTGCTCGGGGTTGTCTGCCGCTTCGACACCGGCGCCGGCAAGGAAATCCGCAGCCTCGTCTTTGCTGAGCACAAGAAATTCAGTCGCCAATGGCGATGGCTCGGCCTGCCCAAGCCGCGTCCGCTCTATGGGCTCGACCGTCTCGCGGCGTTCCCCGGCGCCCCGGTCATCCTTTGCGAGGGTGAGAAGGCGGCCGATGCCGCCGGCGCCCTCTTCCCCGATCATGTGGCGATGACCTCGCCGGGCGGCAGCAAGGCCGCCGCGGCTGCCGACTGGGCGCCGCTCGCCGGCTGCAAGGTGACGATCTGGCCGGATGCCGACGAGGCAGGACAGGGCTATGCGACAGCGGTTGCCAAGCTGCTGGCGCCGCTGTCGCCGCCGGCGGCGGTCGCGATCGTCAACCCGCCGTCGGTGTGGCCGAGGGCTGGGATGCCGCCGATGCCGCGGCCGAGGGATCGACCCCGGAGCGGGCGCAGGGCTTCATCGCCTCGGCCGCGCCGGCGGAAACCGCAGCGCGACGGGTTGCTGGCGCTGCTCGACGAGGTCGAGCTTTGGCGCGACCCGGAGGGCGCCGCCTATGCGACAGTGCCGGTCAATGACCATCGCGAGAACCACGAGATCGCCGCCGAGGGATTTCGCAACTGGCTCGCATGGCGCGCCTATGAGGCGAACGGTCTGGCACCCAGCGGCCAGGTGATCGACGATGCGCTGCGCGTCGCCAAGGCGATTGCGATTAACCGCGGGCCGTGTCACCAGACCTGGCGCCGGGTCGGCGAACACGATGGGCGGTACTATCTCGATCTTGGCTGCGAGCGTTGGCGCGCGGTCGAGATCGGCGCGGCCGGGTGGCATGTCGTCGACCGGGTGCCGGTCAAGTTCCTGCGCTCACGCGGCATGCAGGCGTTGCCGGAGCCCGAGCCCGGCGAGGCGATCGAGGCTCTGCGCCAGTTCGTCAATGTCGAGCCCGGCGAGAAGGGCGATCCGGACTTCCGGCTGCTGGTCGCCTGGCTCGTCGCGGCGCTGCGGCCGAGCGGACCATACCCGGTCCTGATCCTGGTCGGGCAGCAGGGCAGCGCCAAATCGACATTGGCGCGCATCTGCCGGCTGCTGATCGACCCCGAACGTGTCGCCGATCCGCAGCGTGCCGAAAGATGAGCGCGATCTGTTGGTTAGTGCGTTCAATACTTGGACATTACTTTACGACAATTTATCGCGCGTGGAGAACTGGCTGAGCGATGCGTTTTGCCGCCTGTCGACCGGCGGCGGCTTTGCCACCCGGCTGTTGCACTCCGATCGCGACGAGATGATCTTTTCGGCGCAGCGGCCGATCGCGCTCAATGGCATTGGCGATATCGGCACCCGGCCCGATCTCGCCGACCGCGCGATCTCGTTGACCCTACCGCCGATGCCCGAGGAGCGCCGCCGGCCGGAGCGGGCATTCTGGGCGGATTTCGAGATCGCCCGGCCGGGGATCCTCGGCGCGTTGCTCGATGCGGTCGTGGCCGGCCTGCGCAATCTCGCTGCGACGGTGATCGCCCGCCCGCCGCGCATGGCCGATTTCGCGCAATTCATCGCGGCGGCGGCGCCGGGCTTGGTGGACCGCGGAACAGTTCCTCGCGGATTACGCCGACAACCGACACGACATGCGCGAGGAGGCGGCGGCGGCGAGCCCGCTGGTGCCGGTGATCGAGGCGTTGCTCGGCCGCCCCGACGGCCCCGGCGCGCAGGGGTTTGACGGCACCGCGACCGAATTGCTCGATAAGCTGAAAAAAATCTGCACCGAGGCGCAGCAGAAAGCCCGCTGGTTCCCGAGCAGCGCCTCGGCGGCGGGACCCATCTGCGGCGGATTGCGCCGCTGCTCGAGGAGCGCGGGATTGTGGTCGACACGTACAGAATGACTGGCCGCGACCGGGGCCGTCGAACGAAAATCTATGGCAGTTCCGGCGCCGCCTTTGAGCGCTGCGAGCGCGGTTCGGCGGCGTCGGCGAAGAATTGGCAGGGGAAACCAAATGATGAGCTTGGGCGACATTATTGCCGCTGGGGCGGCGCGGCGGCGGCATGTTGGCCGAAGAAGATTTCCGCGCGCAGCAATGGGAGGGCGTGCGAGAGGTCGCGCACCGCGTCGCTGCCCGCGGCCCGCGCGGCGATTATGGCTGGGATCAGCCTGGCGCGGCTGCCGATCCAGATGCGCGGCACCAAGGCGGCGCGTGCTGCCTCGGACGCAATCGGCAGGAGCTGGGATCTGGTATTGGCGTCCTATGCCGAGGCCGCTGTCGGCGATCAGCCGGCGGGGTTGGCGCCGGCGATTGATCGCGGCTCGCGCAGGCGGCGTCGGCGGCGCCGTGGCTTGGGTGGCCTGGGGGCAGCGGCCGGCGGCGCGATCGGCGCCGGCTGGGATCGCGCGCTGGCGGGGTACCGGGCATGACCGTCACGCTAGCAGTCAACGGCCAGCTGTATCAGCGCTGGACCGCGGTAAAGATCACCCGCAGACTGAAACAGGTGGCGGCTGGTTTCCAGATATCGACGCCCGGGCGAAATCGACCCGCCGATCTTGCCGTTCGCGCCTTGTGTGCTCGCCGATGATGGCGACCCGATCGTCACCGGCTATGTCGACGAGGTGCGGATCGAGATTTCGGCCCGCGAGACCCGCACGCGGATCACTGGCGTTCGAAGACCGGACAGCTGGTCGATTGCATGCCGCAATTCCAGGTTACGCAGTTCACCGGCTAGCGCCTTTGACGCAGATCGCCCGCGCGGTCGCCGGGCTGCTTGGGATCAATGTCGTGATCGGGCCTGGGGTCGTTATCGGCGGCCAGTTCGCCGACGCGACCTTTGAATGGAACGAAACTGCGTTCCTCTTCCTCGAGCGACTAGCCCGCCAGCGCGGCCTGTTGCTGACCGACGATGCAGCGGGCAACCTGGTTATCGCCACGCTCGGCACGCACGCCGGCGCCGGCGGCGCTCGCGACCGGCCCCGGCGGCAACGTCTTTTCCGCCCACGGCGTGCTGTCGGGCCGTAGGCGGTTTTCGACTTACACGGTGCGCAGCCAGGCCGGGATGTTCCAGACCGGCGGCGCCGTGGAGAACAATATCGAGGGGCACGGCGCCGACCCGAGCGTGCCGCTGTTCCGGCCGATGGGCCGGCATCGCCGAGAGCGCATTATCGACTAGCCGATGCTCAAAAACGCGCAGATTGGGAAGCCTCGCACCGCCTCGGCGCCGCCGTGATGGGCGTGCTCTCGGTGCCGGAGTGGCGGGCCGGTGCAGCGCCTGGCCAGCTGTGGCAGACCAACCAGCTAGTTTCCTGCACGGTGCCGCGGCTGAGCCTCAAAGGGACGATGCTGATCGGCGCCGTCGAGTTCCGCGAGGACGATAATCAGGGTCGGCGCACCGAGCTGACCGTGGCGTTGCCGTCCGCCTTCAGCCCCGAGCCGCTAGGGAACGCCGATCAGACTTGGGCCGGCATCCCGCAGGTCGCACCCGGCGCCGCCGGCACGCCGTCGACGGGCGCCAATGGTGGGGTCAACAACGCGAACCTCGGCACATGAAGTCTTCGACGGGCCGAGTTTGGCCCCGCAATCTCGGTCGCAAGGCGTTGCTATGAATAGGCTGTTGTCGCCGTACGGGATGATCGAGGTCGATGATGCCGTGTTGTCGCCGCACGGCCCGCTCGCGCCCGACCCGGAACAGGTGAGGGCGGCGGAGGCCCGCTGGAATGCACCGCCGCCGGATTATGTGACGGTGCAGACCACGGTGGGGCCGGTGCCGCCGGTGCCCAAGGAGCATCTGACCTTCATCCGCCAGGTCGTTGCCGTGGTCGGGTTGGAATTGGGAAATCGGTATCGGCTCGACGTGCGCGCCTTGTGGCCGATCTTGTCGGGAGCCCGGCCGCCTAGCGCGGAGATGGCCGCGGCGATCGGCCGTGCTGCGCTACGCCTTCAAGGCGAGCTCGGCCTGCGCGACGATGACAAGCGGCTGGCCTGGCTGCGGAAACTCTCCGGTGTGATCGGGCGGCCGTCGCGATCTCCGGGAGGGGTGCTGAGATGAGCGATTACGCGCATCTCGCGACCCGCCTTTTCAACACGCCGCTGATGATCAGCCCGGCGAAGGCCGAGATCATCCTGGCGGCGCTCGCCGGCCGGCTCGGGATCGCGGGGCTGCGCCTACCCGATGGGCGGATGCGGGCGTTCGACAGCGACGGCGCGGTCATGACGATTGATGGGCTGCCGGATGATGACGGGCCCGGCTATGAGGTGATCGGCGGTGTCGCGATTATCGAAGTCGCCGGTGTCCTGGTGCAGCGCCAGATGGGGTTGCGACCGCTCAGCGGCATGACCATCCATCAGAATTTTTGCATGGCGCTCGAGGACGAAGCGGTCAAGGCGATCGCCCTCGATATCGACAGCCCCGGCGGCGACGTGGCGGGCTACTTCGATCTCGCGGACGAGATCTATCTGGCGCGGGGGCGCAAGCCGATCTGGGCGATCCTCGACGAGAGCGCCACCTCGGCCGCCTATGCGCTCGCCGCCGCCTGCGACCGGGTGATTATTCCGAGGACCGGCTATTGCGGGTCGATCGGCGTCATCGTGCTGCACGTCGACATGGCGCGCGCGCTCGACGGGGCCGGAATCACGGTGTCGATCGTGCAATACGGCGCCCGAAAGGCAGACGGTCAGCCGGTGATCCCGCTCAGCGACCCGGCGCGGGCCGCATTGCAGGCCGATGTCGACACGGTCGGCGAGCTATTCGTCAATTCGATCGCCTGTTATCGCGGCATCCCGGCAGCGCGGGTGCGCGATACCGAGGCTGCGATATTTCTCGGCGGGGCCGGGCGTGCGCCCGGCTTGGTTGATGCCGTGATGTCGCCGGCCTCGGCGTTTGCCGCTTTGGTCAAGCTGGCCAGGCAGCCGACCGCACCGTCGCCGCGCACGCCGTCGCGGCGGGAAATGTTCGGCCCTGGCCGCCCCGGTGCGGCCATCGTATCTGTGGCAACTCGCGAAAGGATAAAATCGTGGAAATTTCGCAAATACTGACCGCCGCGAAGGCGGCTTTCGAGACGGCCGCGGCGCATCGCGACGCCCTCATGCAAGCCGCCGCCGAGCTGCGCGCCAAGGCCGCACGCGGCGCCGTGCGGCTGCCGGAGATCGACGCCGAGATTAACCAGCTGCGCGGCTTGACCCTCGAGGACGATGCCGTCGCCGGGGTCGCTGGTGCGGTGCGGCTGAGCGTCAAGGACCGCGCCGAGGCCGAGCGCAAGATCGCCGGCCTGCGCACTGAACGCGCCGAGCTGGTGGAAGGCGCCGAAGGCGCCGATGCCGGCGTCCAGGCGCTGCAAGAGCGGATCAACGCGGCGATCTCGGCCGTAAGCAGCGCGGCCAAGGTTTTCGTCAAGGAAAAACGACACTTTGATGCGGCGCTCGGGAGCTCGCTCCAGAGCGATTTAGCGCGGATGACACTGCCGGATCTGTTCCGCAAATGGCCGGCGATCCCCCATCACGGGATTTCCTCCCAGCTCGACCGCCTGTCGATCGCGGCCTACGGAGTTGGTGGTCGCTATCTCGACCGGGAGGGCGGCTGGGTCAAGTGGAAAACATCGTGGCGGGCAGATCAAGCCCTCGTGGCCTTGCACGATGAGTACAACGCCGCGTTGGTGCTGGAAAGCCGTTGCATCGCAATCGTAGACCGTGCCGAACAGCAGCGCAGGAACGAAGCCGAGACCGCGCGGCTGGCCGAACAACAAGCGCGCTTGCGCGGTTATCAGCGCGCCAGCGTCAGCCACTTCAGCCAGACGACGCCGCAAACTCCTTCGGAGCGGGAAGCGCGGCGGCCGCCGGTGCAAGTCATCGGCCCGTACCTGGGCGAAGCGAGCTGATTCTCTGATGAGCGAGCCGATCGGCATTCGCGCTGCGGCGCAACTCCTCGGCGTCGACCGCGGCACGGTGTATCGCTATGTCCGCGATGGCTGGCTGGCGAACCGCGGCACGCCCGAGCATCCGCGCGTCGTCCTCGAAGAAGCTCGAGCCGCAGGTATCGGCGTGTGGGGCCGGCGGCGGAAGCTGGCGCTTGCCGGCGACGATTTGCTGGCCGAGCCGGTTGCTGGCGAACCGACAGAGGTGGCCGCGGCGCGCGTGGCCGAGCTCGTCGGCATCAATGAAGCCGGGCGCCGCCTCGGTATCGATCCGAGTGTAGTCAGCCGCCAGGTCAAGAGCGGGGTGATCCCGAACCGCGGCTCGGCCGAGAGGCCGCTCGTCGATATCGAGGAGGCTCGCCGGGGCCGCGACGACAATCTCGACCCGTCGAAGCGGCGAGGGCCGACGGCGCCATTGTTTGGCGCGCCGCCGCCGGACGATCCGGCGCCGGCGCGGGCGGATGATCCGGTCAAAAGCGACACTGAAACCTATCAAAGCGCGCGAGCGCGCCAGGCCGCCGCGAACGCGGCAAAGGCCGAAATCGAGCTGGCGCAGCTGCGCGGCGAACTCATGCGCGTCGACGGGGCAACCCAATTATGGGCCACCGAGCTCGACGATTTGATATCGGCCATGGGCCAGTTCATCATCGATTTGCCGGCTAAGCTTGGCCTCGGCCTCGCCGCGGTCGATATCGCCCGCCGCGAATGGCACGAATTTCGCCGCCGCCGGGCCGAGCAATACCGTGAGGCGGGTGCAGCGCCAGTCGAACCGGCGGAAATCGATTTTCCGGCCCGCTGACGCGCAAAAGGCGGGGACCGTGTGCTGAGGTAGCCGGGGTCGGCGCTTCCCCTATCCCCTGGCAGCGAGCGCCACCAGGAATGCCGGCAGCTGCTTGTCGCCGTGCCAGCGCAAGAGCACGAACACGATGAGGGCGGCGATCGACGCCGCGATGACGGCGCAGGCGCCGTGCTCTTGCTGCCATTTGACAGCGGATCGAACATGCCGATCGGCCCGTCGCTCATGACGGCCCGATCCCGAGCATTCTGCCGCTGCGCGGGGCGATAGCTGTGGTTAAGGGTCATCTTCCTTGCAGCGGGCGACTTTTCAGCCAGGCCGAGCTTGACGCGGAGGCGGTTTCGGCGCCATGGTGGCGGCGGCGCTCAAAACGCCGTGAATGCATCGCCGGGAACCGTCCCCGAAATCGACGGTTTTGTTATGCCCGGAATTCATGCCGGGAGCGAGACGGATACAACACCCGCAAGGGGAAGAAGTCCGCGCCAGCGATGCGGCGTTTTGAGCTCCCGGCGCCAGGCCGCTCCCTGGCCGATGGCCTACGGGCCCATCATGGGAGCCTTACCGATGTTCGATGAAATCACCCTCGCTAGCCGCGCTGGCGATACTTCGTCGTGCCCAGCAGCGACCGCGGGCGATCCGGTTGTGGCATTGTGGAGTGAGCGTAACAGGCTCGCTGCGGAAGGCGACGAAGCCGACGCGGCGGGCGATGAGGCCCGAACAGCCGAGATTGACGAGCGTATGCTGGCGATCGATCAAACGATATGTCGCACCCTCGCGACCACGCTTCCCGGTGTTCTGGCGCAGATGGAGCTCTTAGCCTTGATAAGAAACGCCTTCGCGCCGGACGAGGACGACGGGATTCTGGAGGTAAACATAAGGGCTGCCATCGCCACCATGAACTGATCTCGCGAGACGGCGGCACCGGGCGTTGGTCGGGCCCGCCGCGCTCTTTGAGGTTCCGTCAACGGGATGTAACCGCCGCCATCAAGGCTGTCGAGAAGGCTGGTCACCGGGTCGGGCGCGTCGAAATAGGGCCGGATGGCCGGATCGTCATCATCTGCGCTGGCGCAGGTGGCGAGCTTGATCCGAAGGTGGTCAACGAATGGGACCCGCTGCTCCCCCAAGGGGTGTATCGATGAGCTGGAATTGGCGATTTCGCCGTCGCGTTCGGATCGCACCGGGCGCAACCGTTAATTTAGGCAAGCGCGCCGCGTCGCTGTCGCTGGGAGTGCGGGGGACGCACGTGACGGTCGGGCCGCGCGGTCGCCGGATCACGATCGGCGCACCCGGGACCGGCTTGTCGGCGACCAGGACCCTCGGCGGCAACGCCCCACGCTCGCATCGCCGGCGGCAGCAGCAATCCCGTGATCGCAAATCGACAGCCCGGCACCGGCGACGTCATCGCGGCGTCGATCGCCGCCCTCATCGTGTTCGTGCTCTTGCGCTGGTACGGAGACAAGCAGCTGTCGGCATTCCTGGTGGCGCTCGCTGTCGGCGGCGCTGGCGGGGTGAAGGGTCACCGTATTTTGACCTTTATCGGGCTGATCGGCTTGTTCTACTGGGTCGGCTGGCTCGGCTAGCTCGGCCGGTAGAGCCAAGGCCGAAACGTCGGGCGGTAGAGCCCTACGCCGAGATTGCGCACCGACATTCCCTTTGCATGCCGCGCCCCTTTCTTTTGATCAAGAGACAAGGATGATCCCCACGCGGTGTCCGCGGCGGTGGGGAGGCCCCCGATGCACCGCCGGGGAATGAGCGGGTCCTTCCTGGCCCTTTCATCATTGCGGGCGTTTCGCATGGCGCCTTTACCCGACAATGAGATACTTCTTATGTTGCAATATCTTAGGCTGGTGCGTGATATTTATCACACTCTGTGGCCAACATGCCGCTTTGGCTGCGTTATGTGGCTATTTGGCCACGTCTCGCAAAATTCCTCAGTCGGATCAATTATAAACCGCCATGTATCGTGTGAGCCACATTGTGTCTTATCGGACACAGTGTGGCCGATAGGCATCCGGTGCGCCTGGGAGCATGGGAGGAGGTCTGAGCGCGCAGCGGACACCGCGGACGGGTGTCGGACAGCATCGGACAGCGGCAGCGGCGCGGTTATTGCCCGTCCGACGAAATCGCGCCAGCATTTCAATGCTTTACGCGCTAAAAAACTTGCCTCGGACGGTTCGGACGGCGCTTTTCTTATATTAGGACTCTAAAAAGAGCGAGAAACGGATGAGCGCACGCTCATCGGTGCGGATGTCGATACCGAGGCGATATTATGCGGCGCGCGCTGACATCTACTATATTTATATAGCGACATAAATGGCGATGATTGTCCAGACTACGGATCTGGGGGTTAGCCCGGATATCTCACCGGGCGGCTGCTGACGTTGGATTTTCTGGCGTGGCGGTGTGGTTGTCGGGGTTTGGGGACCGAGGGCTGGTATTTTGGGCCGGTTGAGGCGCGGTTGATCGGTCGCATGCAGCGCGACGGTGCGGGGTTATGCGGATCGCGGTTTCTGGTTCGTCAGCAGGCGGCGGCGAGCCGAAGGTGGGCCAATCGGAACTCGTTCTGCCACGGGCAGCCTGATGCCATGGCGAGGTGGACACGCCGAACGCTGATCCGCACCAGGGCGCCGATCTTGAGGAGCGCCAGACGGATGGTGCCGCAGGTGGCGGCGGCGAATTGGGTGTGGGCGAGGCCGATTCGCCGCAAGGCGCAGAGCAGCACATAGGCCATCGAGGCGAACCACAGGCGCAGTTGGTTGGCGCGCATGGTCGCGGCGGAGGTCCGGTCGGCGAAGAGGTCGAGCTGGCATTCCTTGATGCGGTTCTCCATCTCGCCGCGGGCGCAATAAACCTTCTCGTAGAGGTAGCGCGCCTCGGCCGCCCTGGGCTTGAGGCTGGTGACGACGAAGCGCGGGTTGGGTTCGCCCTTTGTGCATTCCGCCTTGCCGATGACCCGGCGCTGTCGGCTCCAGCTATCGAGCGTGGTCCACATGAAGTCCTTGAAGCGGCGCGCCGGGTGGCCGGTGGCTTGGCTTTCCGCGGCAGCCTCGGCCAGTTCGGCGGCGATCTCGGCTTCCAGGCGCGCATTGCGGGCCAGGCCGAACAGGTAATCGACCTTGTTCCCCTCGCACCACGCCATCAGCGCCTCGCGGCAGAAGCCGGAATCGGCGCGCAGCAGCACCCGCACCCGGGGCCAGCGCGCCCGCAGCTGGGCGACGATCCGGGCCACTTCCTCGACCGATCCGGCCGCGCCGTCGATGTTGGAACGGCGCAGCTTGGCCGCCAACAAGTGGCGGCCGCAGAAGACGTAGAGCGGCAGGTAGCAGTAGCAATCATAGTAGCCGTGGAAGAACCGCCCCTCCTGGTGGCCGTGGACCGGATCGTCGGTGGCGTCGAGATCGAGGATGATCTGCTCGGCCGCCCGCTTTTGCGTTTCCATGAAGAGGTCCACGAACAATCGCTCGATCGTCGCCGGATCGTGGGCGATCTTGTGGTAGCGGGTCGGCTCCGGCCGACTCAACTCCAGCCGGTTCAGCGTGCTCTTCCCGGCCAGCGGCGCGCAGTCCGAACGCAGCGCCGCCAGCTTGCCGGCGAGCACCGCCATCACCGGGTCGTGGCGCAGATGGTCGTGATCGCTCACGTCCTCGTAGCCCAGCGCGATCCCAAACACCCGCTGCCCCACCAGCGTCGCCACCTGGTGTTCGATCCGTTCCGGTAGCCGGGCATCGACAAAGCAAGCAGCGAACCGATCCACCAGCCCAATCGCCCGATCCGTCGCCCCGAGCAGAAGCGCGCCAGCATCCGAGGTGATCGATCCGCCATCAAAATCGGCCGCCACGCGACGCCGTTCCACCGGTGCAAAAAGCATCGTCGTCGGGCTACACTCTGTCGGCATCGGGGATCTCCTCTGCAACCAGATAAGGCTTTGTCGCAGAAGAATTATCCCTCGTTCAGAGCCCCGATGCACCGACCGCCGTGAGATATCCGGGCTAGACCAGATGTCCGCGTGAGGCGGTGACCGGGTTGAGGTGGCCCGCCTCGAAGTGTCGAGTAAGGCGTTTTGCAACGCTGCGGGGGTTGCTCCGATGAAGGAGCCTATCCCCAGGCACTGAACGAGGCGGACCATGACGGATCTTACCCTTTTCGTTGGCTTGGACGTAGACAAGAAGACGATCTCGGTTGCGCTGGTCGAGGGCGCGGCGGGCGCTGCAGTGCGCTTCTATGGGACGATCGCCAACACCCCAGACTTGGTGCGGAGCCTTTGCAGGAAACTGTCGCGGGACGGGCAGCAACTCTATTTTTGCGACGAGGCGGGGCCATGCGGGTATGGCGTGCAGCGTCAACTGACCAGGCTGGGGCACCGCTGCGACGTGGTGGCGCCGGCGCTGATCCCGCGCAAGGTCGGCGACCGGGTAAAGACCGACCGGCGCGATGCGATGATGCTGGCGCAGACTTTGCGGGCTGGGCAGTTGACCGCGGTATGGGTGCCGGACGAGGCGCATGAGGCGATGCGGGATCTGGTGCGGCTGCGGGCGCAGGCGATGCGCGATCTGCGCAAGAGCCGCCAGCATCTCCTGAGCTTTCTGCTGCGTCATGGCCTGATCTCGCCCTATGGCCATTGGCCGAAGATGCACCGGCGCTGGCTCGGCGAGTTGACCTTCGCGCACCCGGCCCAGCACCTGGCGCACGAGGAGATGGTGCAACGGATCGAGCGGGCCGAGGCGCTGTGCGACCGGCTGAAGGAGCGGCCCGAACCGATCCGCGCCGTCGCCTGGAAGGCTCAGCTGCGGCTCTCGGCGCGCTACCGCAAGCTTATCGCTGCCGGCAAGCCGGGGCCCAAGGTCGTGGTGGCGATCGCGCGCGAGTTGGTCGGTTTTATCTGGGCGATTGCGCGGATGGTCGAACCCAAGTTCGCCTGATCCGGTCTCGGCAAGCCATAGGAATGCATTCAGGGAGGTGAAGCAGCAGCAGAAAGACAGGCTTCGGGGCCCAATGCGGACGGCAGGCTGGGGAGGTAGGGGAACCCTCGATCGCGGGTTTGTTGCCGGTACCATCCCGATGCGCGTTCGCTAGACAGAGGAAGCCCCACGACGAACCTTGGTCATGCGGTACCAACCCGCGGATAAGAGCCAGATCAACCGTCGTCCATGCTTCCTGCCGCCCACATTGGGCACCGATATATACATGTGTCACCTGCCAAGGCTGGACAGATTAACTTGCCTTAGTCTTGACATCACGGACATAAGAGCCCGTTGGGCTACCCAGAGTGACTCAACGACGAAGAGCGCCAACCGGTAACGGTTGGAGGCGGAATGCGCTACGCTTTTCCGCCTCTACGCTTTCTACTTCAGGATCTCCGCGATGCGATCCAGGAAGCGCGCTGCCGCGGCGATTGTGTCCTGCGCCTCGGCAATGGTCACGACCGCCTGCGGGCCGATGCCGTAATCGGCGATCTCCTTCACTTTATACGCGCGCGCCAGAAACCGAGTGAGCGATCGATCGATGCGCGGGTCGTCCTTCGTCAGCCGGGCGAAGGTGCTGCGCAGCCCGGATGAGTTTTCACCACCTGGCCGGTGCGTGCAAAGATGAAAGCCTGCGCCGCGTGGAACCCCGCCAGATAGGCAGCGCGCCCGGCCTCATCGCTGTAATGCAATACCTCCAGGAACTCGCGTGCCTTGGTCAGGGATTTCGCGGGCTTTGCCGAGATAATCAGCCGCCTCGGGCGTCACAGATCGATGCCGTCGCGCCGCACTTCATGCATGAAGCCGGTGCGCTCTCGGTAAGACCCGGCGACGAACGGCATGGCGTGAATCACCGCGCCGGTGACGTAGAGGATATCGGTCTCCGCATCGGCAAGACGGTGTCGCTCGTCGGAAAGAGGGCTAGGGTCTATGAGAAATACGGCGACGTCGTAATCCGAATCCTCTCGTGCGTCGCCGCGGGCGCGGGAGCCGAACAGCACCACGCGCTCGATCCGGTCGCCGTAGAGCGCGTCGAGCGCCGCGCGGAAGCGCTTCAGGATCGGGTCGTCGAGCGCTGCAACCGGCATAGCGATTCCCGGCGGAGGTCGGCCCCTTTGGTCACTCGGCGGCTTGGGCGACGCCAGGCACCGGATCGCGCCACGTCGCCAGCTCGTCCCAGCTGTCGGCTTCCATGAACTCGGCCCAGCGGCGGTAGAGGTTGCGCATCGGCTCCTCGCTCGATTGCGCCTGGGTGATGTCGATGACCCGGCCGGGAAGGCGCAGCCCGTCCCATTCGAAATTCTCGACCGCGGCGCCCAGCCCCATCTCGTAGGAATAGGGATGGCGGCGGGCGATGTGCCGCGGCTCGCCTGATGGGCGTAGTTCCAGTTTTCCATGTCGTCCTGCTCGGTCATACCGGCCGGGCCGGAATAGCGGATGTAATAGTCGCGCAGGAAATCCTTGACCTCCTGCGGCGCTTCGCGGTCGACCAGGAACCAGCGCCACACCTCGGTCTGGTGGGGTCCGCGCGGATGCCATACCGCGATCGTGCGCGGCTGGCGCGGCAACAATGCGATATTGGGAAAGATTTCTCCCGGCGCGCCGAGCAGCCGGGCCTCATCGCCGCGGGTGCGACGGCGTTCCTCGTCGCAATGCCGGAAATATTCGGAAACCACCGGCGAATGCTGATAGGTAGGCGGCTGCGGCCGATCCTTGGGCAAGGCATAGACGATGGTCTGGTGGCCACGGTCGGGGATGCAGACATG
The DNA here is from genome assembly GCA_963814805.1 of uncultured Alphaproteobacteria bacterium. GTDB lineage: Bacteria > Pseudomonadota > Alphaproteobacteria > ATCC43930 > CGMCC-115725 > AP-15. The sequence goes on along the minus strand of CAWFER010000013.1, from coordinate 26,503 downwards.
CAGTTTGCGGCCGGCCAGCAATTCGCCCATGTCGCGGCGGCCGGCGCCCGAAGGCCCGATACCGGCGAGATCGACCGAGCGGTGGCTGATGTTGTGATAGCTGTCGCCGCTGAAATTCTCGGCCGGAAATTTCCAGTTGCACGGGATCAGCCATTTCTGCACGCCGCCCAGCACCTCGGCCTGGCCCTCGCGCCCGTCGCGGCCATCGAGGATCAGATCGAAATAGCGCGCGAAATCGCCGAGATATTCGGTGAAGGAGGGGGCGGCGGGGTCCCAGGTGGCCCAGATGGCCCCCTTGTAGTTGCATAGTTGCGCCACTTCGACCAAACCCCATTGCCCGCGGTCGAGCTTGGAGTGATAGGCCTCGCGGAAATACGGCACGCCGACCAGCTTGCCGTCGGTGCCATAGCTCCAGCCGTGGTACGGGCAGGTGAAGATCGGGCGTGTTGCCCTCGTCGTAGCGGCACACCTTCATGCCGCGATGCCGGCACGAATTCAGGAAAACGTGGATCTCGCCAGCACGGTCGCGGCATAGAATCACCGATTCCTCCCCCATGCCGGAGACAAAGAAATCGCCGGGGTTCGGGACCTGGCTCTGATGCCCGACAAACAGCCAGGCGCGGGCGAACAGCCGCTCCTGCTCCTGCGCATAGATCTCGTCATTGACAAAGATCTCGCGGCTGATTTGACCGGTCGCCGCGTCGACGAGCCCGCTCCGATAGCCCGATGCCCGCGCGGTTGTCATGATCGCCCTCCTCGTCTCGGATCCTCGGCCTGGTAGCCTACCGTATTGTCACCGGATTGCGAACGCAGCTCGCAGCCGGCCATTGCCTCCAGGATGCGGGCAGCGACCGGGAAGCCGTCCTGGCCCCAGCCCTGGGCCTGGGCGCGGTGAAATATGTCGTGGGCGAGCAGGCCGAGATTTGCAGGGCGCGGCGACCGCGCGCGCGAGCTCGCAGGCGAGGTGCAGATCCTTGGCGACGATGTCGAGGGTGCCGCCGGCGGTAAAGGCCCCGGTCAATACCGAGCGCGGGATGTTGTCGAAGGTGCGGCTGGCCCCGGCGCTGAACGGCACGATCTGCGCCAGCACGCCGGGATCGACCCCGGCCTTGGCGCCGATCAACAGCCCTTCGAGGGCGGCGACAAAATTGGTGTAGCCGAGATACTGGGTGACGAGTTTGGCGATGCAGCCGGCACCGGCGGCGCCGACATAAAAATATTTTGCCGGCGATCGCCTCGAACAGCGGCCGGTATTTGGCAAAGACCGGCTCGGCGCCGCCGACCATGACCGTCATCCCCGGAGGCCGCCCGCTGACCGGCGCGTCGAGCATGTCGATATCGCGGGTTCGGCAGGCCTCGGCCACCCGTCGCGACACCATGGGCGCGTTCGTGGTCAGATCGATATAACCCCCGCCGGCGCGCAGCCCCGCCAGGATCCCGGTCGACGGATCGAGCACCGCCGGCTCCATCTCGTCCGGGCCGGGCAATGAGGTGAAGACGATCTCGCTCGCTCGGCCACCGTACGCGGATTGGCGGCGGCGACGGCGCCGCGCCCGGCCAATACGGCAGTCGCCCCGGGGCGGACGTCGTAGACGGTCAGGCGATGACCGGCGTCGATCAGACAGCCGGCGATCGGCGTCCCCATCGTGCCGGTGCCGACAAACCCAAGCTGCATCAGATGCCCCTTTCGCCGCGACCCGACAAGCTACCGCCCCGCCGAGGTCGGTACAATCGCCGGCATAGCAGCCGGACTTTAGCTTCGGGAATATGAAACCATTGCGGGCGATACCGGCCCCGCAGGGCGGTATCCGCCGGGGTGAAGTCGGCTCTGGGTTTAATCGGACGCGATCTCGTCTCCCCTGCACTAATTCTTTACGGGTCGCTTCCGAAGATGAACCCACCGCTGCGGGCGTGTCAGCGTTCCGCCGCTGTGCAGGATGGCGAGGCGTCAAGAATGAGAAGCGAACCTCTTCGACCGTCGCCCGACCGACTCGAACCAGTGCCAGCGATCAGCGCCGAACAGGTCCGCGATATGATCGCAAGATATAAGGAATTCTTACTACGTCTATTTGCTGTGCCGTCCAGACGGTCAACCCTTTTTGTGGGGAAAGGCGTTGGCGAGCGCTTCTTCATGCACGAACGCGACGCCCGGAACCTTCCCAGCTGTCGGTCCCATAAGTTGAACCTGATCCGAGCGCTTTGGAAGCGCGGCCAGAAGGTCTGCTACGGAATTGACGGCTTTTTCGACGCGGAGGAAAGCGCGCACCAGCGGGAAATTGAACTGATCCGATCCATCGGCAGACACAACTTGGGCCGCGGTCCATTGACCAATCAAACCGATGGCGGCGAAGGCGTCTCCAACCCCTCCGAAGAAAGTCAGAAGCAGAGGGCGGCGACACTCTCGGGAGATGCCGAAAACCCCGATCGCCGCGCGGCGAATGAATTCTTCCATACTCTCGGGAAAGGACACTGCTCCGTTCCAATCAAGCCGCTTGGCACCCAGCGATTGGTCCCCCTGACACCTCACCCGAAAGTCTGCGCTCCTACTCCGAGAAGGCGCAGGCGCTGCTCGCCGGCGCAGTATCACGACAGATCCTGCTCGCCTCGGGCTGCGAGATACCGCGTGTTTTCACGGCCGGACTGATTAAAGTCGCGATCGAAAACGGTGCGGGGCGGGGTATTCTGAAATCGGGGCTTGCGACACTGTTGCCAAATGCCCGATCGCCGGAAGATGAAATCTTTGTCCTCACCGATAAGGGTCTTTGTTATCTAACGCAGACGTTCGGGATCGACCGCTTACTTGAGCTTGGCGTGATCGAACCTCAGGTTTAGGAATTGCAGGAGGTGTGCCGGACGCTCGAACTCAGGCTTACCGGCGCCGCTTTGCCGGTCTCCGCCGCGCGTGCCGAATGTGGAGAATCCACACCTCGTCGCCTGCGATCTCGTAGTAGATCTTGTAAGGGTGCCGTGACAGCGTCAGTTCTCGGACGTTCGGCTCGTCGGTCGCTGGCGCCATATAGGGGAACCGGCGGAGCCACCCGATCTGGCGTTCGATTTGCGACTTCAACGATTGCGCAGCCGCGGGCGCTCGCCTCTCAAGATACTCGCAAACCCCTTCGAGGTCGGCGCGCGCACGAAGCGTGTAGCGAATTCTCATTCATTGCCGGGGCTTAAGGAACCGCGCCATGTCCTCGTCGGGAACAAATTGACCGCGCTCCGCTTGTGCCCGGCCCTCGCGGACAGCCGCTCGGGTCTCGTCGGCGAGATGCACGGGCTCCGCTCGCTTTGAAGCAAGGGCCAGTAGAATCTCGGCCGCCTCGTCCTGATCGGCCTCCGGCAGTTCACGAACCCTATTGATCGCGTCGTCGAGCAGCTTCGTCATGGCGAAATCCCGAAGGCGGGGAAGACCGCGGTAATGATAGGCGGTTCGTACCCGCCGAAGCTAGAGGCCCGAGCGCAGTTCGCCAACAGCCGATCGCGGCAGTCTCGCTCATAATCCTCTCTTTCAGCATGCCGAGGCCATCGCTGGTGGAACTTCGCGGGCAAGCCGGCCATGTTTCGGGCTGCATATTGCCAGCGCCGGGCTGCCGGCGTGGCGGCTGGCTTTCGGCGGGCTGTCCCTTATGCTGCGGGCGCCCTTTGGTGGAGGAAGAGATGCAGATTGGCTTCAACCTGCCGATCAGCGGCCCGATGTCGGAGCCGGCGATCGTGACCCGGATCGCCCAGCAGGGCGAAGCACTGGGCTTCGACTATCTGACCCTGACCGACCACATCGCCCTGCCCAACCTGCAAGGTCCGGGCTACCCCTATTCCGAGATCGGCGAATTCTTTGGCGAAGGCCCGCAGCACCGCGACGACCAACTGACCGCCGCCGCCTAGATCGCCGCCAAAACCACGCAGATCAGGATCGTGCTGGCGGTGATGGTGGTGCCGCACCGCCCGGCCGTGCTCGCAGCGAAGATGCTGGCGACGATCGACGTCCTGTCCGGCGGCCGGCTCGCCATCGGCATCGGCGCCGGCTGGCTGAAAGCCGAACTCGACGCGGTCTCGACCACCCCTTTCGCCGAGCGCGGCGCCGTCACCGACGAATACATGGACGCGTTCCGCACCATCTGGACCGAGGAAGCGCCGCGCTTCCACGGCAAGTAGATCAAATTCGACGGGCTCCTGATCGACCCGAAGCCAGTGCAGAAACCGCATCCGCCGATCTGGGTCGGCGGCGAGAGCGGGCCGGCCATGCGCCGCGCCGCCCGGATCGGCGACGCCTGGTATCCGATCGGCAGCAACAACGCCCATCTGCTCGACACGCCTGCCCCGCTATCGCGCCGGCATCGCCCGGCTGCGCCGCTTCACCGCCGAGGCCGGCCGCGACCCGGCGCAGCGTTGCGCTGACCTACCGGATCAAGCGCTATGGCGAGGCGGTGCCGGACAAGGCGTCCGACGGCGAGCGCCGGCTGTTCTCAGGCAGCGCCGCCGACATCGTTAGCGATTTCCGGGCATTGCGGGATCTCGGGGTCAGCGCTGTCGACATCGATTTCGAACGGCCCGACCCCGACGCCTCGATCGCCGAGATGCGCCGCTTCAAGGAGCAGGTGCTGGCCCGGCTGTGACGACATGCTGGCGAGCGGCCCTTTCGGTGGCGTCGAGCTGCCCGCAGCCCGGATGGTGTGCGAGCCTGCTAGCCGGCCAGCACCTCAAAGACGACGCCTCGCGGCCCTCGGCGTCTTCCAGCTCGCGGCTGGTCGGCACCCGGTATTCGGCCAGCTCGACCAGGCCCGACTTGCGGAAGATAGGCGCGGCCCGGATCGCCGATCAGCACCGGCGTCCCGGCCGCGCGCGCGCCGCGCAGCCAGGCCATCACCGCTCGCGCCATCGGCTCCTCGTAGCAGATGTCGCCGGCCAGGACGATCTGCCGCCGGCGGCGCGGCGCGTCGAGCAGGTCGGCGTCGGTGAAGCTCGACCGCGACGCCGTTGAGCGCGGCGTTCAGCGATCGCGGCGGCGGCGAACGGGTCGATGTCGGCGGCCGAGCACCGCGGCGCGCGCCGGCCTTCGCGGCGGCGATCGCGACGATGCCCGAGCCGGTGGCGAAATCGAGCACCGCGCGGCCGGCGACCTCTGCGGGATGTCGAGCAGGTAGCGCGCCAGCGCCTGGCCGCCGGCCCAGGCGAAGGCCCAGAACGGCGGCGGCAGCCGCGCCTCGCCCAGGCTCTCCTCGGTCGCCGCCAGATCGGCGTGATCTCGTCGCCAGATGCAGCGCGAGCTCCGGCACCAGCGGCGGCGCGGCGATCGCGGTGTTGCGGCGAACGAACCGGGCGGGGTCCATGGCTCATCGTTCAGACACATGGCCGGCGACGATGCCGGCCAGCAGCAGCCAGCCGACCGCGCGGTTCGAGCGGAACTTGGCGAGGCAATCGGCCGGACGTCGATGTCGACCCGCGCCGCCTGCCACATCAGCTGCGCGGCGCGAGCGGCGAGGCCGGCCTAGAGCAGCGCGCCGAGCCCGGCGGCTTCCGGCCAAGCCCCACAGCAATACCGCAGCGGCGTAGAAGGCGAACAGCAACGGCCGGGTGCGCGCGCCGAGCGCCAGGGCCGAGGATTTGACGCCGATCAGCGCGTCGTCCTCCTTGTCCTGATGCGCGTAGATCGTGTCGTAGCCGAGCGTCCAGAAGATGCCGCCGAGATAGAGCAGCAGCGCCGGCCGGCCGAGCGCGCCGGCGACCGCCGTCCAGCCCATCAGCGCGCCCCAATTGAAATTGAGGCCGAGAAAAACCTGCGGCCACCAGGTGATGCGCTTCATGAACGGATAGGTGCGCGATCAGCGCCGAGCACGGCGACGCCCGAGCACGATGCTGACGCGGTTGAGGCTGAAGCAGGATGGCGGCGCCGACCGCCAGCTGCGCCAGCCAGAAAGACGACCGCCGCCGCGCACGCTGACCGCGCCGCTCGGCATCGGCCGCAGCGCGGGTGCGCGCGACCTGCGCGTCGATAATCGCGGTCGGCGATGTCGTTGAGGGTGCAGCCCGCGCCGCGCATGACCATGGCGCCGAGCGCGAACAGCAGCGAGCAGCGCCGGGTCCGGCCAGCGCGGCGCGGCCAGCGCGATCCCCCACCAGCCGGGAAACAGCAGCAGCCAGGTGCCGATCGGCCGGTCGAGCCGGGCCAGGCGCGCGTAGGGCCGGCCCAGCGCGGCAGCCAGCGGTCGACCCAATCGCCGCGGCGAATATCGCTGGGTCGCGCGGTGGCGGCCGCGATACGCCCTCGATCATCGCGCCCATCTTCGTGCGCGGGAGCGATGGGCGGGGCGGATCGGGTCAAGGCGGCGCCCCGCGCAGACTTGTTTTCCGCCGTCACATCTCATCTTGGCGACGCAGCGCGCGGCTCAAGCGCGACCGAGGACGGGGCGAACGATGAGCGAGCGCGGCTCTATGGCGCGCGTCCACATGACCGAAAGCTCGAGCCGGCGTCGCGCTCGACGCCGCCGGGCAGGCGCACCGCCTGCGCACTGTGCTGCGGCTCGGGCCGGCGCGGCGGTGGCCGCGTTCAACGCGAGCGATGGCGAGTGGCTCTGCCATATCGCGGACATCGGCCGCGATCGGCGGTGCTCGCTGCCGAGCGGCAGATCCGGCCGCGCCGAGCCCGAGCCCGATTTGTGGCTGCTGTTCGCGCCGATCAAGCGGGCGCACCTCGATTGGCTGATCGAGAAGGCGACCGAGCTCGGGTCGCGGCGCTTTGTCCCGGTAGCGACCAGCACGCACCCAGAGCGAGCGGCTCAATCTCGACCAGCTCGCGCCCATGCCGTCGCCGCGGCCGAGCAGAGCGAGCGGCTCTCGGTGCCGCGAGCTGCCGAGCCGCGCCGCTGGAACGCAGGCTCGCCGGCTGGCCGGCCGAACGCCGGCTGGTCGTCTGCGACGAGACCGGCGCCGGCGACCCGATCGCCGAGGCCTCGGCGAGCTGCGGCCCGGGCCGACGGCGCTCTTGACCGGCCCCGAAGGCGGCTTTGCCGAGACGGAGCTTGACGTATCTGGGAAACTCCCCTTTGTTACCCGGGTCGGGCTCGGGCCCCGCGTATTGCGCGCCGATACGGCAGCACTCGCGGCTGTGGCGGTGTTCCAGGCGATTGCCGGCGATTGGCGCTACGCCCGCCCCCGGTGATCGAGCCGGCGTTGCCACCCGCAGCCGCGTTGCCGACCCTTTGCCACGTCTTGTCAGGGAGTTCCGCCGCGGATGACGACGACGCCGACACGCCCGGAGAGCCGATCACCGACAAGCGCCAGCTGGTCGAATACCTCGCTTCCGGCATCAAGCCGCCGGCAGCCTGGCGGGTCGGCACCGAGCACGAGAAATTCGTCTTCCGCCGCTGCCGATCTGCGCCGCGTGCCGTATGAGGGGCCGGACGGCATCGCGCGCGCTGCTCGCAGGGCATGACGCGCTTCGGCTGGAAGCCGGTCGTCGAAGACGGCAACACCATCGCGCTGTCGAACGACGCGCGATGCTCGATCACCCTCGAGCCCGGCGGCCAGTTCGAACTCTCCGGCGCGCCGCTCGAAACCGTGCACCAGACCTGCGACGAGGTGCACGAGCATCTGCGCCAGGTGCGCGAAGTGTGCGACGAGCTCGGCCTCGGCATGCTCGGGCTCGGCTTCGACCCGAAATGGCGGCGCGAGGACATCCCGTGGATGCCGAAGGGCCGCTACCGGATCATGCGGCGACTACATGCCGAAGAAGGGCCGGCTCGGCCTCGACATGATGCTGCGCACCTGCACGGTGCAGGCCAATCTCGACTATCAGTCCGAAGCCGACATGGTGAAGAAGTTCCGCGTCGGCCTGGCGCTTGCAGCCGGTCGCCGTCGGCGCTGTTCGCCAATTCGCCGTTCGTCGAAGGCCAGCCCTCGGGTCTCTAGAGCCAGCGCAGCCTGGTGTGGACCGACACCGACCCCGACCGCTGCGGCACGCTGCCGTTCGTCTTCGAGGACGGGTTCGGGTTCGAGCGCTATGTCGACTACATGCTCGATGTGCCGATGTACTTCGTCTACCGCGACGGCCGTTACATCGACGCGAGCGGCCAGTCGTTCCGCGATTTCCTCGCCGGCGGCTGCCGGCGCTGCCCGGCGAAATCGCCGCGCTCGGCGACTGGACCGACCATCTGACGACGGCCTTTCCCGAGGTCCGGCTGAAGACCTTTCTCGAAATGCGCGGCGCCGACGGCGGCCCGTGGCGGCGGCTGTGCGCATTGCCGGCGCTTATGGGTCGGGCTTCTCTACGACCAGACGGCGCTCGACGCGGCCCACGACCTCATCGCCGACTGGACCGCCGAGGAGCGCGAGGCGATGCGCCGCGAGGTGCCGCGGCTGGCCTTGGCGACCCCGCTGCGCACCCGCACCCTGCGCGACGTGGCGCTCGAAATGCTCGACATCGCCCGCGAGGGGCTGCACCGCCGCGCCCGGCGCGAGCGCCGCCGGCGAGGACGAGACCCATTTCCTCGACCCGCTGTTCGCGATCGCCGGCTCCGGCCGCACCCCGGCCGAAGAACTGCTCGAAGACTTCCGCACCCGCTGGCGCGGCAATATTGACCCGGTCTTTACCGACTACGCGTATTAGAGACCGCCCGATGGCTGGCCGAAGCGAAAAATCCCTGAGGATTGTTTGTCGTGGCGCGCAGAACCGTCGATGTTGCCGTGATTATCCCGGACGCAAGCCCGGTCCTGACGCTCGCGCGCATCGGGCGGACCGACCTGCTCGGCAGCTTCACAGTGCCGGTGCGGATCGTCGATCAGGTGGATTACGAGATTAGGAAGCCTGAAAACGATCCAAAGGGCGAAGTGGCCGCTGCGCTGGCGAAGCTGCATAACCAGATTGAAATCGTGGAAACCAATGTCGGAGTGGGCTATCAGACGCGCCGCGCCCGCGACCCGCAGACGCCGAGCGGCGACCTCGGTGAGATCGCAGTGGACGAGTACGCCACGTCGCTGGCGCGGCGCAGCGGGCCGAACTTCGTGCCGCTGGTGTTGTTCGAAGACCCGGACGTGATGAATTTGCGGATTGCCCGGCTGCGCGGCGTTCACTTGCTCAACACGACGGCGTGGCTGTTGACCTTGCACCGCGAGGGCCTGCTGCCCGAGGCGCTGGAACTGGTCGAGAAGATCAACACCAGCCGGGTGACGCCGATGGTGCCGTTCGAGAAAGTCGGGCTGACCAAGAGGGTGCGGTCGAGCTGGCTGCGCCGGAGTTTCGGACAATGAGCGAGGAGCTGAAAGGCAACTCTCTGGCTGACGTGCTGGAGAAGCTGGAAAAAGGCAAGATCGGACATCGCGCGGCGATGGAATGGCTCAACGTCAATAGCTACGACGCGCTGGTCGAGATCATGCACACGAACGGGCGGCTGATGCCCGGTCACCAGCCGATGCGGGTCGCGCCAGAAACGCGGGCGCTGGTGCGGCGGATTTTTCGCACCGTCGCGGCGACGCGATGAACTACGACGACGAGCGCCACACTGCGATTTGCGACCAATTTCCGGCGGTGCTCGCGTAGCGAATCCCGTTCGACCTCCTTTAGGAGGACCGCCGCGCCAGCGCATCACGACGACGGATTAAAGCCGGCGAGCGGCTATTCGCGTTCGAGGGCGGCGCTGTTGGCGAGCTCGGCGTAGAAGTGGAACGAATCCTTGGGGCGGCGTTCCTGGGTCTCGTAGTCGACGTGGACCAGGCCGAATCTTTTGCTGTAGCCGAGGGTCCATTCGAAATTATCGAGCAATGACCAGACGAAATAGCCCTTGACCGGGACCCCGGCGGCGATCGCGTCCTGCACCGCGCCGAGATAGGCGCGCAGATAGGCGATGCGGCGCTCGTCGCGGATATGCCCGTCGGGCTCGACCCGGTCGGGAAAGGCGGCGCCGTTTTCGAGGATGTAGACGGGCAGGTCGCCGCTGTAGCGCTCCTTGACCTCGATCATGACCGCGCGAAAGGCGTCGGGCGCGATCTCCCAGCCCATGTCGGTGACCGGCGCGCCTTGCGGCGGCGGCAAGGTTGCGGCCTCGAACGGATGGTCCGGGTCGCGGCGCACCCGCGAGCGGGTGTAGTGGTTGAAGGCGAAGTAATCGAGCTTCTGCTTGATGATCTCGAGATCGCCCTGCTGCACCAACGGCTCGATCATCAGGGCGGCGAACGGTTCGGGGTAGCGGCCCAGCATCTGCGGGTCGGGGAACGAGCGGTTCCACAGCGCGTCGAGCATCTGGGTCGCGACCTCGTCCTCCTCGCGCTCGCTCGCCGGCTCATAGGGGTGGAAATTGTAGATGTTGCCGACCAAGAGATCGGCGCGGGCCGAGCGCATCGCCTGGACGCCGCGCCCGTGCGCCAGGTTCATCACATGGATCGCGCTGAGCGCGCTCGCCCGGCCGCGAATGCCGGGAGCGTGCTCGCCGTCGCCATAGCCCTTGAGAGAGGCGCAGTTGGGCTCGTTAAAGCTGGCCCAGCGCTTGACCCGGTCGCCGAGTCGGCGCACCGCCAGATGCGCGTAGTCGGCGAACCAATGCGCGGTGTCGCGGTTCTGCCAGCCGCCGCGATCCTCGAGCGCCTGCGGCAGGTCCCAATGGTAGAGGCAAATCCACGGCTCGATGCCGGCTTCGAGGATGCCGTCGATCAGCCGCTCGTAGAATTCGAGCCCCTTCGCGTTGGCCGCACCGCGGCCCTCGGGCAGGATGCGCGGCCACGAAATCGACAGCCGATAGGCGCCGAGGCCGAGCTCGCGCATCAGCGCCACGTCTTCGGGCCAGCGGTGGTAATGGTCGCAGGCGACATCGCCGGTGTCGCCATTGGCGGTCTTGCCGGGCAAATGGCTGAATTTGTCCCAGATCGACGGGCCGCGGCCGTCCTCGCGCACCGCGCCCTCGATCTGATAGGCGGCGGTCGAGGCGCCCCACAGAAAGCCGTCGGGAAAGTTCGTCGCCATTATTGCCTCACCATAGGATTGCTCACCGGGTGAGTGATGCAGCCACCCGGCCGAATTTCCGCCATCAATCGGGCGCCATCAGTCGGGCGCCCGGGCCAGGATCGGCCAGCCTTCGATCGTCTGCGGGCTGTTGCCGAGGCGCATTGTCCGCCACAAGGCGGGATCGGCAAGCGCCGCGCCCGGAGCCCGGCCGGACAGCGACATCCAGCGGTCCCGATCCCACGCGGTGACGGCGATTTCGACCCGCAGCTTCGCACCCGCGGCGGACTCGCTCACCCCCAGCGCCGACCATGGGATGCGCGCCTCGGCGGTGATGCGCGGCTGGTCGGCGCCGAAATAGACGGCTTGGCCGCCAGCGATCGGGCTGCAACCCTCGGCTACCGCAACGGACGCGGCGCCGGCGCACAGCTCGGCCGCCATTTCCGGGTAGTCGTGGATCTTGGTGCGTGGCGGGATGAAGAACAGCGTGAAACGACGCGGACCGGCGCCGAAATCGACCCCAGCTCGACCCGGTAGGCTTCCTCGAGCGGGAACCGACCGTCATAGGCCAACAGATCGAGGTCGTAATAATCCTGGCCGATCGTCGCCAATTGCAGCCCACGCCGACTCCAGGTCAGATAGGCCTCGCCGAAATCGACCGCGCCCGGCGAGGGGATCAGAGGCGGCAGCAGGCTCGCCGGTTTCGGCCAGTCGGACAAGCGAGCGGGCGCGCAATGCGACCTCGGCGTGCGGCACGATGAAATCCGATGCGGGGCGCGCCGGCTCCGCCCCTGCGGAGGCCTGGTGGATCGCGAAGGCGCGCCGGTTGGCCACCGCCAATGCCGCGGTCAGCCGGCGATAGGGCCGGTCGTTGATGTCGACCAGCCCGAAATCGTAATCCTCGCCGTCGGCGCGCCCGCCTTTGGGGTGATCGTAGTATTGAAACCAATGGGTGCCGACGACCTGCGGGATCGCGGCGAAGTTCAGGGTCGCCGCGGCCGCCCCGGCCGCGCGCTCGGCCTGGGTTTCGACCGTCATCAGATGGCCGTTGTTGAGGTTGCCGGTGCGGTTGTGCTTGGCGGCAAAGAACCATTCCGAGACCAGCACCGGCTTGCCGCCCGACAATTTCTTCAAGCCCTCGAAATAATAGGGGGCGACCCAGCCGTCGCTGCTGTCGACATTGTAGTTGGTGGCGATCGCATCGACATAGGGCACCATCGCCCGCACCGCCGCCGGGTCGTAATAGATCGGCAGCCGGTCGCCGAAATAGAGCGCATCCGGATCGGCGGCGTGGATCGCCTTGGCGGCGAGCGCGTAATAATGCCGCGCGACGATCCCGGTCCATTCGCGCACCGCATGGATCCCCTCGCCGCCCGGCCGCATCCGGGTCATCCGAGTGGCGGCGAGCAGTTGCGCCCATGAGCCGACGCCCGGCCGGCGGCAGAAAATCGGCGGCGAAGCGCCTGCCAATCGCCGGCATAGTGCTGGCGCAGCGTCTGCGACCCAGCGCTGCTTGGTTGCCGAATCTCGCCGGCTTCATCGAATAGAAGACAAACAACGCGCCGGCCCACCAGCCGACCTCGTTGTCCGAGAAATAGCCGATCCGATAGGGGTCGCCGCGATAGGGCGCGACGAGCTTGCGCGCGAGCGCCATCATCCGCGTTGCGGTCGCCGGGCGCAAACGGATCGAACCAGTGAAAGCGCGCCTGGCGCCCGAGCTCGAGATCGATGATCGTCGGCAGGCGCAAGACCTGCGGCGAGAGCGACCAGCCGCCGGCGCTGTTGAACCCCCATGCCGCGAGCCGCCTGGCGGGCGGTGTCGACCCATTGCGCCGCGGGTCCGGTCGAACGCGGTCCAGCTGTACCAGATCTTGCCGTCCTTGCTGCGGTAGGGATAGCCGCCATCGAGCGCGTTGACGCCGAGGCTGTAAAAGCGCTGGCCGCAGGGCGTCACCAGCCAGGAGACGCCGTGCTCGGTGGCGAGCGACCAGCGCGAGGACGGCGCATCGGCCAGATCGGTGCAAGCTGCTGCGGTGCGACCGACAGGCACGCTCGCCACGATCGCGGCGAACGCCAGCGCCCGCCCACGGCGGCAAAACCGCATGATCCCCCCAATGCATGGCCGCCGCGCGGCCCCGCCGAGGCGGCCGGCGCGCGGCCCCCGGCCTTACGCGCTGGTGCCGCCGACGGTCAACCCGTCCATGCGCAAGGTCGGCTGGCCGACGCCGACCGGCACGCTCTGCCCGTCCTTGCCGCAGGTGCCGATGCCGTGGTCGAGGCCGAGGTCGTTGCCGATCATCGTGACCTTGGTCAGCGCGTCGGGGCCGTTGCCGATCAGGGTCGCGCCCTTGACCGCCGGGCCGACCTTGCCGTTCTCGATCAGATAGGCCTCGGAGGCGGAAAAGACGAACTTGCCCGAGGTGATGTCGACCTGGCCGCCGCCGAAATTGACCGCATAGAGGCCGCGCGGCACCGAGGCGATGATCTCCTGCGGGTCGCTGGTCGCCGGCCAGCATGTAGGTGTTGGTCATCCGCGGCATCGGCGCATGGGCAAAGCTCTGGCGCCGGCCGTTGCCGGTCGGCGCGGCGCCGATCAGGCGCGCGTTCATCCGGTCCTGCATGTAGCCCTTGAGGATGCCGTCCTCGATCAGGATGGTGCAGTTGGTGGGGGTGCCTTCGTCGTCGACGGTCAACGAGCCGCGCCGGTCGGGGAGGGTGCCGTCATCGACCACCGTCACCCCCTTGGTCGGCGACCCGCTGGCCGATCATGCCGGAAAAGGCCGAGGTCTCCTTGCGGTTGAAATCGCCTTCGAGGCCGTGCCCGATCGCCTCGTGCAGCATGACCCCGGGCCAGCCCGGCCCGAGCACGACGGTCATCTCGCCGGCCGGCGCCGGCACCGCGCCGAGATTGACCAGCGCCTGGCGCAGCGCCTCGTCGACCTGCTCCTTCCAATGCGCGGGATCGAGATAGCGCTCATAGGCGAGCCGGCCGCCGGCGCCCGAGGAGCCGGTTTCCATGCGGTCGCCTTCGCCGACCACGACGGCGACGCCAAGGCGCACCAGCGGGCGGATGTCGGCGACCCGGCTGCCGTCGGCGCGGATGATCTGCACCGCCTGCCAGACCCCGGAGAGCGAGGCCATGACCTGGCGGACCCGCGGATCGCGGCTGCGCGCATAGGCGTCGATCTCGGCCAAGAGCCGCGTCTTGGCCCCGAGATCGACGAGGCCGAGCGGGTTCACATCGGTGTAGAGGCTGCGGTTGGTGCCCGGCGGCGGCCCGGCCATCGCCCCGGAATAGCCGCTCGCCACCGCCCGCACCGTCGCCGCGGCGCGGCGGATCGCCGCCTCGGACAGATCGGACGCATGGGCATAGCCCGCCGCCTCGCCGGCCACCGCGCGCAGCCCGAACCCCTGGGTCGTATCGAAGCTGGCGCTCTTGATGCGGCCGTCGTCGAGCGCCAGGCTCTCCGACTGGCTGTATTCGAGATAGAGCTCGCCATCGTCCATCCCGGCCAGCGCCTGGGCGACGATCGCCTCGACCCGGCCGGGATCCATGCCGGTGCGCTCGAAAAACAACTGGTCGGTGACGGCGAGATCGGTCATCCGCTGCAGCTCCCTATCTGATGCCGGGTTACAATATGGTCGCCGTCGCCCGCGAGCGGAAGTCGCGATCGCTGCTTGCCGGCCGCGGGCGCCCGCCGACTGGCGCTTTCTGGGCGAATTCCGGCGGGTGACTGACCCCACCCGACCCTCCCCCGCGTGCCGGGGAGGGAATGGGAGGGGGCCGGTGTGGGCACAATCACCTATCCTACGAGCGTCTGTCGCAGCGGCATCGCACCGACCGTGCGGCGGCTTGACGCAATGGGCGGGGTCGGTTGTGAGGCGCGCCGGTGATAGTGTAGGCTCGCGTTGCTTTGGCGCCTCGGCCGGCGCGGGCAGGTATGCCGGGGACCCGCGGCCCGGGCGCGGGGGTCGGTTGTCAGGGGGCAGCCGCCGGGGGCAGCCGATCGGCCGGGCGGGGACGGATCACAGGCGGCAGGGAATGGCGCGGTTGACGGGAATGCTGACGAAGAAGCGGGCGGCGCAGGTGCTGATCGTGGTGTTGCTAGCGGTGGCCGCCACCGCAGCGCTCGCGGCAATGGCCTGGGCGGCGCAGCCGCGGCCCTGGGAACTGGGGATGCAGACCCCGGCCACCCCGGTCAAGGACCGGCTGAACGCGTTCCACAACGAGCTGCTGGTGATCATCTTTTTGATCTCCGCGTTCGTCATGGCCCTGCTGCTCTATGTGATCGTGCGCTTCAACCACCGGCGCAATCCGGAGCCGACCTTGACCTCGCACAACACCGTGATCGAGCTCTTATGGACCGTGATCCCGGTGCTGATCCTGGTGATGATCGCAATCCCGTCCTTCAAGCTGATGTATTACATGGACCGGGTGCCACCGGGGGCGATGACGATCCGGGTGACCGGGCATCAGTGGTATTGGACCTACACCTATCCAGACGAGAAGAACCTGTCGTTCGACAGCAACATCATCCCGACCGCCGATCTGAAGCCGGGGCAGCCCCGGCTGCTCGACGTCAACAACCCGCTGGTGGTGCCGGTCAACACCAACGTCCGGGTGCTGGTGACCAGCACCGATGTGATCCACAGCTGGTTCATCCCGTCCTTCGGGGTCCAGGAATACGCGGTGATCGGGCGGCTCAACCACAGCTGGTTCAACGTCGAGCGGCCCGGCGCCTATTATGGCGAGTGCAACCAGATCTGCGGCCTCAACCATTCGTACATGCCGATCAAGGTCGTGGCGATGACGAAAGACGCGTTCCAGCGCTGGCTGGTCGAGGCTCAGAAAAAATTCGCGCACAATGGACAGGACGGCAGCGCAGTGCGCGTCGCCGCCAATCCGGCGCCCGCCCCCAACTGACAGCGAGAGGGTCCGATGACCTACGAGCGCGAGGCGCACGGCGCCGACAGCCACGGCTACGGCGCGGATGACCACGGCAGCCACTATCCGGGGTTCTTCACCCGCTGGCTGTTCTCGACCAACCATAAGGACATCGGCACCCTCTATTTGATTTTTGCCGTCTGCGCCGGGCTGATCGGCGGCGCCTTTTCGATCGTCATGCGCATCCAGCTGATGCATCCGGACAATCACTTCATCGGCGACGACCAGATCTACAATGTGCATGATCACCGCGCACGGGCTGATCATGGTCTTTTTCACGGTCATGCCGGCGATGATCGGCGGCTTCGGCAACTGGTTCGTGCCGCTGATGATCGGCGCGCCGGACATGGCCTTTCCGCGCATGAACAACATCAGCTTCTGGCTCTTGGTCCCGTCGTTCGCGCTGCTGCTCGGGCTCCACCTTGGTCGATCCGGCGGCGCCGGCACCGGCTGGACGCTCTACCCACCGCTGTCGAGCGTCGGCCATCCCGGCCCCGCGGTCGACATGGCGATCTTCGCGCTGCATCTGGCCGGCGCCTCGTCGATCATGGGCGCGATCAACTTCATCACCACGATCTTCAACATGCGGGCACCCGGCATGACCTTGCACCGGATGCCGCTGTTCGTCTGGGCGATCCTGGTGACCGCCTTCCTGCTTGCTGCTGGCGCTGCCGGTGCTGGCCGGGGCGATCACGATGCTGCTGACCGACCGCAATTTCGGCACCAGCTTTTTCAACCCGGCGGGCGGCGGCGACCCGCTTCTGTTCCTGCACCTGTTCTGGTTTTTCGGCCATCCGGAGGTCTACATCCTGATCCTGCCCGGCTTCGGCATGATCAGCCAGGTGGTCTCGACCTTCTCGAAAAAGCCGATCTTCGGCTATCTCGGCATGGTCTACGCGATGGTCGCGATCGGCGTGGTCGGCTTCGTGGTATGGGCGCATCACATGTTCACGACCGGGATCTCGGTCGACACCCGCGCCTATTTCACCGCGGCGACGATGGTCATCGCGGTGCCGACCGGGGTCAAGATCTTCTCGTGGATCGCCACGATGTGGGGCGGGTCGATCGAGTTCAAAACGCCGATGCTGTGGGCGATCGGGCTTCATCTTTCTGTTCACGATCGGCGGCGTGACCGGTGTCGTGCTGGCCAATGCCGGTGTCGATTTCGCGCTGCACAACACCTATTACGTCGTCGCCCATTTCCACTACGTGATGTCGCTCGGCGCGGTATTCTCGATCTTCGCCGGCTTCTATTACTGGATCGGCAAGATGTCCGGACGGCAGTACAACGAGACTTTCGGCAAGATCCATTTCTGGACGACTTTATCGGCGTCAACCTGACCTTCTTTCCGATGCATTTCCTCGGGCTGGCCGGGATGCCGCGGCGCATCGCCGAGTATCCCGACGCGTTTGCCGGGTGGAACTTCGTCGCCTCGATCGGCGCCTACATTTCCTATGCGGCGACGCTGTTCTTTGTCTTCATCGTGTTTCACACCTTGTTCTACGGCCGCCGGGTCGGCGCCAATTACTGGGGCCCGGGCGCCACCACGCTCGAATGGAAGGTGTCCTCGCCGCCGCCGTTCCACAGCTATGACGAATTGCCGGTAATTTCATAAGGGAGAACCCAGCTTCGTGAGCGAATTGTCCGAGACCCGGCCGGCCGCGGCGCTGCATTTGACGGGGTCACCCGTGCCGTGGGCCGGCGCCGGGGTTGCCGACTATGTCGCGATCCTGAAGCCTCGGGTCATGTCGCTGGTGGTGTTTACCGGCCTCGTCGGGCTGGTGATGGCGCCGGGGCATCTCCACCCGATCCTGGCCGGGGTGGCGGTGCTGTGCATCGCGGTCGGGGCCGGTGCGGCCGGCGCCATCAACATGTGGTACGAGCGCGACATCGACGCGGTGATGCGCCGCACCGCGGGACGGCCGTTGCCGGCGGGCCGGATGCTGCCCGGCGAGGCGCTCGGGTTCGGCGTCGTGCTGGCGGCGGGCTCGGTCATGGTCATGGCGCTGGCGACCAACTGGGTGGCGGCCGGATTATTGGCGCTGACCATCGGCTTTTACGTTTTCGTCTATACCATCTGGCTCAAGCGGCGCACCCCGCAGAACATCGTGATCGGCGGCGCGGCCGGGGCGTTTCCGCCGCTGATCGGCTGGGCGGCGGTCGATGGCAGCCTCGGCTGGGGGGCGATCGCGCTGTTCGCGATCATCTTTTTCTGGACCCCGCCGCATTTCTGGGCGCTGTCGCTCTATCGTACCGACGATTATGCCAAGGCCGGCGTGCCGATGCTGCCGGTGGTCGCCGGCCCCGCCGAAACCAAGCGCCAGATGCTGCTCTATACCCTGGTGCTGTGGCCGGTCAGCGCCGCACCCTGGCTGCTCGGCATGGCAGGCGCCATTTACGGGATCTCGGCGCTGGGGCTGAGCGCGCTCTTTACCGCTGCGTCGATCCGTGTGTGGCGCGATGCGGGCGAGCGCAGCGCCCGGCAGATGTTCGCCTTTTCGCTGCTCTATCTGCTGCTGATCTTCAGCCTGCTGCTGGTCGACCGCGGCACCGCCCGATGGCCCGGGGGCGCGTGGCCCGGGGAGGCGTGGCGATGACCACCATCGAGGCAGCCGAGCAGGCGCGAGAGCGGACGATCCGGGCGCGCAACCGCGCTCTCCTCGCCGTGCTGGCGGCGCTGGCAGCCCTCTTCTACGCCATCACCATCGTGCGAATTGGCGGCTAGCGCATGGCGCAGGCAGCGGGGCGCCGTCTCGCCCAGCGGGCGCCGGCCCCGGCGAGCATCCTCGTCTTCCGTGAACTGATCCATCGAGGCCCGAACCCATGAGCGAGACGCATGCGGCGCACGCCGCGCCAAAGCACCCCTATCACCTGGTCGACCCGAGCCCGTGGCCGATCCTGGGCGCCATCGCCGCCGGCATCCTGTTCGGCGGCGGCGTTCTCTATATGCACGGGCATGGCTGGACCTTCCTGATCATCGGCGTCTTGGGCGTGCTGGCGATCATGGCTGTCTGGTGGCGCGACGTGATCCGGGAAGCCACGTTTCAGGGCTACCACACCCCGATCGTGCAGCTCGGCATGCGCTATGGCATGGCGCTGTTCATCGCCTCCGAGGTGATGTTTTTCGTCGCCTTTTTCTGGGCGTTCTTTTCCTCGAGCCTGTTCCCGGTCGGCGGCGTCTGGCCGCCCAAGGGCATCCACCCGTTCGACCCGTTCGAGTTTCCGTTCCTCAACACGCTCATTCTGCTGCTGTCGGGCACGACGGTGACCTGGGCGCACCATTCGCTCCTCGAAAACGACCGCAGCGGCATGCTGCGCGGCCTGGCGGTGACGGTGGTCCTCGGCCTGTGCTTCACTTCGGTCCAGGCCTACGAGTACAGCCACGCCGCTTTCCACTTCACCGGCGGCATCTTTCCGTCGACCTTCTTCATGGCGACCGGGTTTCACGGCTTTCACGTCATCATCGGCACGACGTTCCTGATGGTCTGCCTGGGGCGGGCCTGGCTCGGGCATTTCCGGCCCGACCATCATTTCGGCTTCGAGGCGGCGGCGTGGTACTGGCACTTTGTCGATGTCGTCTGGCTATTTTTGTTCGTCTGCATCTATTGGTGGGGCGGCGGCAGCGCCGTCTATGAAGGGGCGGCCGGCTGATCGAGGCGCCTGCGAGCGCGGTGGCGGACGTCGACGCTAACGCGCACGATGATACTGGCGCTGAGCGCTATCCCGCGGTCTCGCTAGCGCGCGCCGCCTTCGGCTGCCGCTGCCCGCGCTGCGGCAAGGGCCCGCTGTTTACCGGTCTGCTGCAGGTGCGGGCCGGCTGCGTGGTTTGCGGCCTCGATCTGTCGGCGCAAGATGCCGGCGACGGCCCGGCGGTGTTCGTGATCCTGTTTCTCGGGCTCATCGTGGTCGGTTTGGCCGCCTTGGTCGAAATCTGGTTCTCGCCGCCGCTCTGGGTGCATCTGGTGTTGTGGACGCCGCTGATCTTGGGCGGTGCCGTGGTGATGCTGCGCGGGTTCAAGGCCGGGCTGATCGCGCTCCAGTACCGCCATCACCTGCTCGGCCCGTCGCCGCCGCGCTGAGGGTCGGCCCGAATGACCGGGTTCCGCCCGCAATTCTGGCCGACCGTGATCGCCGTGCCGATCGTGCTGCTGTGTCTGGGGCTCGGCGCCTGGCAGATCAAGCGGCTCAATTGGAAGGAAGGGCTGATCGCCGAGCGCGCCGCCGCGGTGGCCGCACCGCCGATCCCCGCCCCACGCAGTGCCTCCGTCACCCCCGACATGGAATTCCGCCACGTCACCGACACGGGCGTGTTTCTGAACGACAAGGAGATCTTTCTCGGCGCTACGGCGCGCGACTTGCAAAGCGGCTATCAGGTGCTGACCCCGCTCCGGGAGCCCGGCGGCCGCATCGTCTTCGTCAATCGCGGGTTTATCCCGGGTGCGCTCAAGGACCGCGCGAAGCGGCTGGCCGGCGAGCCCAAGGGCCGCGTGCGAGTCGTCGGGTTGCTGCGGCTGCCGCCCGATGGACGGCCGAACTGGTTTTTGCCCGACAACCGCCCCGACCTCAACTATTGGTTCTGGGTCGATCTGCCGGCGATGGCCAAGGCCGACAAGCTCGGCCACGTGGCCTCGTTCTACATCGACGCCGACGCCACCCCCAACCCCGGCGGCTGGCCCAGAGGCGGGGTCACCAGGCTCGCCCTGCCGAACCACCATCTGCAATACGTGATCACGTGGTTTTCCCTGGCAGTGGCGATGATCGTCATCTATGTCCTGTTTCATCGCCGCAGCGCGGAGCCCCGATGACCGCCTATCAACAGCTGGAAGCGCGATATCGCCGCCTCGGCGCGATCGAGGAAGCGATCGGCGTGCTCAATTGGGATTGTGCCACGATGATGCCGGCGGGGGGTGCCGCCACCCGAGCCGAGCAATTGGCAAGCTTGAGCCTGCTCGCCCACGAACAGTTGACCGGCGCCGAGATCGACGACCTGCTGGCCGAGGCGGAAGGTGAGAGCGGCGCGCTCGACCCATGGCAATCCGCCAATCTGCGCGAGATGACCCGCCGCCATGGCCATGCGGCGGCGCTGCCGGGCGCTTTGGTCGAGGCCCTTTCCCGCATTTCCTCGCAATGCGAGACGGTGTGGCGAACGGCCCGGCCGGCCGATGATTTTGCCGCAGTGCTGCCGTTCCTCGAAGAGATGCTGCGGGTGCAGCGCGAGGTCGCCGCGGCCAAGGCCCTGCGTCTGGGGGTGAGCCCGTACGAGGCTCTGCTCGACCGCTACGAGCCGGGCGGCTCGGTCGCCGCGATCGATCGCCTGTTCGACGAGATCGCCGATTTCCTACCCGATTTGATCGAGGTGGCGCTAACCCGCCAAGCCGCGCTGCCGCCGACGCCCGAGCCGCAGGGCCCGTTCCCGATCGCGGCGCAGCGCCGGGCGGCGGCGCGCCTGATGCAGGCGGTCGGCTTCGATTTCGCGCACGGCCGGCTCGACGTCAGCGCCCACCCGTTTTGCAGCGGCGCCCCCGACGACGTGCGGATCACGACCCGCTATGACGAGGGCGATTTTACCAAGGCGCTGATGGGGGTGCTGCACGAGACCGGGCATGCGCTCTACAAGCGCAACCTGCCGGCGGATTGGCGCTTGCAGCCGGTCGGCGCCGCCCGCGGCATGGCGATCCATGAGAGCCAGTCCCTGCTGCTCGAAATGCAGGTGTGCCGCAGCCCGGCCTTTACCCGGTTTGCCGCGCCGATCCTGCGCGAGACTTTTGCCGGCGACGGGCCGGGCTGGCGAGGCCGAGGCGCTCCACCGCCGGCAGATCCGGGTCGCCCGCAGCCTGATCCGGGTCGAGGCCGACGAGGTCACCTACCCGGCTCACGTGATCCTGCGCCATCGGCTCGAACAGGCGATGATCGGCGGCGATCTGGCGCCGCGCGAGCTTCCGGGCGCCTGGGCCGACGGGCTGCGGGCGCTGCTCGGCGTCGCCCCGGCCGACGATCGCGACGGCTGCCTGCAGGACATCCACTGGTATGACGGCTCGTGGGGCTATTTCCCGACCTATACGCTTGGTGCGCTGATCGCGGCGCAGCTGTTCGAGGCGGCGCGCGGTGCGATCCCCGAGCTGATGGCGCAGATCGCCGCCGGCGAATTCGGCCCGCTGTTCGCCTGGCTGGGCCAGCGGGTACACAGCCAGGGATCCTTGCTGTCGACGGCGGAGCTGGTCGAGAACGCGACCGGCAGCCCGCTCGGCGCCGCTTCCTTCGAGCGCCACCTGCGCCGCCGCTATCTCGGCGCCGGCAACGAAGCCGAGATCGCAGTGTTGACGCAATGTTGACAGGGACAACGAAATAGCGCCGACCAACGACATAGCCCGGGGGATGCTCGTGTTCGACAACGCCGCGCAACAGCAGACCGACACCGCCGATCGGCAAATGGCGCTCGACCGGTTCGAAGCGGTGCGGCGGGACACCGAGGCGCTCGCCGGCAACCTGACGCCCGAGGACCAGGCCATCCAGTCGATGCCCGACGCCAGCCCGACGAAATGGCATCTGGCGCACACGACATGGTTTTTCGAGACGTTTGTGCTGACCCGGCTCGACCCGGACTACCGGGTGTTCGACCCGGCCTTTGCCTATCTGTTCAACTCCTATTACGAGGCGGTCGGCCCGCGCCATCCGCGACCCGAGCGCGGCCTGCTGTCGCGCCCGACCGTCGACGTCGTCGGCGCCTATCGCGACCATGTCGGCGCCGCGGTCGCCCGCTTTATCGCCCGCGCCGGCGAGCCCGCGTGGCAGGAGGCAGCCCCGCTCCTCGAGCTTGGCCGGCACCACGAGCAGCAGCATCAGGAATTGATCCTGATGGACATCAAGCATCGTCTTTTCGATCAATCCGCTGCTGCCCGCCTATCAGGCGCCGCAGCCGCAGATCGCGGCGCCGGCGGCCCCGCTCGACTGGTTCGAGCACGCCGGCGGGCTGGTCGAGATCGGACATCGCGGCGCCGGCTTTGCCTTCGACAACGAGACGCCGCGGCACAAGGTTTGGCTCGAACCGTTCCGCCTCGCGGCCCGGCCGGTGACGCTGCGGCGAATTTCTCGAATTCATCGAGGCCGGCGGCTATCGGCGGCCGAATTCTGGCTGTCGGATGGCTGGGCGGCGATGCAGCGCGCAGGGTTGGGAGGCGCCGCTCTATTGGCGGCGCGAGGATGACGCCTGGTCGATCTTCACCCTTTAGCGGCCGGCGCCGGCTGAACCCGGCCGAGCCGGTCTGCCATGTCAGCTATTTCGAGGCCGACGCGTTCGCCAGATGGGCCGGCAAGCGGCTGCCGACCGAAGCCGAGTGGGAGATCGCCGCCGAGGGCGTGCCGGTGTCGGGCAACTTCGCCGATCGCCGGCAATTTCATGCACGGCGGCCGATCCGCGCGGCGCCCGCCGCCGCAGACGGTCGGCGCATGCCGCGCCAGATGTTCGGCGACGTTTGGGAATGGACGGCGAGCCCCTATATCCCCTATCCGCGGTTTCGCGCCGCCGCCGGCGCCGTCGGCGAATACAACGGCAAGTTCATGTGCAACCAGATGGTGCTGCGCGGCGGCGCCGCGGTCACCCCGGCCGGGCACGTGCGCGGCGACCTATCGCAACTTCTTCCCGCCCGCGGCGCGCTGGGCTTTTGCCGGGTTGCGGCTCGCGGAGGACGTTTGATGATGGACGGTGCGACGCGTTCGCCTTTTACGATCTGGCGCCGGGCGAAGAGAGCTTTCGCGACGCGGTGCTGAAGGCCTCGGCCGCCAGCCGCAAGACGATCCCGTGCAAGTTCTTCTACGACGCGCGCGGCTCGGCGTTGTTCGAGGAGATCTGTCGGCTGCCCGAATATTACCCGACCCGCACCGAGATCGCGATCCTTGAAGCAAACGCCGGCGAGATCGCGGCGCAAATCGGGCCGCATTGCCGGATCATCGAATTCGGCAGCGGCGCCAGCGACAAGGCGCGCATCCTGCTGCAGGCGCTCGACCGCGCCGGCCGCCTATGTGCCGGTCGACATCTCGCGCGAGCATCTGCGCGAGGCCGCCGCCTGATCTCGCCGAGGATTTCCCGGAACTGCCGGTCGATCGCGGTCTGCGCCGATTACACCCGCGCCTTTCGCGCTGCCGCCGCTGCCCGGCCCGCGCGGCAAGCGGGTCGGATTTTTCCCGGGTTCGACGATCGGCAATTTCGAGCCCGACGCGGCCGTGCGCTTTCTGGCCAATTGCGCGCGAGTTCTCGGGCCCGGCGGCGAGATGCTGATCGGCGTCGATCTGAAGAAGGACATCCGCGATCCTCGATGCCGCCTATAACGATCGCGCCGGCGTGACCGCCGCCTTCAACCTCAACCTGCTCGCGCGCGATCAACCGCGAGCTCGACGGCGACCTCGATCTCGACCGGTTCGAGCACGTTGCCTTTTACAATGCGGCCGAAGGCCGGATGGAGATCTATCTCGCAGCCTCGCCGACCAGAGCGCGACGATCGCCGGCCGGCGCTATCGACTTCGCCGCCGGCGAGCTGATCCACACCGAGTATTCCTACAAATATTCGGTCGCCGAATTCCGCGCCTTGGCCGGCCGCGCCGGCTTTCGCCCGGTCGACACCTGGACCGACCCGGCCGAGCTGTTCAGCGTCCATTACTTCCGGCTGCGCTGAGCCGCCGTCAAGGCTCGGGCTCGCGGCCCTCGTTTGCGACCGCGGCGAGAAACCCCGGCAGGTCGCGCCAGCCATAGGCGAGCGCCTCGACCACGGTGCCGCCGACCGTGATCGCCTTGCGGCTCACCTGGCGGCCGCCGATGCGCTCGTAGAAGAACCGGCTCGGATTGTCGCGCAGCACCCAGACGATCGCCGCGTCGAGGCCGGAGGCGACTAGGCGCCGGAAGAGCGCGATGACAAGCCGCCGGCCGATCCCCTCGTTCTGCCGGTCGGGGGCGACGTAAAGCGTGAACACTTCGCCCGGAAAGTGCCGCTCGCCGCGGCTCGGCCCGCAGCTGCCAAAGCCCAGGACGGCCCCCGCGGCATCGACCGCGACGCGCACGTCGCGCGGCTCGCGCTCGATCACCATGCGCCAGCCGAGCTCGCGCCGCCGGTGCGACAGCCCCAACCAGATAGCTGGCCGACAGCAGCCCCGCATAGGTCGCCCGCCAGGTCTCGACATCGAGCCCGGCGATGCCGCGCGCGTCTCCCGGCCGCGCGGGGCGGATCGTGATCTCGTTCATCGCGGGCATTTTGTCCGGTTTCGCCCGCCGAGGGGAGGGCCATGCGCAGCGCCGCCGGATCTGCTAGGATCGGAAAATCGCCGTTGCGCGCCGGAGCACCCTGATGCCCAGCGATTATTTCGCGACCCTCGCCGGCTATAACGCCTGGGCCAACCAGCGTCTCTATCAAGCCTGCGAGCGCCTGAGCGAGGACGAGTATCTGCGCGAGCGGCGATCGGCATTCGGCTCGCTGCACGCCACCTCGACCACCTGCTGGTTGCCGACCGGATCTGGCTCGCGCGAATCGCCGGGCGCAACCCGCCGCGTCTCGCCGCCACCCAGATCCTTTACGCCGATCTCGTTGGCCTCAAGATCGCCCGCCTGGCCGAGGACCAGCATCTGCGCAATCTCGTTGCCGGCCTGTCGCCGGCGAGCCTCGACCGGCCGCTGGTCTACCGCAACGGGCGGGGCGATCGCTGCGAGATGCGGCTATCTCTGGCGCTGGGCCATATGTTCAACCATCAGGCGCACTATCGCGGCGAGGCCAGTACCCTGCTGGCGCAGACCGAAATCCCGCCGCCGCCGCTCGATCTGATCCAGTTCGTCGGCAAGGAAGAAGAGGGTGCGCGCGCCTGCTAGCGCGTGGCGCATTCAGATGGAGCAGACCCACTACACTTGTCATGCCCGGCCTGTGCCGGGCATCCACGGAAACCAGCACAGTTTGCGCCGCAAATCGTGGATGGCCGGGACACGCCCGGCTATTACGGTATGAGTGAATCCTGTGTCCATTGGCGCGCTTGACGCGCACGGCAATGCAACTCTAATGCAACTCTATGGCAGGGATCATGACCGGATCTTGGCTAACCCGGCTCGGCTGGTCGGCGCTGATTTTTCTGGCGTTGGCGACGCCGGGTTGTGCCGAAGCGGCGACCAAGCACCCGACGCCGAAGCGCCCGACAACGATGGTCGCCGGCCGCCGGCTCGGCGGCGCCGGTTCATGGAACGCCTACATTCATCAGGGAAAATCCGGACCGGTGTGCTATCTGGCGGGCGCGCCGCAGGAAAACCGAGCCGCCCAGGTTCAAGCGCCGACCCTCTTCGGCGACGGTTACGCACCGCCCCAAAGAGGGCGTCTTCGATGTGGTGAACTTTGACGAAGGCTATCTGCTGAAGCCGGGCAGCGACGCCTCGCTCGATATCGACGGCCAGGATTTCGATCTCTTCACCAAGGACGACGGCGCCTGGTCGCGCACCTCCGACCTCGACAAGACGATCGTCGAGGCGATGGCCAAGGGCCGGCAGGCGGTGCTCAAAGCCAGCCCGGCGAAGGGGCCGCAGACCGCCGACACCTATTCGCTCGCCGGATTTACCCAGACCCTGGCATTGATCGACAAGGCCTGCGGCGTCAAACGCTAAACAAGA
>CAWFER010000012.1:0-321636 GCA_963814805.1 uncultured Alphaproteobacteria bacterium | reverse complement strand
CAACCACCGCTTCGTTCGGTGTGCCGCTGCCGTAATTGACCGTGATGATCGCCTGCGCCCCCACGTTGGTCGCCACCTGCACGAAGTTCGCAAACGAGGTGGGCCAGGTCCAGAGTGTTGGCGTCGGTCGTGTTTGAAGCCCAATAGTAATCATCCGACTCCGACCCGCCCGGCGCGCGCAGCAACTTCACGCCCATCTCCTTCATCAGCGAAATCGTTGTCGCCGTGTCAAAATTGTCATCCCAAACCGCCGTGTTCACTGCCGCCCAGCGGAATCCGCCGTCGGAGCGCGCTGGGCGCGATTTCACCGTCGAGATGGACCAGGGCCGGCGCGGGCTTCGGCCCCCAGTTGCACGTCGTCGAGGTAGAATTCTC
This sequence comes from uncultured Alphaproteobacteria bacterium, assembly GCA_963814805.1. GTDB lineage: Bacteria > Pseudomonadota > Alphaproteobacteria > ATCC43930 > CGMCC-115725 > AP-15. Next base: position 321,261 of record CAWFER010000012.1, on the reverse strand, counting down.
CCGTGGTGCCGGAGGCCGTCAGTTGCAGGTCGAACCGGTTGAGATTCGTGACCGTCACCACTGCCAAGGCGCCCAGCGTAACGACGATCTGCGTCCAGGTGTTGGCTGGCAGGGCAGCCCGGCCGAGCCTTTCACCCGGACGACCGAGTGAGGCGCATCTGCGGGCGCCGGCGTCCGCGGGCCGCAGCGGCAGGCAGAAGCGTGGTGGGAATGAGGCGGTGTCATCGTGTCGTCCTCAAGGCACGCAGAGGAAGACACCGCGCTGTCCGGCCGGTGAGGACGCCCGTCCTCGCGGGGTGTCAGGTTACCGCGCCATGCCCTGAACCGGACTGGCTCCAGTGTAGGGCGCTTCACGGACCGCTGCCGCGAGGCCTGTCGTTGCTTCACGCCCGGTTATACTGCCCAGATGGGACATTGGGCGGAGCTGCTCGTGGACGAGCTGGCCGCCCGGTTCCCGCACGCAGACCGTGACCGCCTGGCTGGCTATCGCGCAGGCGGCGGGCACCGAGATCGAGACGCTCGCCGGGCAGAGCTTCGGCCCGGCGAAACAGAACTCGGTGTCCGTCAACACCTGCGGGCTGCCGTTCGTCGAGCTGCCCGGGCTGCTGATCGGCAGCCAGGAGTGCCCCAGCGGCATGTGGCCGATCCCCAACCCGGTCGACCGGCAGAGAGCCACCGTCGTCCAGGTGGGGCCAGTCCCGCAGCCAGGACCCGTGCCGCAGCCGGTTACACGCGCAATGCCCGTCGCGTCCGCGTTGCGGGCCGCCGGCGGCCTGGTGCATGCGGCTGCTCAGGCCGGGGTCTTGTCGCGTGACTTCATGCTGGCCTGGCTGGGCCAGTTTCCTCCCGATGAGCGCACCGCGTTCCTGCACGAACTGCTCGATCCCTCATACCGCGTTCACGTCCCGGTGGCGACGGGAGGAGGTGACGGGTGGTGGTTCCAGATCACCCGCCGCCTGCTGTGGATCACGCCGGCCGCCGACGAGCAGCGCCTGGTCGAGCCGCTGTTCCCGGACGCGGACGAGGCGCTGCGGACACTGGTCGCGGTAGAGCCGCTGCTGATCGCCGGCCGTGTCACGAGCCATCCCGCGGACTGGGCGATGGCCGTGCGGATCTGGCCGTCAGCCGGACGCCCGGCGGGCAGGCCGTGGCGGTATCTCGCGAGCGCGATCCACGAGCACGGCATCCCCGTCCTCTCCCTTGACCCCGAGTCGACAGCCGAGGAGATCCAGTGCCAGATCCTCCTGCTCGCCCACTGGCACAAGTACATAGGCGCCGGCGAACCCGAGATAGCCGACGCCATCGCGGCCGCCTACCCGCAGGCTGTCGAGCGGATCGCGCGCGCTACCAGGGCGCCGGACACGCGGGCGGCGGCGGCGATGCTGTTCGAAGGGCTCCTGCGGCCGGGTTTCGACCCGGCCAGGGGCGCCGCGGCGGCACGCCGGTACGTGAACCGCAAGGCCACGATCGCGATCCTCAACCACCGCAAGACCACAGATGGCGGGGTCCGCCCCTGGGAGGCACTCGGCGTCTCCGAGCGCCGCTACTACAAGCTGCTGAACCGGTTCGCCCCCAAGACCGGCACGCGATACGAGGTCGACGCGGACGTGCTGGAACAGATCCGCGCTCACCTGATCAGCCGCGACCAGAAGACGGAGACGCACGCCGCCGCCATGGAACTGCTGCAGGAGCGACGGATTCAGCTACGCGGCCGCGCGGAAATGGCTGCAGCGCCACCCCTACAGCGAAGCGCTCACAGCCTGGCCCCGGTCGAAGCGGCCGCCGGCCCCGCCGGATTCCTGATCGCCGCTGTCCGCGCAACCGGGCAGATAAGCCTGTAACCAGGAAGGGAACGCGGAGCGCTTCGCCGTCGGCGATGCAGGCACTGAGTCCGCTGCCATCTGCTGATGTAGCGCCATCTCGCGGCGGACCCGCCTCCAAGCACCCCAGCCGGCAACCGGTTCCAATAGGTGTACCCGGCGGGCTCCCCGCCGGGGTGACCTTCACCGACAACGGCGACGGCGCCGCGACCATGCCGACACACCCGCCGCCGGCGGCGGCGCACGGCCGCAAACGGTCACCATCATCGCGGCCAACGGGACCAGGACGCGGGAATGCTCGGTGACAGCGGCTGTAGCCTGTGGTCATGAGTACCCGTGAGGATTATCCGGCCGGGGTACCGTGCTGGGTCGACACCAACCAGCCCGACCCGGCGTCGGCTGCCCGTTTCTACTGGGGCTGTTCGGCTGGCAGACCCAGGACGTGATGCCGCCCGACGCGGGCGCTCACTACTACATGGCCCGCATCGACGGCCGCGACGCAGCAGCGATCTCCTCACTGCCTCCCGGCGCGCCGCCGCAGCCGATGTGGAACACCTATATCCGTGTCGAGTCCGCCGGCGACGCGGCGGCGCGGGTGCGCGAGGCTGGGGGGCGGGTGCTCTCCGAGCCGTTCGACGTGTTCGAGTCGGGGCGGATGGGCGTGTTCGCCGATCCCGAGGGCGCGGTCTTCTGTGTCTGGCAGCCCGGATCGCACCGCGGCTCGGCGGCGGTCAACGAGCATGGCGCGGTGAACTTCAACACCTGCACACCGACGATGTCCAGGCCGCACGGGCCTTCTACGGCGCCGTGTTCGGCTGGACGACGATCGACGCCCGGCTCGCCGATGTGGGCCCTGCCGGGCTACGGCGACCATCTCGAACAGCTCAACCCCGGCCTGCGCGCGGGGATGAAGCAGATGGGCGCACCCGACGGCTTCGAAACGTCGTCGCGACGATCCTGCCCCGCGACGGCGGCCCAGCGCGCTGGAGCGTCACCTTCGCCGTCGACGACGCCGACGCGACCGCCGCGCGAGCGCGCGAGCTTGGAGGCTCGGTCCTCGCCGAGCCGCAGAATGCGCCATGGGTGCGATTCGCAGTCCTTGCCGATCCCGCCGGCGCGTCCTTTACCGCCAGCCAGTTCGTGGCGGACAACCGCTAACCTCGATTCCCGGGGAGTTGGTTGAGGTGGTGCCCTTGCATCCAGGGCATCGCTGGCCAGGGCAGATGCCCGGACCTCAACGAGTCTGCCTGAACAGACACCCGCGAAGATCTTGAGCTGTATCCGCGGTGCGCTGGCGACGCGACCCTCGTGACCTGGGGGTTCCTTGCGGTACCGCTAGGTTTCGGTATGGTCAGAAGCTACGCTCGATATGTGCCACTTGCGGGAATCTGCTGACGTTTGCCAACGTCAGGTCCGCCAACGATGTCGGCGAGGGCGCAACCTCAACTGGATTACCGCACCGGGAATCGAGGCTAAACGATCGATCAGCGTACGGACCTGTCGTGGTTCGACGGTTGCCCGGTCAGCCCGCGCGTGTGTGCGATGAGCTCCTGTGCGACGATCGGGATGGCATGGGCCGGGAGCCGGTGCCCGACGCGGCCGAGCCGGACGAGACGAGCGTCCGGGATCTCGGCGGCGAGCGCCTCGCCGTTGCCGATCGGGAAGAACGGGTCGTCCTCGCCGTGCAGCACGAGCGTCGGCGCGATGATCTCGCCGAGCCGCTCGCGCCAGCGCGGGCCGTGGTCGGCGAAGGCGATGTTGGTCATCGCGCACTGGACGTCGGTGGTCCGGGCGACCTCGGCCTCGGCGTGAGCCCGAGCGGAGGCCTCGTCAAACGCGCCCGCCCCGGCGAACGTCCTGGCCTGCAGCACGAGGCGGTCGACCACGGCTCGCTCGTCTGACCAGTCCGGGTCGGGGGTGTTCATGATCACCTCCATGACCGCGTCGTCGTGCCCGGGGAGGTCGTCGTCGACGGGGCCGGGCGTGTTCGGCCGGCTGGCGACGAGCGTGAGCGTCGCGACCCGCTCGGGGTGGCCGAGGGCGAGCAGCTGGGCGATCCAGCCGCCGGTCGACATCCCGGCGACGTGAGCGCGCTCGGTCGCGGTCGCGTCGAGCACGCCGACTGCGTCCTCGACGAGGTCGGCGAGGGAGTAGCCGGGCTCGCCTGGCGGGTACGACTCCGAGCGGCCGGTGTCACGGACGTCGTAACGGATCACCCGCCGTCCGCCGGCCACGAGCCGCTTGCACAGCTCGTCGGGCCAGCTCAGCATCGACGACCCGACCAGCAGCACAGTCGGGCCGTCGACGCCGCCTTGCACCTCCACGCAGCTCGCCGCTCCATTAATCATGAACATGCGCTCATTCCCTGGCACGAGCCTCTCCTTCCCGGTACGCCACGCACGGGCGTCTTGAAGGGTTGACCTAGCGGGCCGCCCGAACTCATCGGTGGACGAGCAGTCCTGCGCGGCCTACTTCCGCCCGACATTCCCGAATACCTGAGAACTCATTGCGTGCACTCACGCGGCTCGAAGGGGAACCTTCTACGAGAACGGTGCAGCTCAGACCGATCACGTCCAGAACAACCCGCTCGGGCCCAGCACGGATGGCCATAGGGACGACTGGTTGGCCATGCAGATCGGCGGTTAGCGCGCGTTGAAGCACTAGCCACCGCGGCTGCTGGTACCATTCCGCGGCCGCGCTGCCGCCCGCGCCAGGGCGTGTGAACCGCCCGGTCGATCTGGTCCCCGGCCGCCAATGCGGGACCGGCCGCCTGGCCGGGTCCGGGCATGCCGGCCCGCGGGGGGCGGGCTATGCGGGCGCCGATATCGGGTGTCAGGGTGTCTGCATGGCAAATCGCTTGATGGGAATCACGATCGATTGTGCGGATCCAGCGCGGCTGGCGGCCTTTTGGAGCCAGCTGCTCGATATGGAGGTGACCGGCGAACACGGCGACGACACTGGATGGGCCACTGTCGGCTCACGCCTTGATCACCGGCCGCGGCTGACGTTCCAGCAAGTGGCGGGGCCGAAGACCGCGAAAGTCCGCATCCACCTCGATGTCCAGGTCGACGACATCGCGACGGCCCGCAAGCAAGTCGAGAGTCTCGGTGGCCGCTGGTCCGGCGAGCGGCACCATTACGACGAAGGAGCTGCTATGGTCATGCACGATCCTGAGGAGCACGAGTTCTGCCTTGTCCAGTACTACCGCTGAGCGCCCGGCTCGGCCATGAAGAACTAGGCGGACCGCGTGCTCAGCCCCAGACAAGTACTGATCACACCGTGTGGGTGAACGCCGGAGGACGCTGACGCGCCGATCGCCGAGTATGAATCCCTACTATTTTGATAGGTTATTGCCGCTTTCGCGGCGCAGATAATCTGATCGGCGCGCCTGACCTGATGGCCATCGAGGTGGTCTTGGCCGCCAGGCGAACATCTTTGGCGTGCTGGCACGCCGGCATCCGGGTGCCGAGTGCAACGTCCATTCATCTGGGCTTGCGCACGGCGGGATTGGCTATCGAGCCGTGACTGCCGGTCAAGTGCAGGGTGCCTGGTCGCCGAGGAACTGCAGTATCTCTGCCACGAGCAGGTCTGGTGCTGTTTCGAGGGCCTCATGGCCGGCGCTGGGTAGTTCGGTCACGGTAACCAGGAGGAGGGCGGTGGCGAGTTTCGCGTGATCTCGCTAGCCCACGGCAGGCTGGCCGTGCCGACAAGCAGCAGTACCGGTTGCCGGACGCGGCGGGCGAGGCTGGTCAGGTCAGCGGCGGCCAGCGCGTGGGCTTCGCGCGGTAGGGTCGCGGCGGCGATGGGGCAGCACATCCCGCCCGCCGGGTGCATCGCGCAGCGCTTCCACCTCGCTGGGGGTCAGGCCGATGATTTCGGTGAGGAAGGTAAAGACTGCGCGGCCGACCTGGCCGTTGGCCACCATGGTACGTACGCGTTCCCTCCACGTCACGACCGGGAATGGCGTCCGGCTGGTGGCAGGAGTTGTGCGCAGAGCGTGTCGCCGAGCCAGTTCTCGTACTGGGCGTGGCTCCATCGCCGGGTGCGCACGAGCCGCCAGAAGATGTCACTGGCGGTGAGGACCCACACGATGTCGATGGCGGCGGCGCGGTCCAGTCCCGCCTTGAGGGGGCTCTTGCCGAGGAGGGCGTCGACGACGATCGCCGCGCCGCCGCGCCGTTCGTCCTCGCTGGCGCGCCACAGGCCGTGCAGGTCCTGATCGGATGCCGCCGGCGGCCCGGAGTACTCTCGTGCACGTCGGCAGCCCTGCGGTGGATGGCGGTGGCGTTGCGCGCGTACAGGCGCAGGGCGCGGCGCGGGTCGGGTTCGGCCACGCGCTTCCCGGTACCAGGGGCGCTGAGCGACGGGTACCGGCTCGTCCGTCGCCTGCCAGGGCGATGTCGCGCAGCTGTTTGAGGATCGCCTGCTTGCTGCCCACCGCGGCGAACACGGTGGGCTTGGAGACCCCGGCGCGGCGGGCGATCTGTTCGATGGTGGTGGCCGTGTAGCCCTGCGCGGCGAACAGTTCGCGGGCGGCGTCCAGGACCGCCTGCCTGGTCCGTGCCGCTGCGTCCGGCGCAGCGGCGAGACATAGCGCCGGGTATCTCGGTTGACTTCCGCCATAATTCATCTTACCGTACACCTAACAGATAGGTTGATGGTAAGGGGGATGTCATGGCGGCCAGCAACCCGGCGACGTTCACGGACATGCTGTTGCGCGAGCAAGCTGCGAATCGGCGATGATCCTGGGTGACCCCGAACCGTTCAAGGCGTTGTGGTCGCGCGGGGATGACATCTCGCTGTTCGGTGCCTTCGGTCCCTGCAAGAAGGGCTGGCACCAGATGAGCAAGACCATGGACTGGGTGGCCAGCCGCTACCGCGACGGCACCGTCACCGACGAATACGAAGTTGTGCACGAGGGCGCCGACCTGGCATACACGGTTGGCTACGAGATCAGCGACGTGGCCCTCGACGGGGCGCCAATGACCCGCCAGCGGCTGCGAGTCACCCAGATCTACCGCCGACAAGACGGCCAGTGGCACCTGGTTCACCGCCACGGCGACTTCGCCCCCGCTGACCAGAGCCCGCCGTGACCGTAACGGGACTGAAAACGGCACGCTGCAGGTTCGGCGATTGCGAAGCGCCAATATATAGCCTGGTTGCACCCGCGGATTAGCGCCCGCGCTCCCCTCTCTGGATCTCATCCCGAACGTCCGCGCAACCGCCCCAGAGCCGTCCGCAACTCAGCGGCGGTCCTGAATCGCTCACACCAGTGGCCGGAACCCTTGCCTCCGTCCAATCGCCGACAGAGCCGAACGCAGAACGACGGGTTCATACACCTGAGGCCACGCAGATCGCCCAGATCCGGCGCAGTGCGACTGATCGCGCCAACAAACCAACAGGCGCGCAGAGCGGCGGCAATGCGCGTGGCCGTCAGGTCCTGGGCTGATAACGCTGCGTGAGGCCGGTGCACCGGCTCAGATGTCGCCGGTTAGGTTTCATAAGTGCGCCGGGGACGGGCAACGGGTGATGGCCGCGGAACGATCAGTTCCGGCGGCCTGGCGGGGCTTACGGCCGCCACTATCCTGGATCGAGAGCCTGCCACGTCGCCCGCCGCGGCCGGGGCGGCGCGCGCAGAATGATCCCTGGTGTCGCGCGAAGGCCTTGGCCCTGCGAGGCCATGCCGCCGTCGGCCACGGCTCGGGCCACACCACGCGCCAAAGGTTCACTGATCATGCGGTCGGCGCGCCTTTGGGCCCTGGAAGGGCCTCGCAGGGGGCTCAGCATTGTGTTGCCACTTTTGTGCCGGGAGTCCCTGCTCTTCGGCAGGGTCAGAGGACGGGGAGGGGAACAACGATGCAGCGCTGGGAGTATGCGGTTGCGGACTTCACAAAGCTCGGGAGTGCCGTTCCGGAACTGGACAAGCTGGGCGCCGACGGCTGGGAAGCGGTGGGCCTGGTCTCCACATGGGGCGCGGGGTGGCGCGTTTCCATCCCGTAGTGCTGCTGAAGCGCCCACGTCCGGAGTCTGCGCAGCAGGGCACCTGGGCCCGGGCCGCTGGGTGAATCGCAGGGACCATCGGCTGGGGGAATGCACCTCGGTCCCGGGCCGCTGCCGCGGACCAGGCCTAGCGTCGTAGCAGGATACCGATCCGACCGAGGCCACCATGGCACGCACGCATTCGGCGCGCCGTCCATCCGCAGGCGCGCGGCGGGCTGGCTACTAGCCCTGGCCATTGTGTTCAGCACCGCGCTGCTGGTCATCCTGAACGGCTCGCCGGGATGGCAGGCGCTGCCGTTCCTCACCAGCGACACCACCCAGGTGCTGGGGCTGGTCAACCTGTGCCTGGCGGCAGGGATCGCCGCCAACCTCGTGTACCTGGCCTACGACCCGCCGTGGCTGAAATCGCTCGGCGACCTGGCCACCACCGGGATCGGGCTGGCCACCCATCCGGGCCGGGTCACTTGCCCGGCAGGCAACCGGCCTGGCAGCGTCGGCGGGCCGGTCCCGGCAGGTACAGGCGTGCTCGTACACAGATCCACCGCTACTACCCGGCTCCAGTCCGCCTACCTCGACGACAAGGTTCCGCGAAAGCGATACTTGCGCGCAGGCCTCGGACGAGGCCGATCACGGGATGTGATCCGGCCTCCGGTCAGGTCTTCACCTATCGCTTAATACGAGCGTGCGACGGCTATGCCGCTTGCGCGGCCAGCATCGCGCGTAATAGCCAGATCTGCGTGGTGTGGAGCCTCAGCGGCATCGAGCCCGTGGCGGTTGCAGAAGGATCCTTCTGCGCCGTGACCGCGATGACCGGCGACCGGCAGTGCGCACATGTCAGGCGGCTCGGTGTGCACTTGCGATCCCCGGATCAGCGTCGGCGGGCGGTCACGAGCCAGTGCCGGGGCGCGTCGGGCAGGCCAGGCGCCGGGACGGGGAAGGGCCAGCGCCCGTAGCTGGCTCCCGGCTCACCGGGCTGGGTGAGGGTGGCCTCCCAGCCGCGCTCGGCCAGGAATGCGGCGGGGTCGTCTAGGGTGCCGAGCCAGGGGGCGCCGAGCCGGGCCTGCATGTCGATCCACGGACGGGTCAGCGGGTGGGTGAGGGTGGCGGTGTTGACGATGTCGAACCCGAGCCAGCTGCCCGCGTGCGCGAGCCCGGTCACCTCGTCCAGGAGGCGGGCGATCCGGTCCCCGGGCAGGTAGAACAGGAATCCCTCGGCCAGCCAGCAGGACAGTGCCCGCGGATCGAACCCGGCGTCCAGCAACGCGGTGGCCCACCGGCCGGTCAGATCCACGCCGACGGCCCGGCGCGCGCAGCGGGGTTTCGCCCCGGCGCCGTCCAGGATGTCTTGCTTGCGGTCCAGGACCCCGGGCTGGTCGAGCTCGAACACCTGAACCCGGTCGGGCCAGCCCAGCCGGTACCCGCGGGTGTCCAGGCCGGCGGCCAGCAGCACGACCTGCCTGACCTCGCCGGTGCCGGTGACCCGCCGCAGGAAGTCGTCGAAGAACCGGGCCCGGATGATCATGTCCGCCAGCGCCGGGCTCCCGGCTCGCTCCCCGGGCCAGTCCTCGCCATGGGGTCCGGCCAGTGCGGCGGCCCACGGGTCGTCCAGGAGGCGGTCGGGCCGGCGGGTCTCGCCGGCGCGCACCGCCGCGATCCACTCGGCGGTCGCGGCCAGCGGCACGCCCGGCGAGCCTGGGTGCGGCTGCTGCTGAGACATCGCATTCACCCTATCCACGCGGTGAGCGGGCCTGCGTCACCACGGCGCCGGCGGGTGATCACCGGTGCCGGCGCCGGCTTCACGAGAACCGTCAGCAAGGCTATCGGCTCCGGCCAGCACATCCTCGCAGGTGATTCTCCGCGGTTCCTGGCGTTCTTCCCAAACGGGGCTGTGAGTGGACCGACGGTACGATCGCTCGCTTTCGCCGGGTTCGATGGCGAGCGGCCCCTCCTCCTCGCATGGCTGCCCGGCCGGCGCTAGACCCGCCTCGGCACCGCGCCGGTCAAGGAGAACACGACTCGCATGGCCTTGTGGCCGGGATCGGCGGTGGGATCGAACATGCACGGGCAGCCGCCCTTGATCACCTTGATGTCGTGCTGACGGCCGAACTCCGCCGCCGGCCCGGACACGCTTCCGCCGCCGGGCCCCCGGTGCATCCACACGTGCCGGATTCCGAGCGCGGCGCACTCGCGTATGGTGGATCCGGCGGTTTCCGGCCTGGTGCCGATGACTACCCAGTCCACGCCGCCTGGTATCGACCGCAGGTCGTGATAGCAGCGATCGCCTTCAACCTCGTCCGCGTTCGGATTCACCGCGAACACCTGGTAGCCGCGGTCCCGCAGGCGCTGATACACGGCGTTGCTGCCGTGCCCGCCCCGATTCCGCGACACACCCGTCACCGCGACGCGCTTGCCGGCCAGGAACTCCGCGGCCGCCTGTTTCATCTTCTGCATGGTCACCTCCTGACCAATCCCACGCTGGTCATGACGAGCGCACTGGTCCAGAGGCGGAAGTCCCTCACCGGATCAGCTGCCGGTTACTGCCTTGCCACCGCAGTCATCGTGTCCCGGCGCAGCCCTCCCACAGGCAACGCGGCACCGGGGCGCCAGAATGACCGATCTGCGCGTCATAGCTGGCTCGGGCCCAGGCAGCCGCGGACGTCCAATTGGGCGGCTCGGGTGCGTCACGTCGGACAGCGGGCTCGTGACTATGGGTTAGGAGCAGCCGTGCTCTGGGCAAACGGTGTCTTCTGGGGCTGGTCCTGGCCGTGATTCCCTGGGGGTGTTGGGTATCCGAACGGCTACCGGAGGGCTGGCATGGTGATCATCGATGCCTGGATGCAGCATCCGTCGGCGGAGCTGCTGGCCGACCCGATGTTCGATTCGCTGCGGCGCTGGGCCCCCGGGCAGCTCGGCGGGGGCGAGGTTCCCCTCGATGCCTCGGTGGCGGCGATGGACGCGGCGGGCGTGCGGACCGGAATGCTGTGCGCCTGGTGGGGGCCGCGCGGGCCGCTGATTCCCAACGATGCCGTGGCCGCGGCCGTCATGTTCGCCGACCGCCGCGCCGCCGGCCGGGCGCTCTCGCCGCGATTGCAGCACCTGCGCGCCGAGGGGCCGGTGGTGCTCGGCCTGCCGCGCGGCGGGGTCCCGGTCGGCTACGAGATCGCGCTCAGCCTCGACGCGCCGCTCGACATCGTGCTGGTGCGCAAGATCGGCGCGCCCGGACAGCCGGAGCTGGCGCTGGGCGCAGTCGCCGATGGCGGCGCGCCGCAGGTGCTGATCGACGACCGGCTCGCCGCGGCCCTTGGCGTCGATCCCGCCTACATCGCCGCCGAAACCAAAGCGCAGCTCGCCGAAATCGAGCGCCGCCGGACCCTCTATCGCGGCGCGCGCCGGCCGGCGCCGCTCGCCGGCCGGACCGTCATCGTGGTCGACGACGGGATCGCCACCGGCAGCACGATGCGAGCGGCGTTGCGCGCGGTCAGGGCAGCCGGCGCCGGGCGGATCGTGCTCGCCGTGCCGGTGGCCCCGCAGGAGACGCTCGACGCCTAGCAGGCGGAAGCCGACGAAATCGTCTGCCTCGCCACCCCCAGCCCGTTCTTCGCCGTCAGCGCCCATTACGACGAGTTCACGCAGCTTGCCGACGACGAGGTCGCGGCGCTTCTCGAAGCGCGAGAGCGGGCATCCAGCGGCTCGGCCGGTTAGGCGTCAGTGATCGGGTAGGCGTCAGTGGGTGTCGGTCTGGGGCTCCAGCGACCAGTAATAGCCGACGGTCGGCGCCCTGGCCATCGAGTTGATCCCGACCGTCGGTCCGGTATAGGTGGTAATCGGCGCGGCTTCGAGGGTGCTGGACGGCGGTTGTTTTGCAGACGGCTCATCGCCGACGATCTGCCGCGAGATGTCGGGCACCGTGCTGAAGCTGACGGTCCCCGGCATTTTCAGACAATCATGGCGCTTTTTCACATTGCACGAAGCGGCGTCGACGGCGCCGGCCATCAGCAAATTGACGCAGACGGCAAGGGCAAGGGCGGTCGGGACCCGAAGCGTCATGTGAGCACAAAATTAAACCAGCCGAACCGATCTTGACAAATTGTTAACCCCGCGTCCACCCCGCCGCGGCCGCGGCCTCATTCGGCATCGGGCTGGCGCGCGGGATGAGCGTCGGCAAAGGCCGGGATCGCCATGCAGCGATCGTATACCCGCATCACCCGCGGAAAGGCGTCGAGCGGGCAGTCGAAGGTCTGCGCCGGGGTCACCTGGGTCACCAGGCAGATGTCGGCGATCGAGGGCCCGCCGCCATGGCAGAACTCGCCGCTCTGCGGATGGCTGGCGAGCCGCGCTTCGATCGCCTCCAGTCCCAACCCCAGCCAATGCCGTATCCAGTCGAGCCGCTGGGCGTCACTGAGCTTGAGCACGTCGGTCAAGTAGTGGCGGACCCGCGGCACGATCAGCGGGTGCGAATCGGCGGCGTTGATCAGCGCCAGCCCGCGCACCCAGGCGCGCGCCTCGGGCTCCCTCGGCAGCAGCGGCGGTTGCGGGCGAAGCTCCTCGAGGTATTCGAGGATCGCCAACGACTGGAACAGTTCGGTCGCGCCGTCGATCAGGGTCGGCACCATCATTTGCGGGTTGAGCGCGCGGTATTCGGCGGCGAACTGATCGCCGCGCTCCAGATGCAAAAAGCTGTCTTCGTGGGAAAGTCCTTTCAGATTGAGGGCGATGCGCACGCAGAAGCTCGCTTGCGAGCGGTAATAGGTGTAGAGCCTCATCCCACAGTCTCCCTTCAAGTTCAACCGCTCGGCGGCGCTCGGGGCCGCCCTGGCAAGCTCGGTTTCGCGAGGATCCGCAAATGCCTATCGCGCGTCTGACCGGCTCGCTGCCGGCCTTTCTGTTGCTGCTCGCCGCTTGGGCGGGGCCGGCCTCAGCCGCCGATCCCGGCGGCGGCGGATGCGACACCTGTACCCTCGTCACGGTAAAGACGCTGTCGCTCGATCTGGCCCAAGGGATTGCGCAGGCGGCGCTCGCCAAATGCCGCGCCGACGGCAACCATGTGAGCGTGACCGTCCTCGATCGCGACGGGCTGGTCAAGATCGCCTTTCGCGATGACGGGGCGGGTCCGCACACGCTCCTCACCAGCCGGCGCAAGGCCTTTACCGCGCTGACCTTCAAGCAGCCTTCCGGGCAATGGGCGCACCGCGTCCTCAGCCAGCCGGCAATAGCCGGGCTCAAGGACACCGCCGGCACGATCGCGCTCGCCGGCGGCATGCCGGTCAAGGCCGGCGGCGAGGTGGTCGGCGCCATCGGGGTCAGCGGTTCGCCCGGCGGCGACAAGGACGAGGCCTGCGCCAACGCCGGCATCGCCCGCTTCGCCGACAAGCTCAAATGAGCCGATCTCGCCGGCGTCGCGCGCCCGCGTAGCCTCCCTACTGCTTCAACAAGCTGTTCAGAATTCGGCGAGAAGCTGATGCGCTATCTCTTGCTGATTGCGGCGATCATCATCAATCTAGCGGCGCTCGCCGGCTGCTCGGTGCGCGATTGCGCCTATTACGGCGGCGCCGACGCCAGCGTGCGCTGCGTGATCACCGGCCCGAGCCCGACCGGCGGCTACCATTGATCGAAGGCTATTCGGGCAGATAGGCTGGGCGATCCGGTTCGAACCGGATTTGCGCCCGCTCGACAGGAGCCAATGTGACCCGACCCCGCGCCGCCGACGACTTCACGACGATCCGCGCGCGCATCGACGAACTGCGCCGCGACGCGGTCGCGCCGAACGCCGCCGAGCACCAGCAATCCGGTTGCGGCGACGCCGCGCTCGCCGACCGGGAGCGGCGCCTGAAGGATCGCCGTGAAGGCTGCCCGCCGCCCTGGGTCCCGACGATCTTCCTGGTCGCGCCCGGCGGCAGATCGGGCGTCGGCGCGCCGCGGGCGCGCTATTCCAGCGGCTGAGGACAGACCAGGAGGAGACCATGGCCGGGTTGCTCGACGGGAAATCGGCGCTGGTGACCGGCGGCGGCGGCGGCATCGGCCGGGCGACGGCACTCGCCCTGGCGCGCGAAGGCGCCCGCCTCGCGGTCGCCGATATCGCCGCCGACGCCGCGCGCGAAACCGTGGCGCTGGTCAACGCCGCCGGCGGCCAGGCGATGTCGCTCGCCGGTGATGTCGCGCGCGACGCCGATGTCCGGGCGATGATCGAGGCTGTCATTGGCGCTTACGGTCGGCTCGATTGCGCCTTCAACAATGCCGGGATCGCCGGCTGGCAGGTCGAGGCCGCCGGCAAGAAGACCGCCGAATGGTCCGAGGACGCCTTCGACCGGATGATCGCGGTCAATCTGAAGGGTGTCTGGCTGTGCATGAAGCACGAGCTTCTTCAAATGCAGGCCCAGGGCGGCGGCGCCATCGTCAACACCGCCTCGATCGCCGGGCTTGCCGGGTTGCCGACCTCGTCGGCCTATGTCGCGGCCAAGCATGGCGTCGTCGGGCTGACCAAGACCGCGGCGATCGAATACGCCGAGGCCGGGATCCGGGTCAACGCGGTCTGCCCCGGCTATGTCGAGACACGGATGACCGAGGAGACGATGCGCCGGCGCGGTGCGGCGATCATCGCGCAGACCCCGCTTAAGCGCATGGCCAGACCCGAGGAAATCGCCGAGATGGTGGTCTGGCTCTTATCCGAGCGGGCGAGCTACGTCACCGGCGCGGCATACAATGTCGATGGCGGCTGGATGGCGGTGTGAGCGGGAGAGGACCGAATTGATATGTCTCAGAAGATCATCAAACCGGCGACACGCGAAGCCGAGCGGTTGAAGCGGGAAGAAGCCGCGCTTCGAGAACGCATCGCCGTCTTCCGGGCATCCGATCGGCTGTCCTGCGAGGATATTCACGACCGCGCCGCGCGTCGCCAGACCGATCAGGAGGCTTGATCATGGGTGATTTCGCGGTGGGTCAGGCGGTGCCGCGGTTCGAGGACCCGCGGCTGCTTGCGCGGCGGCGGGCGCTATGTCGACGACATGGTGCTGCCGCGCATGGTCTTCGGCCATGTGCTGCGCTCGCCCCACGCCCACGCGCGCATCCGCAGGGTCGACGCGGGCCCGGCCAGGGCGGCGCCGGGGGTGCTGGCGGTACTGACCGGGGCGGATTGGCAAGCTTCGGGCTGGGGCGACCTGCCGAGCCCGAGCGGGCTCAGGTTGCGCGACGGCTCGCCTTCGTCCCGACCGCGCTTTCCGGCCCTGGTCAAGGACCGGGTGCGCTGGGTCGGCGACTATGTCGCCTTTGTCGTGGCCTTGACCAAAGACCAGGCGGCCGACGCGGCCGAACTGATCGCGGTCGATTACGAGCCGTTGCCGGCGATCGTCTCGACCGCCGGCGCCGTCGAGCCCGGATGCACCGCTGGTCTGGGAGGAGGCCGCGGGCAACGTCGCCTTCTTTCATGCCGAGGGCGATGCGGCGGCGACCGACGCCGCCTTTGCCGAGGCCGCGCATGTCGTGCGCCGCCGTTTCGTGATCAACCGGGTGACCGCCGCCAGCATGGAGCCGCGGGGCGCCATCGGCGACTACAACCCGGCCGAGGACCGCTGGACCATCTACACCACCTTGCAGCGCGTCCACGGCTACCGCGCCGAGCTCGCGCGCCAGGTGCTGAAGGTTCCCGAAAGCCATGTGCGCGTCGTCGCCGGCGATATCGGCGGCAGCTTTGGCATGAAATCGGCGATCTACAACGAGGTGGCGCTGGTCCTGCTGGCCTCGAAGATGGTCGGCCGGCCGGTCAAATGGACCAGCACCCGCAGCGAAGCTTTCATGGGCGACGCGCAGGCCCGCGACAACGTCACCGAGGCCGAGCTGGCGCTCGACCGCGACGGCACAGTTCCTCGGTCTGCGGGTCAAGACGATCGCCGCCGTCGGCGCCTATCCGCAGGCCGGCTCCAACGCCTTTGTCGCCAATCTCGGCACCTTGGCCGGGGTCTACCGCACGCCCGCGGTGCGGGCCGAGGTGACCGCGGTCTACACCAACACCAACCCGGTGCGCGCCTATCGCGGCAATGGCCGGCCCGAGGCCGCCTATGTGATCGAGCGCATGGTCGACGAGGCCGCCGCCGAACTCGGCATCGACGCGATCGAATTGCGCCGGCGCAACATGATCCCGCCCGAGGCGATGCCGTTCAAATCGGGGCTGACTTTCACCTATGATTGCGGCGAATTCGCCAAAAACCTCGACCTGGCATTGAAGCTCGCCGATGCCGAGGGTTTCGAGCAGCGCCGAGCCGCGGCCCGCGCCCGCGGCAAATTGCGCGGCCTCGGCCTCTCCAACACGATCGAGCGCGCCGCGGCCGGCGGGTTCGAGGCGGCCGAGATCCGCTTCGACCGCGGCGGCACGGTGACCCTGGTGTCCGGCTCGGTCACCCAGGGCCAGGGCCACGAGACGGTCTACAAGCAATTGCTGTGCGACCGGCTCGGCATCCACCCCGGCCAGGTGCACTACGTGCAGGGCGACACCGACAAGGTCGCCAACGGCGAAGGCACCGGCGGCTCGCGCTCGGCAGCGCTCGGCGGGTCGGCGGTCTATCTGGCGACCGAGAAGATCGTGGTGAAGGCCAAGGCGATCGCCGCCCACCTGCTCGGCGCCGAGGCGGGCGAGGTCGCTTCGCCGATGGGCTCTTCACCGCGCCGCGCTCGAACCGCGCCCTGACGATCGGCGAGGTCGCGACCCATTCGTTCAACCCGCCGGACCTGCCCGACGATATGGAGCCCGGGCTGATCGCCGGCGCTGCCTTCACCTCGAAGCAGCAGAACTTCCCGAACGGGGTTCATATCTGCGAGCTCGAGATCGACCCGGAAACGGGCGAGGTCGAGGTCCTGCGCTACAGTGTGGTCGACGATGTCGGCACGGTGCTGAACCCGCTCCTGCTCGAAGGCCAGATCTGCGGCGGCATCGCCCAGGGTGTCGGCCAGGTGCTGATGGAGGACATCCGCTTCGATGCCGGCTCGGGGCAGCTCTTGACCGGTTCGTTCATGGATTACGCGATGCCGCGCGCCGGCGATCTGTCGGCGGTCCATTGCGACAGCAACCCGGTGCCGACCAAGACCAACCCGTTGGGCGTCAAGGGCGCCGGCGAAGCCGGCAATGTCGGCGCGCTGCCGGCGGTCGGCAACGCGCTGGTCGACGCCCTCGCGCCGCTCGGCATCCGCCACCTCGAAATGCCCGCCACCCCCGAGCGCCTGTGGCGCGCTATCCGGGAGGCACCGGCGAAGGTTGCGGCGATCGCTGCGAGGTCTCGACGATCGAATTGCGTAACGAGATTGCAAGGATGACCTTGGCAGAGTGGCGGACACGCCACCGCCCCCGGAGCCGCCATGCCCGCCTCTTCGGCCGCGCTGAGGCACGCGCCGACATTGCGCTATCAGAACGTCGTTCCCGTTATCGTCGTCGCCGTGATGGCCGCCGTATCTCTGGTATGGAACCGCTGGGACGGCATCGAGTGGCGCCCTGCCTTGCCTTTGCTGCTCGCGGCGCCCGCGGCATGCTTCGCCATCGCGGCGGTGTATTCGGCCGTCAGACCTGCGCGAATGCTGGCGGAGGGTGCCCTCTATGTCGGATTGTGGCTGACATTCCCGATATTCGGGACCAGGCTGACCTATCTCGCAAATGCGGCAGGGTTGCCGCTGAAGGACAAAATGCTGGCTGAAGCGGACGCAGCGCTAGGCTTTCATTGGATACATTGGGCACAACTCGTAGTATCCCATCCAGTCTTTGCGAGCATCCAAGATCTGGCTTATGAGAGTTACTTCTGGCAGCCGATTTTATCGGTCGGGATTTTCGCGCTGTGGGGGCCGCGGACCCGAAACTGCGAGCTGCTGACCTCGATGCTGCTGGCACTTCTTGCAACGATCGCCATTTCGACTTTTTTCCCGGCGATCGGGCCAGCTGAGGCCTATGGCTATAATCCGCCCCCCGCCTATATAATTCAGTCCTTGCGCTATGGTTTTGAGAACTCTCTTCCCTACGTCGGAATCGTGTCTTTCCCGTCCTTCCACACCGTCATGGCGATCCTCTTCGCCGACGCGCATCGCGGTAACTGGTGGAGCTTTCCGGCATTCCTGACGGTGAACCTGCTAATGCTGATCTCGATCCCATACGGCGGCGATCACTATCTGATCGACATGATCGGAGGCGCGGCCGTTGCCGGATTTGCGATCGTAGGGACGAGGCGCTTCTTCGGTGCCGGATTTTGGCAACAGCGTGACGGGCAACCACGTGCATTGGCGCATCGGTGAACCCTTGCCCAAGGCGGCGACCGACTGCTTCGCCAGCGTCTCGGATTGACGGAGGTCGAGTTCGCCCACGCCCTTTCACCTGCCGATCACGACACTGCGCGACTGGGGCAGCAACGTAGCGTACCCGACGCCCCCGCGCGCGCCCTGCTGTTGGCGATCGAACGAGATCCGGAAACCATGCAGAAGTTGCCGGACGATAAGGCAGGCTGAGTCCACCGCCCGAAGGTAATTACGAACCCCAGCCCCGCTCTCGGCCCGCGCGTCGCCCCTAGCTGGCTGCCAGCCTCAGCTCATGCCGGATACCGATACCGGCTCGATCTCGTACATGATGCGCACTTCGCCCGGCTGGCGGAACGGATAGGTGTCCTTGCCGAGATATTTCTTGGCCAGCGCGTCGATGTGCGCGTCGGCGCCCTGTTCGGTGGCGCTGGCGACGCGGCCGCGGATCTGCACATAACGATAGGCGTTGTCGGGGTCGACGATCGCCAGCGCCACCGGCGCGCCGGGCTTCAAGTTGCGCGCCTTGGTGCGGCCGCGGGCGGTGTTCACCCGCACTTTGCCGCCGCTGTAGTCGAACCACACCGGCGTCACCTGCGGGGTACCATCGGGCATCACCGTGGCGAGATCGGCGAAGGCTTTTTTCTGCTGCAGAAGATCGAGATAGTTGTCGAGATTTGCCGCCATCTAACGACTCCCTTTTGATCTCAAATGACGCCGACAGAAGACCCATCCCGTATTCGGCGGCGCGGCTCCCGCTCCCTAACGGCGATCCGGCCGCGGGGTTCCGCTCCTGTCTGCCGGCGCGCTCTCGGCCCAGCGCCGCATCAAGCTCTTCGACGGGCGGGTCTCGTCGACGAGCTTTCGCGCGGCTTCGGCCCCGGCGACCGGCAGGCCCTTGGGGTCGAGCAGACCGATCTGCACCAGCACACTCGCCTGGTCCCAATAGATGTGCTCGTGATAGAGCTTGTCGCCGCGAAAGCCGACGATCGCCACGATCGGCACCTCGACCCGACGGCCAGTCGGCGCCACCCCCGGCAGCATCCAGTCGATCTCAACGTCGTGGGTGAAGGAGGTCAGCATCTCGTCGACGATGCGATCGGCGCCGACCGTGCGCGAGATCGGCGTCATCGCCATGTCCTTCGGGCATTTCGGGATGAAATGGTTGGCGTAGAAGCGCGCGAGGTCGCTCGCGCCAACCCCGCCGGTCATTACCGGGACGTGGTTGACATAAGGGTCGGCGACCATCGTCGCCATCGTCGCAGCGACATCGCGGGTGACGAATTCGTACCGGGTATGCGCCTCCCACAAGGCTTCAAGGTCGTAGTCGGGGCCGATCGCGCGGCGCAGCAGCGCCACCGAGCGCGAATGGGCGAGGCCCGCCGCCGGCTTGTGGTAATCGCCGCCGTCCAGGCGGGCGAAGCCGTGGCTGGCGCCCGGATAGGTATGGATCCGGATGTCGGGCCGGCCGGCGAACGCTTGCCCTGCCCGCGCCGCCGTCGAAAGCGGGACGTAATCGTCGTTCTCGGCGAAATGCAGCGCCATCGGGCAGACGATCCGGGGCGCCAGGGCGAGCGCCGCGTCGATGCCGACCCCGTAATAGGCGATGGCGCAATCGATGCCGCCCTCGGCCGCGGCGCGACAGGCAAGGCCGCCGCCGAGGCCAAACCCGATCGCCCCGATCCTGCCGGTGCATTCGCCGCGGGCGCGCAGCATCGCTACGGTCGTGGCGACATCGGCGAGGGCGACGGTGCTGTCGAATTTCTGGCGGAGGGCCAACATCCGCTGCCGGTCGGCCTCGGTTTGGCTGAGGTCCAACCCCGGCGCGATGCGCCAATAAAGGTCAGGGCAGATCACCACGTAACCTTCCTCGGCATAGAGCCGGGCCTTGTCGCGCATGTGCCGGTCGAGGCCGAAGGCGGTGTGCAGCAGCACGATCCCCGGCCCGCTCCCCGCCAGCGGCGCGGCGAGGTAGGCGCGAAACCCACGACCGTCGGCCGTGGCGATTCGAATGAAGTCTCCCGACATGATCCGCCTCCGCGCGTGACTCCCACTGCATGTTAGCGCCCTGACATTGCGCCGTCGCAGTTCTCGGTCCGGTCGGTGCGGCTCGGCGGCCGCGGCGCCGGTTGCCGTTCTCACGGGGGCTGTCGGGCAGCTGCAAAGCGTGTTGCGGCAGGCGGGAGCCGAGGCGGGCAGCGGCAACCGTCTCCACTGACCTCCTCTGCGCCGCCAACACCCGCAGCAGGGCCCGAGAAAAAATTGATCGGCGCAATGGTCCCGCCCGCGCCACGCGCATTACGGGCGCGCGGAACCGGCGGCGGGCGCGTGGGCCCTGGCCCAGGCGACGATGCTGCTCGTGTCGCTGGCCCCGGCGCGCTGCGCGATCTGACGCCCGCCGGCGAACATCATCATGGTGGGAATGCTGCGGATATGGTAGCGCGCCGCCACGCTGGGCTCGTCCTCGGTATTGACCTTGAGCAGTCGAAAGTCGGGTTCGAGCTCGGCGGCGGCGCGCTCATATGCCGGGGCCATGGCCCGGCAGGGTCCGCACCACGGCGCCCAGAAATCGACCAGCACCGGGATGTCGTTGCGCGTCAGATGGCGCTCGAAAGTATTGGCGTCGGCCATGACCGGGGTTCCGGCAAAGATCGGCTGATGGCAGGTTCCGCATTTGGCCTGGCGCGCCGGTCGGTCCGGCGGGATCCGGTTGATGGCGCCGCAGGACGGGCAGACGGCATGAACAACAGATCGGTTCACGTAAACGCCTCCATCGAAGAGCACAGACCCGAGGATACTACGGCGACATCGGCGATGCTGCTTCTGCCGCGGCGCCGGCGGGTATTTGACGCCGCCCGCCTGAGTGCGCGCCAGCTGCGGGTAGAGCGCCACCATTTCGAGCACGCGGCCGGGTATTCCGGCGCTGACCGGAAGCCCGCGCGCGGGCTTCGACTTACGACTTCGCACTCTCTTCCACGTATTGCCGACGCAGCGCCGCGATGACTTTGAGTCCATCGGCGAGTGGACCGGGGTCGTGGGTGCGGATGTAGTCGGCGCCCTGTTCCGCCGCGAAGAGCTCGGCCGCGAGGGTCGCAGCGCCGAGTTCGGCCGCGGTGGGGCGGCTCGTCACCGCGCGCAGAAACGATTTGCGCGAAACCGAAATCAGGATCGGCAGCCCGAACGCCTGCTTCAGCCGATCGAGGCCGGCCAGCACCCGCAGCGAAGCCTCGGGCCGGCTGCTGAGGAAAAAGCCCATGCCGGGATCGAGGATCAGCCGCTCGCGGGCGATCCCGGCGCGTTCGAGCGCTGTCACGCGATCGGTGAAGAAGGCATGGATGCGCCGCCATACTTCGTCGGCCGACAGCTCGACCCGTTGGGCCCGGCCGCGTCCGTGCACCGCATGCATGACGACCAGCCGGCAGCTTGCGGCAGCCAGCTCGGGATAGACGGTCGGGTCGGGGAAACCCTGGATATCATTGAGGAAAGCGACCCCGCGCGCGATCGCGAAACGCTGCGCCTCGGGTGCGAAGCTGTCGACCGAGACCGGCGTGCCGTCGGCCGCGAGCGCCGCGATCAGCGGGTCGAGGCGGCGGATCTCCTCGGCGGCGGCGACCGGCGCGGCGTCGATGTTGCTGGCCGCGGCGCCGAGATCGATGATCTGCGCTCCGGCCCCGACCAGCGACCGAGCCTGGGCCAGCGCTGCCCGACTATCGAGAAACCGGCCGCCGTCGGAGAACGAATCCTCGGTGACGTTGACGATGCCGAGGATCGCCGGGCCAGGCGCTGCCGCGTTCGGCACGGCTCAGCCGGGGCTGGGCGGGGCCGGCCGGGTGCGCTCGATGACCGCGCCGACGCCCTCGGCATCGGGAAAGACATCGAGCTTTTCAACCCACGCCCGGACCCGCTCGACCCGCGGGTCGGCAAAGCAGGCGTTGCAGATCCGCTCGGCAAAGCCCTCGCACAAATCGATATGCCCCGATCCGGCGATGTCGCGGATCGCGGCCACGATCTTCTCATAATTGATGATGCGGCGGCGGTCCTCGCCGGGAATGGCGGCGGCGGATATCGCGGTCAGATCGACCGAAACGCGGACCCGCTGCTGGTATTCGCGCTCGCGCCGGCGGATGCCGATGCTGCACATCAACACGAGGCCGCGCACGGTCACGGTGTAGGAGGCGCCGAGCCCGGCCGCGGCGGAGCGATCCTCGATCATCCCGCACCATGCCCGGCCCGGCCGGCCGCTGCAATGCCTGCGGCGCCGGCCGGGCCGGCGACAGGCGCCGCAGATCGGCTCAGCCCTGGCGCAGAGCAGGATCGTGCAAGGTGGTGTCCTGGCCGCGCACCGGGTCGGCGATCGCATCGGCGAGATTGCGCATGCCTTTCCACTCGGTGGCCGGGCGGACCTGCCCATCCGAGCCGATCTGGTCGATGCCCCAATAGATTTCGAGCCGGTGATTGTCAGGATCGCGGAACTCGACGGCGAGCTGGCAGCCGGCGCGGCGACGGCCTTCGAAATCGATCTTGGACCCCGTGCCGGCGCAGATGGTCGCGCGCCCGCACCACCTCGTCGAGGGTCGCCACCTCGAAGGCAAGGTGATTGAGCTCGAGATTTGGCGCCTCGGCCGCCATCGAGCCGACCAGGGCCACGCCGTGGTGATCCGGGTTGCAGCGCAGGAACACCATACCGCCCGGCACCATCTCTTCCGGGTAGACGTCGGAGATGCGAAACCCCAGCACCTCGACATAGAACCGCGCCGAACGCTCGACGTCGCGCACATTCAAGACGACATGCCCGATCTTGCCGATCTGGAACGGCAGCCCGCGCGGGCGCTCCAATTTCCGGACCCGGTCGGGATCGTAGTCAGCCATCCCCGTTCTCCTCGCGTTTCAGTCGGCGGCGAAAAAGCCTTGGCGGCGGAAAAAGCCTTGCCGGCCCCCGGCATTCTCCAATAAAGCCTCCGCCTCGACAATCCGCTGGAGGAAAGCCCGATGCCGCGTCTGCCAGACCCTGCCGATCTCGAGGCTTTGCGGGCGTTCGATACGCCGACGATCTGCAACGCGCTCGAGCTCGTCGCCCCGGCGCGCCGGGCGATGGGCTTTATCCGCCGCCCGCTGGTCGCTCCGTTTCCGGAGATGAAGCCGGTCGTGGCCTTCGCCCGCACCGCCATCATCCGCTCGCGCGAGCCGCATCCGCGCGGCCGCGACGAGGCGAAGGAGGTCCGCCTCGGCTATTACGCGCACATCGCCAAGGAGCCGCTGCCGAGCATCGCCGTGATCCAGGACATCGATGTGCCCGATTACGGCTTTGGCGCGTTCTGGGGCGAGGTGCAGACCAACGTCCATAAGGGGCTCGGCTGCATTGGCGTCGTCACCGACGGCTCGGTGCGCGATCTCGACGTGATGGCCGAGGGCTTTTTCGTTCTCGCCGGCTCGATCATGCCGTCGCACGCGCATGTGCATCTCGTTGATTTCGGCGGCACCGTCAGCGTTGCCGGCATGACCGTATCGCCGAATGATTTGATCCACGCCGACCGGCACGGCGCCGTCGTGGTTCCCCCGGAGGCGGTCAAGGACATCCCGGCGGCGGTGGCGCTGCTGACCCGTCGCGAAAAGGTGATCATCGACGCCGCCAGGGCGCCCGGGTTCTCGGTCGCGCGGCTGCGCCAGGCCTTCGACGAGCAGGAAGATATCCACTGATCGCGACCGCCGACAGCGGCGCGTCATCCCCAGTTCGATCTGCGTCAAAGCTCGACCTGGCCGCCCAGCTCGACGATCCGGTTGATCGGAATGTGGAAGAACTCGGTCGCGTCGAGAGCCATGTTCGACAGCAGAATGAACAGCTTCTTGAACGGCAGCCGCAGGCCCGATGGTCGCTTCAAGACGAGCTTTTCGCGGCCGACGAAGAACGAGGTCTCCATCAGGTTGAAGCGGAAGCCGCCGACCCGGCACAGCGCCAGCGCCCGCGGGATATCGGGTTCTTCGAGAAAGCCGTAGCGGATGGTGACGGTATGGAAATTCTGCCCGAGGTGATCGATCTGCAGGCGTTCGGCCTCGGGTAGGCGGGGCACGTCCTCGGTGCGCACCGTCATCAGCACGTTGCGCTCGTGCAAGACCTTGTTGTGCTTCATGTTGTGTAACAGCGCGGCGGGCACATTCTCGAGCTGGGCGGTCATGTAGATGGCCGTCCCTGGCACCCGCGCCGGCCGGTCGGGCTTCAAGGTATCGATCAGGGTCGCCAGCGGCAGCCCGCCGGTGGCCCGCCGCAGCGCAACCTGACGCCGGCCCCACAGCCACGTCACCATCACCGCATAGATGGTGAAGGCGATGACCAGCGGGAACCAGCCGCCGTCGATGATCTTCAGGAGATTGGCCCCGAAAAAGAACAGATCGACCGTCAGAAACACGGCGAATATCGGAACGAGGCGCCACAGCCGCCACCCGGCGCCCCAGCGCAGATAGATGAAGGCCAGGATGGTGGTGACCGTCATCGTCCCGGTGACGGCGATGCCATAGGCGCCGCCGAGCGCGTCGGACGAACGGAAGCCGAGCACGGTCGCCACCACCGCCACCAGAAGGATGCCGTTCATCGCCGGCACGTAAACCTGGCCGATCTCCTGCTCGGAGGTGTGGCGCACCAGCATCCGCGGCAGATAGCCGAGCTGCACCGCCTGGCGGGTGATCGAAAACGCCCCGGTGATCACCGCTTGCGAGGCGATCACGGTGGCGCTCGAGGCGAGCACGACAAGCGGATAGACCATCCAGCCGGTGGCCAAGTGAAAAAACGGGTTCTCGACCGCCCTGGGGTGAGCCAGCAGCAGCGCCCCCTGGCCGAAATAATTGAGCAGCAGGGCGGGAAAGACAAAACGCAGCCAGGCCCGGCGGATCGGCCCACGCCCGAAATGCCCCATATCGGCATAGAGCGCCTCGGCCCCGGTCACCGCCAGCACCACCGAGCCCAGCAGCACAAACCCCTGCCACGGATCGCGCAGAAACAGATCGATCGCATAACGCGGGTCGATGGCCAAGAGGATCGAGGGGCGTCGCGCGATTTCAAACCCGCCGAGGACCCCGATCACCGCAAACCACAGGATCATGACCGGGCCGAAATAGCCGCCGACAAGCGCGGTCCCGCGCCGCTGCACCATGAACAGCACGATCAGCAGCAGCAACGTCAACGGCACCACATAGGGTTCGAGCGCGGGGGTGGCGACCTTCAGCCCCTCGACCGCGCTCAGCACCGAAATCGCCGGCGTGATCACCCCGTCGCCGAAAAACAACGCCGCGCCAAACAGCCCGGCCCACAGGATCCAGCGGTTGCGCCCTCCTGCTGCCGCGCGCAAAGCCAGCACCATCAAAGCCAGAATGCCGCCCTCGCCGCGGTTGTCCGCGCGCATCAGCACCAGGACGTATTTGATCGTGACCACCAGCATCAGCGCCCAGGCGATCAACGACAGCACGCCGAAGACGCGCCGCTCGCTGACGATCAAATTCACGAAGCATTGTTTGACGGTATAGAGCGGCGAAGTGCCGATATCGCCATAGACGACGCCGAGCGCCGCGACCCCTAAGCTCTGGCCGAGCTTGACATGCGCCTGGGTGTGAACAACCGCGGTATCGGGCATCTATGCGCTCGGTCCGTGTGCCAAGCCGACACTGCTTTCGGGGAGTTGGCCCAATCTGGGGTTCACGACCTCGCGCCGGAGCGACGTCATAAAGATGACCGCGTCGAGAGAGACCACCAGGGCGCGGGTTATAGGCAGAATTTTCGCCAATGCGCCAGCAAAACGACAGCCCATGGCAGGCCGGCGCGAATTTCGACCCGATCGATCGTCGCTCGGCGCCCGGTCAGCGCTGGTATGTGCCGATCAACTGGGTCTGCTGGATGATATAGGGTTGCGCGGCCCGCAGCACATCCAAGGCGGTTGCCGATGCCGTCAGATCGAGCCTCGGCCGGCTGATCGCGAGCAGCCGGAAGCGGTAGTGGTGCGCGGGTCCGGGCGGCGGGCAGGGGCCGCCATAGCCGGGGCGGCCGAAATCGTTGCGCGTCTGGCGCGCGCCGCCGACCGGACGCGTCGGACCATAGCCGGCCGCCATCCCGTGCGCGCCGGGCGGAATGTCGAAGACCGCCCAGTGATGGAAGACGCCCGCCGGCGCATCCGGGTCCTCGACGACGAGGACGAGGCTCCTAGTCCCGGCCGGGACGCCCGACCAGCTCAAGGGTGGCGAGATGTCGGCGCCGCTGCAGGTATATTCCGCCGGAATCTGGGCGCCGAGCGCAAACGCCGGGCTCGCGAGCAGCAGAGGCAAAGCCGATCTCCAATATACGGGCCATCCCCATATGCGAGGCCGAACTCTATCGCTAAAACGGCGCAGTTTCAGCAATGCCGGGAATGACGGGAGAAGGCTTATGCCGTTATTTCCGGGAGACCAACATTTGGTAGGTGAAGGGGGTGTGGCCGGCGGCGATGGCGAGTAGCGAACGGAAGGCGGCGTGCCGGGTTTGGCGGCGGTTGAATCGGAAGACGAATTCGTCGAGGTAGGATTGGAGATGGCGGCGACGCAGGCCGTGATAGACGCCCAAAGCCCAGACCTTGAGGTTGGAGAAGATGCGGTGCACCCAAGGCAGGACGACATGGGCGGCCATCTTGCCGATGACGTGAGGATCGTGGCCGACGCCGGGCGCGCCGGGATAGGCGGACCATCCGTCGGTCCTGGCGGTGGTTCCCGGGGCGAGGTTGTCGGCGATAAAGGGATGCAGGCTGGCGGCCGAGTAGTCGGGCACCTCGGCGAGCCGGACGCGGCCCGGACCGGCGCCGCCATCCTCGACCTCGACGGCGCCGACGACCAGCATCTTGCCCTGGTGGCTGCGTCCGCCGCCGCCGGTCACAGGATCGTTCTTGCTGCGGCAGGCGATCTCGGTCTCATCGACCTCGACCAGACCGGCGAGCGGGCTGCGGTCAGGCGCCACCATGCTGCGGCGCAGCTTGGCGCAGATCAGCCAGGCCGTCTTGTAGGAGCCGAGGGCGAGCTGACGTTGCAGTTGCCAGGCCGAGATGCCGTTGGAGTGGGTGGCCATCAGATAGGCCGCCCAGAACCAGATGGTCAGCGACAGTTTGGAGTGGTGCATGATGGTGCCGGCGGTCACCGAGGTCTGCTTGCCGCAGGCGGCGCATTCCCAGGTCCACGGCTTGGTCTGCAGTTCCCAGGCCTTGGCCTTGCCGCAGGCGCGACAGACGAAGCCCTCGGGCCAGCGTGCCGCGAACAGGTATCTGACGCAGGCGGCCTGATCCGGGAAGCGCTGCTGGAACTCCATCAGGGAGCGGGGAAAATCGGTCATGCCGGCCTCGCGAGAGCAGATGTTCGATGTTTGTTCCTAACACCGATCCGCCCGCTCCACCACAACTAATTGATCCACCGGACGCAGAGGGATAAGCCTTGACGGGAGAACGGGCGATGAGCGGAGTCCCCCTGCGTTGCGGAATGCTGGTGTTCCCGAACCTGACCCAGCTCGATCTGACCGGCCCCTATGAAGTGCTGGCCCGCTTGCCCGGCGCCGAGACCCTGTTGCTGTGGAAGGATCTGGAGCCGGTGCGATCGGAGCACGGGCTGACGATCCTGCCGATGGCGACCCTCTCGGAGTGTCCGCCGCTCGACCTCGTCCTGGTCCCCGGCGGACCCGGGATCAATCCCCTGCTCGAAGATGAGGAGGTGCTGGCTTTTGTCCGCCGCGCCGCGCCGGCGCGCCTATGTCGTCGGCGTCTGCACCGGCTCCCTGGTGCTGGGAGCGGCCGGTTTGCTGCGCGGAAGGCGCGCCGGCACGCATTGGATGTCGCGCCAGCTGCTGCGCGCTTTTGGCGCCGAGCCGGCGGCCGAGCGCGTGGTCCGCGACGGCAATCTCTTTACCGGCGGCGGCGTCACCGCCGGCATCGACGTGGCGCCGCGTGGCGCGAGATCGCCGGCCCGCCCGCGAACCAGCTGGCGACCCCAACACCCGCGGTGCTCGCCGCGGTGCTGGCCCGCGCCGAATGGCGCCAGCGCGACCGCGCCGAACGGGTCGCCCGCGCCGCCGCGGCGCTCGGCTGAGGCGGCAAAAGCCGCGCGCTGCGGCTTGCCAGCGCAACGGCTTGTGCATAGCTTCCTCCACCACCTGGGAGCAGGACGGCGGCATGAAGAGCATTACGGTCGATTACGCCAAGCGCCTCGCCGAGGAGCCGGAGAAGGGCCACAACCGCTGGCACGAGGCGGTAGCACCTGTGGTCGAGGCCGCGCTCGGCGAAGAGGTCGAGATCGAAACCCGCGACGCGTTCGACGGCCAGATCACCGCGGCGACGACGGCTGAGGATCTGCGGCAGTGCGACCTCAACCTGGTTCACCCGCTGACCGGCCCGGTCTTTGTCGCCGGCGCGGCGCCGGGCGATCTGCTCGAGGTCGAGATCCGCGACATGAAGCCGGCGCCATTCGCCTACACCGTCCAGGTGCCGGGGTTCGGCTTTCTGCGCGACGCGTTTCCCGAGCCCTACATCGCCAAATGGACGATCAAGGACGGCTTTGCCGAATCCGCCGACCTGCCCGGCGTGCGCATCCCCGACGGCTCGTTTGTCGGGGTCATCGGCGTCGCCCCGTCAAAGGAATTGCGCGAGCGGGTGCAGCGCCGCGAAGCCGAACTCGCCGCGCGCGGCGGCGTGGCGTTGCCGCCCGAGGCGCGGGGGGCGGTGCCGGGCGGGGCGATCGGCTCGGAGGCGCTGCGCACGATCCCGCCGCGCGAAAACGGCGGCAATCTCGACATCAAGCAGCTCTCGAAGGGTGCGCGCCTGATGCTGCCGGTGTTCGTCGACGGCGCCTTGTTCTCGGTCGGCGACGCGCATTTCGCGCAAGGCGACGGCGAGGCCTGCGGCACCGCGATCGAGATGTGCGGCGCGATCCTGGTGCGCTTCTCGTTGCACAAGGGCGAGGCCCGGCGCCGCGGCATCCGTTTTCCGCGCTTTGCCCGCGACGATTATTATTTCCCGCCGGAACTGGCCGCGCCGAAGCGGTTTCTGGCCACCACCGGGATGTCGGTCCGCGACGACGGCGTCAACGAGAGCGAGGACGCGACCCTGAGCGCCAAGAACGCGCTGCTGTCGATGATCGACCTCTTGGTCGAGCGCGGCTGGAGCCGGCAGCAGGCCTATGCGATCTGTTCGGTCGCGGTCGATCTGAAATTGAGCGAACTGGTCGATGTGCCGAATATCGTCGTCAGCGCCTTCCTGCCGCTCGACATCTTCGCTAAATGAGAGCTCGAGCGGCCGGTACGAGCGGCGTGGCGCACCCATTGGGGGCGGCCGGCGCCGAGGATCGGCGCCTTCGACGAGTTGGAAAGAGGGAAAATCGATGAGCGCAACAGTTGCCATGGAGCGGCGTCGGCTCGGCAAGGGCGGGCCGGAGATTTCGGCGATCGGCCTCGGCTGCATGTCGCTGTCGGGAGTGTACGGCAAGAGCGACGACGCGGCCGGGATCGCCCTCGTCCATCGCGCGATCGAGCTTGGCGTCGATCACCTCGACAGCTCCGACATGTATGGCTGGGGCCAGAACGAAGAGCTTCTCGGCCGGGCGTTGAAGGGGCGGCGCGACCAGGTGCTGATCGCCAGCAAATTCGGCCAGATCCAGCGGCCGGGCGGGGCCAACGGCGTCGACGGCAGCCCGGCTTATATCGCGCGGGCCTGCGAGGCGAGCCTGAAACGGCTCGGGGTCGACGTCATCGACCTCTACTATCAGCACCGGGTCGATCCGGCGGTTCCGGTCGAGGAGACGGTGGGCGCGATGGCGCGGCTCGTCGAGCAGGGCAAGGTGCGCTATCTCGGGCTGTGCGAGGCCCGTCCCGAGCGCATCCGCCGCGCCCATGCGGTCCACCCGATCGCCGCGGTGCAGAGCGAATATTCGCTGCTCTACCGCCAGGAGGCGACCGAGACGCGCGAATTGACCCGCGATCTCGGCATCGCCTTTTTCGCCTATGCGCCGCTCGGCCGCGGCCTCTTGACCGGCGACATCCCCGATTTCGGCAATCTCGCCGCAGGCGATACCCGCGGCCGCCATCCGCGCTTCATGGGCGACAACTTCGCCAAGAACCGGGCGCTGGTCGAACACATCGAGGCGATCGCGCGCGAGAAGCACTGCACCCCGGCGCAGCTGGTGCTGGCCTGGCTGCTTGGCGCAGGGGCCGGATGTGATCCCGATCCCCGGCACCAAGCACATCTCCCGGCTTGAGGAAAACCTCGGCGCGCTCAATGTGCGGCTGACCCCGGCCGACCTCGACCGCATCTCATCGGCGATCCCGATCGGCGCCGCCGCCGGCGCCCGCTACCCCGAAGGCGGCATGCGCGGCGTCTATATCTGAGGCGCCCGCACGATAGGGGCTCCGCCTCCGGGCGTTCGTCGCAGACCTCCACGAGATTGCGCCCTGCGCCAATAATCCGCTCCTTGCAGCGAACGGAGTGTATTGGATAGCGCGTGGGGCGACCGGGTCGCCCCACCCTCAGGCGGACATGTGGGCGGGGCATCAAGATAAAGTCGTGCGCGCCTCGGGTCGCATCTCGAAAGCATCTGCGCTCCGAGCCGGCAAACACTCTCGTCCCCGCTCCGAACCTCTATTTCCGCGCCGCCTCGATCGCGCTCCAGACCTTGAGCGGGGTGGCGGGCATCGTGAGGTCGCGCACGCCGAGCGGGGCCAGCGCGTCGAGGATGGCGCTGATCACCACCGCCAAGGCCGGGGTGCAGCCGCCTTCGCCGCCGGCTTTGATGCCGAACGGGTTGGTCGGCGATAATATTTCGACGATCCGCACCGCAAACGACGGCAGATTGTCCGAGCGCGGCATCCCGTAATCGAGGAACGAGCCCGATAGGGGCTGGCCCGAAGCCGGATCGACGGCGCACTCCTCCCACATCGCCTCGCCCACCCCCTGGGCGATGCCGCCATGGCTCTGCCCGTGCACGATCATCGGGTTGATGCAGCGGCCGACATCGTCGACCACCGAATAGCGGGCGATCTCGACCGCGCCGGTCTCGGGGTCGACCTCGACCTCGCACACCGCGCAGCCGTTGGGAAACACCGGGTCGTGCATCTCGTTGTCGGTGACCACGGCAAGTTCGCCTTCGGCGCCGAGCCGCGCGCCCTCGCTGGCCAGTTCGAGAAAATCGAAGCTGCGATTGTCGGGCGGCGCCGAAAACCGGCCGTCGGCAAAGCTCACCTGATCGGCGCCGACATCGAGCAGCCGGGCCGCCAGCGCCTTGCCCTTGGCGACCAATTCGGGCGCGGCCTTGGCGAACAAGGTCGCCGAGTGGCGCATCGAGCGGCCGGAATGCGAGCCGCCGCCGAGGCTGACGACATCGGTGTCGCCCGTGATGATGTCGATGCTGCCGACCGGCACCCCGAGCAAGGCGCCAGCCACCTGGGCGAAGCTGGTTTCGTGCCCCTGCCCGCTCGGCCCGGTGCCGATCACGATTTCGACCCGGCCAGCCGGGGTCACCGTGATCTCGCTGCGCTCGCGCGGCGCCCCGATCGAGGATTCGACATAATTCGCCAAGCCCAGGCCGAGCAGCCGGCCGCGCGCCTGCGCCTGCCGCCCGCCGCGCCGCAAACCCGTCCCAATCGGCGATCCCCATCGCCAGATCCATATTGGCTTCGTAGGTGCCGCTGTCGTATTTCGCGCCGACCGCGTTGGCGTAGGGCATCGCCCGCGGCCCGATCAAATTCATCCGGCGCAACGCCACCCGGTCGATCCCGAGGCGGCGCGCCGCCTCGTCGACCAGCCGCTCGATCGCATAGGTCACTTCCGGCCGGCCCGAGCTGCGATAGGCGTTGGTCGGCATCGTGTTGGTGAAGACCGCGCGCGACCGCAAGCTCGCCGCCGGGATATCGTAGGAGCCGGTGATCAGGGCCGAACCCTTGCTCAATGGCGACAATGAGGCGCAGCGGGCCCCGACATTGCTGACATTGTCGGCGCGCAATCCGAGAAACCGGCCATCGGCGCGCAACGCCAACGCCACGCGGGTGACGAGATCGCGGCCCTGGTAGTCGCTCAAGAACACTTCCGATCGGGTCGAGGTGTATTTGACCGGGCGGCCGAGCCGGCGCGACGCCCATAGCGCCAGCGCCAATTCGACATAGAGCCGGTTGCGCGTGCCGAAATTGCCGCCGACATCGAACGACAAGACCCGAACCCGCTCGGGGGGCACGCCGAGCACCGCTGCGAGCTCGGTCTTTTGCCGCACCGCCCCGCCGCTGCCGGCCCACAAGGTATAACGGCCGGTCTTGCCGTCCCAATGGCCGAGCGCGGCGCGCGGCTCGATCGGAACGCCGGTCACCCGGCCGATATGAAACTCCATCTCGACGACATGATCGGCGGCGGCAAAGGCGCGCAGGGTCGCCGCGGCGTCGCCGAACGCGGTGTCGACCAGCACATTGTCCGGCGCCTCGTCCCACACCGCCGGCGCGCCAGGTCGCATCGCATCCTCGACCCGCGCCACCCACGGCAATTCCTGATATTCGACGATGACCGCCTCGGCCGCATCCTGCGCCTGTGCGGCGGTTTCGGCCACGACCATCGCCACCGCCTCGCCGACATGGCGCACCTTGTCGGCCGGGAGCAGCATCTGCGGGCCGATAAAGACCGGGCCGCCACCGGGTCCGGTCAGCTTCATGTCGTAGCGGGTCGACGGCACCGGGCTATGCGGGATCGGCTGAAGCCCGTCGGCGAGGCAATCCTGGCCGGTTAAGACGCCGAGCATCCCCGGCAACGCCATCGCTTTGTGGGTGTCGATCTTGACGATCCGCGCATGCGGGTGGGGCGAGCGCACGATCGCGGCATAAACTTGGCCCGGCAAGGTGAAATCGTCGCTGAACCGACCCTTCCCGGTCAGCAGCCGCTGATCCTCCTTGCGCCGCAGCGGCTGCCCGATCGCGCCGAGGCTTCGCAGAATTCGCGATGTCGATCGTATCATTCATCGTTGGCCTCCGAACCGCGCTGAGTGTAACCCGTACCCTGGGCGTTTACATCCAGGCGCAGGAAAGCATCATGAGCGCACAGCAAAAAGCACCCGCCACGGTCAGGCGTCGCGGCATCGGCGAGATCGTCAAGGGCGGCCCGCCGATCGTCGGGCTGACCGCCTACACCGCGCCGATCGCGCGTCTCCTCGACCCGCATGTCGATTTTCTGCTGGTCGGGGATTCGCTCGGCATGGTGGTCTACGGTTTCGACAGCACCCTGCCGGTGACGGTGGAGATGATGATCGCGCACGGCGCTGCGGTCATGCGCGCCACCGCACAGGCGCTCGTTGTCGTCGATCTGCCGTTCGGCGGCTATCAGGAATCGCCGGAGCAGGCGTTCCGCAACGCCGCGCGGATCATGGCCGAGACCGGCTGCGCCGCGGTCAAGCTCGAAGGCGGCGCGGAGATGGCCGAGACCGTGCGCTTTCTGGTGCGGCGCGGGGTGCCGGTGATGGGCCATGTCGGGCTGATGCCGCAGAGGGTCAACACCGCCGGCGGGTTCAAGGTGCAGGGCCGCGGCGAGAGCCAAGCCGGGCTGGTCGCCGCCGACGCCGCCGCGATCGCCGAGGCCGGCGCCTTCGCGATCGTCATCGAGGGCACCATCGAGAAGGTCGCGCGCGCCATCACCGAGAAGCTGCCGGCGCCGACCATCGGCATCGGCGCGTCGCCCGCCTGCGACGGCCAGATCCTGGTCATCGATGATGTGCTAGGGGTCTTCACCGAGTTCACCCCGCGCTTCGTCAAGCGCTACGCCGAATTGGCGCCGCTGATCTCGGCCGCCGCCGAAGCCTACGCCGAGGACGTCCGCGCCCGCCGCTTCCCCGGCCCCGAGCACTGCTTCGGCACGAAGTGACGGCGCCGGGTCCGCATCATGCCGCGATCAGCCGGAGCCTCTCTTGGGCGTTCGCAGGTTACCGACAGGTTCGAGGTGCGCGCTGCAGTGGGGAACTGTCATTGATCGTGAATCCCGCCGCAGTCTCGATCACCTTTCCCGCCGGCGGTCCGCCTGATTTTCCCCACCAGTTGTTCTCGGCAAAGACGTTATACCCTTGCGCCTCCAGGTCGTAGACCGGGCCGCCAAAGATGCAGTTCCGTCCGTTGCTGCCGAGCGCACCGCCGCCGAGGTCGATTAGGGCGCTCGCTGTGGCCCCGGTCGGCTGCTGGTCGAATGCAACCGCCACCCCGCTGGAAGACAGGGAAAGATCACTGTCCTGCACTCGCACGCGTAAATTTGTCAGCGGGGTAAGGTCATTTAGCCAGAGATTGTAATACCTGCTGCCGCTGATCAGTTGCTACAGCGTACAGAAACTTCCCTCTCTAAGCTAGAGGATCGCTCCTAACGCTTGTCCCCCGCGGGTGACAGCGGCGAGGATGGCGTCAGTGGATTTGGTCCAGACGAACGGCTTGGGCGCGCCGTTGGCGTCGGCGATGAAGCGGTTGATGGCGGCCTGCAACTCGACGATCGAGGTGAAGACGCCGCGCTTGAGCCGTTGCCGGGTCAGCTTGGCAAAGCAACCCTCGACCGCGTTGGCCCAGGAGCACGAGGTCGGGGTGAAGTGGAAGGTGAAGCGCCGATGGCGGGCGAGCCAGGCTTTCACCTTGGGTGCTTGTGAGTGGCATAGTTGTCGAGGACCCATGGACCGCCTTGTCGGCCGCGACCTCGCGCTCGACGGTATTGAGGAAGCGGATGAATTCCTGATGCCGGTGGCGCTGCATGCAGCGCCCGATGACCTTGCCCTCAAGGATGTTGAGGGCGGCGAACAGGGTGGTCGTGCCGTTGCGCTTGTAGTCGTGGGTCATCGTGGCGCAGCGCCCCTTCTTCATCGGCAGCCCCGGCTGGGTGCGGTCGAGGGCCTGGATCTGGCTCTTCTCGTCGATGCTGAGGACCACGGCATGATCGGGCGGATCGATATAGAGGCCGACGACTTCCTTGAGCTTGTCGACGAATTTGGGGTCGTTGGAGAGTTTGAACGGCGCACCCGATGCGGCTGCAGTCCGTGCCGCGTCCAGATGCGCGCACCGAGGACGGGCTGATCTCCACCGCCTTGGCCATCGCCGCGGCGGTCCAATGGGTCGCCTCATGCGGCGGGGCTTGGTTGGTCAGCGCCACCACTCGATCGACGGTCTCGGCGGCAGCGGCGGCTGCCGCGAGGGCCGCGTCTTGTCGCGGGTCAGCCCGTCAACCCCCTCCTGCATAAAGCGTTCCTGCCAGCGCCACACCACGGTCTTGCCCTTGCCGACGGCGCGCATGACGGCGGTGGCACCCTGACCATCCGCCGTCAGCAGAACAATCCGTGCGCGCCAGACGTGCTTCTGCGGGCTGTTGCGATCCCGGATGATCGACTGCAAGCGAGCCCGATCCGCCGCCGTGACCTCAATGGCTATCCCCTTGCGCATACCGCACAATGGCACAGCCGCACTCGCCGGGAAACCGCAATTAGGACCCTTCCGTCAGGTACTATCCACTAGCAATGAAAGTCGCGCCAACGATCGCCTGATCCCGCGCAAGGATCATCGAGCCGAACATCGCCAGTCAGGATGCCGGGCGCAGCCGCGATGCATGCGGCGGGGCGTCTCGGGCGAAGACGATGACCGCGAGCCCGGCCAGGATCAGCGCCATGCCGGCGTAGCGCAGCGGGCTAAAGACGATCCCGCCGATCGCTGCAAGCGAGGCCGAATTAAAATCCCTAGAGGCCAGTTAGCGTGTCACGGCGCCGCAACAGCTTGCGATCCTCCGTCACGATATCTTCCTGACGCCGACTGGCCGACGCAACCTCGAAGAGCGCCGCACCGAATTGTTCAACGCCATCCTCGACGCGGGTATCGGCGCTACTCGCGCGGCATCACGTCGAGGCGGACGACCAGGCCTTCGAGCGCCGGGCTGGGCGCCGGGTAGCGGCGCATCACCAAGGGGTCATGGCCGGGGATGATGTGCTGCGGGGCGGCGCCTGGGCGCGCAGCGCGTCATAGGCGTCGAGCATGTCGCCGATGTGGAAGGCGGCGGTGAAGGGCCGCCCGGCCTCCATGTTCTCGTAGTAATGGGTCACGTCGGAGGCCAGCACCACCCAGCCGCGGCCGGTATGGACGCGCACGAACTGCATGCCCGGGGTATGGCCGCCGACCGGGTGCAGGCTGATCCCCGGCGCCAATTCGACCGGGCCCCTGATACAGCCTGACCCGCCGGGCGAAATTCAGCCGCACGATGCCGACCACATCCTCGACCTCAAAGGAATGGGCCAGGAACGGATGGCGCATGTAATGCCCGGTGGTGTAGTGCAGCTCCTTTTCCTGCAGATGGAACTGCGCCGCCGGAAAGCGGTGAAAGGTGCCGACATGGTCGTAATGCAGGTGGGTCAGGATCACGTCGGCGACGCTATTGCGGTCGAGGCCGACCATCGACAATGACTCGGCCGGGCAGCGCAGATGCCGCCTGCCGCGCGCCGCCGCGACCTCGGCGGTAAAGCCGGTGTCGATCACAAAGCTGCGCTCGCGCCCGATCGCCGCCCAGACGAAATAATCCATCGGCATCGGCCCGTCATGCGGGTCGCCGCCGATGAAATGGTCGCGCCGCCGCGCGTCGCGCTCGGCATAGCGGATCGCATAGAGCTCGTATTCGGGAAGGTTCATAGCCATGGCGGCCTCCGATTGTCGGCGGGATTGCGCCGGCGCCGGCGCGGTGCAAGCCTGTCAGCGGCGTTTATAGCCAAGAGCAGGAACCCGAGCCATGCCGCAATCGTCTCTCGGCCCCTATCAGGTCGCCGCCTTCAACACCGCCAAGGACAGCGAAAACAAGATCCATGACGACGCGGTCGCCCGCCGCTTCGGCTTTTCGGGCGGGCTGGTGCCGGGGGTCGAGGTCTACGCCTATATGACCCATCTGCCGGCAGCGCGCTGGGGCCGCGCCTGGCTCGAACACGGCGCCGCCGAATGCCGGCTGCTGAAACCCGTCTATGATGGCGACACGCGATCGTGACCACCGGCGCGACCGCGGACGAAACCCCGGACGGGCTCGAGCCTCAAGCTCGAAAGCCGCGGCGAGTTGTGCGCCACCGGCCGGGCCGCCCTGCCGGCCGCAGCATCGCCGGCGCCGGCCATCTTCGCCGACCGCCCCGACGCCCCCCGACCCGCCCGAAAACCGGCCGCCGGCCGACGAGGCGACGCTTACGGTCGGCAACCTGGTTCGCGATCCACCCGTTCCGGGTCGACCCCGAGGCCGCCCGGCAATATCTTGCTCGATATACGCGAAACCCTGCCGCTCTATGCCGCCGAGGGGCTGGTCCATCCGGGGACGATCCTGCATATCGGCAATTGGGCGTTGCGCCACAATGTCGTCCTGGGGCCATGGATGCATGTCGGCAGCCGGGTCGAGCATTTCGCCGCGGCCAAGATCGGCGACGAACTCTCGGCCAAGGCGCTGGTCACCGGCAATTACGAGCGGAAGGGCCACCGCTTCGTCGATCTCGATGTCCTGGTCTACGCCAACCGCACCACCCCGGTCGCCCGCATCGCCCATATCGCGATCTATCGGCCCCGCCAGCTCGCCGCCGCCTGAGACCGACGGCAAAACTACGAGTTTGGCGATCCGCCCGGCGGTGGCGCGGGGGCGGGGATCTCGCGGGTCTCGAGCTCGCCCGGTGGGGCGCCGAAACGCAGAAGGATGCGGTATTTCCGCCAGTCGCGCCGATAGGCGACCGGATCGGGCAGCGGGATCGAGGCGCTCGAGACAATCGCCAGCAACGTCGTCTGAGTCGCGGCGCCCCGCCGACCATGCCCGGAGAGAGCGCGTTCGAGCCGATGCTGCTGACCCCGAACTGATTGCCGGAATAGGGGCCGGTCGGAAATTGCTGGGAGAAATTCTCGGTCGGCGACGGATTTGCGGTGACCGAGGCGGCGAGAGTGGCGTGGCCGTCGGGGGCGATCAGCTCGGCCTGGCGCAGCGGCAGGCGGTCGGTCGCGTCGATCGAGATGACGTTGGCGATGCCGCCCACAGGAAAGCCGGCGCTGATCTCTTCGCCCGGCGACGACGCCGGACCCTCGCCGACGCAAGCGACGAGGAGAGACATGATCGCAAGGCAGCCGGCGACGCGCATCACCCTGGCTTTAATACGAATGGCGCGGCGCGGAAAGAGCGACGCCGCAGGGTTTGGCCCGCGATGGTGGCAGTGCGGCGGACGGCATGGCACAATCGCCCCCCGAGGGATCAGAAAGGGGCAGAGCCATGTCCGTCGCATTTGCCGCAAGCACAGGCGATCTCGGCGCGGTCGAGGACAAGAAGTTCGTGATCCGCGATTTTCTCCTGCAAAACGGCGCGGTCATGCCCGAGGCCGCGATCGCCTACGAGACCTATGGCCGGCTGGCGCCCGACGGCCGCAACGCGGTGCTGATCACCCATGGCTACACCAGCAGCCATCACGCCGCCGGCCGCAACCCGGCCAACGGCGATCAGCCGGGCTGGTGGGACGGGCTGATCGGGCCGGGCAAGGCGATCGATACCGACAAGGTTTTTGTCGTCGCCTCGAACATGCTGGGCTCGTCCTACGGTTCGACCAACGGCGCCAGCCCCGACCCGCGCACCGGCATGCCTTATGGCCCGGACTTTCCGGCGATCACGGTCAGCGACATCGTCGCCGCGCAGAAGGCGTTGCTCGACAGCCTCGGCGTGCGCCATCTAGTCGCGGTCGCCGGCCCGTCCTATGGCGGCTATCAGGCGTTCCAATGGGCGGTCACCTATCCCGACATGATGGACGCGGTCGTGGCGGTGGTGACGGCACCTCGCTCGCAGAACGCCGAGAAGAGCCTCGCCGAGCTCCAGGCGCGGCTGGCGACCGATCCCGAATGGCATGGCGGCCGTTACTACGGCAAGGGCGGGGCCAAGACGGTGCTGACCCAGATGCGGTTCGAGACCCTGATGCGCTACGGCTACAACGAGCAACTCGCCGGCCGCTATCCTGACAAGGCAGCGCGCGAACGGGCGATCCACCAGCTCGCCGCCGACTGGGCGCGCAATTGGGACGCCAATTCGCTGGTGATCCTGCGCCGCGCCACGATCGGCTTCGACACGGTCAAGGATTTCGCCAGGATCCGGGCCAAGGTGCTTTACGTGCTGTGCCGCAGCGACGTGCTGTTCCCGCCGAGCCTCGCGCCCGGGGTAATGCAGGATCTCGCCGCGGCCGGGGTCGAGGCCCGCTATTTCGAGATCGACAGCGATCTCGGCCATTCGGCGAGCGGTCCAGAGCACGCCAAATGGTCGCCGGTGCTGCGCGCCTTTCTCGCCCCGCTGGTCGCCAAACTCACCTGAGGCCGATCAACGCGGCGGCCACCCGGCACCGATGCTCTCGGCGTCGATATTGGTGCGAGTTTTGAATGTTTGTACGGCGGTTCCGTCTCAGTTTGCCTTCGAAATGGTCATCGGGCCTGGCGAGGAACAAGGAGCGGCTCTTCCAATCCGACCGACAATTATGCCTTTGCGCTATCGCCGGGACCGGTCGCGGATAGGACTGTAGCGCGGGGCATCCTGATCGGACGTCAGGCTTTCGGCAGCCCGACCAAGTCCAGGACATCGGGGCGAGCCTGACTATCGAGCCATATGAGGAAGCCCGTGTCAACAACAGAGAGGAGCAGGTTCGTGCTGTCGTAGTCGATCACAAAGGGCTTGATGTTCTTCTTGGATTGAAGTCCGCCGACCGATTGGAGAGCCTGCGTGATGTTCCCAGCATTAAGCCTGTCACCTCTCGGATGCTTCGACTGAATTTTCTCTCTGATCTCGCGGTAGCCCAGGCCGCTCTTGATCTCAGTCACATCTGCACAGAGTATGGGGTATAAGATCCATTTGAACATCTCCAACTCGGTGTCCTGGAAGCCCATCGAGAAGTTTGTCAGGAAGGATTTGTATCTGCCGCCTTGCTCGTTGACGATTTCGGTGATGTAGTCTTTGGCACTCCTCACCGGGACCAGCTCGATATAGATCTCCTGGGTCTGGTAGATACCCGCGTCGGTGCACGCGCGATGGCAGCCTTCCTGGACCAGATAGACACTTTGAAACGAGCCATCAACAAGCCGCTGTTTGAAGTCGCTTTGTAATGAGATGTTGAGAAGCGCCTCACCAGCCGTGATCACCTCATGAAGCTCGACAGAGTTCCATGCGTCGGCATCAATAGCGATCACCCTACCCGTCAAATCACCATTGAACAGGATCAGCCGATTCTCCTCACGCCAGACAGCTACGACGATAAAGGTGATCTTCGAATTCTCGTGGAAAGCCTTCAGAACATGAGAGAAAGTCTGCTGTGTCTCCATAGGAAGGTAATGGAAATCCTCAAGGACAATGTACTTGTTGAATTCGATCTCCTTGAGCGCCGCGATGACATCATTGGGGTCCTGGGCGTCGAGTTCAAGGCGATGGGTGGTCGTTTCTGCGCTCTTGTTGCGGGTCAACTCACCGCCACCCTCAGCTTGACCTGACGCTACGATCACCCC
Organism: uncultured Alphaproteobacteria bacterium; assembly: GCA_963814805.1. Classification (GTDB taxonomy): domain Bacteria; phylum Pseudomonadota; class Alphaproteobacteria; order ATCC43930; family CGMCC-115725; genus AP-15. The sequence goes on along the minus strand of CAWFER010000012.1, from coordinate 280,683 downwards.
TGCCTTGGCAGTGAACTTCGCGGAAAGCTTAAAGGAACCATCAGAAGACTTCGTGCTTGACTCTGCTATCTCGTACCCCGCGCTCTTGAGTATCGCCGCATGGACTTGCTTAAGATCCATGGTGCTCTGGCATGAAACTACGATATAGTCATTGTCATTCAGGCAAGATTTCCTCAGGCACGTCTTCCCTTGTTTTGAGCTTCCAAAGATGACTATGTGATGATCACGGGTCAGATTATCGATCAACTTATCATCGATGCCCCGCCGTAGGACATAGTTCACAGGTAACTCGCGGTTGATTCCAAATACTTCGCCAACCTTGTGAATGCGCTCAGGTGTCAATGCCGAGCCTCCGTGCGTGAAGTTTCCGGCACCGATTGGTCCGGCTTATGAGCATCCATGATGTTACGTCTTATATGGGTTGCGATATTTAATAGCGAGGGCCAGGACGGGTCGGCATTTAGAGGACGCGAGGACGACTGATTCCGGGCGCTAAGCCGGCCTTCAGCGGCTTGGCACCACGTGTGCGGCGGCGATCGGGGGGAGGGCGAGGCGGGGGATCTCGATTGCGGGGCAGCGGTTCATCACCACCTTGAGGCCGGCGGCTTCGGCGCGGGCGGCGGCCTGCGTCGTCGCGCACGCCCAATTGCATCCACACGATTTTGGCGCCGATGGCGATCGCCGCGTCGACCGCGGCGCCGGCCAGCTCGCTGCGGCGGAAGATGTCGACTATGTCGATGGGTTCGGCGATGTCGGCGAGCGCGGCATAGCAGGTCTCGCCGAGGATCGTATCGCCCGCGGCATTCGGATTGACGGGGATCGCGCGATAGCCGTGGCGCTGCAGATAGGCCATGACCCGGTGGCTCGGGCGTTCGCGCCGGGGGCTGGCGCCGACGATGGCGATCGTGCGCGCGCTGGTCAGGATCTCGCGCAGATAGGCGTCGGAATAGTTCGTCGTGGTCCATCGCCGGCCTCAGCGGTCCTGCCACACCGGCGCGCGCTTGGCGAGAAAGGCGTCGATGCCCTCGCCGGCGTCGGCGGCCAGCATGTTGGTGGTCATCACCTCGGCGGCATAGCGATAGGCGGCGGCGAGATCGAGCTCGGCCTGGCGATAGAACGCCTCCTTGCCGATCGCCACGGTGAAGGCCGATTTGCCGGCGATCTCGCGCGGCGAGCGCATCGACCGAAGCGCGCAATTCGCCGCTCGGGACCACCCGGTTGACGAGCCCGATCTCGCGCGCCCGCGCGGCGCTGATCGAGTTCGCCGGTCAGCAGCATCTCCATCGCCGCCTTGCGCCCGACCGCGCGCGACAGCGCCACCATCGGGGTCGAGCAGAAGAGGCCGATATTGACCCCGGGCGTGGCAAAGCGGGCGTCCTCGGCGGCGACCGCCAGATCGCAGCTGGCGACCAGCTGGCAGCCGGCCGCGGTCGCGACGCCGTGCACTTCGGCGATGACCGGCTTTGGCAGATGGACGATCGCCAGCATCAATTGGCTGCATTGCGCGAACAATTGCTCGTAAGTCTCGCGCCGGCGGTCCTGGCGGATCTCGCGCAGATCGTGGCCGGCGCAGAAGGCCGGGCCGGCGCCGGCGATGACCACGACCCGCGCCTCCCGGTCCTCGGCGGCGCGGCCGAGCGCGTCGATCAGCGCCGCCATCAGCGCCACCGACAGCGCGTTGCGCGCCTGCGGCCGGTTCATCGTCAGCCGCAGCACGCCTTGCTCGCGCGCTTCGAGCAGAATCGGGGCGTCCTCCGCAATCCTCGCTATCGCCGCCGTCATCGCCGCCTTGCCCCTTGCCTGCCCGACCCGGAAACGCGACTTTCACGCCGGCGCCGCCATGGCGGCAACAGGTATTTTCGGGGAGCCGAGGGTGGAGGACAGCGCCGCGCCGTTGCGGGAGGCGTGGTATTACGCGCTCCCCGGCCGCCGGGTAAGCCGGGGGCGATGGCGGCGAAGGTCATGCTGGGCGAGCCGGTGCTGATCGGCCGCGACGCTCGCCGGCGCCGTCTTCGCGCTGCGCGATCTGTGCCCGCATCGCGGCATGCGGCTCAGCGCCGGCAATTTCGACGGGCGTGAGGTCGAATGCTGCTATCACGGCTGGCGCTTCGACACCGGCGGGCGGTGCACCGCGATCCCGGCCCTGGTGCCGGGCCAGGCCTTTTCACCCGGCCGGGTGCAGGTCCGCCGCTACCCGGCGCTAGAGGTGCAGGGCAACATCTGGGTCTATTTCGGCGACGACCCGACGACGGCGCCGGAGATCCCTGTCGTCGAAGGGTTCGCGGATGCGGCACCGCGGCTTGTCGAGACGGTCGGCTTTGCCGCGGCGATCGACCATGCCGTGGTCGGGCTGATGGACCCGGCGCACGGGCCCTTTGTCCATCGCGCGTGGTGGTGGCGCTCGCGGCATTCGATCCAGGCCAAGGCCAAGGCCTTTGCGCCCTCGCCCTGGGGCTTCACGATGAGCCGCCATGCCCCGTCGGCCAATTCGCGCGCCTATCGGCTGTTGGGCGGCGCGCCCGAGACCGAGATCGTCTTTCGCCTGCCGAGCGTGCGCCTCGAGCACATCCGCGCCGGCCGCCATCGGGTCGGCAATCTGACCGCGATCACCCCGATCGACGACCAGACCAGCGAGATCAACCACTGCGTCTATTGGACCTCGCCCTGGCTCAGCCTGTTGAAGCCATTGCTGCGGCCTTATGTGCGCGCCTTTCTGCACCAGGACCGCGACATCATGGAGCGCCAGCAGCAGGGCTTGCGCTTCGACCCGCCGCTGATGCTGATCGACGACGCCGACACCCAGGCAAAATGGTATTACCGGCTCAAGCGCGAATACCGCCGCGCCCGCGCCGAAGGCCGTCCGTTCGACAACCCGTTGAAGCCCCGCACCCTCGAATGGCGCAGCTAGGCGGGCTGGCGGACCCGCGGCCGCCTTCCGTCCGGCAGTGTCGGCTTTCTTTACCCTGCGTAGCGCCAACGCCGGAACAGGGCGAAGCCGAGGATGGCCGAGCCGAGCAAAGCGATGCTGCGCGGGCTCGGGCACGCGCGGCGGATCGCTCGGCGTGTAATTGATGACGAAGTCGTTGATCGCGATCGTCGCCGGCCAATCCTGGAAATCGAGCGTCGCGATGTTGGCCGGCAAGGCCCAGCACCCCGCTCGACCCGAGCAGCTGCGGCGCCTGCTCGGTATCGAAGTATCCGCTGTCGGGCGAGTGGGTATAGCTGGAAGCCGGGATGCCGTTGCTGTTCTGGCCGCTGCCGGGGGTCAGGCCAAACCATTGCGCGACCTGCGAGCCATTGGCCAGCAAGGTCAGATCGGGCTGGTTCGGGTTGCCACGGCCGCCGCAATCGCGGCCGTTCGACGAGAGCTGCGTGCAGCTGTCGTCGGGGAAGATTTCGAGGTCGAAGCTGATGCTCGATATGGTAAACCCGGTAAACGACATCAGGATGTCGTTGTATGAATTCGCGGTGTCGTTCTCGATGAAGGTGCCGTTATCCGGCCGGGTCCAGGTTCGCCAGCGTATAGGATACTGGTGCCGTCGCGCGTGGATGGGCCGGTGACATGGCCGTCGGCATTATAAGAATTGGACGCGACCGCGCCGGTCACGACGACCGATCCGATGCCGGCGAGAGCGGTGTTCATAAAGCTCTGGATCGTGGCGTCGGTGGCGTTGTTGGCCAGCGAGCCGTAGGCGAAGGTCACGGCGCCGGCGACGGCTGGGGCCGGCGCCAGCGTCGTCATCGCCAAGCCGGCCAGGACCGCGCCGCCGCCGTATTGCATCATCCTACCGATCGTGAACATCGTCCATATTTCCCGTTATGGTGGTTTATATCACACAAGCACTATCTATGCCAGATAAGCAACGCCAGGAGGTTACTCGCCAGATCGTTAAATCCTGATTGAGGAATGTAAATATTGGCGACAGCTAAAACGCGAGCGGCGCACCGCAATCGCCGCCCGACGGACAACTAAATCGTTGCGTTTGATCGGCAGATTTGGGGCTCGAAGCGGCCGCGACAGGGGTGTAAAAGTTGCCGACGCCGCAGCGTCGATGAACCAGCGGCAGGAGGGCGCCAGTGCAGGACGGGATCGAGCGGGCGTTGGCCCAGATCAGCTTCGACCGCGACGGCCTAGTCCCGGCCATCGCCCAGCAGCACGATACCGGCGAGGTCCTGATGATGGCGTGGATGAACCGCGACGCGGTGCGGGCGACGTTGACCGAAGGCCGCGCCTGCTATTGGTCGCGGTCGCGCGCCCGGCTATGGCGCAAGGGCGAGAGTTCGGGCCAGGTCCAGCTGCTGCATGAGATGCGCCTCGATTGCGATGGCGACACGGTGCTGCTGCTGGTCGATCAGCCGGGTGTCGCCTGCCATACCGGGCGGCGCAGCTGCTTTTTCCGAGCCTGGCGCGACGATCGGCTGGACCACCATCGCCGAGCCGCAGATCGCCCCCGAAGCGCTCTATCCGAAGCGCCCCGCACCGGCCGCCCAGGGCTGATCCGGCCCGTATCGACCCGAGCGCGGCGATTTCACTGCAACGGCGGGCAGACCAAATGGGCCTGGATCTGGGCCATCACCACCGAGTTGAATTCGCGGCTGGCGCACTGGGCATTGTAGTGGGCGGCATGGGCGTTGTAGCGGGCCGTCGCCTGGTCCGCATCGGTGACGACCGGGCCGAGCGATTGCCGGTAGGCGGCGTCGCGCCGATCGAGCAGCGCCTTGTAGCGCGCCTCCTGGTCGGGGTTGTTGACGTCGAGGGTCGCGCGAGCGCTCGATAATTGCGCATCGAGGGCGGCCAGATGCTGGCGCACCGCGGCCAGCGCCTGGGTCTTGGCCGACATGTCCGACGACAGTGCAGCCAAGCCTTGCTGCTCGCACAGACAGGCGGTGATCTGGACCGGATCGCTCGACATTTGCGCCCGCGCCGACGCCGCGCCGGCGACGGCCAGCAGGGCTCCGGCCAGCAGGGCGCCGGCCAGCAGGGCCGCACCCCGAACCACGATCGCGCGTGACATATTGCCCCCTTTATACGGTGAAAGAGCCCAGTTATAGCCTGAAAGAACCGCGGGCTCGGCCCTGAGTTGCGGGGCCGGTCGGGCTCGGCGCCATGGCGCGGACGCTATCGGCGGCGCGATGCCCGAGTTCCTCGGCCTTTTCCCACAAATCCTCGCGCGCGTCGGCGACCAGCTCCTGCTCGCCCGGCGAGGCCGGCACCAAGGCGGCCACAACCGCGCCGCAAGCGATGCCGACGAGCCCGAACAGCCACGGGTTGCGCTCGACCCGATCGATCAGCCGCCCGCCCGGACGGGCAGCCCCTTCGAGATATTCCCCGGCGCGCTCCAGCACCGTGCCGCCGCTATCGCGGATCGAACGCAGCGCGCCGCGCGCCGCCCCCGCGGCCTGGTGGATCCAGCCGTCGCCAGGATCGCGGCGCTCGGCGTCGATCGCCGGTGCGCCGGTGCGGCCGACGATGCGCTCGACCGGCTGGTCGGCGGCCTCAGCGTCCAGCCCCGTGCTCGGCGGGGAAGGTGCGGCGCGGCCGCCGGCGCCCGGCAGAATGCCCTCAAGCAGCCCGGCGTTCTCGGCGACGAGCCAGGCGACGCCGAGGCCGATCAGCGCCATCGGCAGCGGGTCGGCGCGAAACCCGCCGCCTGGAGCGGCGGCGCCGGGTCGGTTGGCATGCAGGGCCTGGGTGATCATGGTCGTTGCCTTTGCGACGAGATGATTGGGGGCGAGCTCGACCGCCAACGCGTCGAGGGTAAGACCGAGATCCACCCGCACAAGGGCGATCTCGGTTTCGATTTCACTGATCGGTTGATTGCTGATCGAGCGATCGCTGGTCGAGCGGTGCCGGTCCGGCGCCATCAGCTTTTCTCCCGGATCCTGGCCTTGTCCGCGCGCAGCGAAGCCAAAGAACGCCGTGGGACGAGCTGGCCCGGATTGAGCCACCGCTTGCCCAGATAAAGCAGCACGCCGCCGACCGCCACCGCGGCGAGCGCTATGATCAGCGCCGCGAGCCAGGGGCGCACCGCTGTGGCCAAGGCGAGCGTGGCCGCCGCCAACAGCAGCGCCCAGCCGCTCAGCAAAAAGAACACCCCGATCGCCAGCGCGATCGCGCCGCGGCCGAGCCGGCGCAGCTTTTCGGCGAGCTCGGCCTTGAACAGCGCGAGCTCGAGCCGGAACAGCGCGCGCATGTCGTTGGCGAGGCCGGCGAGCAAGGTCGCGATCGAACGCTCCGGCCGAGGCGCATAGCCGGCCTCGTCCGGCCCGGGCGCCATCGTGTCGGGATCGCTCACGAGGTCCGCGGTCCGGACCCGCGATCCGTCCCGCCGCCGGGGACGCGCCTTGGCCGGCGGCGCTCGAAATCGCCGCAGTGACCTCGGCCGAACGCAACGCGCCGTCGCGCCTGGTTCGCCGGGTTCCAGCCTCAGGCGCCGGCAGCGCCAGGAACCGGCCAGCAAGAAAACCGGCGGCCATGGCCGCCGCGACAAACAGCGCCGGACGGCGCCGCGCGACGCCTTCGACCTCGCCGATCACCGCGCCCCACGAGCGCTCGTCGAGCGACTGGGACATGTCGGCAAACCGGTCGGCGGCCTGGCTCGGCATAGCGCGCTGCGACCGGGCTCTGCCCGCGGTCGAGCGTATCGGCCCCGGCGCGCACCGCCTCGGCGATGGCGGCGAGCTGACGGGCGGCGCGCTCTTTCTGATAAGCGGCCGCGGCGATCGCCGCGGAATACGCGGCGTCGGTGAATTCGGTGAAAATCGCCCTGGCGCGGTCGAGTCCCGGCTGCGGGTCGCTGCTCCATGCCGTCGAATTGGTCGGTTCGGCCATGCTCGTCGCTCCCCGCGGTGATCGCCTCGTGGCTCGATCGAGGAGGCGCGGCGCGCGCGGCGCCGCATCTTCTGATCGCTGTCGAAACAACGGCGTGCGCGCGGCGGTTCCCTCGCCCGCTTCGGCTCGAGGACTGCCGAACCACTGCCACAGTTTTTCAGATAATAAAAGTGGGTCGGGTCGGGCGGCGGCCGGTCGGGGGATCAAACGGGAACGGATGGCAATGAGCTTCGCCGCGGAGAACAGCGCCGCTGGGAATGCAGGCCGGCGGAAATGAGGCCGTGGATGCCTGAGCGCGGTCTGCGCGCCGATCCGGCCGATCGCCTCGGGCCGCGCCGGGCCGGCCGGCGCAAGGCCGGGCCGCGCGCGCCGCGCCCGACGCGGCCGTCCGCGGCGGCGGCTCAAGGGTGCGCTCAGGGTCGCCATCCTGCTGGCGTTATGGGCGGCCATTCTGGGCGGCGGCGTGCTCGGCTATTTCGTTCTGACCTTGCCGGCCACCGACCAATTGAACAAATCCCAGCGCCGCCCGAGCATCACCATTCTTGCCGCCGACGGCAGCCTGCTTGACGACCTACGGCGATCTGTTCGGCCGGCCGCTGACCTTGCGGGAGATGTCGCCCTATCTGCCCGAGGCGGTGATCGCGACCGAGGACCGCCGGTTTCTACAGCAATTTCGGCATCGATCCGATCGGCATCATCGCGCGCCGCGCTGGCCGACCTCGCCGCCGGCCATGTCGTCGAGGGCGGCAGCACGATCACCCAGCAGCTCGCCAAAAACCTGTTCCTGACGCCCGAGCGCAGCCTCGGGCGCAAGATCCGCGAGAGCCTGCTGGCGCTGTGGCTGGCGCACCGCTTCACCAAAAACCAGATCCTCGAGATTTATCTGAACCGGGTCTATCTCGGCGCCGGCGCTTACGGGGTCGACGCCGCGGCGCACCGCTATTTCGGCAAATCGGCGCGGCGGATCGATCTCTACGAGAGCGCGCTCCTTGCCGGATTGCTGAAGGCGCCGACCCTGTTCAACCCGCTGCGCGACCGCGACAAGGCGGCGGCGCGCACCCAGCAGGTGCTGACCAACATGGTCGAGGCCGGGTTCATCACCAGGGCCGCGGCCGATAAGGCCGCCGCCGAGCGCGCTTCCCTGGCGACGCTGGCGCCGGACCCGGCCGGGCAGCCGCTATTTCGCCGATTGGGTCGTCGGGCAGCTGGCCGATTTCGCCGGCGGCGCCGGTCGCGACCTGACCGTCCTCACCACCCTCGACCCGCGGCTGCAGGCCGCGGCCGAAGCGGCGATCGCCGGCACGATCGCGCGCGACGGGGCGAGAGCGGCGGTCGGCCAGGGCGCGCTGGTGGCGATGTCGCCCGACGGCGCGGTGCGCGCGATGGTCGGCGGCCGCAGCTACGACGCCAGCCAGTTCAATCGCGCCACCCAGGCCGAGCGCCAGCCGGGATCGGCCTTCAAGCCCTTTGTCTATCTGGCCGGCCTCGAAGCGGGGCTGCGCCCGTCCGACCATTTCGTCGACGGCCCGATCCGGATCGGCAGCTGGCGGCCGCGCGATTACACCGACCATTACCAGGGCGACATGACGATGGCGCAAGCGCTGGCGCAATCGATCAACACGATCGCGGTCCAGGTGGCGCTGCGCGCCGGCGATCGGCAACATCGTCGCCGTCGCCCACCGGCTCGGGATCGCCTCGCCATTGATCCACGACCCCAGCATCGCGCTCGGCACCGACGACGTGAACCTGTTGGAGCTGGTCTCGGCCTATGCGCCGTTCGCCAATGGCGGCATCGGCGTGTGGCCGCACGGCATCGCCGAGATCCGCGACGCCGCCGGCAAGGTCTTGTACCGCCCGAGCGGTCCCGGCCCGGGCCGGGTGGTCAGCCCCGAGCTGACCGGGGCGATGAACCGGATGCTGAGCGGGGTGATCGACCACGGCACCGGCCGAAACGCGGCGCTGCCGCGCCCGGCGGCCGGCAAGACCGGGACGACCCAGGATTATCGGGACGCCTGGTTTGTCGGCTACACCGCCGATCTGGTGGCCGGGGTCTGGTTTGGCAACGACGACGACCGGCCGATGCGCAAGGTGACCGGCGGCTCGCTGCCGGCCGAGGCCTGGCGCCGCTTCATGCTGGCGGCGACCCGCGGAATGCCGGTCCGGCCGCTGCCGGATACCGCGGCGGGGCCGCAGCAGGTGGCCGCAGCAAACGCCGCCATCGGGCGGCGGCGGCTTGTTCGGCCATCTCCTCGATCTGTTCCGCCCGCCGCCGGCGGCGCCGCCCGGCCAGCCCGATCCGAGCTATGATCGCAGCAGCGGCGGACCTTGATCGCCAGAGCGCCCCGCCCCCGCTTCCTTCCTCCGCGCGATGGGCCTTGCGCCCACAACGGAAGAGGAGGCGGCGGGCGCGGAAGCGAGGGGTTTCTGCTTTTCTATCGCGGCTGATGGCTAGCGCAGCGGCGAGAACGCGGCCGGGACCACCAGCATGTTCTCCTGCTTGACGAACATGCCGCGGGTGGCTGGCGGCCATTTGCCGTCCTTGCGCGATTCCTCGCGGATGCGGAAGCGCTCGGCCGCATCCTTGTAGGCCCAGATGTGGATCCACTGGTTCAACGGCCCGAGCTCGGTATGCCCGGCGGCGGCCAATGGCGACAGCTTGACCCGCCCCTCGATCACCTCGGCCCATTTCTCGACGACGGTCGGCGCCGACCCCGGCATCATCGTATAGGTGCGGATCTCATAGAGGTTGCCGTGCTGGCGCGGGGTGAAGGCCGGGCAGAACGGCGCCGCGATGACGATCTTGCTCTCCATCTCGACGATGAATTCCTGGATCTTCGGCGGCCAGTTGGGGATCCGCTGCGAGCGCACCCGGGTGCGGTGCTGCAGATCGTCGTAGGGCCAGATGTGGATGATCCGGTTCAGCGGCCCGACCTCGGTATGAAAAAAGGCGCCGAGCGGCGACACCTTGACGCGTTCGGTCAACGCCTCGCCAAAGCGCTTTTCGACCTCGGGCACCGAGCCCGGCTGCAACGTATAGGTGCGCATTTCAAAGATCATCGAGCTGCTCCTGTTGCTAAACATGGATCGCCGCGCATTCTAGGGCGGCCAACCGGCGTGTCAAACCCGCCTGCCTCAGGCCGAGCCGAGCGGCGGGAAGGTGATTTCGACCCGGCCGAGCCGGCCGAAATCGGCGACGATATGCGCGCCGCGGCGGGTGAACACCAGGCCGGTCCACGACCCGGTCGTGATAAAGCTGCCGGCGGCGACGCCGCCGCGGCTCCGCATCAGGTTGGCGAAGTCGACGAGCGCGGCGACCGGGTCGCGCGCCGCGCCCATGCTGCTGTCGGCGAATGGCTTGCCGTCTTCGGTGACCCGCATCTCGGTATGGGACAGATCGAGCTTTTCCCAGTCCGGCGCCGCCACGCCCCAGACGAGCCCGCCATTGGAGAAATTGTCCGCGAGGATCGAGGCCCGGCCGAGCGACTGGAATTCGGCGTAGCGCGAGTTGACCACCTCGATCGCCGGGTGCAGGGTCGCGCCCACGGTCACCTCGGCGCTGTCATAGGGCGCCGAGCGCGGCGGCAGGTCGCGGCCGAGCCGGAACGCGAGCTCGGCCTCGATGCCGACGAGCCGCAGCTCGCCGGCCGCGTAAGACGCCGGGCTCGGCCGGATCATCCGAGCGAAGATCGGCGCGCAAAAGGCCGCCGCCGCCCGGCGAGGCAGCGCCGATTTTCCAGCCGCCGATCGGCTCGCCAAGCCGGCGGGCGACCGCGTCCTGGATCTGGTAGGCGTCGGCATCCGATTGCGGCCGGCACTCGGCGGGCAGCTCGGTGAGGGGCTCGCCGCCGGCCCGCGCCGCATTCAGCAGCCGCGCCGCCGCTTCAGCCTGTTCGGCGTGCATCGATCATTCCTTCTCGGCGGATCGCGGCGTTACGGGGCGGCGAGGAATTCGAGCGCCGCGGCGACGCCGCCAGGCCGGTGCGGGATGCCGGCCCGGTGCAGCCCCATCTCGACCCCGCTCAACGTGCCGCACAACATCAGATCGTTGAACCAGCCGAGATGGCCGATGCGAAAGATCCTGCCCTTCAGGCGGCCGAGCCCGGTGCCGAGCGACATGTCGAAATCGTCGAGGATGATCTGGCGCAGCCGGTCGGCGTCGAACCCGTCCGGGACCATGACCGCGGTCAATGAATTCGAATGCTCGCGCGGGTCGGCGCACAGGATTTCGAGGCCCCAGCCGGCGACCGCGCGCCGGGTCGCCTCGGCATGGCGGGCGTGGCGGGCGAAGACCGCGGGCAGGCCCTCTTCCTCGAGCAGCATGTGCAAGGATTCGCGAAGTCCAAACAATAGGTTGGTCGCCGGCGTGTAGGGGAAAAAGCCGGTCTCTCCGGTCTCGCGCATGGCCTGCCAATCCCAATAGGAGCGCGGCAGTTTCGCGCTCTCGGAAGCGCCCAGCGCCTTTTTCGACACCGCGTTGAAGCCGAGCCCCGGCGGCAGCATCAGCCCCTTCTGCGAGCCGGCGACGGTCACGTCGACCCGCCATTCATCATGGCGATAGTCGATCGAGCCCAATGACGAGATCGTGTCGACCATGAACAATGCCGGGTGATCGGCGCGGTCGATCGCGGCGCGGATCTCGGGAATGCGACTGACGACACTGGTCGAGGTTTCGTTGTGGACGACGCAAACCGCCTTGACCCGGTGCTCGCGGTCGGCGGCGAGCTTTTCCTCGACCAGGGCCGGATCGACCCCGTGTCGCCAATCGCCGGGAACGAATTCGATGTCGAGGCCGAGCCGCCCGGCCATGACCCGCCACAGGCTGGCGAAGTGACCGGTCTCGAACATCAAGACGCGGTCGCCCGGCGACAGGGTGTTGGCGAGTGCTGCCTCCCAGGCGCCGGTGCCGGAGGACGGGTAGACGACCACGGTCTCGGCGGTCTGGAACACCCGCTTCATGCCGGCGACGATTTCCTTGGCCAATTCGGCGAAGTCCGGGCCGCGATGGTCGATCGTCGGCGCCGCGATCGCCTGCAACACCCGGTCGGGCACATTGGTCGGACCGGGAATTTGCAGGAAGTGCCGGCCACTGCGCGCACCCGGCGCGTTCGTCTTCATTGGCAACAGCTCCGAGCGGAAAGCGCCAGTGTGACGGCGAAACCGGACGATAACAAGGCCGCTGCCGACGCTCGGACGGCTCCATCCCGATCATTCGGCCTGTCGGATTCCCCACCCCGGTTTGCAGCGGCGGGACTGGCGCCGGGGCCGAGCCCGTGCGCCGGTTTTCGCCAGAACGGAGCCGCTCGACGCGGCTGCCGCCCTTCGTTGCGCGATCCCTGACCTTTGAACCCGGTGAACCCGGCAACCGTCCAGACAGGATCTCGGGGTTGCCGGGGCGCGGTCACTTCGGCTCGGCGATCACCAACACGCTGAGGCCGCCGACCACCCGCTCGCCATGGCTCTGAGTGACGTTGATCAGCGCGTTGCCTCTTTCCAGGTTGCCGCCGAGCGTGAATTGCCGGCAACTGCGCGGCTCGATCCTGACGCGCGGCAGAACCGCCGGCGCGGCTTCCAGCTCCTTGGGATCGGGCTTGGCGGAGGCGACGAGACCGAGGCGCTCGACCTTGCCCGGCTTGTCGAGCACGATTCGACCGCCCGGCGCGCCGGGCAGAAAATGCCTGATCTCCGAAAGAGGCGCCTGCCGCGCCGCAACAACGAACTCGCGCTCCTGGTCGGAACCGTTGCAGACCTGGAAGCGATAGCGGATGCCCGTGCCCGTGCCGCCAATCTTTCCGAGCGACAGCACACCGAGATTGTGCTGAGCAATGCTCAGATACCCTTGATTGGTATCATGGGCCGATGGGTCGGCGTCCAGGCTTGAAGGAAGCCCTTCCCCGAACGCTGTGCCATAGGCGGCCGCGATCAGGCACTCATGGCCGCCGTTCTCAAAAGATGGCGTCCAGGTCTGTGCCGTCTGGACAATAATGGAACTCATTGCCGGGACGTTGACGGTGATCGGGGCGTTGTTGAGTACTTGCCCGCCGGTGGGGGTGGGAAAAGCCCCGGTCGTCGAAATCATCCAACAAACGAACAGCTCCCAGCCGTTTGGCACCGGCTCGGGGTAGTTGTCGTGTAGCCGGACTGATACGTTGTAAGCCTCGCCCGCGATCGGATTGGCCGTGCCCGGCGGAGTGGTGGGGCTGCCGACGGCTGTGACCCAGATATCAGGGCTCAGCCACCAATTCGGGCTGCCCGGGGCGATGGTCAAGATGCCGGTCATATTCGTGTCCTTCAGGGTCGCGGGGCCGGAAGACAATCAATCCGGCATTTCCCGGATAGACGGCCCCCATTGCCCAGGACCCGCCGCCCTCCGCCCACGCCAGGCAATATCGTTCTGAAACCGCTCGACCGGTGTGAGCAAGGTCACACTCGGCCAAAAGCTTGGTCAGCCAACATTCCCGGACCCTCCTCGCCCGGTCCGGGGTATGCGCGATCGGGATCTGCCGATTGGCGCCTACTCTGCCGCGTCGCGCCGTGGCGGCGCTGTGGCGCGCGTCCCGGCGTGGCGGTCGATCTCCTTCTGGATCGCGGCGCTCGCTTTGCCGGTGAAGTCGACATGGTGGCTGGTGGCGTAATCGTAGCTGCCGCGCAGCAATTCGCGGCTCTTCTGGAAATGCGGATGGACGAAACGCGCCATCAGCTCGTAATGCTTTTTGGTCGCGTCCCAATCGGCCCAGTTCTGCGCCAGTTCGCAGATCACGCCGAAGCCGCCCGAGCCTTTGACCAGCCGCTCGATATAGGCGATCGCGTCGTCGGGCGTGCCGATGCAGGCGGTGCCGGTCTCGATCAGCCATTCGACCGGATCGGCGACATCGGGCGGGATGATCGGGAACGTCGCCACGTCGCGGAAGTAGTTGGCGAAGGCCTGCACCCCGAACCGCACGTTCTGGCGCGCCTGCTCGCGGGTTTCGGCGATGTGGAACAGGCCGACCACCCGCCAGTTCTTGCGGTCGGGGACATGGCCGTTGGCGCGCGCGGTCTCCTCGTAGAGCCCCCAATTGGCGGTGTGACGCTCCATCGCCATCGGGCTGGTGCCGCCGATCGACAGCATGCCGATGCCGTAGCGGCCGGCGAGCAGCGACCCCGACGGCGAGCGCGCCGCGGCCACCGCCATTTCCATCGTCGGCCTGGTGTAGCGAGCGCAATTGCAATTGCGCCTCGGTCAGGTTGAACCAGTCGGTCTTGCGGGTGACGGTCTCGCCGCGCAGCAGCGGGACGATGACGTCGAGCGACTCGTTCATCATCTGGCGCTGGTCGCCCGGATCGATGCCGATCTTCATCGCGTCGTGCACCAGCGCGCCGGGACCGACCCCCAACATCGCCCGGCCGCGGGTCATGTGGTCGAGCTGGACCATGCGGTCGGCCAGCATGAACGGGTTGTGGTAGGGCAACGAGACGACGCCGGTGCCGAGCCGGATGTGCCGGGTGCGCTGCGCCGCGGCGGCGATGAACATCTCCGGGCAGGCGATCATCTCGAAGCCGCCCGAATGATGCTCGCCGATCCACGCCTCGTGGTAGTTCAGCCGGTCGAGGTGCTCGAGCAATTCGATGTCGCGCTCGATCGACAAGGTCGGGTTTTCGTCGTGATTGTGGAACGGCGCCAGAAAGATGCCGCTGCGCAAATAGAGATTCGTCCATGCCGAGCCCTCCGGCGGAAATCCATGCTCACGCCGATGGTCGGCGATCGGGCCGGCCCCGGCAAGCGATTTCCCCGGCGTGGGGTCGAAGGTTATCAGCCATTGGCCTCGCGCCAAGGATTGAGAACCGGGACACGGGCCCTGCTAAAGTCGCTGGTGTCGCGCGAGACGACCGTCAGGCCGTGATCAAGCGCCGTCGCGGCGATGATCAGATCGGGTTGGGAATAGGTATGCCCGCTCTTGCGCCCGTCCTCGACCAAGAGCCGCCACTTGAACATGATGTCCTCGCTCACGGGCAGGGCGCGCTCATCGAACATCGGCCGCACCTTGTGCGTGAGCCAGTCGCTCAGCTCGGCGCGATAGGTTGCGTCGGCGACGCGCTCGATGCCGAAGCGGATTTCGGCAAAAGTGACAATGCTAACGAACAGCAGATCGAGCGGCTTTGACGCGACGAAGCTGACGACGTTTGGGTTCGGTTTTGGCCGCCGCAGTTCGGAAAGAACATTGGTGTCGAGCAGCCAGCCCGTCACAGTTTCACATCGCGCACCGGCAGCCGTTCACGCCGCGGCTCGATATCAATGTCCCGGTGCGGCGATTCTTGCAGGGCGGCGATCAGCGCGGCACCGGTGCGCTCGCCTTTGAGTCGGCGAAACTCCTCTGCCGCCACGACCACGACCTCATCGCGCCCATGCACGGTGACGTGTTGCGGGCCGTCGCTGCGGACGCGCCGCACCAGCTCGCTGAAACGCGCCTTGGCGTCCTGCAACGGCCAGCGGCCCGGCGGGTTCTTTCTAACTCTAGTCATGCTGACCAGAATATAGCCGCTGGTGACGAGTTTCAAGACCGGCCCGGCGACGCTTCGCAAAGCGGCGCGCGGCTCTTGCCTCGGTCGCGGCGGGTGCGCGACAGTGCGCGGGTGTGGGCTTCGAGCGACCGATGGACGATGCCGAGGACGAGGCCGGGGCCGGGATAGCGCCGCGGGTGGCGGCGCCTGCGGTTCGCGATCGCGCCGCCCGCTGGCTCGGCCGATCGGGAGCGACGCTGCCGAGCTTCGCCGAGCTCGCCCGTCCGTCGCGCATCCCGGCCGCGCGCATCGCGGCCCTCGCCGGGATCGATCCCGACCGGCCCGATCCGGCCAACCTCGACCGCGTGCACTGGTACAACGACCGCTCGCGCCGCGGCCTTGCCGCTACCCCCGCGCATCTGCTGCTGCCCGCGGCGCTGACCGGGGTGCGCACCCCGATCGTGGTGGCGCTCGGCGGCTTTTTCCCGCTGATCGGCGCGCACAAGGTGCTGGCCGCCTATGGCTGCCTGATCCCGCTTCTGGTGACCGGCCGGTTCGACCCCGAGCACGACCGGGCGGTGTGGCCGTCGACCGGCAATTACTGCCGCGGCGGCGTGGCGATTTCCCGGATGCTTGGCCTCCGCGGCGTCGCCGTGCTGCCGGCGGGCATGAGCGCCGAGCGGTTCGACTGGCTGCGGGGCTGGGTCGAGCGGCCCGAGGACATCATCCGCACCCCGGGCTCGGAGAGCAACGTCAAGGAAATCTATGATAAATGCGCCGAACTCGGGCGCGATCCGCATAACGTCATCCTCAACCAGTTCGCCCTATTCGGCAATTACCTGGCCCATTGGGCCTGCACCGGGCCGGCGCTGGCGGCGGTCTACGAGGCGGTCCGGGCGACCAGGCCGCGGCTGCGGCTGGCGGCGTTTGTCGCCGCCTCGGGCTCGTCCGGGACGCTCGCGGCCGGCGATTATCTGAAGGAAAAGCACGGCGCGCGCATCGTCGCGGTCGAGGCCAGCGAATGCCCGACCCTGCTGCGCAACGGCTTTGGCGAGCACAACATCCAGGGGATCGGGGACAAGCATGTGCCGCTGATCCACAACGTCATGAACACCGACATCGTGGTCGGCGTCTCCGAGCGCAGCGCCGGGGCGCTCGATCTCCTATTCAACAGCCGGACCGGCCGCGACTATCTGTCGACCCGGCGGCAGATCGATCCGGCGGCGATCGCCGGGCTGGAGCTGCTGGGGCTGTCCGGCATCGCCAACGTCGTCGCGGCGATCAAAACGGCCAAGCGGCTGGAGCTGGCCGAGGACGACCTCCTGGTCACCGTCGCCACCGACACCGCGGCACTCTATGCGAGCGAGCGGGAGAAGCATCGCGCGGCGCGCCACCCCGATGGTTTCGATGGAATCAACGCCGGCGAGGCGTTCGGCCAGCACCTCATGGGCGCCGCCGACAACGATGTGCTCGAATTGACCCAGCACGAGCGTTCGCGCATCTTCAGTCTCGGCTACTATACCTGGGTCGAGCAGCAGGGCGTGCCGCTCGCCGCGTTCGAGCGCCGCCGCAGCCAGGATTTCTGGGTCGGGCTGCGCCGCTCGCTGCCGGCTTGGGACGCGCTGATCGCCGAGTTCAACGCCGCCGCCGAATTTGGAGAGCGTGGTTGACCATCGCCTATAGCGAGCTTTTGGGGCGCACCCGCGAGCGCGACCGCAGCCTGCGCGAAAAGGTCACCTCGCTCGAAGCGGCGGCGGCGCTGGTCCCCGACGGCGCCTCGGTCGGCATCGGCGGCAGCACCTTGTCGCGCACCCCGCTGGCGATGATCTGGGCGTTGATCCGCGCCGGCCGCCGCGACCTCCATTGCGTGCGCAGCATTTCGTCGAGCGAGGGCGAGTTGTTGTTCGCCGCCGGGGCCAGCCGCCACTTGCTGACCAGCTGGTTCAGCCTCGGCATCGTCTGGGGCGTGTCGCGGATCATGCGCGCCTATGTCGAGTTTGGCCGCGCCCGGTTCGAGGAATGGAGCCACCTCGCCATCGGCATGCGCTTTCGCGCCGGCGCGATGGGCGTGCCGTTCCTGCCGATGCGCTCGATGCTGGGCTCGGACGTAATCGCGCAACTGCCCGATACGCGGGTGATCGACTGCCCGTTCACCGGCGACAAGCTGGTGCTGGCGCCGGCCTTGAACCCCGATGTGGCGCTGATCCATGTCCAGCGCTGCGACGCTTTTGGCAACGCGCAGATCGATGGGCTGCCGTTTATGGATCTCGATCTGGCAATGGCCGCGAACCGGGTGATCCTGACCACCGAGCGCATCGTCTCGAACGATCAGATCCGGCGCCGGCCCGACCACACCAAGATCCCGTTCTTCGCGGTCGACGCCGTCGTCGAGGTCCCGTTCGGCGCGGCCCCGCACGAATGCTATGGCCTCTACGAGCCGCTGTTCCGCCATCTCGATGGCTACGCCGCCCAGCTGAAGCCGGACGCCGAGGCCGGCATTCGCGATTATCTCGAGCGCTATTTCTACGGCCCGAAATCCTGGACCGAGTATCTCGAGCTGTTGGGCCTCGAAGAACTGCTCGACGCCGCCCGCCGCGGGGCCAGCATCTATGACGACTAGCATCACGACAGGGGCCGGCGCCTACACCGCCAGCGAGCTGCTCGCGGTGATGAGCGCGCGGCTGCTGCGCGACGGGCAGATCGTGTTCGCCGGGGTCGGCATCCCGCTGTTGGCGGCGACATTGGCGCAGCGCCTCAATGCGCCGGGGCTGACCATCCTGTTCGAGGGCGGCACGATCGGCGCCTTTGTCGAGCCCGGCCAGTTGCCGCCTTCGACCAACGAGCAGCGCTGCACCAGGCGGGCCAACATGGTGCTGAGCAGCACCGACGTGCTGTTGCTGCTGCAGCGCGGCTATGTCGATGTTGGGTTTATGGGGGGCGCCCAGATCGACCAGTACGGCAATCTGAACAGCTCGGCGATCGGTGGCGCGAACGGCCGGCCGGCGACGCGGCTGCCCGGCACCGGCGGCGGCAACGACATCGCCAGCCTGACCCAGATGATCGTGGCGATGAAGCATGAGAAGCGGCGCTTTGTCGAACGGGTCGATTTCGTCACCAGCCCCGGGTTCCTCCAGGGCGGCGATAGCCGGCGCGAGGCCGGGCTCGTCGCCGGCGGCATGTATCGGGTGGTGACCGATCTGGGCCTCTTCGGCTTCGACGCGCAGTCGAAGCGGATGACCCTGCTGGCGCTGCACCCGGGCGCCACGGCGGCGCAGGTGCAAGAAAACACCGGCTTCGCGGTGGCGGTCGCCGCCGATCTTTCGGTGACCGACCCGCCCACCGAAAACGAACTGGCCGTGCTGCGCCATCTCGATCCCGAGCGCCTCTACACCGCCTGAAAATCTTTACCATAAGGGACGCCAAGAAATGGGGGTGGACGCAAAAGGAGGCTCAAGGGCATGGCGGCCTTTACGCGTCCTCCGCGACCTCCGCGCTAAGATGTCGTCAGCGATGACGCGGTCCGGGAACATAACGCAATGACGATCTTCTCGAACACCTTCGGCCTGGCGATGCGGAATTTCACGACCTGGCCGGAGACGCCGGACCCGCGGGCGCTGATCGATTACGCGATCACGGCCGAGGCGCTGGGCTTCGACTCGGTCTGGGTGTGGGACCACATCCTGCTCGGGGTCGACCCGCCATTCCCGGTTATCGACTTGCTGACCCTGTTGAGCGCGATCGCGGCGCGCACCAGCCGGATCAAGCTCGGCACCGGGGTTTTGGTATTGCCGCTGCGCAACCCGGTGGTGCTGGCCAAGGAATTGTCGAGCCTCGATCTTGTCGCCGGACCGGGGCCAGACCAACAGGGGCGGCTGCTGCTCGGCATGGCCTCGGGCTGGTACAAGCGCGAATTTGACGCGGTCGGCGTACCGTTCCGCGAGCGCGGCCGGATCATGGACCGCAACCTCGAAATCCTGCGCCGGTTGTGGACCGAAGATCAGGTCAACGCCGAGTACCCGCCGCACGTCTTGCGCGGCTCGAACATGTGGCCGAAGCCGCAACGCCTGCCGCCGATCCTGATCGGCGGCTATGTCGATCGCGTCTTGAAGCGCGCAGCGCTGAACGGCGGCTGGCTGACCTATTTCTACACGCCCGACGGGTTCGCCCAATCCTGGGCCAAGGTCTGCGCCTTCGCCAGCGAAGCCGGGAGGGACCCGACGAGCCTGCTCAACGCCAACCAGCTGGCGATCTATGTCGGCGGCTCGCGCGCGGCGGTCGAGCCGGCGATGATGGAATGGCTCGGCCAGGAGTGGGATTACGCCGCCTGGAGCCAGTCGACCAAAGATTCGGCGGTGCTCGGCACGGTCGACGAGTGCGTCGCCCAATTGCGCGCCCAGCTCGCGGTCGGCGTGCAAAAGCTGATCTTGATCCCCTATCGCTACCAGCCCGAGCAGATCGAGATCATCGCCCGCGACATCATCCCGCGGCTGCGGGGTTAGCGCGAGCGGTCGAATTCGGCGTCGGCGGCGGCCAGCAGGTCTGGCCCGCAGCGCTCGGCGATCCGCGCATGCGGCCAGGTCGAGGGCTCGACCCGGTAGCGCCGGCGCAGATCGGCCGCAAGTTCAGGCGCGGCCCCGCTCAGCCGGCGCGCGATCAGCTCGCCGACCCGGCGCGAGAACCGGCCGGTCTGCTGCTCGATAAAGACGACCCGCAGCGCGCCCGGGCGTGCGGGCTCGCGCGCCAGCCGTTGGCCCAGCCAATCATCGATGGTCTCGATGCCGCGCATCGGGTCGCCCGCCGCCGGGTCGCGGCCATAGAGCCCGTCGAACACATGCAATTCGTCCGGCGGCCGGCGGGCGTCGGCGATCGCATCGAGCGCGGGCATGCCGCCGCCCGAATGCGCGGTCAGGATCAGGCGGTCGATTTCGAGCCCGCCCGCCGGCGCGCCGGGCAGGCCCTCGGCAAAGCGCGCCAGCGCGTATTCGACTCAGCCGGTCGAGCCCGCCCGCGAGCAACGCCGGGTGATCGTACCAGCTGTAGCGCAGCCAGTTGCCGCGCGGCAATATAGCGAGGGTCGGCCGCGTCCGGCCGGAGAGGTCGAGCCCGCTGCGGGAAACCTTTACGGCGAGCGGCATCGCCGCGCCCGCGCGCGAGAAGCCGTGCAGATGAACCACGACATCGACCGCCCCGACGTCGAGCGGGATCCGGTTCCAGCGCAGGAACAGGTCCGGCTGGGTCCCGGCGTGCGCGCTCAGCACCGGCGTGTCGGCGAGATACGCCTCGCCCGGGGTCACCATCCCATCCGACACGCCGGCGAGAAATTCAGCCATCGCACTGATCCTGCGATGGTAACCAGCGTCCTGCGAAAGAATGGCGGCTCATTGGGCGGGATGGCGCGGCACAGCGGGGACGGCCGGTCGACGCCGGGAGAACCATCCGCCGAGCTCGTCGAGATAAAGATAGACGACCGGGGTGGTATAGAGCGTCAGCCACTGCGAGACCAGGAGGCCGCCGATGATCGCCACCCCGAGCGGGCGGCGCAATTCCGATCCGGCGCCCGTTTCGAGCGCCAATGGCAGGCCGGCGACCAGCGCGCATACCGTGGTCATCAAGATCGGCCGGAAGCGCAGGAGGCAGGCCTCGTGGATCGCGTCCTGCGGGCTCTTGCCTTCGGTTCGCTCAGCCTCGATGGCGAAGTCGATCATCATGATCGCGTTCTTTTTGACGATGCCCATCAATAGGATGATGCCGATGATCGCGATCAAGGTCAGCTCATAGCCGAACACCATCAGGATCGCCAGCGAGCCGACCCCGGCGGCCGGCAAGGACGACAGGATCGTGATCGGGTGAACAAAGCTCTCGTACAGCACCCCCATGATCACGTAGATCGCGGCGATCGCGGCGAGGATCAATAGCGGGATCGTGACCAGGGATTGCTGATAGGCCTGGGCGGTCCCTTCGAAGGCGCCGTTCAAGGTTGCCGGGGCGCCGATCCGGGCGCGCAACGCCTCGATCGCGGCGACCGCCTGGCTCAACGCCGCGCCCGGCGCCAGGTTGAACGACAGGGTCACCGCCGGAAACAATCCCTGATGATTGACCGTCAGCGGCTCGGCCTTGGTGGTGAAGCGCGCCACCGCCGACAGCGGCACCTCGGCCCCGGTGCTGCTTTGAACGTAGACGTCCGCTAAGTTCGTCGGCTGCGACAGAAACCGCGGCTCGACCTCCAAAATGACTTTCGACTGAAAAGTCGGCGAATAGATCGTCGCGACCTGGGTCTGGCCGAACGCCTCGCCGAGGGTCGCATCGATCGCCGACATCGAGAGCCCGAGTTGCGAGGCGGTGTTGCGGTCGATTTCGACCACAACGTTCGGCGAGGCGACCTCAAGGTCGGAGGCCACATCCGTGAGGATTTTGCTCTTCTGCATATCCGCGAGCAGGATCGGCGCCCAGTGGTCGAGCTCGGTCATGTTGGCGTCGGTCAAGGTATATTGATATTGCGCCTGTTCGAGCCGGCCGCCGATGTTGATGTCCTGACCGGCCTGCATAAAGACCTTGGCGCCGATGACCGCATTGAATTGGGGCCGCAGCCGCGCCATGACCTGCTGCACCGCCGGGCGCTGGGCGAACGGCTTCAGCTGGACGAAGATCCGCGCGGTGCTTTCGCTGGCGTTGGGGCCGGTCGACCCGGCGAAGCCGACGACCCCCGAAACCGCCGGGTCGTGCAGGAAAATCTGCGCGCATTGGTTCTCGATCTTGGTCATTTCGGCGAACGCGGTATCCTGCCGCGCCTGGACCGCGGCGAAGATGAACCCGGTATCCTGCTCGGGTAGAAATCCCTTCGGGATCATCACGAACAGCACCCCGGTCAGGACCATCAGGGCGAGCGTCAACAGCAGCATCGGCAAGCGGTGGCGGAAAGCCCATTGCAGGCCGCGGTCATAGCCGTCGCGCAGCCGCTCGAAGCCGCGCTCGAACAGGTTGCGCCGGGTTCTTTCGGGCTCGTTCTCGCGCGTCAGAAACAGCGCGCACATCATCGGCGTCAGGGTCAGCGACACCACCGCCGAAAAGATCAGGGTCAGGGTCACCGTCACCGCGAATTCGTGGAACAGCAGGCCCACCACCCCCGACATGAACAGCAGCGGGATGAACACCGCGATCAGCGACAACGTCATCGAGATGATGGTGAAGCCGATCTGTCCGGCGCCCTTGAGCGCCGCGTCGATCGGCGGATCGCCCGCCTCGATGTAGCGCACGATGTTTTCGATCATCACGATCGCATCGTCGACGAGAAAGCCGACCGAGATGGTGAGCGCCATCAGCGACAGGTTGTCGATGCTGTAGCCGAGGAAGTACATGCCGCTGAAGGTCGCGATAATGACCAGCGGCAGGGTGATGCTCGGAATGATCGTCGCCCACAGCTTGCGCAGGAACGCGAAGATCACCAGGACCACCAGCCCGATGGTCAGCGCCAAGGTGAACTCGACATCCGAGACCGAGGCGCGGATGTTGGCCGAGCGGTCGGCGACCAGATCGACATGCACGGCCCGCGGGATCGACGCTTCGAGCCGCGGCAGCATCGCCTCGATCTGGTCGACGACCTGGATCGTATTCGCCCCCGGCTGAAGCTCGATCAGCAGCAGCTCGCAGGGCGTGACGCCGAACCAGCTGCCGGTCCGCGGGCTGACCGAGGAATTGATCACCCGGCCGATGTCGTCGAGCTCGACCGGCGCGCCATTGCTGTAGGCCACGATCACATGGCGGAATTGCGCCGCGTCGAACAGCTGGTCGTTGGCGTCGAGCGGGTATTCGGTACGCGGGCCTTCGAGATTGCCCTTCGCCGCATCGACGGTCGCGTCCGACAGCGCCGTCGCCACCTGGCCGAGGCCGATGCCGCGCTCGGCCAGCGCCTGCGGGTTCACCTCGATATGCACCGCCGGCTGCTGCTGTCCGGCGATGATGACCTGCCCGACCCCGCTCACCGTCGAGAGCTGCTCGGCCAGCATCACATTCGCGTACTGGTCGATTTGATAGAGCGGCATCGCGCCCGAATGGATCGCATAGATCAGCACCGGCGTCTGTGCGGGATTGGTCTCGCGATAGGTCGGCGGAGACGGCAGGGTTTTCGGCAGTACGCCTCCCGCCTCGTTGATCGCGGTCTGCACGAATTGCGCGTCGGCGTTGATGTCGGTGGTCAGCGCGAACTGCAAGGTGATCGAGGTCGAGCCGAGCCCGCTGGAGGACGACATGAAGGCGAGGCCCGGAATTGCCGTGAACTCTTCCTCGAGCGGCGTCGCCACGGTATCGGCCATGGTGGCCGGACTCGCCCCCGGCAGCTGCGCCGACACCGAGATCGTCGGAAATTCCACATTGGGCAGCGCCGCCACCGGCAGCAGCTGGTAGCAGACGATGCCGAACCCGAGCAGCGCCGCCATCAGCAGCGCGGTCGCAATCGGCCGGCGAATAAAGGGTTCTGATATGGTCATGACGGGATCAGCCGGCCGCCGCGGCCGTGGGCGGCTGGACCTTCACCGTGACCCCGTCGCCGAGCCGGTACTGGCCGTTGGTGACGACCTCCTCGCCGGCCCGCAGGCCCTTGCCGATGACGGCAATGCTCCCCTGGGTCGCCGCCACCTGCACGGCGACCCGGCTCACCTTGTTGCCGGAGCCGATGACGTAGACATAGGGGCCGGTCGGACCGGTCATGACCGCCTCGGCCGGAACCGTGATCGCGTTGCGCCGAATGAACTCGATCAGGCGCACCGCCACGAATTCGCCCGGCCACAGCCGCAGGCGCCGGTTGGCGAAGGTGCCTTCGAGCAGGATCGTGCCGGTCGTCGTGGCGACCTGGTTGTTGATCAGGCTGAGCTTGCCGGCGGCGAGCAGCTTGCCGGCCTGCGAATAGGCCTCGACGGCGAGCGCGCCTTTGGCTTGGTTTTCAAGGATCGTGTCGAGCTCGGTTTCGGGCATGCTGAAGCTGACGAAGATCGGATGCATCTGGGTGATCGTCACCAATGGCGTGACGCCCGCCGAGAGCGTCGTGCCGCCCGTTGACGCCTGCGTGCTGCTCGACGATTGCTGCGCGCTGCTCGCCGCCTGCACGTAATTGCCCAGATCGACCTGGAGCGCGCCGGTCAGGCCGGCAATCGGCGCATCGATATGGCAATAGGCGAGATTGAGCGCGGCGGTGGCGAGATTGGCTTGGTCGAGCTTCACGGTTCCCTGGTCCTGCCCGACGACAAAGGCCTGATCCTGCTCGGTCTGCGTCGCTATCGAGTTTTGCGCCTCGAGCCGCCGATAGCGCGCCAAGTCCATCCTGGCCTCGGCCAGCGCCGCCTGATCGTGGGCGAGCTGTCCCTGGGCCTGCTCGAGCGCCGCCTGATAGGGCCGCGGATCAATCAGGAACAGCGGCTGGTTCGCGGCTACCTGGTCGCCTTGCTTGAAATAGATCTGGGTGATCTGGCCGTTGACCCGCGGCATGACGTTGACGATGTCCTGCGACAGCACGGTGCCGAGCGCCGGCGCCACGGCCGGCACATTCTCGCGCTTGACCGCGGCCGCCGTCACCGGCACCGCAGCGGGGCTCGCCGCGGCGGGAGCGCGGGCCGCCGCGAGATCGACGAGCTTCCAGCAGACCAATCCCGCCGCCAACGCAGCAACGAGGGTAAGAACGATCGCCGGTCCCCGCCGCAACGTTCTGATCTCCCTTGCCGACACGCCGGCCATTGGCGCAACGATATCTAGGCGCCGGAGTTCCACCGCGTCCCGCGGCGCGGCGCAGCGAACCCGCGCCGACCCGGCAAAGGAGGTCGAGCCGGAACGCCCAAGAGCCGGCGCGCGCTTGACAGGCGCGGCGCGGGAAGCATGGCTTCGAGGCGGCGACAATCCTCCATCATGGCGGCTCGGTCTCGGTGCGAAGCCCGGAGGCGATGCTGGTCACCGGCATCAATCCGCCCGACGGCATCGCCATCGACCGGCGCGATCGGATCCGCGGCCTCGCCAATCAGGCCGACGAGACGCCGGCCGATAGCGCGGATCCGAACAATCGGATTGACCTCGGCGCCCCATAATCGGCGATTATGCAGGCGCGCCGCGGCCAACGCCGGGTTTTTTCGGGAGTTCAGCCGCAAGTGATGGTTTCGCTCGCCTGGCGCATTCTGACCCACCGCAAGGGGCGAACCCTCCTGGCGCTGGTCGGGATGTTCATGGCGATCCTCTTGGTGTTCATCCAGCTCGGCCTGTTCTATGCAGTGCCGCAGGGGGGGATGCTGCTCTACGACAACATGCGCTTCGATCTCCTGCTGGTGTCCGACCAGTACGAATATCAGGCGCAGCCGGGGGCGTTCCCGCTCGGTCGCCTCGACCAGGTGCGCGCCTCGCCCGAGGTCGCCGCCGCAACGGCGCTTTATTTCGGCCTGGCAAAGTGGAAAGGCGGCGTCGACGGGGCCTGGCCGGACTTGTTCGTGATCGGCTTCGATCCGCGGAGCCGGGTGTTCCGCCCGGGCAGCATCGAGCGGCGGCGCGCGACCCTCGAACGGCCCGACACGATCCTTGTCGACAGCGCATCGCGCTCGATTTTCGGCCCGCTCGAAACCGGCCGGGTCGTCGGCATCGGCGACCGCAGGATAACGATCGGCGGCCGCTACCGGCTCGGCACCGGCTTTATGGGCCTCGGCGTCGCCCTCGCCAGCACGGCGAATTTCGCCCGGCTGTTTCCGGGCCGCGGTCAGAGCCAGGTTAATCTCGGCCCGATCGAGCTGAAGCCGGGGGTCGATCCCGTCGCCGCGGCGGCGTCGCTGCGCCGGCTCGCCGGTCCCGGCACGCAGATTTTCACCCGCGCCGCACTCGCCGACCACGAGGAGAGCTATTGGACAACCCGGACCTCGGTCGGGCTGATTTTCGGGTCGGGCTTGCTGATTTCGATCGTGGTCGGGATCATGGTCGTCTACCAGATCGTTTCCACTCAGGTGAACCGGCAAATGCCGCAATTCGCGACCCTGAAGGCGATCGGCTATAGCGACGGCGCGCTCGCCGCCACGGTCGCGACCATGTCGTTGCTGATCGTCGCCGCCGGCTTCGTCCCCGCGGTGGCCGCGGCGGCCGGGCTCTATCGGCTGATCCAACAGCGCACGATGCTGCCGGTGACGATGACCCTCGGCCACATCGCAGCGGTGCTGGGCGCGGCGCTCGGCATGGCGGCGGTGGCGGCGCTGTTGGCGCTCGGCGGCCTGCGCCGCGCCGATCCGGCCGACGTGTTCTGAGGCAGGCGCGGCCGCATGTCGATCGCCGCCTCTCTCGCCGGCCGGGCCGCGCTGCATCCGGTTCCGCTCGCCTGGCGCAACCTGACCGCAAACAAGCGCCGGCTGCTGCGCTCGAGCGGCGGCATCGGCTTTGCGGTGCTGCTGATGCTGATGCAGCTCGGCTTCGAGCGCGCCTTTTTCGCCAGCTCCCTGATGGTGATCCGCGGGCTCGACGGCGATCTATTTGTGCAAAGCGCGCACAAATACCAGTTCGCGACGCAAGACCCGTTCCCGGCGGCCGAGCTCGATCGGGCGCGGCAGGTCCCCGGGGTGGCCAGCGCCCGCCCGCTCTACGCCGACTGGTTCGACATGTTCTGGAAAAACCCGGTTAACGGCAAGATTTTCCTGGTTCAGGCTTTCGCCTTCGATCCCGACCAGCCGGTCTTTTCGTTCGCCCAGATCAACGCCGAGCGCGGGCGGCTGAAATCGCCGGATACGGTGCTGGTCGACCGGCGCGCGCGCCGCTTCCTCGGCATGGACCAGCCGGCTCGGCAATCGCAGTTGAACGGCGTCACGGTCAAGATCGTCGGCAACTTCGCGCTTGGCCCCAATTTCATGAGCGACGGCACGGTGATCATGAGCGCGCGCACCTTCGCCGATGTGCTGCGCGGCGCCGCCGGCAACCCGCCGGGGATCGAGGCCGGGGTGATCAAGCTGGCGCAAGGGGCCGACCCGGCCGCGGTGCAGGCCGCGCTCAAACAGGCGCTGCCGGCGGCGCTCAAGGTCATGACCAAGGCTCAGCTGATCGCGTTTGAGCGCAAGTTTCAGGCCGAGGTGTCTTCGGCCGGACCGATATTTGCGATCGGCACCGTGGTCGGCTTTGTCGTCGGCATGTTGATCTCCTATCAGATCACCTATACCGACGTCGCCGACCAGTTGCCGCAATATGCGACATTGAAGGCGATCGGCTATCCGACCTTGTTTCTGCTGCGCGTGGTGCTCGAGCAGGCGGCGCTGAATGGGCTGGCCGGCTGGGTTCCGGCGTGGCTCGCAAGTATCCTGCTGTTTCGGATCATCGGCGAATTGGCGCTGCTGCCGATGCGGATGAGCCTGGAGATCACTTTGTTGAGCCTGGGGCTCACTCTCGGCATGTGCCTGATTTCGGCGGCGATCGCGGTGCGCCGGGTGGTCGCGGCCGACCCGGCGGAGGTGTTCTGATGTGCGCCGCGATGGTCGCTGAAAGACCGGCGCCGAGCCCGGCCCAAACTTCGCCGGCAGCGGAGCCGGTGGTGTGGGTCGACGCGCTCAACCACTATTACGGCGAAGGCGTGGCGCGCAACCAGGTCCTGTTCGACAACCGGATCGAGATCCCGCCCGGGCAGCTGGTGGTGATGACCGGTCCCTCGGGCGCCGGCAAGACCACCCTGTTGACCTTGGTCGGCGCGTTGCGCTCGGTGCAGGAGGGTCGAATCGCGGTGCTGGGTCGCGACCTGGCGCGGCTGCCGCCGCACGATCTGGTCGCGGTGCGCCGCGAGATCGGCTTCATTTTTCAAATGCACAATTTGTTCGAGGCGCTGAGCGCCTATGAAAACGTCAAAATGGCCAAAGAGCTTGGTCACGAGGCGCCGGAGAGCGGACGCCGGCACTGCCTGGAGCTGCTGCAGCGGCTCGGCCTCGGCCACCGGATCGACTACAAGCCGCGGCTGCTCTCGGGCGGCGAGCGCCAGCGGGTGGCGATCGCGCGGGCCCTGGTCAATCACCCCCGCCTAGTCCTCGCCGACGAGCCGACCGCGGCCCTCGACAAGGACGCGACCCGGGTGGTCATCGAGCTGCTCAAGGAAACAACGGTCGCGCAGCAGGCGGCGGTGATCATGGTCACCCACGATTACCGCATCATCGAATGCGCCGACCGGCTGGTCCACATGGTCGACGGGCGCATCGTCTCCGACGTGGTGCTGCACGACGCGATGCGGATCTGCGAGTTCCTGCGCCCGATTGAGCTGTTCCGCGCGTTGACCCCGAACCAGCTGACCCATGTCGCCGAGAAGATGACCAAGCGCCATTTCTCGAGCGGCGAGACGATCATCCGCGAGGGCGAGGCGGCCACCGATTTTTTCCTGATCTCCGACGGCGAGGTCGAAGTGGTCCGCGCCGAGAACGAGGTCGCGCGGCTGGGGCGCGGCGATTTCTTTGGCGAGATGGCGCTGCTCAGCGGCGAGCGGCGCAACGCCACGATCATCGCCGCCGAACCGCTCGACGCCTTCGTCCTCGGCAAGGACGATTTCCAGGCGGCGATCGAGGCCAGCCCCAGCTTTCGCGACCAGCTTTATCGCGTCTATTTCCAACGCCATTAATGCAGGCGCCGCCGGCCCGACCTCGGCCGGGAAAATGGTCGCAGGAACGCGAGATCGGCGCTCCTGGGCAGGCTTTGCCGCAAGGTGCTCTTGCCAGCGGCGGCCAACTCGCCTATGCGCAGGCGCGTGGCCGAGATCGCACCCCTGAAGGGTAGAGAAGAGATCGATGCCGCGGCCGTCGGCGCCCGCCGCGCCGAGGCCCGGCTGCGCGACAGCGAGCTGTTCCTGCTGCTGCTGGCGCTCGGCGCCGGCCTCGCCGCCGGCCTCAGCGTCGTCGCGATCGACCTTTCGCTCGACCTCGTCCGGTTCATCGCCTTCAGGTTGCCCAAGGGCGCCCATCTGAGCAACGCCCCACCTCTGCCGTGGATTCGGGTGCTGACCATGCCGGTGCTCGGCGGGCTGATTGTCGGCCTCTCTTCGGCCCTGCTGCGCCGCTGGCGCCCGCGCGAAGTGGTGGACGCGATCGAGGCGAACGCCTTGTTCGGCGGCCGGATGTCGCTCGGCGACAGCCTCGGCCTCGTCGGCGTGACGATTTTGTCGGCCGGGTTCGGCGCCTCGGTCGGGCTCGAAGCGGCCTATACGCAGATGGGCGCCTCGCTCGCCTCGCGGCTTGGCCGGTGGACCGGGTTGCGCCGCGACGATGTGCGCACGCTCGTCGGCTGCGGCGCCGCCGCGGCGATTGCCGCCGCCTTCAACGCGCCGCTCGCCGGCGCCTTCTATGGCTTCGAGCTGATCATTGGCAGCTATACCTTGCAGACATTGGCGCCCGTCGGTGTGGCGGCGCTGACCGGCGTGCTGGTGGTTCGCGCCTTGATGGGCACCACCCCGATCTTCGTCATCTGGCATAGCACGACGGTTTCGTTCTCGGCTGGCGATTATCTCGCCTTCTTCATTCTTGGCTTGGCTTCGGCGGGGCTCGGCATCGTCGTCATGAAGGGCGTAACCGGCACCGAGGCGCTGTTCCGCTCGCAGGCGGTGCCGCGCTGGGCGCGCCCGGCGCTCGGCGGCATTCTCCTCGGCGGCATCGGAACAGAGTTCCCGCAGATGTTCGGGAGCGGGCACGGCGGCATCGTGCATCTCGTGCATACGGGCTACGCTTTGCCGTTTCTGACGGGCCTCGTGCTCGCCAAGATCGCTGGCTCGGCGCTGTCGATCGGCTCCGGGTTTCGCGGCGGGATGTTCAGCACCTCGCTGTTTCTCGGCGGTCTGTTCGGCAGCCTGGTCGGCGGGTTGCTGGCGCGGTTCGACCCCAATCTCGGCGTCGATCCGTTGGTCTTTACGCTCGTCGGCATGGGCGCCGTCGCCGCCGCGATCGTCGGCGCGCCGATGACGATGATCATGCTGGTGCTGGAAACCACCGGCGATTTCTGGGTGACGATCGCGGTCATGGTCGGGGTCGTCACCGCGGCGATCGCGGTGCGCCACTGGTTTGGCTATTCGTTCGCGACCTGGCGCTTTCACCTGCGCGGGCTGGCCATCCGCAGCCCCGAGGATATCGGCTGGATCAATGATTTGATGATCGGCCCGATGATGCGGCGCGACCCGGCGGTGATCGCCGCCGGGCAGCCGGTTGACGAGGTGCGCCGCCGCTACCCGCCGGGCAGCACGAAGCAGGTTTTCGTCGTCGACGAGGATGGACGGCTCAGCGGCATCATCGATCCCCTCGAGGTCGGCGCCGTCGAAGACGCCAAGACCGTCGGCGACCTTGTTTTCGAACCCGCTCCCTATCTATTGCCGGGCGACGATCTGCGCACCGCGCTCGATCGCTTCAGCCAGGCGGCGCAGGAAACGCTTCCGGTGATCGACAACCCCGACAGCCGCCGGGTTCTCGGCTATCTGAGCGAGGCCTACGCGTTGCGCCGCTATGCCCATGAACTCGAACGCCACCGCGGCACAAGGCAGGACGATGCCGGCATCTTCAGCCCCAACGTTGGAGATGCCACGACCGGCCAGCACGAGCCGACTAGCTGAAGGGCTTGCGTGGCGAGAGGCTGGAAAATCGATGGCGCAATTG
Source organism: uncultured Alphaproteobacteria bacterium (assembly GCA_963814805.1). Taxonomy (GTDB): domain Bacteria; phylum Pseudomonadota; class Alphaproteobacteria; order ATCC43930; family CGMCC-115725; genus AP-15. The sequence goes on along the minus strand of CAWFER010000012.1, from coordinate 249,768 downwards.
CGCATGGCTGCGCTACAATCGACGCAACGCTCTCGCAGCCCGCTTCGGCAAGCCGGCGATCGGGCCGAGTCCGGCGGGCGAAGAGCCGGCAAAGCTCGCCGCCGCCGCTCACACGGTTGTATGCGGGGCGCGTAACGGCGCAGCTAATTTGATCGACCCCGGCGCCGGCCGACTGGCGACAAAGGAAAGAGGAATCGGGCATGGCGCAAGTCGCGCTTCATAACATCGTCAAGAATTTTGACAAGACGCCGGCGGTGCAGGGCGTCGACCTCGAGATCGCCGACCGCGAGTTTATCGTGCTGGTTGGCCCGTCGGGCTGCGGCAAGAGCACCACCCTGCGGATGATCGCCGGGCTCGAGGAATGCACCTCGGGCGAGATCTACATCGGCGACCGGCTGGTCAACGACGTGCCGCCCAAGGACCGGGACATCGCCATGGTGTTCCAGAACTACGCGCTCTACCCGCATATGACGGTGTTCGAAAACATGTCGTTCGGGTTGCGGCTGAAGAAATTTCCCAAGCCGGAGATCAAGGAGCGGGTCGAGGCCGCGGCGCGCATTCTCGACATCACCGGGCTGCTCGACCGCCGGCCGAAGGCGCTTTCCGGCGGGCAACGTCAGCGCGTCGCGATGGGCCGGGCGATCGTGCGCAACCCCAAGGTCTTCCTGTTCGACGAGCCGCTGTCCAATCTCGACGCCAAGCTGCGGGTGCAGATGCGCACCGAAATCAAAAAGGTGCATCAGAAGGTCACGACGACGACGATTTACGTGACCCACGACCAGGTCGAGGCGATGACCCTGGCCGACCGGGTCGTCGTGATGAATGCCGGCCGGATCGAACAGATCGGCACGCCCTACGAGGTCTATCATCATCCGCGCACCCGCTTCGTCGCCGGGTTCATCGGCTCGCCGACGATGAACCTGTTGCCGTGCCGCGTGGTCGAGAACGGCAGCGGGTTGATGGTGCGGCTCTGCGACTGGCTCTCCTTCCCGGTGCCGCCATCGCGCGAGGCGCATTACCGCGGGCGCATCGGCGACGAACTGTTGTTCGGGTTGCGCCCCGAGCACATCACCGAGGCCCGCGGCGAGGTGCTGCCCGGGGTCGTGCCGTTCTCCGCCCGGCTTGACGTGGTCGAGCCGATGGGCATGGAGACGATGGTCTATTTCACCGTCGACGGGGTCGAGGTGTGCGGCCGGGTCAACCCGACCTCGTCCGGTCCGGTCGGCGAGCCGATGCCGCTTGCCGCCGACCTCAACCGGATGCATCTGATCGACCCGCAGACCGAGCTGGTGGTCTGAGCCGGCATCCGGACCGCCGCGGCCGGCGGTGAAACCGGCGAAACGGCTGCGCGACGGACGACGGAGAGAGGCGGGATGACCCTCGGCGGCAAAGCGGCGCTGGTCAGCGGCGCCGCGGGCGGCATCGGGCGGGCGATCTCGATCGCGTTTGCCGAGGCCGGAGCGGCGGTCGCCTGCTGCGACATCGATATGGCCGGTACGGCCGAGACGGTGCGGCTCGTCGAAGCGGCGGGCGGGTGGGCGCTTGCCGTCGATTGCGACGTCGCCAGCGAGAGCCAGACCCGAGCCGCCGCCAAAGCGGCAGACGACGCCTTTGGTCGGCTCGACATCCTGGTCAGCGGCGCCGCGCCGCACGATCGCGCCGGCACCGTGCTGGAGACCAGCCTCGCCGATTGGCGGCAGGTCCTGGCGGTCAATCTGACCGGGTCGTTTCTGCTGTGCCGCGCAGCGCTGCCGGCGATGATCGCCGGCGGCGGCGGCTCGATTATCCTGATCGCCTCGCAGCTCGGACGTGTCGGCAGCGCCGGGCGCGCTGCCTATTGCGCGACCAAGGGCGCCTTGATCCAGCTCGCCAAGGTCATGGCCATCGACCACGCCGCGCAAAACATCCGGGTCAACACCTTGTCGCCGGGCGCCGTCGAGACCGAGCGGCTGCTGCGCCGCTACGCCAGTTTCCAGGCGGCGGGCGAGGCGCTCGGGCCCAAGCACGTGCTCGGCCGACTCGGCCGGCCGCCCGAGATCGCCGCGGCGGCGGTGTTCCTCGCCGGCGACGGCGCCAGCTTCGTCACCGGCAGCGACCTCCTGGTCGACGGCGGCTACACCGCGATCTGACCCGGACGCCGAGGGCTCGCGCTCACAGCAGAACTTCGACCAGATAAGGGCCGGGCGCGCGCGATCCCCTCGGCGAGGCGCCGGTTGAACTCCTCCATTGTCGCGACGCGCGCGCCGGGCACGCCCATGCCTTTGGCCAGGGTCACGAAATCGAGGTCCGGGTGGCCGAGATCGAGCATGTCGAGCGCCTTGCGGCCGGGGTTGCCGGCGCCGACATTGGCGAGCTCGCCCTTGAGGATCGCATAGCTGTGGTTGGCGAACAGGAGGGTGGTGACGTCGAGCCCCTCGCGCGCCTGGGTCCACAACGCCTGCAACGTGTACATGGCGCTGCCGTCGCCTTCGAGGGTGATCACCTTGCGGTCGGGGCAGGCGACCGCGGCTCCGGTCGCCACCGGCATGCCCATGCCGATCGACCCGCCCATGTTCGCCAGCCAGTCATGCGGCCGGGCCGAGCGGGTCGGCGCAAAAAAGCCGCGCCCGGTGGTCACCGCCTCGTCGACCACGATCGCGTTTTCCGGCAATAGCGCGCCGAGCGAGGCGCCGAGCGCCTCTGGGGTGATCTTGCCGCTGGCCATCGCCGGCGGCGGGTCGTCGACCACCGGCGCCGGGGTCGCGCGCGCGCCGACCTCCTCGGCCAGCGCTTCGAGCGCGCCGATCAGATCCTCCTCGGGCCGCGCCAGCACATGGCCCTGCGCGTCGGGCGGGGCCAACAGGCTCGGCTTGTCGGGATAGGCGAAAAACGCGACCGGCATCTTGGCGCCGACGAGGATGATGTGCTTGAGCCCGGCCAAAACCTTGACCGCCTGATCGACGACGTATGGCACCCGCTCGACAAACACCCGGCCGCGGCCGCGCTGGGTGCGGGCGTTCGAGCCCTGGGCGATCAGCCGGGCCCCGGTCTTGACGGCGATGCGGCCAGCGAGCTCGAGCCCCTCTTGCCGCAGCGCCCGGCCGGTCACCAGCAACAGGCACGGCTCGCCCGAGCGCAATGCCCGCGCCGCCTCGGCCACCGCCTCCGGCGACACCGGCTTGGGGGCGGTCGGCGGCGGCGCCTCGGCCGGGCCGGAGCCCTCGTTCCAGGCGGTGTCGGCCGGCAGGATCAGGGTGGCGATCCGGCCCGGCGGCATCCGCGCCGCGGCGATTGCGGCCGCGCCATCGGCCGCCACCGAGCGCGCGTCGGGCGAGGTCTTGACCCAGCGTGAAAACGGCTTGGCCGCGCTCTCGATATCGGTGGTCAGCGGCGCGTCGTAGCGGCGATGATAGGTCGCGTGGTCGCCGACGATGTTGACCATCGGCGAGGACGCCTTGTTGGCGTTGTGGATGTTAGCGAGCCCGTTGGCCATGCCGGGGCCGAGATGGAGCAAGGTCGCGGCCGGCTTTTCGCTCATCCGGGCATAACCATCGGCCGCGCCGGTGACCACCCCCTCGAACAGCCCCAAGACGCAGCGCATGCCCTCGACCCGGTCGAGGGCGGCGACAAAATGCATCTCCGAGGTGCCGGGGTTGGCGAAGCACACATCGACCCCGCCGCCGACCAGAGTGCGCACCAGGCTTTCCGCGCCGTTCATCATTCTCTCTCCGGTCGCCGTCGCGTCGGCGGCGCGCGATCTGCGCGCCGGCGTCCAGCATGCCCGCTGATCGACGTCACTTCAAGGCGGCGATCTCCGCCGCACCGGGTCAGAGCGCGCAATTGCGCTCGGCGCGGCTGGAATAGCGCCCAGCGGCTTGCGGTCTTCTGGCGCTTCGCCAGTTCGGCTGCTGCGCAGACGCTATCCGGCTGTCGGCTTCTTCGAGTAGAGCTGGCACCAACCGGACGGGCTGATCACGCCGGCGACGACCTTGCACGAAGAGGGCGGCTCAAAATACGTGCAATTGTCGCAGCGCTGCGGGCCTTTTGGCGTGTCCTGGTAGGCGACCGCCTTCTGCGCCACCTTGGTGTCGGCCGCGTCCGCGCGGTCGGCCGTGGCGGCCGTGGCAAGCACGGCGGCGCCGCCAGCGGCAAACGTCACCTGCCGCAGCAGGGACCGGCGAGAAAGCCGTGCTGATCGGAATTTCGGCTGGTCCTGCATGATTTCTCCATTGAGAGGTTGGCCGCCACGACGCTGCCCGCCGCGCCGTCCGGCATGCGGCCGCGCTGCGGAAAGCCACCCAGCTTCGTACCATACTGATAACCTGCGATTGATCTAAGTCAAAGACTGCGTGATAATATCGCACATACGTTTGCTCCGGTCGGCGAGCCCTTGCGGCCGTGCTGGAAGGGTGGACCGACGGCAGAGGCTGCTGCTTGCCACGAGGGCGGGGGAGGCCGGATTGTCAAGAATCAAGCGCCCGCCCGCGGCGAGATCGCAGGGCAGCCAGGTCGCTGTCGTCGCACTCGCCGCCACGCTGCTGCTCGTCGCGGCCGTCGTCTGCATCATCGGGAGCCAGCCGGTTGAAGCGCTGCCGAGCTTCGCCCGCCAGACCGGGCAGCAATGCGCCGCCTGCCACGACGGCTTCCCCGAGCTGACGCCTTACGGCCGGCTGTTCAAGCTCAACGGTTACACCTTTACCGGTGGCGCCTCGAACCTGCCGCCATTCGCCGCCATGGCAATCCCGTCCTTCACCCATACCGCCGCCGGCCAGCCGGGCGGCGCTGCGCCTTATTTCGGAGCCAACAACAACGTCGCTTTCACCGGGAGCCTCTTTTACGGCGGCAAGATCGCGGACAATCTCGGCGCCTTCATACAAGGGACCTATGACCAGAACACCCGCGATTTCCATTGGGACAACACCGACATCCGGCTCGCGAAACCGACCGAGCTGCTGGGCTATGAGACGATTTTCGGCACCAGCCTCAACAACAACCCGACGGTGAGCGATGTCTGGAACTCGACGCCGGCCTGGAGCTTCCCGTATGTCTCCTCCGAACTGGCGCCGACGCCGGCCGCTCATCCGTTGATCGAAAATAATCTCGCGCAACAGGTTGTCGGGCTTGTCCCCTATATTTACTGGAACCGGCTGGTCTACGCGGAGGTCGGCGGGTATCAAACGCTGGCGCCGGCGCCCTTAAGCGCGCTCGGCATCAACCCGGAAGGAACCAGCGCCATCAGCGGCATCGCACCCTATTGGCGGCTCGCCGTAGAGCCGGCCTGGGGGCAGAACACCTGGGAATTCGGCACCTTTGGGATGGCGGCTTCGCTGCTGCCCGACCGGATCAGCGGCAGCGGCGCCGATCACCTGACGGATGTCGCCGTCGATACGCAATACCAATTCCTCGGCGCGCGCGACAGCATCTCGCTGCAAGCCCGCTTCATCAGGGAATACCAGAACTTAGCCGCGAGCCAGGCGCTCGGACTTTCCACGAACTCCTATAATCACCTGGACAGCAGCACGATCAAGGCAACCTATTTTTACAAGCAGACGGTCGGCTTGACGCATGGGCTACTTTTATATCAACGGCTCCAGCGACTCGCTTCTCTACAGCAGCGTATCGGCGAACAACAGCCCCAACTCCAGCGGCTATACTGCGGAACTCGATTACATTCCATTCAATTACGGCGGTCCGTCCTTCTGGCCGTGGCTCAACATGAAGCTCGGCCTGCAATACGTGCACTACAATCAGTTCGACGGCGCCAGCAGCAATTACGACGGCGCCGGGCGCAACGCCAGCGATAACGACACGCTGTTTGCTTTTGCCTGGTTCGCCTTCTGATGCGCGGTCGGCCAAGTCGCCGAGACAGGGGCTTGCGTGGAGAAAAAGACGCTGCGGAGGGAGGCTCGGGACCGCTGCCCCGCCGCCGTCCCCGCGCGTTATCTCGCAAGAATGCCAATCGCCGGCCTTGCGCTTGCGGCGCTGACCCTTGCGGCGTGCAACCCGACGGCCGCGCCTCCCAAGGGCGAGAGTCGCCAGCTCGGTCGTGGCCGGCACGGTGCATGTCTGCTCGTCCTGCCACGGCCCCAAAGGCCGCAGCATCTCATCGACCTTTCCCCGGCTGGCCGGCCAGCAAAAGGACTATATCGAGGCGCAGCTCAAGGCCTTTCGCGATCACACCCGCGCCGATCCGCACGCCAAGACCTACATGTGGGGCATGGCCGCGCGGTTGAGCGATCCGACCATCGACGGCGATCGCGGCCTATTATGCGGCGCAAACCCCGGTTCCTGGCGAGCCGGCATCTTCGCCTGAGATTACCGCCGGTAAGAAGATATTCACCGAGGGCATACCGTCGGCAAGGCGTGCCCGCCTGCATGGCCTGCCATGGCGACAAGGCGCAGGGCAATGGTCCAATCCCGCGGCTGGCGGGACAGCATCCGGCCTATCTCGCCAGGCAGCTGGAGGCATTCGCGTCAAATGCGCGGGCCAACGTGATCATGCATCAGAACTCGAAAAATCTGACCGCAGCGCAGATCGGCGAAGTCACCGCCTATCTGGCGACCCAGTGAGCATAATTCGCAGGCCTCCTGGTGGAACCGCCCGAAGCCCTGGCGTGAGCCCCTCTCAAATCCGGGCGCGCAAAGGGATACCGGCGGACCGCGCGCTGTCATACTGGGGAGCCCGTGGACGGTCCCGCGCAGTAAGGAAGGCCCCTCGATGCCAGCAGCCTCGCGTCTCCTCGCCGTCGCCGCCGCGGTCCCGCCCTATCCGCTCGACCAGGACGCCGTGATCGAGCGGGTGCGACGGCTGTTCGGCGGGGCCGAGGCGCTCGACCGGCTATTGCCGGTGTTCACCAATACCGGCATCCGCACCCGCTATTCCTGCGTGCCGATCGAGTGGTACGACCGCCCGCACGGCTGGACCGAGCGCAACCGCATCTATCTCGACAGCGCGCTCGACCTGCTCGAAACCACGACGATCCGGCTGCTCGACCGCGCCGGCCTCGGCAAGCACGAGATCGACCAGATCGTCGTGGTCTCGACCACCGGCATCGCCACGCCGAGCCTCGATGCGCTCCTGATCGAGCGGATGGGGCTGCGCGCCGATGTGCGGCGGCTGCCGATCTTCGGGCTCGGCTGCGCCGGCGGGGTTATCGGGTTGGCCCGCGCCGCCAGCCAAGCGATGGCGATGCCGGGCGAGAGGGTGCTGTTTCTGGTCGTCGAATTATGCGCCTTGTCGTTTCGCCGCGACGATTTCTCGAAGAGCAACATCGTCGCCACCGCCTTGTTCGGCGACGGCGCCGCCGGCGCGCTGCTGTCGACCGAGGCGGCCGGCCCGGCGATCGTCGCCATGGGCGAGCACACCTGGCCCGGCACGCTCGGGGTGATGGGCTGGGAGGTTGCCGATGATGGCCTCAGCGCCATCTTCTCCCGCGACATCCCGCAGCTGGTGACCACCCGCTTTCGCGCGGTCGCCGCCGAGTTCCTCGCCGGCCACGGTCTGACGATCGCCGACATCGACCGGTTTGTCTGCCATCCCGGCGGGACCAAGGTGATCGCGGCGCTCGAAGGCGCCTTCGGCCTCGGCGAGGGAGCGCTCGCGCTCGCCCGCGCGGTGCTGCGCGACCATGGCAACATGTCGGCGGTCACCGTGATGTTCGTGCTCGAGCGCATGCTGGCCGAGGCCCGGCCGTGGCGCCGCGCGCTGCTGAACGCGCTCGGGCCCGGCTTCACCGCCGGCTTCCTGGTGCTCGACAACCGGTGACGCCGCTCTACTGGACGCTGGCCTTTGTCGCCGCGCAGCGTCTCCTCGAGCTCGCCTGGGCGGCCGCCAACACCGCGCGGCTGCGCCGGCTGGGCGCCGTCGAGGCCGACGCCGCGGGCTACCCGCTATTCGTTTTGCTGCACGCTCTCTGGCTCGCCAGCCTGGTTCTGGCGGCGCCGGCCGGCGACCCGGCCTTCTTGGCCGTTGCTCGGGCTGTTCGCGCTGCTCCAGCTCGGCCGGGTGTGGATCGTCCTCAGCCTCGGGCGGTGGTGGACGACGCGGATCCTGACCCTGCCCGGCGCGCCGCTGGTCCGGACCGGCCCCTACCGCTGGCTGCGCCACCCGAACTATCTGCTTGGTCGCGGCCGAGCTGGCGGTGCTGCCGCTGGCCTTTGGCGCAGTCGCGGTCGCCATCGTGTTTTCGGCTCTGAACTTCGTGCTGGTCGTCCGCCGCATCGCCATCGAGGAGCGCGCGCTCGCCCCGCGCCGCCGATTGTGAGGCCTGAGGCGAACCTCGCCGCCGCCGGCGCACCGCCGCGGCCAGGACCTGGATCGGCTTTGTCGCCATGGCCGCCGGCATGTTCATGGCGATCCTCGACATCCAGATCGTCGCCAGCTCGTTGCCCGAGATCCAGTCCGGGCTCGGCATCCCGCTTGACCGGCTGAGCTGGGTGCAGACCGCTTATCTGATGGCCGAGATCGTGGCGATCCCGCTCAGCGGCTGGCTGACCCGGATGCTGTCGACCCGCGGCGCCTTTGTCGCCTGCGTATCCGGCTTTACCGCCGCAAGCCTCGCCTGCGCTCTTTCCACCGGCTTTTGGCAGCTGATCCCGGCGCGGGTGGTCCAGGGGTTTTGCGGCGGCGCGCTGATCCCGCTGGTGTTTTCGGCGATCTTCCTGATGTTCGAGCGGGCGGCGCGATCCCGCGCCACATTGGTTGCCGGCATTCTGGCGATGCTGGCGCCGACCCTCGGCCCGGTTATCGGCGGCTTTGTCACCGACCGGCTCTCCTGGCACTGGCTGTTTCTGATCAATGTGCCGCCCGGCGTCGTCGTGGCCTTCGTGGTCGCCTGGGCCGTCGGGAGGGATCGCGACCGACCGCCGCGGCGGCGGCTCGGTCGATCTGTGGGCATTGCCGTTGCTCGCGATCTTTCTCGCCGGCCTCGAGCTGTTGCTGAAGGAGGCGCCGCGGCGCGGCTGGGACAGCGCCGCGATGCTGCTGCTCGCCGCCCTTTGCCTCGGCAGCGGCGGCGGCCTGATCCGGCGCTCGCTCAATCATCCCTCGCCGCTGATCGACCTCGCCGCCTTTCGCGACCGCAATTTCGCGATCGGCTGCTGGTTCAGCTTTGTCCTCGGCATCGGGCTCTACGGCGCGACCTATCTGCTGCCGGTGTTTCTCGGCCTGGTGCGCAATTACGACGCGCTGCCGATCGGCGAGATCATGATGGTCACCGGCGCGGCCCAGCTGGTCATGGCCCCGGTGGCGACCATGCTCGAACGCCGCCTCGACCCGCGGCTGTTGATCGCGGCCGGGTATTCGCTGTTGGCGCTGGGCTGGCTCGGCAACGGGTTCATGACCTACGCAACCGATTTTTGGGGCCTGTTTTGGCAGCAGCTGGCGCGGGGCGCCGCGGTCATGCTGTGCCTGCTGCCGACGACCGCCCTGGCGCTCGGCGGCTTCGAGCCCGGCCAGGTCGCCAACGCCAGCGGCCTCTTCAACCTGATGCGCAACCTCGGCGGGGCGATCGGGCTCGCCGCGATCGACACCATTCTCGAACAGCGCGCACCCGCTCATGTCGCGGCATTGGTCAAGCGGCTGCAGGCCGGCGACCCGGCCGCCGCCCGCCTCGTCGGCCTGCCGACCGGGCGCTTTACCGGCGCGCCGCTTGGGCCCATCGACCAGGCCACCCGAGACTTTGTCGCCCCGCTGGTCGAGCGCGCCGGGCTGGTCGCCGCCTTCGACGACGCCTGGCGCTGGCTGGGCGGGCTCATCCTTTTATCGCTTGCTGCTGCTGCCGTTGCTGCGCGCCCGGCGCCGCGGCGTCGCGCCCGCCGCGATCGAACCGGTTGGCGCGCGCCCGCGCGATGCCGATTTCTAGACCAGAGCGATCGCCAGGATCAGGATGGGCATGTGAGCGAAACCGAGCCTCTCGCTGCGGCGCCGCAGCCCGCCCCGGCCGATGCCTCCTCCTCGCGCGGCTTTACCCGCTCGCTGCGCGACAACGCGATCGGCATCTTTCCGCCACAGGCCTTCGAGGAGGATGTCGTCTTCCGCAAAGTCTTCGGCCGCCGCCAGATCATCGTCAGCCGGCCGGAGGCGATCCAGCACATCCTCGTCGACAATCCGGAGAATTACCGGCGCACCGCCGCCGGCATCCGCATTCTGCGCCCGCTGCTGGGTCGGGGGCTGCTGTTGAGCCGGGGCGAGGATTGGCGACATCAGCGCCGCACCCTGGCGCCGGCCTTTGCCCCGCGCACGATGCCGATCCTGTGCGGTCACGTGGCCCGCGCCGCCAAAGCCGCCACGGCCTCGCTCGCGGCTGCCTCAGCCGCCCCGGTCGACCTGTTGGCGGCGATGCAGTTTCTGGCGTTGGAGATCGCCGGCGTCTCGATGTTCTCGCTCGAGATGGAGCGCTACGGCGCCGAATTGCGCGGGCTGATCAAGGCCTACGCCGCCCGTCTCGGCCGGCCGAGCCTGTTGGACTTCATGCTGCCGCCGAGGGTCCCGAGCCCGCGCGACGTCTTGCGCTGGCGCTTTCGCCGCCGCTGGCTGCGCCTGATCCGGCGGATCATCGCCGCCCGCCGCGCCCAGGTTTCGGCTGGGAGCGCGGCCGGCGCCCCGCGCGACCTGTTCGACCTGATGTCGACCGCCCGCGACCCGGAAAGCGGCGCGCTCTTCCCGCCCGAGCGGCTCGCCGACCAGGTGGCGACGATGATCGTCGCCGGCCACGAGACGACCGCGGTCGCCTTGTTCTGGTCGCTCTATCTGCTGGCCGGGGCGCCCTTGATCCAGGAGCGGCTCGCCGCCGAGGTCGGTTCGCTCGATCTCGGCCCCGCGCACGCCGCTGAAATATTGCCGACGCTCACCTATACCCGCGCCGTCGTGCACGAGGCGTTGCGGCTTTATCCGCCGGCCTTCACCCTGGCCCGCCAGGCGCTCGCCGCCGACACCGCGGGCGGCGTCCCGATCGCGGCGCGCACCGTGGTCTTGATCGCCCCCTGGGTGCTGCACCGCCATCGCCTCTTATGGAGCGAGCCCGACCGCTTTGACCCGTCCCGCTTCATGCCCGATGCGCCGCCGCCCGGCCGCTTCGCCTATCTGCCGTTCGGCATCGGCCCGCGGGTGTGCATCGGCGCCCAGTTCGCCTTGACCGAGGCCACCCTGGTGCTGGCGACCCTGATCCAGGCCTTCCATATCGCGCGCGCCGACGACCTCCCGGTCACCCCGCGCGCCATCGTCACCACCCAGCCCGACCACCCGCCCCCGTTCCTGCTGCGCCCGCGCCGCGCCTCGTAGCGCCCTCGCATTATTGGTCCGAAGCGGCAGAATTTTTCTGTGGGTTCGCCGCCGGAACCGCCAAACCACCGTCCGTTGAGCTTGCGGGAGTTGGCGAGGCGCACGATCCGGTCAACCGGCGCCATGGATCAATCCTCCTTGACGTCGTACAGCCCGACTTGGCAAGCCGCCTTGAGAATTTCCTTACTGCGCTTTGCCTCCCGAATTATTGTCGAGGCCCGGCGCTCGAAGATGGCGACGAAAAACCCGTCGGTGCCGTGCCGCGCCGGGGTCAGGAACAGGTAGTCGTCGCCGCCGGGGAAAGCGCCGCCGATGGTTTCTGCCCAGGCGCGCGCGGCTGGGAGCAGCGCGAAATCGGGCAAGGCGGCGAGAAAGGCTTCGGCCTGCGCCGCGTCCTCCTCGCGCAGCAAGGAGCAGGTGGCGTAGATCAGCCGGCCGCCGGGTTTCACCAGGCGCGCCGCGCTGCGCAGGATCTGCTGCTGGCGCAGCGCCAGCTCGGCCAGATCCTCGGGCCGCGCGCGCCACTTGGCGTCGGGATTGCGCCGCCAAGTCCCGGCGCCGAGACAGGGCGCGTCGACAAACACCAGGTCAAAGCCGCCGGCATGGCGCTTGACCCATTTATCGTTTTCGCTCGACAGCACCCGGCGCTCGACATTGCCGACCCCGGCGCGGCGCAGCCGCAAGCCGGCGCGTTCGAGCCGGCGGGCCGAGACGTCGCAGGCGACGAGCTTGCCGCGGTTCCCCATCCCGGCGGCCAACGCCAGGGTCTTGCCGCCGGCCCCGGCGCAGAAATCGACGACCCGCATGCCGGGCCGCGCACCGGCCAGGAGCGCGGCGATCTGCGAGCCCTCATCCTGCACGTCGAAGAGGCCGTCCTTGAACGCCTGCAGACCCGACAGCGGCGCGCGCGCGGCGAGCCTGAGCCCGAGCGGCGACCAGGGCGTGGGCGTCGCCGCCACCCCTTCGGCGGCGAGCGCCAACCGCACCGTTTGGCGATCGGCTTTCAGCAAATTGACCCGCAAATCGATCGGCGCCGGTGCATTGAGCGCGGCCATTTCGCGTTCGAGGCCAAGGCCGAACACCCGTTCGAGATAGGGTTCGAGCCATTCCGGCACATCGTTCGCCACCCAGCGCGGCATCTGCGGATGGCGCAGGGTGCGGCTGACCAGACTGTCGACCAGGTTCGAACTCGGCGGGGCTCAGCCTCGCCGGACGAAACCGGTCGCCATCGCAGCAGGCGGCGACCGCCTCCGGCCGCCACCCCTCGGCCAGCACCAGCCCGGCCAGCACCCGGCTGCGCGCTACAATTTCGAGCGCGCCCCGGCCGGCCCGCGCGATCCACCAGTCGAGTGCGGCCCGGTGGCGCAGCACGGCATAGACATGGCCGGCGATCTGCGCCCGGTCCTTGGCGCCGATATAGCGCCGGCGGCGGAAATAATCGGCCGCGGCGTCATCGGCCGGGCGCGCTGCGGTCGCGATTTCGCCGAGGATATCGATCGCGGCGGCGACCTGGGCGCCGGGCGTCACGTGGCTCCCAAGCCGCTGCACCCGACGCTGTCTGGTTTCGTCGCCCCCGAAAAAGTGGGCGTCCGGGCCGCCGGCACGGGATTGCCGCCCCTGGGTTCCCGCGTTCGCGGGGATGACGGAGCACAAAGATCAATGATCGGCCGGATAATTCGGGGCCTCGCGGGTCATCGCGATGTCGTGGACATGGCTCTCGCGCAGCCCGGCGCCGGTGATCCGGACAAAGGCGCAATTCTCCTGCATGTCGCGGATCGTGCGGTTGCCGGTGTAGCCCATTGCCGCGCGCAGGCCGCCGATCAGCTGGTGGACGATATTGCCGACCGGCCCTTTGTGCGGGACCCGGCCCTCGACCCCTTCGGGCACCAGCTTCAAAGTGCTGGTCACCTCCTGCTGGAAATAGCGATCGGCCGAGCCGCGGGCCATCGCCCCGATCGAGCCCATGCCGCGATAATATTTGTAGCTGCGGCCCTGGTAGAGGAACACCTCGCCCGGGCTTTCGTCGGTGCCGGCGAACAGCGAGCCCAACATCGCGCAGTCAGCCCCGGCGGCGATCGCCTTGGCGAGGTCGCCGGAAAATTTGATGCCGCCGTCGGCGATCACCGGCACCCCGAATTTTCGGCATTCGGCGACGGTGTCGGCGATCGCGGTGAATTGCGGCACGCCGACCCCGGCGACCATGCGGGTGGTGCAGATCGACGCCGGTCCGACCCCGACCTTGACCGCGTCGGCGCCAGCCTCGATCAGCGCGCGGGCGCCCGCGGCGGTGACGACGTTGCCGGCGATGACCTGGGTGTAGTTCGACAGCCGGCGGATCTCCCGGACCGCGGCGATCACCCGGTCCGAGTGGCCGTGCGCGGTGTCGACCACCAGCACGTCGAGCCCGGCGGCGAACAGCGCTTCGGCCCGCTCGGTCCCATCCTTGCCGGGGCCGGTCGCGGCGGCGGCGCGCAATCGCCCGTGCCCATCCTTGCATGCGGTCGGAAAGCGCTGCGCCTTTTCGATGTCCTTGACCGTGATCAGACCGATGCAGCGATAGGCTTCGTCGACCACCACCAGCTTTTCAATGCGGTGCTGATGCAAGAGGCGCTTGGCTTCGTCGCGCCCGACGCTCTCGCGAACCGTGACCAAACCGTCCTTGGTCATCAGTTCGGCGACTCGCTGGCGCGGGTCGCTGGCAAAGCGCACATCGCGATTGGTCAGAATGCCGGCGAGCCGGCCAGCCAGTCCGCCAGATTGGCCCCGCTCGACCACCGGGATGCCCGAGATGCGGTGATCGGCCATCAGCCGCAACGCTTCGGCCAAGGTCTCGTCGGGGTGGATGGTGACCGGGTTGACCACCATTCCGGCCTCGAATTTCTTGACCTTGCGGACCTCGTCGGCCTGCTGCTCGATCGGCATGTTGCGATGGATCACGCCGATGCCGCCGGCCTGGGCGAGCGCGATCGCCAGCGCGCTTTCGGTGACGGTATCCATCGCCGCCGAGACCAAGGGGATGCCGAGCTCGATCTCGCGGGTCAGGCGCGTGCGGGTATCGGTGTCGCCGGGCAATACCGCCGAGGCCGCCGGAACCAGCATCACGTCATCGAAGGTCAGCGCCTGCCGGATTTCCATGCGAGCCTCTCAAGCGATGACGGCGCACTATACACAAGCGCGCCGCGGTCAATATCCATGGGCTCAGATATAGGCGCGGTGCTGCGGTTATGCGCCCCGGCGGAAGCCCTTGTATGGACATGGGCCTCGCACCAATTCGGCGCGGCAGCGAACCCCACCCGCGAGACTGACGTGAACATTCGGAGGGCCGCCGCTCTCAGGCATGCCCCAACATCAGCTTCACCAGGGCGACGATCGCCGCAGTCTGCGCGATCATCAGGCCGATGACCCATTTTAGGATCTCGGATTTCAGCTCCGCGAGATCGGCCTTACCGGCAAGCCGCAGCTGCTCCAGATCGGTCTTGGTGGCTAACCGCAGCTGCTCCAGATCGGCCTTGGTGGCGAGTTGCGAGAGATCGAAATCCCGGCTCTCACGGAGAACCTCCGCGATCGCCTCGGCCACCGGCTCGGAGGCTCCCGCCTCCTTAAGGCGCCGCGCGGCGCGCAGGGTGTCAAACGTGCCGGCCATTGCCCGTGGGCCTCCCTTCCTCTATCTGCGGCAGGCTGCTCATGCTTGATGTCCGATCGCGCCCTATATCCTCCGACGATGCCTCGATCCCGGCCGTGACCGTCTCCGTGCAATGTCTCGACAGTCCAAAATTGGGGATATCTCAGCTTCGATATGACAGGCTGATGGCAAGACAGAGCCAGCAAACGATGAACACACCTATGCCGGCAAGGGCTCTCTTTTGCGGCGGTAAACAGCTATGTGGCAAACCTGGAAGGAGGAGCGCCGCGCGGAGGCTGATGGATTTGGGGATCATGCCCGCCGTATGGGCCTCCCATAGCCGGCCTTGAAATCTAATCGTATGGTAGGCGGCGTATAGGAACGAGCCCACGCATCCTCCAAAGGACACGGCGGCGACCCAGCGAAGCACCCTCGCGGTAGCGAAACCCATTGCTCTTCCGCCTCTATCGGGCCAACGCATGCCCAAAATATGAGTCTATTGCCGCTCGAGCGCATCAGCCGCGGAACCCTTTGGCGACGACGTAGGTCTCGGCTGATTCGGCGCGGCTCGCCGGCGGCTTGGCGTGGCGCAGCTCGGCGAACGACCGCTTGAGGCGGGCGAGCAATGCGCCTTCGGCGCCGCCCTGAAACACCTTGGCGACGAACGCCCCGCCCGGTTCGAGAATTTCCTCGGCGACATCGAAGGCGGCCTCGGCGAGGGCGACGATGCGCAGATGGTCGGTCGCGGCGTGCCCGGTCGCGGCCGGCGCCATGTCGCTCAACACAATATCGGCGCCGCCGCCAAGGGCCTGCCTGATCGCTGTCGCCGCTTCGGGGTCGCGCAGATCGGCGCGCAGCAGGACGGCGCCGGCGATCGGCGCGGTCTCGGCGAGATCGACCCCCAGAAGCCGTCCGCGGGGGCCGATGCGCTCGACCGCGACCTGGCTCCAGCCGCCCGGAGCGCAGCCGAGATCGACCACCCGGCGTCCCGGCCGCAGCAGATGAAAGCGCTGGTCAAGCTCGATCAGCTTGAAGGCGGCGCGCGAGCGGTAGCCCTGGCGGCGGGCGGCGGCGACATAAGGATCGTTGAGCTGACGCTGCAGCCATTCGGTCGAGGAATGCTTGCGGCGGCGCGATTTATGCAGCCGCACCGCCGGCGGGCGGTCGCCGGAGCCGCCGGCCCCCTTGGCCACCCTAGCCCTGGATCAGGTCGAACAGGATGCCCTCGCGCACGCCGCGATCGGCGACCCGCAGCCGGCCGACCGGCCAGGTTTCGCAGATCGCGTCAAGGATGGCGCAGCCGCTCAGCACCAAATCGGCGCGCTCGCGCCCGACGCACGGGCTGGCGGCGCGGCCGGCGAGATCGAGACCGGCCAGATGCGCCGAGACCGTCGCGATCTGCGCGAAGGTCAGGCTGCTGCCGTCGACCAGGGCGCGGGTATAGCGCGGCAATGACAGATGAATGCCGGCGAGCGTCGTCACTGTCCCCGAGCTGCCCAGCATCTGCACCCGCTGGCGATCGACATGGCGCAGAATGCGATGGGCATTCTCAAAGGACCGCAACGCCGCGGCCGTCTCGTCGACCATCGTGCGATAGGCGGCGGGCGAGACCTCGCCGCCAAAGCGGTCGGTCAGGGTGACCACGCCCAGCGGCAGCGAGATCGAGCCCAGGATCTGCGGGCGCCACCGGCGGCGGTCCCACCCCTCGCCGAGCCGCAGCCAGACGATCTCGGTCGAGCCGCCGCCGATATCGAAAACGATCGCAAAGGGGATGCGGTGATCGAGCAGCGGGGCGCACCCGGAAACCACCAGCCGCGCCTCCTCGGCGGTCGAAATGATCTCGATCTCGATCCCGACCTCAGCGCGCACGCGATCGAGAAACGCCTGACAGTTGGCCGCCCGCCGGCAGGCTTCGGTCGCGACATAGCGCCCGCTGGCGATGCGCCGAAACGCGATCTTTTCGGCGCAGACCTTGAGCGCCTCGATGGTGCGCGCCATCGCGCTCTCGGACAGCGACCCGGTGGCCGCCAGCCCCTCGCCGAGCCTGACGATGCGCGAGAATGCGTCGACCACGCGAAACCCGCCGCCGGCCGGCCGGGCCACCAGCAGCCGGCAATTGTTGGTGCCGAGATCGAGGGCGGCGACATTGGCAAGCCGCGGCGCCGGGCGCGGCAAGCGGCCCGCCGCGGCAATATCGCCGACGATCGCCGGCGCCGGGCGCAACGCAGGGATCGGCGCGAACCGCCCCCCTGCGGAAGCGGCAGCACCGCCATCGAGCGGTCCGGCGCTGCTCAGCGGCTTCTCCACGGCCGGCATCCCATCGACTATGACGATTTATGGTAACGCAGGCTGGCTTTGAATCAAAACCCCTCGAATGCCCGCTCTCGATCGGTCGAGCGCGCGCCGGCGGCGCGGCGCGCCCGGTAGTTGGCGCCGCCATCGCCGGTCGGCCCCGAAACCTGGCGCGCCACGACTGGTTGATCGGCGATGCGATCCGGCGGATGCGGCCGTCGGCGGCCGCAAGCCTCTACCCACGACCGCTCCGCCATGGTATATGCCGGGGCGTAGCAGGCCTCTCCCCGCGCGGCGGCGGATGGGGGATCGTCTAACGGTAGGACAGCGGACTTCTGACTCCGCCAGTCTAGGTTCGAATCCTAGTCCCCCAGCCAGATTGTTTCAGAGACTTACTGTATAACATTCTCACTGTATAACATTCTTTGAGAGCAGTATCTGGTTGAGAGCAGGATCTGGGAAATCGCGAGGATATCCCAGGCGCGAGATGGGTTCAAAAGATGAAAGACCGTTCCGATCGCGTGCGGCCGTCATTTCAACCTTGAGAAGGTCCCGCGCAGCGGTCCGATCGGCGGGTGAGCCCGATCCGAATGCGCCTCGGCGCCAGTTGCAGCCGGCGCGGGGTCCGGCCGGGCGGGCGGGCGGCGATGTCGCGCGCGTCGTTCGAGCGGATCGCGCCGGTATTCGGGTCGTAGACGCGACCCCGTTGACCGTTATGCCCGTCCCGCTTCTCCCGGCAATGAACAAAAAAGCCCGGCGCCGCGCCGCAAACCCGTATCCCGGGAGCGCCACTACCGTCTCTTCGAGAAGGCGGCGGCATCATGAAAGAGCGCAACGGCTTCGCGCTGTAAGGCCCGAGGCGTGCTACGAAACTCCCGGCTTCGCAACAGGACAGGCATTGGAGATGGTGACGGCCATCACGACCTCGCCCGCCGCAGCCGCTTTGGCAAACGCCTCACCCAATGCGGCAAAGATCACGGCCTCCTCGCCGACGACAATAGTGCTCATCGGGCCGAGCTGCGGCGCCAGCCCATGCGAGGCGAGCGCGTCGCGCACTGCCTCGATGGCCGGGCCGAGACGCTCCTGCCGTAACCGGTAGACGCTGATCTGTGCGCTGGCGATCATCGCTCAGGCCTGCCTCTTAAATGTCAGATACATCAGAGTCAGATAGACGACGGGCATGACGATCAGCACCAGCACCTGCGCCAGTCCGGTCGCCTGACACTTCGTGGCGTAAAAGAGATAGCCCACGTAAGCATCGACAATGGCGATGATCACGAGGCCAATGTACCACGGGAGCAAAGTATTGCGTCGATTGGCCATGGCCATTTGGATCACCTCTTCGCCGTATGCGCGGATGTGGATGAGGCGGCGCCATACCGCTGCAAACAGCGGCGGAAGGCTGGCAAGTGGCGCTCGCGCGATGCCGCTTGCAGGCGCTGCATGACCGCGCGCGCGGTGGCGTCGGTTACGCGATCGAGCAGGCGGGCATAGAGCGCCTCATTTTCGATCTCGGCTTCGACCCCCGCAGCGCAGGCCTGGGGCAGCGATTGGGGGGCCGTCACCCGATCCTGCCACGCGTCGGCGGGCGGCGGCGCGTTGAAGCGCTGGAACTGCCGGAGCAGGGCCGCGATGTGTCGATTTTCCGCTTCGACAATATTGACGAAGGGGGGTATCGGCCCGAAGCGTTCGATGACCTTGCGATAGGTTGCGCGCGCCCGATATTCGTCGTCGAGCGCCTCCGACAAGGCTTCGAGGGTTTGCTCAATCGACATCGAACCCTCCTCGCTCGCCCGATCGAAACATCGCGCCAAGCTGGGTCGCTGCGCTTTGATGTGGATCAAGCCCGGGTGTGGAATTGGCGGCCCGTCTCACCGAGCCGTCCTTGACCACGAAAAGTTCGCCGCGGGCGAGCGGCCTCCACGGCTCCTCGCTCAGCGCTACGCTGGCAAACAGCGTCAATCCTGCGGCTCCGGGCTCGTTCCGATGACGTTGCCCGAGCCTGCCAATGCGTCCCGATCGATGGGGGATCAGCGCCGTGCGGCGGCCTTTGCGCGTCGCGCAGAGCGCCGCAGCGAGGCCAGCGGCGCCTGCCCCGACGACGAAGATGTCGTATTCCATTCCGGGTGTAGGGAGTTGCCAATCAACTGCGATGCGCGGCTCGCTGACCGGAAGAACGCCCCGGTTTGATCGGCCCGGCCTGGCTCCGGCATGAGCGGAAGGACTGGGATCGATCGCACCCGTTGCGCTTGGTTTGCTATCGTCGCCGTCGGCGGCTGCCGCTCGTGGGCGCCGGCGTCAGCAACGCACGAGGCCTGGTCCCTCTGGACACGAACCTGCTGCAATAGCCAAACTCGCGCCGCACAGAGGAGGAGCTTCCCCGATGACGATCATCGATTCCCAGGTCCACGTGTACGAGGCGAACACGCCGAAGCGACCCTGGCACAGCGTGCCGAACTGGCCCGATCACGTCACCGGCGACGAGATGGCGGCCGCAATGGACAAGGTTGGCGTCGACGGCGCGATCTTCATCTCCGCCTTTTCGATGTACCAGTACGACGCCAGCTATGCGGTGGAGGTGCAAAAGGCGCACCCCGGCCGGTTCGCCATCGTCAAGCCGGTCAACCCGGACGATCCGGCGGTGGCCGATGTCATCGCCGACTGGAAGAAGGTTCCGGGCGCGGTCGGCATCCGCATCATGCTGACGAAGGAGGCGAACCGCGCGCCGGACGACCCAGGTCTCGACCGGATCGCGCGCGCGGCCGCCCGCCACGATTTTCCCGTCAACGTGTTGTTCTGGGGCAATGTCGACGCGGGCGCAGCGTTGATCGACCGCTATCCCGACACGCGCTTTATCATCGACCATCTCGGCATCCTGCAGCCGCGCGTGCCGCCGGCGCCGCCGCAGCCCTGGGCCGACCTCCCGAAGGTGCTCGCACTCGCCAAGCGCCCGAACGCGGTGATCAAGGTCAGCGGCGCCTGCACGCTGTCGAGGCGGCCGTATCCGTTCCCTGACATCTGGGACCCGCTTGCCCGCGTGTTCGATGCCTGGGGTTTCGAGCGCTGCTTGTGGGGCACGGACTGGACGCGCGCGTTCGCCGTCGTCAACTACGAGCAGGCGGTCGAGCCGTTCCTGAAGACCGACCGCCTGAACGACACCGAGCGGGCGATGCTGATGGGCGGCGCCTGCGCCAAGGCTTATGGCTGGTCGCCGAAGAAAGGCTAGTTTCGGATCGTCGGCCGCCCGCGATCAGAACAGGATGTAGGGCGGATGCAATCCGCCTTCTTCCAGCGTGTACCCCGCAGTTCTATGGCGAAACTCCTCCGTTCGCGCTGCGGCACCGGCAATCGCCAAGATGGCGGATTTGCATCCGCCCTACGCTTGCTACGGCGCGATCACCGCGGTCGAAGACAACAAGCTCGCCATCCGCTTCGAGCCCGCCGGCGACAAAAAGATCATGGACGCCTACGTCGAGCGCGCGTGACCAGGCTTCATCCAAGTGAAGGATGTAGAAGGACATAGGGCGGATGCAATCCGATTGCGGTCGGTGTGGCGACTCGTGAATTTGTGCCCGCGCCGCATGTGCGGCATGCGCCTTTGCGCCCATTTGCAAAAATCGAGAGACCTTCGTGCAAACAAAAAAGTAGAGCCGACACTGCCGGCTCTCTTAGTGATCCTGCCGAAGGCCCCCTTGCCTCAATACTCTACGGGGACGGGGGCGTCGGCTTTCAGCGCCTATTCGATTCCGGAGAGACGCCGTACGGGTCGGGGACGACGTTGTTATGCGTCGCATTAAGCGCATCGTTGTCCCGCTCGTCGACACAGACGAAGCTGCTCGCGTCGTTCGTGCTGCCAGTGCGGGTGTAACGCGCCACCTGCGGGTAGGGGCATAACGGTCGAGTTTCGACGACCTGGCCACTCGAATTTTTGAGCGACGCGGTAATTTGCTTTGGCGCCACTCCGGTCTCGCGCCAGTTGACCACTGCACTGAATGCGTCGAACAAATTCGGTCCGCCGGCTCCAGTGCCGCCGCAGTGGCCCATTCCCGGCACCATGAACAGGCGGGCGAATTCTTTCACCGCCTTCGTGCTTCCGCCGTTGCGAGGGTCTTGGAGCACAGCGTTGTAGTAGTTGACCGTATCCTGCGTGGGAATCTCCTGATCGGCCCAACCATGCGTGATGATGACCTTGCCGCCGTGGTCGCGGAATGCGGAAAGGTCAGGATTGTCTGAAGCGCCGGTGCTAGTCCAGCGCTCTTCGGAGAAGCGGAAAAGTTGCTGGTAGGTAGGATAGTCGATGCTCAGCACGTTGAAACTCGGATTTTGCTCCAGCCAATCCTGGATCCAAGGTCCTCCAACATTGTGCGGAATAATCGCTGTGGCGCTGGTATCGGCAACGCCTGAGAAAGAGGCGCCCGGCTCGATTCCGAACCACAACCGTGGTCCGGCTGGTTGGCCTTGGTAGTTGACCTTGCGCGGGCCGTACCAGATCGATTTGACGGCGGCGGCCTGCGCAGGCGTGAGGCAGGTCCCGTTGGTCTGCGCGCCTGGGCGACCGCATTCCAGGACCGCGGGGTCGAAATGGCATTCGCGCGGGTCGTCGATGATCGGAGCGCCGAGGGCCGTGATGTCGGTGAAGCCCCCCACCTTATTGCAGGCTGCGTTTGCTGCAGCGGTGACTGAGGCGAGCGTCGTCTGCGGAATGCCTGCACCCCCGATCTCCTGCTCCATAACGATCGCCGGCCAGACCTGGGCATCTGACAGACGATCAAAGTCGACCGCGGGCGACCCTGCCCAAATGCCGTCATAGTCGTCGGGGTTGTCCATCGCCTCAATGAGTCCCTGGCGGCCGCCGGTTGAGCAGCCGTTCCAATATGAGTAGCGGGGCTTTGCGCCATAGAATTGCTGGATGATGGATTTCGACTGTAGCGCCAACTCGTGCAGCGAGCGGGTGAAGAAGTCGATTGCGAGCCCGTAATTTATAGAGTTGTTAGCGTTGAGGACGAAGGCGCCGCCGGCGCTGCTGGGGTGTCCGGTGTCGGTCGAGGCCGTGGCGTAGCCAGCGTTGAGGGCGTTAACCAGCCCGGTTGGCGTCGATTGTACCGACGCCTTTGCGGAAATCGTTCCAGCGAACCCGCCACCGCCGACGCCCTCGTAGCGCTGGTTCCAATTGGTCTCCGGCAGCCAAATTTCGATGTTGATGGCCGAAGGCGTGAATGTGCCGTTGTCGTTCGGCACGATGATCGTAACACGGCAGAAGGCCTGATTGACGGCATTGCTGTCGGTTAATGTTAGCGTTCCAGCATTATCGAGTAAGGCGATGGTCGCTCCCGGCGCCACGTCCGAGGCGCCGGAACCATTGACCCCCGAAGTGTTAAATATCGCCCCATCCGGCAGTCTCGCACTTGTCAACTGCTGACAGGGGCTTGGGCTTACATTTGCATTTGCGTCCATCGTAGCATAAAGGGACACGAGCAGCGCCGCCACAATCAGTCCAAAAATTTTGGTTCGTCTACTCATGCCGGTGCTCCTCCCATGTGCCTGTTCCGGTATTAACCGGAACGACGCGCTGCTGCGTCCAATCACGCGGGATGGCAGGGTCGCTTGTCAACCGATAATTGGCCTCCAAGAAAGTGTGCAGAAGCCAAGGCCTCCGAGCATTCCGCTGGCCCGTATCGCCTCAGTGAATTTCGGTTTGGGTAAGATATAACCGAAATTCACTCGCCAGCCAAACCGTGGTCTTGGATCTGTTTGCGTCAGCATCCACGGAGGGGCGCTTGACGCTGAACTTGGGCGGCTTCGCACGCCCGGCTTTACCCGGCCCAAGGCCCGCCTTTGGCCTGTGAGGCTGGGCCTTTGTCGCATCCGCGGAAATTCGTCGCCGACAGCTGCGGGGCAAACCCTATGGCAGGTTGTAGCCGATTTTGCTTTCGATCTCGATGGTCTTCTGGACCGCCGGGCGGGCCATCATCCGCGCGAAATGGGCGTCGAGGCTCGGGTATTCGCCGGGCGCCGGCGCGGTCGAGGTCTTGAACCGCCAATAGAGCCGGAACAGGTGGATGTCGGCGATTGAATATTGGCCGCCGACCGCCCATTCGTTCGCGCCCAGCCGCGGCTCGGCGATTTTGAACACCTCTTTCCAGCGTTCGAGGCCGATGCGGCGCGCCGGGTGGATGGTCGCGGCGATGAACGACATCCACGAGATCGCCTGCGCCTCCTCTTCGAGACCGCCCCGCGGCCACAGCCCGGCCTCGGGATAGCGCCTGGCCAAATAATAGAGGGTGGCGGCGACCTCGGTCAGCTTGCGGCCGTCGATCAGCAGGGTCGGGACCTTGCCCTCGGGGTTGATCGCCAGATATTCGGGCGAATGCTGCTCGCGCTTGGCGAACGACAAGGGCTTTGCCTCGAACGGCGCGCCGATCTCGTGCAAGGCGATATGCGTCGCCATCGCGCTCGATCCGGGCGATAGGTACAAAGTTAACACGGGCGATCTCCTCGGTTCGATTTTGAACGATCAGGCGGCCGCCGCCGCCGCCGGGCGCGACCCCGCGAATTGAGGCATGACCTCCTCGCACAATAGCCTCATCGCGCCCACCACCTGATGGTGCGGGATCAGCCCGCCGCAATTCAGTTCGGCGAGGATGCCGGAGAGCCCGATCTCGGCCTGCAATGCCTTGAGCTTGCCGGCGATGGTCTCGGGCGTGCCGATCAGCACATTGGCCTTGAGCGCGTCTTCGTAGGTCCGGGCGCGCAGATCGTGCACCCGCCGCATGCGCCGCGCCGCGGTCTCGGGATCGACCAGCTTGGCCGCGCCTTCGAGCAAATTCGCCTGCTCGTGATAGAAATGCATGATGCTTTCCCTGGGCTCGGCGCGGGCGCGTTCCTCGGTCGGGGCGATATAGGTCGGGGCCGAGACAAAAACCTGCCCGCGGCCCGGATGGCCGGCCGCCTCCCAGGCCTGGTGATAGAGGCGGATCTGCTCGGCGAGGTCAGCCCATGACGTGTGACGAACCGAGGCGAAGATCGGCAGGCCGCGCCGGCCGATCGCCGGAAAGGTATCCGGCGTGCTGGCGGCGATGCGGATCGGCGGGGTCGGCTTTTGATAGGGCTTTGGCACGACCGTGACATTGTTGAAGCGATGAGTAGACGCCCTCGTAGGAAAAGCTCGGCTCGGTCCAGGCGCGCTGGATCACTTCGAGGATCTCGCGAAACCGGGCCTGGCTCTCGGCATAGGGGACGCCATAGGCCTCATAGGTCTGCGCCACCCCGCTGCGCCCGACGCCGAAGATCAGCCTGCCGTGGCTCAGCTGGTCGACGGTCGCCGCCTCCTCGGCGAGCCGCAGCGGATGACACAATGGCAAGACCTGCACCGCAATGCCGATCTTGATCCGCCGGGTGCGCGCGGCGATGGCGCTGGCGATGTTGAGCGGCGCCGATAAGAGCGAGCGGCGCGGCTCGAAATGCAATTCGGCCAGCCACATCACGTCGAGCCCGAGCCGTTCGGCGGCGTCGACCTGGTCCATCGCCTCGTCGAAGGCCTCGCTCTCGGAGCGGCCGGGAAGCGACGGAAACTCGTGGAACATGCCGAATTCCATGACCGGCTCGCCCTGTTGCTGCGCTCTCGTCCGCACCCTAGCGAAGCCCGCCCGGCCAAGCCAAGCCCGATTGCTCGCCCCTATGCCGCTGGCGCCGATAATGCGAAGCTCAGGCCGACAATCGGCGACACCAACGAGCGGAGAGAGATCATGAACCTCGGCTATATCGGATTGGGCAATATGGGCGGCGCGTTGGCCCGGCGTCTGCTGCGCGAGCACAAGATCCGCGCCTTCGATTTGCGCCCCGAGGTGGTGGCGCGCTTTGCCGAAGCCGGCGCGATACCGACCCAGAGCGCCCAGGCGCTGGCCCGCGAAAGCGACATGGTGATGACCTGCCTGCCGACCTCGGCCCAGGTGCGCGACGTGCTGTTCGGCGAGGGCCGGGTCGCCGAAGTGCTGCGGCCCGGGCAGATCTGGGCCGACATGACCACCGGCGACCCCGGCGAGACCCGCGAGATGGCAAAGCGGCTCGCCGACAAGGGCGTGCAGATGATCGACGCCCCGGTCAGCGGCGGCCCGCACGGCGCCAATGCCGGCACCATCGCGATCATGGTCGGCGCGCCGACCGAGGTGTTCGCCAAGGTCAAGCCGATCTTCGCCACGATCAGCCCGAACATCTTTCATACCGGCGATGTCGGCACCGGCCACGTCATGAAGCTGGTCAACAACGTGATCAGCGCCGGAGTGCGCGCGGTCACTTTCGAGGCGTTGGCGATGGGCATCAAAAACGGGCTCAGCCTCGAAACCTGCACCGCCGTCTTGCAGAAAGGCAGCGCCCGCAGCGCCGCCACTGAGCTGTCGCTGCCCAAGCTGATGAAAAACGACTTCTCGGTGAGCTTTACGCTCGCGCTGATGCACAAGGATGTGCGGCTGGCGACCAAGCTCGGCATGGACAGCGAGACGCCGATGGTGCTGGCCAATGTCGTGCGCGAGCTGTTCCAGACCGTGATCAACGAGCACGGCGCCGACAAGGACACCCAGACCCTGGTCAAGCTGTTCGAGAAGAACGCCAATATCACGATCACCCCAAACGGCTGAGACCGGCAACCTCACACCGTCACCCCAGCGGAAGCGTGGGCCCAGGCAACGGGTGCGGCGCGCCAGCCCCGGATGCACGCTTTTGCCGGAACAATGGGCAATGGACAGGGAGGAAGAGATGCGCTTCACCGGCAAGGTTGCGCTGATCACCGCGGCGGCGAGCGGGATCGGCCGGGCCACCGCCGAGATCATGGCCGCCGAAGGGGCGATCGTGATCGCCGTCGACAACGACGAGGGCCGGCTCGACGCCACGGTCGCGGCCTTGCGTGGGGCGGGCGGGCAGGCCCATGCGCGCCGCGCCGACGCCCTCGATGCGGCCGAAGTCGAGGCGCTCGTCACTTCGGTCGCGCAGGAGTTCGGCGGTGTCGACATCCTGGTCAACGCGGTCGGCGGCAGCACGATCATCGCCGATCCGGGGGCGGAACTCGACCAGCTGACCCTCGCCGATTGGCAGCGGCTGATCGCCTTCAATCTCGACGGCACGTTCCTGTTTTGCCACGCGGTGGCTCCGGTCATGAAGCGCCGGCGTCACGGCAAGATCGTCAACATCTCGTCGATCGCCGGACGCGGGCTCAGCGCCTCCAGCAGCAGCGCCTATGCAGCGGCTAAAGGCGGCATCATTGCCTTTACCCGCAAGATCGCGGACGAACTCGCCCCCTATGGCGTCAATGTCAACGCGATAGCACCCAGCCGAACCTTGACCGAGCGCACCTGCCCGGGCGCTGAGCAGCCGCGACCCGCGGCGCAGGTCGCGCGGACCCCGTTGCAGTTCGCCGAAGCGGCGGATCAGGCGCGGATCATCTGTTTTCTGGCTTCGAGCGACGCCGATTTCGTCACCGGCGTCACCATCGACGTGACCGGCGGCAACTGACCCTCGGGTTGATCCGCGCCGATGGATGCTTGGCGCGCTCGGCTGGCGCCGCGCGGTGGGGATTGTCGGCTGGCGTCAAACTGGGCAATGCTGTCGGCGAGATCGGCGGCTGCGCCGCGCACCGGGGAGTTCATTGGACGATGAAGATCGACCAAGCCGTCAACATCGAAGACCTGCATCAAATGGCCAAGCGGCGACTGCCGAAGATCGCCTTCGATTTCATCGAGGGCGGGCTCGAGGACGAGCGCGGCCTCGAGCGCAACACCTCGGCCTTTCACAAGCACCAGCTGCTGCCGCGCTATCTCGTTGACGTGTCGGTGCGCAATCAGGCGGCGACCTTGTTCGGCCATACCTATGCGAGCCCGTTCGGGATTGCGCCGACCGGCGGCGCGGGCCTGTTCCGTCGCGGCGCCGATCTGATGCTGGCCGAGGCCGCGGCCGAGGCCAACATTCCCTACATCATGTCCGGGGCAAGCAACGATTCGATCGAGGCGGCGGCGCGGGTGGCGCCCAACAATGCCTGGTATCAGCTCTATGCCGCGCGCGAGGCCAAGGTGCGCGAGGACATGATCCGCCGCACCGCCGATGCCGGGCTCGGCGCGCTGGTGCTGACCGTCGACGTGCCGGTCGGCTCGAAGCGCGAGCGCAATATCCGCAACGGCTTTGCCAATGTTCGCGGCGGCCTGTTCCAGGCGCTGAGCCTGAAGCCGTCGATCCTGGCCGAAGCCCTGACCCATCCCGGCTGGATCGTCGAATATCTGCGCCATGGCGGCGGCACGCCGATGCTGCAGAACTGGCAGCCCTATGCGCCGAGCGGCGCCAATCCCGAAACCGTGTACAATTTCGCCCGCTCGTTGCAGCCGTTCAACGCCCAGACTTGGCGCGACCTCGAAAATTACCGCCGCCTGTTCCCGCGCGCCCTCGTCGTCAAGGGGATCATGAACCCGGCCGATGCGCTGCGCGCCGCCGAGATCGGCGTTGACGGGATCATCGTCTCCAACCATGGCGGCCGCCAGCTCGACCAGGCTCCGGGCTCGCTCGACGTGCTGCCGGCGATCAAGGAGGCGGTCGGCGACAAGCTCGCGGTCATGCTCGACAGCGGGGTGCGGCGCGGCGCCGACATCCTGATCGCGCTGTGCCTCGGCGCGCGCTTCGTGTTTATGGGTCGGCCGACGCTCTATGGCGCCGCGGCCGGCGGCATTCCCGGCGTCCACAAGGCGATTTCGATCCTGAGCGGCGAGATCGATCTGGTCATGGCCCAGATCGGCTGCCCGAGCCTCGACCAGCTCGGCCCCGATTTCCTGTGGCGCGACGACTGGCCACGCAACGACTGACTGGGTCGCGCGCGCCCTAACAATCGCTTGCTGATGAATCGCCATCGGTCCGGAGATCAACGCACCATGAAACTCGACCAGGCAATCAACATCGAAGACCTGCACCGGATCGCCAAGCGCAAATTGCCGAAGATCATCTTCGACTTTATCGAAGGCGGGCTCGAAGACGAGCGCGGCCTCGAACGCAACCGCGCCGCATTTCAAAAGCACCAGCTATTGCCGCGCTACCTGGTCGACGTCTCGGTGCGCGACCAGTCGGCAACCCTGTTCGGCCACACCTATGCGAGCCCGTTCGGCATCTCGCCGACCGGCGGCGCCGGGCTTTATCGGCGCGACGGCGATCTGATGCTGGCCGAGGCCGCGGCCGAGGCCAACATTCCCTACATCATGTCGGGCGGCAGCAACGCCTCGATGGAAGAGGCGGTCAAGATCGCACCCGACAACACCTGGTTTCAGCTCTATGCAGCCAAGGACGGCAACTTTACCGACGCGCTGATCGGCCGCGCCCGCGATGCCGGCGTCGGCGCGCTTGGTGCTGACTGTCGACGTGCCGATCCACCCCAAGCGCGAGCGCAACTGGCGCAACGGCTTCGCCACGGTGCGCAACGGCGGGGTCATGGAAGCCCTGAAGCTGAAGCCGTCGATCCTGTTGGAGGCGATGACCCACCCGGCCTGGGTCTTCGACTATGTGCGCCACGGCGGCGCCCCGACCCTCGGCAACTGGGCGCCGCATGCCGGCAATGGCGCGAGCAAGGCGGATGCGATCCGGCTCGGCCGCACTCAAACGCCGGCTTCGGCGCAGACCTGGCGCGACCTCGAACGCTATCGCCGGCTGTTCCCGCGCCCGCTCGTGGTCAAAGGGATTCTGAGCCCGGCCGATGCGGTCCGCGCCGCCGAGATCGGGGTTGACGGGATCATCGTCTCGAACCATGGCGGCCGCCAGCTCGACCAGGCGCCGGCCTCGCTCGACGCGTTGCCGGCGATCAAAGCGGCGGTCGGGGACAAGCTCGCGGTCATGCTCGACAGCGGCGTGCAGGCGCGGCGCCGACATCCTGATCGCGCTGATGCCTCGGCGCCCAATTCGTCTTTTTCGGCCGGCCGACGCTCTATGGCGCGGTCGCCGGCGGCGGCCCCGGGGTCAAGAAGGCGGTCGACATCTTCCGCACCGAGATCGATCTGGTGATGGCCCAGATCGGCTGCCCGAGCCTCGACCGGCTCGGCCCCGATTTCCTGTGGCGCGACGACTGGACCCAGAACCGCTGATCCCGGTCGCTGGCGGCCTCCGCGCCGGGCTCGCCCGTCGCGGCGGACCTCAGTCCCGACGGAGCGGATCGGCTCAGTTCCCGACGGCGCGACCCGCGGCGCCTGCCGCAACCGGCCGTGGGCCATCGAGTGCGGTTTCGATTTCGTCGATCGTCTTGCCGCTCGTCTCCATGCCGATGAACCAGAACGCGACCGCGCCGAGCAAGTACCAGAAGGCGAAGTAGTTGAACGCCGGGGACCAGCGCGGCGAGCGTCGCCTTGGGGCTGACCATGTTCGACGAGCCGGCGATCAGCGCCAGCCCCGCCGGGCCGATGAACTTGCCGAGATTGCCGACGCCATAGACAAAGCCCATGCCGCTGCCGCGCAGCCGGGCCGGCCACAACTCGCCCATATAGGGGCCGACGATCGAGTAGTTGCCGCTGCCGAAGAAGTTCTGGATCAGGATCATCAAAAAGAACATCGACATGCCGCCGATGAACACGCTGTGCAGATAGCCGGCCAGCGACATGAACACGCCGCCGGCCACGCAGCTGACCACGCCGGAGGCGCGGCGTCCCCACGCGTCGGAGATCCACGAGCAGAAGAACCGGCCGGCGATCGCCGACAGGCTGATCCAGATGATCAGCTCTGACGCCTCGGGCGCGCTGATCCTCAGCACCATGACCAAGAGGGTCACCAGCCACAGGGCGAGCGCCACGCCGCCGGTCTGGGTCAGCCCGGTCAGGCAGCCGGCGATGATGCTGCGCGGGTATTTGAAGATTTCGAGCCAACGGGTTTGTTCGATGACCGGCGGCACGGCCGGCAGTGCGATTTTCGCCGGATCCATCTGCAACGCCCAGGCGAGCGCCCGCCGCGCCTCTTCGACCCGGCCCTGGCGCAGCAGCCAATGCGGCGATTCGGGAACCAAGGCGCGGATGTAGAGGCACAGGAAGGCCGGCAGCAGGCCGACCGCGACCATCCCGCGCCAGCCGATATAGGGCGCGGCGAACGCGCCGAGCAAGCGCGGCGATCAACTGGCCGGCCGGCAGCATCGTCGTGGTGACGCCGGTGAACCAGCCGCGCTTATGCGCCGGCGAGAACTCCTGCATCAGGGTGATGTCGACCGAATAGAGCCCGGTCACCGCGAAGCCGACGAAAAAGCGGCAGATGACCAGGTAAATCCAGCCGCCTTCCGGGGTCAGCGCCATCGCGCCGGTGGCGAGCGAGACGTTGAGCACGGCGGTGATCAGCGCCGTGCGGCGGCCGACCTTGTCGGCCATCCAGCCATACAACAAGCGAGCCGAATGGCGCGCTGACCCCCGAGGCGAGCAGGATCGCGCCCGACTGGCCATAGTTCAGATGCCACGCCTTGACGACGAACGCCAGAACGAAGCCGATCAGGAAGAAATCGAAGAAATCGAGCATGTCGCCGAGTGTCGCGGCGCCGGCGATCTTCCACTGATTCGTCGTCAGCTTCTTCTGCTGCTCTAGTAATTCCAACATCGCGCTCTCCCTATGCCGGCGCCGTGTCGCAACGTCACGCAACGGCTTTCGCCGTTCTGCTAAACCTGGTTTCTTGGGCGACCTTCGCGGCCGGTCGCCGAGCTTGGACCGCGCGCGGCCCGTCGCCGCGGCGACACTACTTGAAGCTTGTCGGCGCTGGCAATGGCCGATGCGACAGCCGTGCCGCGCCGCCGCGTCAGTAGCTGCCGGCGCTGCAGAACCGCCAAGTCGCGCCGTCGAGCCCGTAGAGCAGTGCCAGACGCGTGCTCCCCTGATGCGCGAGGACGACCCGGAAGCGTTCCCCGGTGCAGGCCGAGGCGCCGGCGGCGACCGGCTCCGGCAATTT
Organism: uncultured Alphaproteobacteria bacterium; assembly: GCA_963814805.1. Lineage (GTDB taxonomy): Bacteria > Pseudomonadota > Alphaproteobacteria > ATCC43930 > CGMCC-115725 > AP-15. Next base: position 218,664 of record CAWFER010000012.1, on the reverse strand, counting down.
CTTCGCCGCGGCGCAATTCGTGGCCCAGTCGGGCAGGGTGGCCGGCGCGGCACCGAGCCGCTTGCCGTCGGCCAGCACGAAATAGTCGACCGCCTTGCCCTGCTTGACATCGGCGTGCAACGCCAAGGCGCCATAGCGCGATCGGTAGAAGCCGGCCTGCTGGTCGCCATCGGGAGCCCCGGAAGCGACCGCGCGGAAGCTCAGCGCGCCGCAGGCCGGCGGCCCCTTTTGCGCCGGGTGTTTTGTCGCCGCCGGGTGCTTTGTCGCGGCCGAAGCGCCGAGCGCGATCATGCCGAGCGCGATCATGCCGAGCGCCAGGCCGGCGCATGCCGAAATCGTCCGTTTCATCCCTGGTCTCCCCGATCAGTTGCGAGATCAGCTTATAGCGCCGCACTCGTCGGGGCAGTAGGCTCGATAGCCCTTCCGGGGGGCCTGGGCCTAGACCCACTGTCGGAATTTTTTACAGCGGATGGTGGGGATCTACCTTAACGATCAGCGCAATTAACTATATGAAAAGCATCAAAATTACAGGGGACGACCTGTATGCCCAGGTGCAAAACAGCCGATATCCTACCGATGACCGCGCTCGCCGCGGCTCAATCCGGGACCACGGGATGAGCTTCCCCAAGGCGGTGCAATTCGTTCATCGCAATCCGGGGCCTTATCGCGTGTTCGGCGCGCCCTCACGACATATCGGCGCCGCTTATCGTGAGTATTCCACCCGGCTGGGTGACGACATGGAGCGGGGCGCCACGGCTTTTCATTGATTTACCGGGACAGGACGCATGCCGCAGTTCATCGGTCAGCATTTTTATTCGTTCCTGGTCGATCTCGTCCGCCTCTCTTTGTGGCTGACGATCCTGGTCGTCATCTTCGTGCCGCTGGAGCGTCTGTTCGCCGCGCATCCGCAAAAAATCCTGCGCACGGGGATCGGCGCCGATCTCGGCTACTACTTCCTCAGCAGCCTGCTCCCGGCGTTGCTCCTCAGCGCGCCGCTCGGCGTTCTGGCCTGGGCCGTGTACGGCACCGTTCCGGGCAGCCTTCATGCGGCGACCGCTGCTTTGCCGCTCTGGGCGCGCGCGCTCGCCGGGCTGGTGGCGGGGGAGATCGGCTATTACGGGTACCATCGCCTGGCCCATCGGGTCCCGTTTCTGTGGCGCTTCCATTCGATCCATCACAGCGCCACGCAGATCGACTTTCTGGTCAATACCCGCGCCCATCCGGTGGACATGGTGTTGAGCAAATTCTCCGGCCTGGTGCCGATTTATGTGCTCGGCCTGGGCGGGCCGCTGGGCGCCGCCGGCAGCATGGTGCCGATCGTCGCCGCTCTGACCGGCACGGTCTGGGGGTTTTTCATCCACGCCAATCTGCGCTGGCGCCTCGGCCCGCTGGAATGGCTGGTGTCCACGCCGGCGTTCCACCATTGGCACCATACCCTGGCCGGGCCGGTGAACCGGAACTATGCGTCGATGCTGCCCTGGCTCGACCGGCTGTTCGGCACTCACTATTTGCCGCGCCAGGGTTGGCCGGCGGCCTATGGGATCGGGGCGAAACTGCCGGATTCGCTGGCCGGCCAGTTGGTCTATCCGCTGTATGCCCGGCCCGCCGTGCCCGGGCCGCCAAAGGCGGCGGGAAAGCCCCGACGGCCTGATGTCGATGCCGCGACGATGCAGCGCAAATCGCCACGGTCCCGGTCGTCGCCGCGGGGCAAGAACGCCGCCCGGACCGCGACCAGTTCAGTCAAACCCGAACCAAGAAAAAGACCGACTTCGCAACGTGCAGCAAAGGGAGACAAGCGATGAACAGGAAAATCAGATGGCTGAAGCAAATCGCCGTCGGCGGCCTCTTCGCCGCGACGCTGACCGTCAGCGGCGCGGGTAACGCCCAGGTGCCCATTCCAATAGAATCTCGTGCAGAATGGCGACTTTGTGAACTTAACGGGTACTCCGAACAACTACTTCGGAGTAGCCGGTCCCGTGGGCTGGTCCCAGGCTGGGGCGCAGGCCTTCGTGCTCATCTATGGGCCTGGCGGGGGCGACAACACAATTCCAAATGCAGCCCCGCTCCACCTTTGGGGCCCGGGCACTGGAATTTCCAACGGCCTGACTGCCACAGAGTCCCGACGGAAACAATTACCTGGCGGCCGATTCCGATCCTTCTTTTCTTCCTGGCCCTAATTCGATCAACCAGTCAATCACGGGGTTGACCCCCGGTGCCCCTTATGTCCTGAACTTTGATTATGCTGCCGCTCAGTATACCGACGAAAAGGGCCCGACCCAAAACGCGTGGCAGGTTAGCCTGGGCGGCACAGTTAAGGGCGGCGTAGTCACGGGCGGCACAGTCCTGACCGGTCCAGGTTCGTCGACGCTCCACAGCATAACAACAACTACCCCGGTGTTGTCGATCCCTAGTCAGGGATTCAGCGGCTGGCGAGAAAATTCCGTCCCGTTTACTGCGACTTCGCCTGAGATCAGCGCCGGCAAGAGCCTCCTCTCGTTCCTCACCGTCGGAGCCCCCAGCGGTCTCCCGCCCGCGGCGCTGCTCGACAGCGTGTCGATATTCTCCATGTGCGGCTCCGGGACCGTCGCTTCCTATATCGGCACGGCCTGCCAGAGGGGCGACAAAGTGTTCTCGAACTTCAAATACACGCCAACCGCGATCGGCAACGCCGTAGCCTCGAGCGCCGCCCAAACCACGATCACGTCGATCATGAGCGGAAATAACTACGGCTTCGACATCAATGGCATCTGGGACGCCGGTCCGGGCGGCGCGGCCGATGGGGTGCTGTCGTACACGGTGCAGAGCCTGGCCGGCGCAACGATTAACGACGCCGCTCTGAGCCTCACCGGTTCCGCGTTCGGCGGCGGCTTCGCCACGGTCGGCGAGACGCTCTGTCTCGGCGACCTGCTGAGCAACGGTTGCGCCTCGGGCACGTCAGCGACGTTGCAGGGCTACCTGCCGGGCGACCCGACCGACCACATAACCTTCGCCCCGACCGACCTCGTCGATATCTCCAAGGACATCAACGTCTTTGGCGGCACCGGGTTTGCCTCGCTGTCCAACGTCATCGATACCGTGTCGCAAATTCCGTCTACCTCGTGCTCACCAGCCTGCGATCCGCCTGGGGATCCGCCCGCGGTTCCCGAACCCGCATCGCTGGCGCTGCTCGGCGTCGGGCTGGCAGGGCTGGCCGGCGTCGGCTTGATCCGCCGCACGCGCGGCTGAGCCGACCCGCGGAAGGTCGAGAGGCGCCCCTCGCCCCAACCTCTCCCCGTTCGCGGGGAGAGGAAGGAGAAGCTCAGATGCAATAGGTGCGGATCGGGGCGAAGCCGTTGAACCCGACCGAGGCGTAGCTCGCGGTGTAGGCGCCGGCCGACAGGATCTCGACCTTGTCGCCGACTTCGAGGCCGAGCGGCAGCCGGTACTCGGTGCGCTCGTACAGAATGTCGGCGCTGTCGCAGGTCGGGCCGGCGAGGATGACCGGGCCGCTGCGCCCCGCCGCGGCCGGGGGTGGCGATCCGGTATTTGATGCTCTCGTCCATCGTCTCGGCCAGCCCGTTGAACTTGCCGACATCGAGATAGACCCAGCGCCGTTCGTCGCCGCCGCCCTTCTGCGAGATCAGCACGACCTCGCTCTGGATCACCCCGGCGTCGCCGACCAAGCGAGCGCCCCGGCTCGATGATGATTTCCGGCAGATGGTTGCCGAAATGCCGGGTCACCGCCGCCATGACCGCGCGGGCGTAGCTTTCGACCGCCGGCACCTCGCCGGTGTAATGCGCCGGAAACCCGCCGCCGATATTGACCATGCGCAGATCGATATCGGCCTCGGCGAGCAGCGAGAACATGCGCGCCGCAGCGCCGACGGCGCCGTCCCACTGCCGCAGATCGGTCTGCTGCGAGCCGACATGGAACGACACGCCGTAAGGATCGAGGCCGAGGCGGCGCGCCTGCCGCAAGAGGTCGACCGCCATCTCGGGGACGCAGCCGAATTTGCGCGACAGCGGCCAGTCGGCGCCGGCGCAATCGACCAGGATGCGGCAGAAAACCCGCGCCCCCGGGGCCGCCCGCGCCAGCTTCTCGAGCTCGTGCGCGCTGTCGAAGGCGAACAGGCTCAGTCCCGCGCCATAAGCAAAGACGATGTCCTTTTCCTTTTTTATCGTGTTGCCGAACGACAGCCGGTCCGCGGCCACGCCGTTATCGAGGCACAGCTCGATTTCGCCGCGGCTGGCCACGTCGAAATTGGCGCCCTTGCCGTCGAGCATGGCGAGGATCGCCGGGGCCGGGTTGGCCTTTACCGCATAGTAGACGCGGGCGAGCGGCAGATGCCGGCACAATGCGTCGTAAGCCTCGGCGATGGTGTCCAGATCGACGACGAGGCAGGGGGTCTCGGGCGAATTTTCGGCGAGGAAGCGCGAGATCCTCTCATTCATTATGGGGGGTAATCCTTCCCGCGAAGCGGCTGAACGAAGCAGCGCCGCCGGTCGCGTCCGGGCTCCGCCAGCGCGAGCAATCGCGCCAGCGCGGCCTCGGCCTGGACCGAAGGCGTAGCGAAAACGAAAGCCGAGCCGGGCTGCGCCCGGCTCGGTCAAATTGTGCTGCTTAGCTCAGACTACTCGGGTCGATGACCCGGTTGCCCCGCCCGCGCAGGCGCGTCCCGCGAAGGTTCGCGTCGGGGCAGGGCACCACGCCCCTCAGCCGGAACGCAACCATATCGACCTCCCTCTCGGGACCGACCTTCCGGCCGGACGACCAAAAAGGACGCGTTACGTCGTTGCATAACCACCATGGGCCATAGGCACGTGCGAGTGCGTCGCGGACCCGATAGATACGCTGTTGCGTCGGGAACGCAAGCGGCAATTCCCGAAAATCTGTCGGTTAACTCTTATTCCAAAGAGTCGCCCGCGCGCTGGCGCCCGCGCCCGGCGCCGGCGTCAGATCTTCTTGGTTCCCAACCCGTCGCCGCCCTGGCAAGCCTGCGCGTGCAGCCAGTCCTCGACCGACAACTGCCCATGATAGACTTCGGCGTAGAGGCCAACCGGCCAAGTCAGCACAAAGACGACGTCGCTGACGATATCGGTGTTGCGGTTCGGGCACGGCCCGGGCAGCAGATACCCGATCGCCAGCAGCGCGATCCCGATGACGAGGTAGAGCCCGACCAACACCCGCATTGTGTTCCCTGAGCGATCCGACCGGCGGCGGGACAGCGGCGGGTGCGACCCGGGCGCCAGCTCCACGAAACAATGTCCTGCCGCCGGATGCAACCCCCACTCGCGATCGTTCGAGACCCGGCGATCCGAAGCCATCCGGTTGGCGAGACCGCCGAACTTTGGCAAGGTGTTTTGCGCTGGCGGCTCTGACCGGAAGCGACTATCACCTCGGCGCGGCCGAACTCCGAGACCGGCTGTTCGGAACCCGCAACATCCCGGCCGCGCAAGCGGCGCCTGAGCGGGTAACCGACCGCCGCAACAGATACGAGCCCGCTTTCCGATGCTATTTCAGCGCTTGCTGGTCGGCCTGGTCGATTTCTGCCGGCGCCACGGGGCGCTCGTTGTCGTGGCCGGGCTTGCGCTGGCGCGGCATTTGCCGGCTTCTACGCGGCGCACCACCTGGGCATCAGCACCGATACCGACAAAATGTTCGCCAAGAGCCTGCCCTGGCGGCGGCGAGCCTTGGCCTTCGACGCAGAGTTCCCGCAGTTCTCCAATCTGCTGGTCGCGGTCATCAACGCCAAGGAACCGGAAGAGGCAGACGCGACGGCCGCCGGCTTGGCGGCTGCGCTCGCCGCCGACCATGTGCATTTCCGCACCGTCACCCGTCCCGATGCGTCGCCCTTTCTGACCCGGGAAGGCTTGCTATTGCTCGATACGAAGCAGCTTGAGGCGCGTGCTCGAGCGAACCATCGACGCCCAGCCCTTTCTCGGGCAGCTGGCCCGTGACCCTAGCGCGCGCGGCTTGTTCGCCGCCCTGGCGCTGCTGGGCAAAGGGATACAGCACGGTCAGGTCGATCTGTCGCCGTATCGAACCGCGCTTGCCGGGTTCCACCAGGCGATGGCCGACGCACTCGCCGGCCACCCGCAGCCATTGTCGTGGGCGCTCCTGCTCGGCGGCAAGATCGCCGAGCTTGGGCGGCCCGTACAAATTCGTTCTGGCGCAGCCCAGGCTCGATCATGGCGTGCTGGAGCCCGGCGGCGCCGCCACCGCGGCGATCCGCGCCGCCGCCAGCAAGCTCGAATTCGTCAAGGCGGGCGACGCGCGGGTGCGCATCACCGGCAGCGTGGCGCTCTCCGACGAGGAATTCGCCAGCGTCGCCCAGGGCGCGGTCGCCGGCATGATCGGCAGCATCCTGTTGATCTCGCTGTGGCTGTTCCTGGCGGTCCGGTCGTGGCGGCTGATCGGGCCGATCCTGCTGACGCTCGGGCTCGGGCTGATGCTGACCCTGTTGTTCGCCGCCGCGGCGGTCGGCACCCTGAACCTGGTTTCGGTCGGCTTCGGCATCCTGTTCGTCGGCATCGCGGTCGATTTCGCGATCCAGTTCTGCGTGCGCTACCGCGAGACGGCGCTGGGAGAACCCCGACCCTGGCGCGGCGATGGCCGAAACCGGCCAGCGGGTCGGCGGCCAGATCCTGGTCGCGGCGGCGGCCACCTCGGCCGGGTTTCTCGCCTTTGTCCCGACCGAATTCCGCGGCGTCGCCGAACTCGGGCTGATCGCCGGGGTCGGCATGCTGATCGCGTTCTTGTGCACCCTGACCTTTCTGCCGGCGGCGATCAGCTCTGTTCCGCCCGCGCGGCGAAACTGCGCCGAGATCGGCTTCCGCTGGGCGGCGCCGCTCGACGAGGTCGCGCGCCGTCGGCGCCGGCCGCTCTTGGCGCTGTTCGCCGCCCTGGCCGCGCTCGGCGTCGGGCTGCTGCCGCAGCTGCGCTTCGACTCCAATCCGCTGCACACCAAGAACCCCAACACCGAGGCGATGCGCACGCTCCACGACCTGATGGGTTCGCCGGTGACCAACCCGTTCACGATCGACATCCTGGCGGCGAACCCGGCCGCCGCCGCAACCTTGTCGCAGCGGCTGCGAAAGCTGCCGCTGGTCGCGGGCGTCCTGTCGATCGACAGCTTCGTGCCGAAGCACCAGAAAGCCAAGCTCGCGCAGATCCAGGATGCGGCGATGCTGCTGGGGCCGACCCTCGCCCCGCTGAAGCCGCTGGCGCCGCCCAGCCGCGGCGGAGATCCGCGTCGCGGCCCGGGACGCGTTACGACGGCGCTCGCGCCGGCGCTGGCCAAGCCGTCGCCCGATCCGCTGCTGGTCGCGATAGCCGGCGACCTGCGCCGGCTGGCGGCGGCGCCCGATCCGCGTCGTGCTCGCCGCCAATGCGGCGCTGACCCGGTTTCTGCCGGCGCAGCTCGACCAGCTGCGCAGCGCGCTCTCGGCCCAGCCGGTCTCTTTGCACAGCATCCCGCCGGCGCTGGCGCGCGACTGGGTTCTGCCCGACGGACGCGCGCGCGTGCAGGTGCTTGCCCAAGGCCGCGGCGAACAACAGCAGCGGCCTCAAGAAATTCGTCGCCGAAGTGACCGCGGTCGCCCCCGATGCCGGCGGCCCGGCGGTGACCATCGAGGCGACCAGCGCCACGATCGTCGGCGCCTTCCGCTCGGCCGCGATCGGCGCGCTGGTGGCGATCACCATCATCCTGTTCGTGGCGTTGCGCCGGGTGCTCGACGTGTCGCTGGTGCTGGCGCCGCTGCTGCTGTCGTCGCTGATGACCGTGCTGGTCATGGTGCTGGCTGCCGCTGCCGCTCAATTACGCCAACATCATCGCGCTGCCGCTGCTGCTCGGGGTCGGCGTGTCGTTCAACATCTACTTCGTGATGAACTGGCGCGCCGGTCGAACCGCGGTGCTGGGCTCGGCCACCGCTCGCGCGATCCTGTTCTCGGCGCTGACCACCGGCACCGCGTTCGGCGCGCTGGCGCTGTCGCAGCATCCCGGCACCGCGAGCATGGGGCAGCTGCTGCTGATCAGCCTCGGCTGCACCCTGGTCGCGAGCCTGGTGTTCGTCCCGGCGCTGCTGGCGTCGGCGCCAGGACCGGTCGCCGCAGCGCCCTCGGCCGACAAGCCCGGGCAGCCGCGCTGCGCGAGGCCGTCCGCGCGCCGGCGCACCGGATCCTGGCCCGCCGCAAGCTCAGCCTCGGGCGGAGCGCGAGGAGCTTTCGTCCCTGTTCCGGCCGAATCCCAAAGCGAGCCATGTAGCCGGCATAACGCTCGTGCTCGCGCGCCGGATCGAGCCCGTAATCGTCGAGGCGGGCGCGGCGGCCGCGGTAGCCGCCGTTCGGGTTCGCCGCCACCCGGCGGCCGATGCGGTCCGCCGCCTCGGCATCGAGAACTCTGCCCGAAATGCCGATAGAGCCCGGCCACGGCGCCGACCGGGTCGGCGATGATTCTCGGCATAATGGACGTGGAATATCGGCGCCGCGAAATCCTCTCGATCGGCGGCGGCGATCATCAACTCGGCCGCGGCCAGCCAGCGCGCGCTGTCCTGCCGGCCGATGTCGATCCGGTCGATCTGGCGGCTGAACGGTCGCCGGAGCACCTCGGTCAACCGCGCGACCGAGGCCAGCACCGCGACCGGGTCGCGATGGACGAAGACCAGCTGCGCATCGGGATAGACCGCGCGGATCGCGCCGAGCGCAAAAATATGGTCGGGGCATTTCAGCACCCAGCGCCCCTCGCCGCCAGCTTGATGGCGCAGATGCTGCAAGAAGCGCTTGTGAAAGCGATAGGCGTCGAGATGCCCGGTGTCATCGAGCCAGCGCCGGTAGCTCGGGATGCGATAGGTCGTGTCGAAGCGCAGGCTGGCGAACAGGTGCGCGGTGATCTCCGAGCATTCCTGCGGCGAGCCCGCCTCGATCGGGTGCAGATGGCGGAACCGCGGCGCCAATAGCTGAAACAGGCGCAGCTGGCGCGCCACCTGCCGCGGCCGGCGATCGCGCCCGCCGGACCGGCTCGCCGGATAGGGATGGATCAGCTGCCACACGCGAGGCACGAGGTTGGCCTGGTCTTCGATCAGGAGGCTGTGCAGGAACGTGGTGCCCGAGCGCGGCAGGCCGGCGATGATCAGCGGTCGTTCGACCGCCTGGTCGAGAATCGCCGGATTGCGCTTTTCCTCCTCGCGCAACCGCAGCAGGTTCGACAGGAAACGCACCGTGTCCCAGCGAATCGCCGCACCCCCGAACAGGCTCAGATCGGCTTCCTTGCGGCAGGCGTCGAGCAGCATCTGCAACGGCCGGGCGAACGGGGTGTCGCCGAAGTCGGTCAATCCGGCGCCCCGCTGCGCGCGAGCGATCAAGGCTTCGGCGCTCGGCGGCCGCCGCAGCCGACCCAGCATCTCAACCATGGCGCCGGCGGGTGCGGGCAATTGCTTCGCCTGGGCGATGCCGCAACGATACCAAAGCCGCAAACCGCAAGGTTCGCTCTCCCTCAGGCGCCGCCGGCGATCGGCGACAGTCCACAATACATTGGCGGCAAACGGCGTGGACGTCCCTGCCCAAATCGCGCCGGCGCGGGTTATACGCTGCCCCCCGCCGCCGGTCGATGGGCGGCTTGCCGCGCGGCCGCGGGGCCGAGCGGGGCGGGGTCGAGCCTTTTCCCGGCAAGAGCGCCGAGCCAGTCGAGACCCGCGCGCAATCGCACGACCTCGCCGACGACGACCACCGCCGGGGTTTCGCTGCCGAGCGAGGCCGCAACGGCGTCGCCCAAGGTCGAAACCAGCACCTGCTGCTCGGGCGTCGTGGCGCGGCTGACTACCGCCACCGCCTCCTCGGGTCTGCGGCCGCCGGCGATCAGTCGCTCGACAATATTCGGCAGATGCTTCAACGCCATGTACATGACGAGCACCGGAGCGCCGCGGGCGATGGCGCCCCAATCGAGCCCGTCGGGAACGATGCCGTCGCTGTTGTGGCCGGTGAGGAAGGTCACCGCCGAGTTGGTCTGGCGATGGGTGACCGGGATCCCGGCATAGGCGAGCCCGCCGATGCCGGCGGTGATGCCGGGAACGATACGGAACGGGATCCCAGCGCCGACCAGCGCCAGCGCCTCCTCGGCGCCGCGGCCAAAGACGCAGGGGTCGCCGCCCTTGAGGCGCAGCACGCGGTTGCCGGCCGCGGCCAGGCGAATGAGCCGGGCCGAAATGTCGGGCTGGCTCGGCGATGGGCGGCCACCGCGCTTGCCGGCATAATCAAGCGCGGCGCCGGCCCGCGCCAGGCGCAGGATCCGCGGATCGACCAGCGCGTCATAAACGACGGCGTCGGCCCGCGCCAGCGCATGCAAGGCCAGGACCGACAGCAGCCCGGGGTCGCCTGGGCCGGCGCCGACCAGCCACACCTGGCCGGGCTCGAAATTAGGCAGACCAAGACGCGCGCTGTCGATCAAGAATTATCCCCGAGCGGCGAAAAGCCAGACGCCTCAACGTAGTCATCGGCGTGCGGTTTGCTAAGATCGATCGAGACCGAGGGAGGAAACTTCGCCGCGCCGCCTAGGATGGACGGGAGGGATCGATGAGCACGCGGCGAGCGATGATTATCGGGGGGACGCTGTTCGGGTTCGTTCTCGGCGGTTCCGCCGCTGAGGCCGCGATCAATCTGTTCGGCGATTATTACTCGAACGTGGCGCGCGCCGCGGCGCAGAACGATGCCGCGCTGGTTCAGCAGCTGGTCGGCAGCGGCGAGGGCAACCCGAACCAACTGGACGAGCATTCGCGCACCGGGCTCCACTATGCGGCGATGAACGGCAATCTCGAGATCATCGAGATCCTGATCAAGGCGAACGCGAAGCTGAATGTTCCCGATCGGCTCGGCGATACCCCGCTGCACCTGGCCGCCGACCAAAGCCAGACCGAAGCGGCAAAGCTATTGCTCGACGCCGGGGCCGCGGTCGATCCGCAGAACCGGGAGGGGATCACCCCGCTGATGATCGCCGCGAACCGGGGCGATTACGAGCTGGTCGAGGCGCTGCTCGCCAAGGGCGCCAGCCCGACCAAGACCGACTACACCGGCCGGGACGCGCTCGGCTGGGCCGAGGACAGCCATCGTCCGGCGGTGATCGCGGCGATCCGGCGGGCGCAGGGCGCCGCCGGCCGCTGAGCGCGCTGGCCGCGCGGTGCGCCGCGACTGCTCCTGCTGCCGATCTTCCCGCAGACACCGTGGCGCCTAGAGCCGTGTTGGCGGTTGACAAGGTCGGCTGGCAGCGGATCGCGAATGGGATTACACCCTTCGCGCAACCAGCGGCCAGGATGGCGCGGCCAGCCCGCGCCGTGGGCCCGCGGCATGAGGGCGGTAGATGCGCATCGAGATCATCTGCACCGGCGACGAGGTCCTGACCGGCAAGATCGTCAACACCAATTTCAGCTATATGAGCCAGAAGCTCGAGGATTTCGGGCTGTCGGTCGCCTGGGGAACAATTGTCGGCGACGATCGCGATGAATTGCTGGCCGCGTTTCACATGGCCGGCGAGCGCGCCGACGCGGTCATTGTCAATGGCGGGCTCGGCCCCACTGTCGACGATCTGTCGCAGGAAATCGCGGCCCGCGCCGCCGGCGTCGACCTGGTGTTGAACAAGGACTGGCTCGGCCGCATGGAGGAGTTTTTCCGCCGGCGCAGCCGGGTGATGTCGGCCAACAACCGCAAGCAGGCGATGCTGCCGCAGGGCGCCGAGATCCTCGACAACCCGGTCGGCACCGCCTGCGGCTTTGCCCTCGACATCGGCAAGGCGCGGTTTTTCTTCACCCCCGGGGTGCCGCGCGAACTCTTCCGCATGCTGGAGGAGCAGATCATCCCGCGCCTCCTGGCGCGCGGCGGGACGCCCGGCGTCATTCGCCTGAAGCGGTTTCATTCCTATGGGCTTGGCGAATCGCATGTCGACCAGCTGCTCGCGGGGGTCGAAGATCTGGTCCCCGACCGCACGGTCAAGCTCGGCTTTCGCAGCCACTATCCGCAGATCGAAACCAAGCTGACGGTGCGCGGCCTCGATCAGGACGACATCCGCCGCAAGCTGGCGCCGGTCGAGGCGGAGGTGCGCAAGCGGCTCGGCAACTTCATCCTCGGCGAGGACGACGACACCCTGGAGGGCGTCGTGCTGGCGGCGCTAGCCGCACGCGGCGGTTCGCTCGCGGTCGTCGAGACCTTCACCGGCGGCCAGATCGCCGCCCGCATCGCCCCTTTGCCCGGCGCGGAGAAAGTGTTTCGCCGCGGCTGGGTGGTCCGCGACCCGGCCGCGATCGCCACCGCGCTCGGCATCGCGGACGGGGCGGATGGGGGCGGTTTGAGCGGCGGCGAATTCAGCCGCGAAGCCGCCGAAACGGCGGCCCGCGTTGCGCGCGAAGCGTCCGGCGCCAGCCATGCGCTCGCGGTATTGATCGATGTCGATGACGGTCCCGACCGCATCGATTTCGGCGGCAGCATCTATCTAGCGATCGCCGCCGCGGACGGCGTCGAATCCCGCCGCTCGCGGATTTACGGCGGCCGCGACTGGGTCCGGCTCGGCGCCGTCGAGCTCGGCCTCGATTGCCTGCGCCGCTACCTGCACGACCTGCCGGTGACCGAGCGCACCGATTTCGAAAGATCCGAGCAGAAATAGCGCCGCCGGCTGCCCGCGGCCGACGGTCATAGCCGCTGTCACGGGTAGTATTGCGGCGCTTCGCGGCGGTCGCGCATGCCATAGTCGCGGATGATGCGCACCGCCCGGCGCCGCAACTCGCCGCCGGCGGACGGGCTCGGGCGCCAGTCCTGCCCAGCCGCGGAACTCTGCCAGGCGGCCAGCATCAGCAAATTGCTGCGGTCGTTGATGCCTTCGAAGACCTCGTGCTCGATGACGCCGCCAGATCCGCCGCTCGGCAGACCGAGACGCCCCGCCAGGTTCACCGCGCTCGCATCTCGCGCGCTGTCAGCCGCCCGGAATTCGCTGATCGTGACCAGTTTGGCGGCGCCGATCTCGGTCTCGTCGAAGCGCTGCTGCGGCAAGCTCCCGCCAGGAGGAGTTGCGGTATCGGCCACGATCTCGCCGACCCGCAGGTGATAATCGTCGAAAATCTCTGATCGCCCCCGCTGCTGGGCGTCATGATGGACGCCAAGGGTGCGCCAGCGCACCAGCGCTTTCTCGTCGCGCCAGATCGACAGCGACAATACCCGCCCGGCGCGGCGGCGGCTCGAAAATCGCGCGTTATCGATAAAGCCGTCGATCTTTTCCAGCTCGGGTCTGAGCAACCCGGCAAGAACCAGGTAATCCTCCCACCGCGCCTGTTTTGGCTGCACCTCGAAGATGACGGCGAACATCGCGTCCTTTCCTCGGCCGCGAGTTCACGCCTGCCGACACAGACGATTAGCCCGCCGCGGCGGGCTGGTCCGCCTGATATGAACGATCGAGCCGCCTTCGTCGACCGCAACCGCTTCGGTCACGATCGAACCGTGCTGTCTCGACCATCGGACGCGGATGATGGAGTGTGACCCCAACAACCGCAACCTTCGCTTTCTGGCTAGCCGAGTCCTCGCCCGTCGCGGGCGAGGATGCCGGCGATTACGTCAGGGAGCGCCGGTAGCCCGCTGCGTCTGGTTGGCGCCGCCGGTTACCGTGTTGCCGATGGCCGACACGTCCTGCCCGGCGCCGGCAACGGCGCCGCAGGCCGAAAGCAGCGAGCCCATTCCCAACAGCAGCAAAGCGCCCAGAAACAACCCGACCGCGCCGTAACGTTTACGCTGCCTCATCTCAACCTCCAAAGACCATCAGTCGCCCCATAGAGGGAACGACGCGAGTGCGATCGGGTTCCGGTCTGCCGCTGATTGAATTGCCGCGACGATCTCCGCGAACGCCCATGGCCGCGGCGCCGGCTCGGGCTCGCCGACGTCGCGCTTCTTCACACCGTTGTCGATGTGCTCGGCTGATTGTTTTTCCTTGTCGGTGGATCTGGATGTAGCGCCGCGCCGATGCCGACCGTCTCCACTCTACATTCGCCCAATCACGAAACAAAACTGCTCCCGTTTCTGGTTGGGCTTCTAGTCAATCCAGGCGGCCGAGCGGGCGCCGCCAGGATTGCGGACCTGATCCCTTGTCGGCGGAACCGATCCTCTGCGGGCGCTGTTTCGAGACTCGACTGAGTAACTGAAAAGGAGGTTGAGAATGGCTACGGTTGTTGGAACCGACGCCTCGGTGCGCGAGACCGCCCGCCTGATCGCCAGCGACAAGGTCGAGGGCACCGCGGTGCGCAACAGCGGCGGCGACAAGGTCGGCACGATCGAGCGGATCATGATCGACAAGCGGACCGGCAAGGTCGCCTATGCGGTGATGAGCTTTGGCGGATTTCTTGGGATGGGCCAGGATTACGTGACCCTCCCGTGGCATCTGCTCCGCTATAACGAACGCCTTGACGCCTATGAGGTCAACATTACCGAGGACCAGCTGCGGGGCGCGCCTGCTCCCGCCCAGGGATGGGAAACCGGCAACGTCAGCCGGGATTGGGAGCGCAACATCTACAATTACTACGGGGTCGATCCGTACTGGTAAGCAGCGACCCGGTTCGAGCTTGCGGCAGCGGAGCGGCTTCGGCCGCTCCGTTCCGCTTGTGCTGCGCATTTCGCGCGTCCGCATTTCGCGCTGGGCTCGCCGAAGCGATCCAATGCACTCGCGGCAATGCCGAGGCGCTGCCGTTTGCCGACAATTCCTATGATTGCGTTTGTTCGGTCACGGTGCTCGAGCAATGCGATGCCGACCGCGCGCTGACGAGATCATGCGGGTGCTGCGGCCTGTCCGGCGGGCCGGGATCGCGATGCGCGCGCTCGACATGCAGCAATGGTGGGACCTCGATCTGCCGGAGCCGATTCGCCGCAAGATCGAAACCCCGCCCTATTCGGTCGGCCCCGCCGGGGTCGCGACCGAAGCCTTTACCGGCGAATGCGCGAGGCCGGATTTGCCGATCTCGCCGCGTTTCCGGCCCTGGTGACACTGGACCGGCCGGGCGGGCCGACCTGGCGCAATCGCGAGGATCACGTGCTCTCCCTATCGTCGTCCGACGAGCGCCACGCCTGGCAGGCCGAGCGCGACCGAGCGGCGGTCGACGGATTGCTGTTGATGACCCCCCCGCTACATGGCGCGGTGCGCCAAGCCGCTGCGGCCGTGAATATCACCCGGTTCGGCGCGATTTGACGATCGCGGCGCCCGCAAGCAGATTGTGTCGCGGCACTGGTGCGCTCAGGCGAAATCGGAGCGCCGTCGGGGGTCGGAGCAGCGCGGGGCGACATGACTTTTCTTCAAGCCATTGTCCTGGCGATCGTCCAGGGCGCCACCGAGCTGTTTCCGGTCAGCAGCCTCGGCCATGCGGTGATCCTGCCGGCCGTGCTGGGCTGGCGCATCGACCAGGAATTGCCGCGGTTTCTGCCGTTTCTAGTGGTCTTGCACGTCGGCACCGCGACGGCGTTGCTGATCTATTTCTGGCGCGACTGGCTCGGCCTCGTATTGGCGGCGCTCGGGCGCGGCGGCGCCACCGCCCGGACCATCGATCAGAACCGCCACCTGATCGTGCTGCTGGTCATTGGGACCTTGCCGGCGGTGGTGCTGGGCTTTGTCTTTGAAAAATGGCTGCGCCAGCTGTTCGGGTCGCCCGTCGCCGCGGCGCTTTTCCTGATCGTCAATGGCGTGGTGCTGTTTGCCGGCGAACGCTTGCGGCGCCGCGCCGACGCGGCGCGCGGTCGAAAGCGGCTGGCGCACGCCAGCTGGGGCGATGCGATCATCGTCGGCCTCTGTCAGACGACGGCGTTTCTGCCCGGCATTTCGCGCTCCGGGGCGACGATCGTCGGCGGCCTTATGGTCGGCTTGCGGCACGAGGATGCGGCGCGGTTCTCCTTCCTGCTGGCGACGCCGGTCATCGCCGGCGCCGCGGTTCTCGAACTCCCAAAGCTGCTGCACGCCGCGCCCGCGACCGGCGCCGCGGCGATCGCCGGTGCGGTGCTGTGGGTCGCCGGCATCGTCGCCGGTCTGGTGGCCTATGCCAGCACCGCCTTCCTTATGCGCTATTTCCGCCACCGCGAGGAAAGCGCCGCGCTCGATCCATTCGCCTATTATTGCTGGGCCGCCGGCGCGCTGGCGCTGATTTACCTGAAGATCGTCTGATCCTTCCATCAACGCCGCGCGCACCGTCGCCGGCCTTCCTGGGCGGCGGGTGACAGCTACTCCCGCAGCTGCTAGAGATTTCGCGATCACCTGTCTCTCAGGGAGGAATCAAGTGGCGATCAAACCCTATATCATTGCGCTCGAAGAGCATTATTTCGACGCCGAGGTCAAAAAGCATTTTACCGGGATGGACGCGCAGACGGCGCCGCGGATTGTCGAGCGGCTCGACGATGTCGGCGCGCTGCGCTTGAAGGAGATGGACGAAGCCGGGATCGATCTGCAGGTCTTGTCGCACGCCAACCCCGGCCTGCAAAAGATGGATGCCGAGACCGCGGTGCGCCTGGCCCGCGGCGCCAATGACCGGCTCCATGAAACCGTGCGCGCCCACCCCGACCGCTTCGCCGCCTTTGCCGCGATTCCGACCCCTGATCCAAAGGCCGCGGCCGACGAGCTCGAACGCACCGTCACCCGGCTCGGCTTCAAGGGGGCCATGGTCAATGGGCTGACCAATGGGGTGTTTTTCGACGACAAGCGGTTTTGGCCGATTTTCGAGCGGGCCGCGGCGCTCGACGTGCCGCTCTACATGCACCCCTCGCTGCCGCATCCCGCGGTCATCGAGGCCTATTATAAGGATTATGTGCAGCAGTACCCCTCGCTGTTGCGCGCCGCCTGGGGCTTTACCGTCGAGACCGCGACCCAGGGCGTGCGCCTCGTACTGAGCGGGGTGTGCGACGCCTATCCCAATCTCAAAATCATCATCGGCCATCTCGGCGAAGGCCTGCCGTTTTATCTGTGGCGCATCAGCATGGGGCTCGGCCGCGACGGCAAGAGCGGCAAAAGCTTTCGTGACACGTTCTGCGAGCATTTCTACATCACGACCAGCGGCTTTTTCTCCGACCCGGCCTTGCTGTGCTGCGTGATGGAGATGGGGATCGACCGGATCATGTTCTCGGTCGACTATCCGTTCGTCGAGAACCCGCCCGGCGCCAAGTGGATCGAAACCCTGCCCTTATCCGCCGAGGACCAGGTCAAGCTGTTGAGCGGCAACGCCAAGCGAGTGTTGAAGCTGTAGCCGGCCGCAATCCCGACGCTGGCCTGGAGCCTGGCCCGGCGGCGCCTACCGGCCAGCGGCGCCGCTGCTCGTCAGCAGCCGGTCATTGCCGGCTGCGGCAGCCCGCCCTGCGCGGAATGCGGCAGGTACCAATGCCCGTCGCGATTTTCGAGACGGCCGGCGCGGCGGTGGCGCTGCAATGCAATGCCCAAATGGTTTGGCCTGACCGCCATTCCGAACTCGCGCGACAGGTAGCTCAAAACATCGGCGGCGGTGGCGCCTTCGCCATGCGCCTCGATCGCCTTCAAGGCCGCGTCGCTCAACGATATCCCGGTCTCCGGCTGCACCGAACGCGTTTTGCGCATTCCGGCGCCAGGGGCCGGAGCGGCGCTCCTCGCCGGGCGTCCCCTTCGGGCGTGCGCGACCGTAGCGCCGCCTTTGCCGAACCGCGACATCACACGCTCGGCGATCTCCAATTCGTTCAACTGATCGGCGAGCTTTGCCCGCTCGGCATCGAGGCGCGCCAGTCGTTCGGCAATTCGCTGCTTTTCCTGCGTCAGCTCTTCCACGCTCGCCATATCCTTTATCTCCGTCCACTGTTCGGTGCGCCACGCTGCGGCGGCGTCCTTGCATAAATGGAATATGCCGGGGACCGAAAAAAGGCTGGCTGCGGCGAATTATTGCAATTGTGCGTCGATTTTAGCGATCACACTCATGGCTCGTCAGTATAAGGGGGCGTCAGGAGCGCTGCCCAGGTCCCAGTAGCCGGTTCCCGCTCGGCAGTGGCTCAGCGTCAGCGCGCGCCGCGAAAACGATTAACTCTTATTCGTAGCGGTTCGTTCGGCGATAACTTGCAATGCAAGACGATTGTCGACGCAGTCCTGGTAGGCGATCGGCCGGCGAACGAAACCGCTGGAAAAGAGCCCGCGGCGCAATCGATCAAAGCCGTCCTCGGGCAGGACCGGGTCTCGCCCCCAGACGCGCTGGGCCTTATAGCGGGCGACGGCGCGCGTCAGGAGCCCGCGATCGAGCGCCGGAAAATAGGATGCGATCGCGGCGGCAATCTCGGCAGGCGCACTGTCTTCGACCCATTGCAAGGCGCGGTCGATCGCGCGGACCATGCGCAGCAGCGGCTCGGAATCGCGCGCCAGTCGCTCGCGGGTCGTCACAAAGGCCGTATAGGTCGTGCGCCCGCGGCTGCTGGCGGCGTACCACAGATGCCCGGCGCCGCTCGCCAACGCCTCCTCGACCACCGGCTCGAACAATTGGACCGCGTCGATCTGGCCGTCGCGCAATGCTTCGAGGTTTTCGGCCATGCTGCGATCGGCAATGCGAGCGAGCCGATCGGGATCCAGTCCGGCCTGGCGCAAATCATCCTGCAGGCAGAGCCACGGGGTCGGCACCTCACTCACCGTCGCCAATCGCATGCCGGCAAGCTCGGCGAGGCGAAAGCCCGGATTGGGCTCGCGGCCGACGATCGAGAACGGATCGCGGCAGACGATCTCGGCAAAGCAGGCGAGCGGCGAGCCAGGGTTGTCGTCGTGATGCTTGATGACCCGCATCGGCCCGGCCCACAGCACGTCGGCAAGGCCCTCGATCAGTGCGGCTTCGGCCCGCCCAGCGCCCGGCGACGGCGACATCTCGACCGCGAGCCCTTCGGCCGCATAGGCGCCGGTCGCGTGCGCCGCGTAAAACGGCGCATACAGCACGAACCGATAATTCTCGAAGAGCCGCAGCCGCATCGTTTCCCCAATGGGCAAATAGCCGTCGGCAACCCCTCACCCACCGACCCGCCCCCGCACGCGGGCGAGGGTTAGGGTGGGGGCCGGCTCGTCATGCGGAATGAGGATGACCCGGTCTGGATCAGAGCACGCCGTCTTTGCGCAAGCCATCGATCTCGCCGGCGGCGAGGCCGAGCCAGTTGTGCAATACCTCGGCGCTGTCGCCGCCGAGCGCCGGGGAGCCTTTGAGCCGCACGGTCTTGCCGTCGATCCGCACGGGCCAGGTCGCCATCTTGTAGTCGCCATTGTGGTGATGCACGGTCTGCATGATGCCGCGCTCTTCAAAGGTCGGCTCGTTTTGCAGTTCCATCGTGTCGAATACAGCGCCCGACGGCACGCCGACCGCGATCAGCTTTTCCATCGCCTCGCGCTTGTCGTGCTTCTTAGTCCATTCGCCGATGATCGCGTCCAGTTCCTTCTCGTTTTTGACGCGCAGGTCGCCGGTCGCGAAACGCGGGTCCTCGATCAATTCCTCGCGCCCGATCAGCTTCATCAGCCGCGACCAGTGCTCGGGATTGGCCCGGCTGGTGGTCAGGTAGACATAGTCGTTGGCGCCGCCGCCCTTGGCCGGGTAGAGCCCGGAGGGCGCGTTGTTGCCGCCGGCCGATTTGGCGCCGCGGCGGGGGGCGGCCTTGCCGGTGCGCGCCATCGTCGAAAAGCAGGTGCGCATGTAATGGATCATCGCGTCCTGCATCGCCAATTGCAGCCGGCGGCCCTGGCCGGTGCGGTTGCGCTCGTGCAGCGCGCCCAAGATCGTCGCCGCCATCAGCATGCCGGTGCCGGTGTCGCCAAAGGAAAGCCCCGGCTTGACCGGCGGCCGGTCGGGCTCGCCGGTAACGCTGATCGGGCCGCCGGCGGCCTGCGCGATCATGTCGAAGGCGAGCCCCTTCTCATGCGGGCTGCCAGTGCCGAAGCCCTTGATCTGGCAATAGATGATGCCGGGGTTGATTTTCTTGACCGAATTGTAATCGAGGCCGAGGCGCTCAATCGTCCCGGGCGCCATGTTTTCGGCGGTGACGTTGGCCTGCTTCAGCATGTCCTTGACGAGGTCGAGCCCCTTTGGCGATTTGAGGTTGATCGCCAAGGATTTCTTGTTGACGTTGAACTGGTGAAAGTACCACGGGTCGTCGTCGGGCTTGCCCGGGCGCAGCCTTCGGCCCGGATCGCCGCGGCCCGGGTTCTCGATCTTGACCACCTCCGCGCCGAACCAGGCCAACACCTCGGTGCAGGTGGTGCCCGCCTCGAACTGGGTGAAATCCACCACCTTGACGCCCTGCAGAAAGTTCATGTCTTGGGTCACATCGCTCATCGCTATTCCTCCCGTCGCGCACCAATCTGGGCGACAGCCTGCGCCATCCCGCGCCGCCCCGCAACGCCTTCCCGCGAGCGCAGCGCGAGGCCGAGGCTAAAGCGTCCGGAAAGGATTTCTGGCGTCTTATCGCCGGCGGACATTTCAGCAGGGGATCCCCGCGATGAAGCTCTTTTCCACCTGGCCAATACGCTTGGCGGCTTTGGCCGGGCTGCTGGCCGTCGCCGGCTGCGTTCAGCACGTCTGGGCTCCCGGCCCGGATGCCCATGGCACCTTCGCTGAGCAGTCCGCCCGTTGCCGCCTGATGGCGAGAGCCGACGAGAGAGGATACATCGCCTTTGGCTCGTCGAGCTATGTCGCCGGCGCCGCGATCGGCAACGCAATCGGCAACGCAGTCCGCGCTCAAGCCGACTTTAACGATTGCATGGCCGCCTCTGGTTGGCTGGCGGTTGATGCCGCCCCGGCATCCGCTGAGGCTACCGCTGCTGGAGCGCCGTCCAGCGACCCGCCGTCGCCGAGCGGCTCGGATAACAGGCAGCTCCGCGGCGGGTCACGCCAAGGAGTAGGATGGACTACGACAATGCAAGGAACGGGCGCCGGCGCCGCGACGTTCTATCCTGCTGCAGGCATCGCTTCGGCGCCGTAGTAGTGCGAATGCGATCCGACTTCTGCTCGCGTGAGTTGCGCGATTTTATGGTGAAAAACACACCGTTCGGGCGCGACCTCCGTTGACCTCGGTCGATCCGGCTTCAGAAACCAAATATTACGCGAAAACAACGTCTCACATCTCTCCCGCCAGCCCTTCGACCGCGCCCGATGAATGATTGAGGCCAACCGCCACAGCCAGCGTTTGGGGATGGCCTCCAATATCGTCTGAGTCGCAACGGCGTTGCTGGACACGGCCGGCAGTTCGGCTATCGTCGGACGATGGCGGGTGAGAAACCTTCCTTAAGACCACCCAATGTTTGGATTGTCGGCGGCGATGTTGGCAATAATCGGCGCGGCGGGCATGAGGAAAGACGAGACCACGGCGCTCGGTCTCGTGCTTCTGCTCGGCGCCGCGCTCTCCTAATTCTCTGCCTTCCATCCCGCGGAGATGCCCGTCTGGGGGCCGTGGCAGTTCTCCTGGATCGGATATCTCGGGTCGGTTCTGACCCTTTTCTGGTACGGTCGCGGCATTGTAAGGAGACTAAGTTCTCGGTGGGTTACCGCTATGACAGCGCGGGATGTTGCTGATGCTCGCAAGTTGACTGAACTCAATTTTGCTTGACGCCGAACGGCCTTTCCCAGGCTTAGCTTGACGACGACGGTCGCCGGCGCCCGGCCTTGGCTCAGCTCTCGCGCTGCAGCTGGCGCGCCGCCTGCGCCGCCGGCCGGTCGTGGCAGAGTTTCAGCCATGCCGCGGCCTTCGGAAACGCCGACAGATCGACCCGCGCCTGGCGCGCCCAGGCGAGAATGGCGGCGACGTTGAGGTCGGCGACGGTGAACTCGCCGCCGAGCAGATAGGGCGTCGTCGTCACCGCCGCGTCGAGCACCTTCAGCGGGGCGGCGAGCGCGCGCTCGCCCTCCTCGGCGGCTGCCGGATCGCGCCGGTCCTCGGGGCCGACCCGGTTCATCAGCACGGCAAGAGCCGGGCGCTCGATTTCGGTCATGCCCCAAAAGCTCCATTGCCAGGCCCGCGCCTCTTCTTCGAGGCGCTGCGGGTAGAGGCCGGAGCCGCCGCCGTATTTCTTGGCGAGATAGAGATTGATCGCCATCGACTCCCACAACCTGAAGCCGTCATCGTCGATCGCCGGGACGTGGCCGTTCGGATTGATCGCCAGATAGGCCGGCCGGCGGGCGCCGCCATCGGCGAAATCGAGCTTGACATGCTCATAGTCGAGCCCGAGCTCAGCCGCCATCCACAAGGTGCGAAACGCCCGCGAACGCGCCACCCCGTAAATCGTCAACGCCATCGGACCGCCTCCTCCTCCGCGTGAACCCTCTTCGGCCAGCGGCCGGCGCCGCGCGGGAGGGCGGACCGGCGGCCTATTGCAGCTGCTGCGGCAACGCCGCGATTGCGCTGTCGATCAGCATGGCGCCGCGCCGTTCGTCGAGTCCGGCGGCGATGATTTGGCGGGCGGCCGACACCGCGACATCGACGGTGACCGCGCGGATCTCGGCCACCGCCCTGGCCTCCTCCTGCGTGATGCGCTCCTCGGCCAGCTGGCGGCGGCGCTGCAGCATTGCTTCGAGGTCGCGGGCCGATTGGGCGGCCAGCCGCTCGGCTTCGGCCTGAGCGTGCGCAACGATCGACTCGGCCTCGCTCGCCGCCTCGCGCTGTCGGCGCTGATAGTCGGCGAGGATGCGCTCGGCCTCCTCGCGCAAATTGCGCGCGGCTTCGAGCTCGTCGCGGATGCGGGTCGCGCGCTCGTCAAGCGCGCCGATCAAAATTCGTTTCGCCGGCCTCCACACCAGGGCGACGAACACCAGCACGGCGACCAGCACCCAGAACTCCGGCTGCGCGAAGAAACGCGGCATCAAGCGGACCTCTCGGCCATCGCCCGATCGACCGCGGCGGCGAGGATGGACTCGTCAGCCGGCGCGCCGGCGAGCTTTTCGGCGAGCGAGCGGGCGATATCGACGGCGATCCCGGGAATCTCGGAAATTGCCCGGTCTTTCGCCGCCGCGATCTGCCGCTCGGCCCCCCTGATCTGCTCGGCCAGCGCATCGGCGAGCTGGCGGTGCCTTTGGGCGGCTTCGGCGGCGGCCCGCTCGGCGGTCTGCCGGATCGCGTCCTGCGCCCGGGCGCGCGCCTCGGCGAGCCTCGCCTCGTAGGCGCTCTGGACCGCCTGCGCCTGGGCCCGCGTCTCGGCGGCGCGGGCGAGGTCCTGGTCGAGCCTGGCGCGCCGCGAATCGATCACCGCACCGACCCGCGGCAAGGCCATCAGCCGCATCAGCAGGTAGAGCACGAAAAAGCTGACCGCCAGCCAGAACAGCTGCGGAATGAAGGTGGTGACGTCGAGCTGGGGCATCGGCAGGCGGCCCTAGACGATGGGCGCGAAACGAGCGTCGCTCACAGCACGAAGAGCAGCAGCAGCGAGATGATCAAGGCGTAGAACGCCACCGCCTCGGTCAGCGCAAAGCCGAGCATGCCGATGCCGAAGACCTGATCGCGGGCCGCGGGATTGCGCGCAATCGAGGTGACCAGCGCGGCGAAGACATTGCCGATGCCGACGCCGACGCCGGCGAGCGCTATCGCCGCGAGGCCGGCGCCGATCATCTTGGCGGAGGTGGGGTCCATCACATCGTCCTTTCCGGAAGAGGTCTCTTGGGTTGGGGGCATGCCGCGGGGTTCGGGCGCGGTTCAGTGGAGATGGATCGCGTCGCTCAGATAGAGGCAGGTCAGGATCGCGAACACGTAGGCCTGCAGGATGTTGATCACGACTTCGAGCGCGATCAGCGCGACGTTGAAGGAGAGCGGCAGAAACCCGAACAGGCCGAGGGCGACGGTAAATCCGGCGAACACCGCGATCATCGTGTGGCCGGCCAGCATGTTGGCGAACAGCCGCAGGCTAAGGCTCACCGGCCGCGTCAGATAGGAGATGATCTCGATCGGCACCAGCAATGGCGCCATCACGATCGGCGCCCCCGGCGGAAAAAAGAACGTAAAGAAGCGGACGCCGTGCCGGATGAGCGCGATGATCGTCACCAAGCGCAAACACGAACAGCGCCAGCGCGAACGTGACGACGATCTGCCCGGTAAAGGTAAAGCTGTAGGGGATCAGCCCGAGCAGATTGCCGAACAGGATGAAGATGAAGACCGAGAACACCAGCGGAAAATACTGGCGGCCCTCGGAGCCGACGTTTTCCTGCACCATCCCGGCGATGAACTCGTAGCTGAGCTCGGCGACCGATTGCATGCGGCCGGGGACCAGAGCGGCGCGGGCGGTGGCCCCGACCAGCAGCAAAGTGGCGAGCGCCACCGCGATCGTCATCAGCAGCGCCGAATTCGTATAGGAGATGTCGATCGAGCCGATATGGAGCGGGATCAGCCGCTCAATCGTGAACTGCTCGAGAGGTGAATGCGCTGCCGCCAATTTCTTCCCCAGCCTGACAGTTCTGCGGCCGCTTGCCTATTCCCGCCGCAACCCTTCGTCATCGCGCTTCGGCTGCGGCGCTCCCGGATAGCCCACACCCTTCGCCGCGCGGAAGACATTGACCATGGCCGCCGCTACCCCCAGAAAGAAGAACCCGATCAGCCCCCACGGATGCGTGCCAAAAACCCGGTCGAAGACCCAGCCCAGCGCCAGTCCGACGCATAGCGCCGCCGCCAGCTCAGTCGCCATCCGCAGCCCGACGCCGAGCGCACCCCGCGGCGGGCCGCCACTCCGGTTCGAGGCCTGCCGCAGCCGCTCCCGGCGCGCCACGTCGATTTGCTCGCCAAGCCGCGCCAAGCGGTCAGGCGGCGGTTCTTCGCTCATTCGGGGGAGGCCGACCGTCGGTTGCCTGCTCCGGCCGGCGTCGCCGGCGAAGTGCGGCGGAACATAATGGCGCCCCCGATCGCTGTCAAGGTCGCCACGCGACCGCCCCCAGTTGGTAAATGTGCGCTTTCCCAATGTGTTAGAGCCAGCCCGGGAGAGCGCCCGGTCAGCCGGCCCGGCGCAGCCGGGCGGGGCGCGCCAGATCGACCGAGACCAGCTGCGAGACGCCGGGCTCGGCCATCGTCACCCCGAACAGGCGATCGGCGCGGGCCATCGTGATGCGGTGATGGGTGACCAGCAAAAAACGGGTGCCGGTGCTGGCGGCGATGTCGGCGGCGAGACGGCACAGGCGGTCGACATTGGCGTCGTCGAGCGGGGCGTCGACCTCGTCGAGGACGCAGACCGGCGCCGGCCTGGTCAGGAACACCGCAAACAGCAAGGCGAGCGCCGTCAATGCCTGCTCGCCGCCCGACAGCAAGGACAGGCTCTGCAGCCGCTTGCCGTTCGGATTGGCCATGATCTCGAGCCCGGCGGCGAACGGATCGCTATCCTCGCTCAGCGCCAATCGCGCCGCGCCGCCGGCAAAGAGCTTGGCGAAGAGATCGCAGAAATGCCGGTTGATCTGCTCGAAAGCCGCCGCGAGGAGCTGCCGGCCCTCCTGGTCGAGCGCCGCCGCGGCGCGCCGCAGCTTGGCGATCGCCGCGCTCAGATCGGCGCGTTCGCGCTCCAGGCCAAGGGTGCGGGCGCCGAGCGCGGCGGCCTCGCTCTCGGCAACCAGGTTGATTGGCCCGATGCCGTCGCGCTCGCGGACGAGGCGCGCGAGCCGCGCTGCGGTTGCAGCGGCGTCCGCCGGGGACTGACCCAAAGCGAGGCCGGCCAGCGCGCGCAGCGCATCGGGAGCGGCCTCGATCCGTTCGCCAATCTCGCGGGCGAGCCCGGCCAAGGCTTGTCGGGCGCCCTCGCTCAGCACCTCCAGCCGGGCCCGGGTCTCACGCATCCGGGCTGCCCGCAGATCGGCGCGATGCGCAGTTTCGCCCGCCTCGCGCAGCCGACTTTCGCCCCGCGCCAGGCGGTCGGATGCTTGTCGGCAATGTTGCGCCGCCACCGAAATTTCGCCGCCGAGGGCCTCGGTCTGCGCCGCGATCGCCGCCGGTCGGCCGGCGAGCTTGGCGAGCTCGGCCTCGATTGCGCGGCGGCGCTCGCGCAGTATTGCGCGCTGCCCGGCCGAGCTGTCGGCGCGCCCGCGCCAGGACCGCTCTTCGAGGGCGATCGAGGATTTGCGCGCGCGCCGGGACTGGCCTTCGCGGGTCGCGCGGTCGATCGCATTGCGCGCCTCGGCGTGTTCGCGGCGGAGCTCGGACACGTTCGCGCGCGCTGCTATCGAGCGCCGTGCGCGCCGGCCCGGGTTCGGGCAGGGCGGTCAGTTCGCGCGCCGCATCCGCAACCTGCGCCTGCACCTCGGCGAATTCGGCGGCGAGCCGGTCGACGCCTCGGCGGCGGCAGCGAGCCGGGTCTGGGCGACCAGCGCCCGGCGGGTAATTTCGGCCTCGGCCGCGCGGGCGCGGGCGAGCCCCCTCTCCGCCTCCCCCAGCCGCAAGCGGGCGAGCCGCTCGGCCTCGCCGGCAGCCTGCCGCGCAGCCGCCGCAGCAGCGGCCTTGGCCTCGGCCGACCGGGCTTCGTCCGCCGCCGCGGCGATTTCGCCGGCAAGCAAGGTCAGGCGGTTCCGGTGGCGCAGATGCTCGGCTGCGGCGGAAGGGCGCGCCGACAGGCGGGTGAAGCCGTCCCAGCGCCACAGCGCTCCGTCGCGACCGACGAGAAGCTGACCCGGCGCCAGGTCGCGCTGCAGCCGGCGGCCGGCGGCGGCGTCGTCGACCCAGCCGGCGGCGGCGAGGCGGCGGCTCAGCGCCGGCGGCGCGCAGACCACTTCGGCCAAGCGCGTGCGCCCCTTCGGGCAGTGCGGGCAGGGTATCGATCGCCCCGAGATCCGCCCAGAATTGGTCCGCGCCGTCATCTTCGCTGTCGAAAGATGCCGTAAGCGCATCCTCGAAGGCGGCGCCGACCGCCGTCTCAAAACCCGCGGCGACGTGCAACGCGCTCAGCGCCGGCGCCCCGCCGCCGATATTTTTGGCGGGCGCCAGCACCGCGTCGAGCGCCGCTGCTTCCGCCTCCAGCCGGGACAGCCCCGACCCGGCGCGGCGCGCGAGGTCGAGCGCCACCGCTTCCTGCGGCTGGCGCGCCGTCAGCTCGCGCTGTGCTGCTTCGAGCCCCGACCCGCGCGTTCTCGGCCAGCGTTTCGGCCGCGGCGAGCGCAGCGGCAGCCGCCGCCACCGCCTCGCCCGGGACTGCGCTCGGCGGCCACGGCCGCGCGCTGGCGCTCGGCCTCGGCGCCGCGCGTTTCGAGCCGATCGCGGCGCTCGGCGACCTCCCGATGCCGGCGCTCGAGCGCGCCGCGCCGCGCCGCGCCGACGGCCGCGGCCTCGGTCGCGCCCTGCAACCCGGTTTCGGCCGCCGTGAGCTGCGCGGCGATCGCGGCGAGCCGGGTCTCGGCCGCGGCCCGGGCCGGCCCGGCCTCGGCCGCCGCGGCGCCCAGGCGGTCGCGCTCTTGCCCGAGCCGGACGAGCGCGGCCTCGGCATCGGCGAGGCTCGCCGCCTCGCGATCCGCATCGCCGGCCAACTCGGCCAATCTCCGCTCGGCCTGATTGCGGGCGGCGACGATCTGCGCCAGTTCGCGTTCCAGCGCGTCGCGGCGCCGGGCTAGACTCTGGGACGCCGCCACCGCCTCAGCCTCGGCCCGACGCTGCGGCGGCAGCTCCGCTTCGGCGATCTCGCGGACCCGGCGCGCGGCGACGGCGTCAGCCTCCGCCTCGGTGAGCGCGCGCTCGGCCGCGGCAAGCTCGGCGGCGCGGTTTGCCGATTCGCTCTCGGCAGCGCCCCAGCGCGCGAGGAACAGCAACGCCTCGTGGCGGCGGATCTCCTCGCCGAGCCGACGATAGCGCTGGGCCTGGCGCGCCTGTTTTTGCAGCGCCGCGAGCTGCGCCGCCAAGGTCGCGATCACATCGTCCAGCCGGGCCAGATTGGCCTCGGCCGCGGCGAGCTTGAGCTCGGTCTCGCGGCGGCGGGCGTGCAGCCCGGCGGCGCCGGCCGCCTCGTCGAGCAGGGCCCGGCGTTCGGTTGGCTTGGCCTCGATCAGGGCGCCGACCTGACCCTGATCGACGATCGCTGCGCAGGCGTCGCCGCAACCCGCATCGGCAAACAACAGCTGCACGTCGCGCGCCCGCGCGTCGCGCCCGTTGATCCGCCAAGCCGAGCCGCCGCTGCGCTCAATACGGCGGACAATCTCGATTTCCTCGCGGTCGTTGAAGGCCAGCGGCGCGTCGCCGGCGGTGTTGTCGAGAGTCACCGCCACCTCGGCGACGTTGCGCGCCGGGCGGCTGGCGCAACCGGCGAAAATGACGTCGTCCATCGCCCCGCCGCGCAAGCGCCTGGCCGAATTCTCGCCCATCGCCCAGCGCAACGCTTCGGCCAGATTCGACTTGCCGCAGCCATTCGGCCCGACGATCGCGGTCAGACCCGGCCCGATCGCGACCTCGGCGGCATCGGCAAAGGATTTGAACCCGACAAGGCGCAGCCGATCGATCTGCATCGAGGGTCGCGGCGGCGATCACGATTTCGCCGGCAGCCCCGACAGCAGCTTGTTGAATTGTTCGACGGTCGGGGCCCCGGTGAACTTGGCGCCGTTGATGAAAAAGGTCGGGGTGGCGTCGACGCCGAGCTGCTTGCCGGCGGTCAGGCGGCCTTGGAGAATCTTGTTTTCGAGCGCGGTGTCCTTGAGGCAGGCATCGACCGCGGTCTTGCTCATCCCGCCGAGTTCGGCCAGCCGAGTGAGCGCCGCCTGAAAATCGGAGACGGTCACCCATTTGTCCTGATCGGCGAAAAAGGTGTCGATAAAGGCATAGAAGCGATCAGGCGGCGCACAGCGCGCGATCATCGCCGCCTTCAGCGCCTCGCCGTCGAGCGGAAAGTCGCGCAGCACCAGCTTGGCCTTGCCGGTGTCGATCCACTCCTTCTTGATCTGCGGCAGGATGTCGTCGGCGAAATGGGCGCAGTGCGGACAGGTCAGCGAAGCGTATTCGACGATCGTGATCGGGGCGTTGGGGTTTCCCAGGATGCGATCGTTCTTGCCGATCGCCAGGAGGCTCGCCGCGGTGGCCGGGTTGGGCGTCGAATCCGCGATCGCCGCGCGGACCGGATAAAGCATCGTCGCCGCGAACATAGCCAAAACGGCCATCCACATTTTCCGCATCATGTGCGTCCCTTCACAACATGTTGATGGTAGCGGCTTCCCGGTTCCGGCGCAACGGCGCGACCGCCGCTCAACCCCCGGCGCCGATCACCGCTTGGCCCAGTCGAGCCAGAGCGCCGCGCAGCTCAGGATCGGCGATATCGCGCAGCTGCACCTCGATCAGCGCCGCTTCGGCGGCGGCAAGCGTCGGCGCAAGCGGCCGGCGAGCCGCCGGGGGAAGCGGCAGAGGCCCCTGCACGAGGCGCAGGCGGGTCACCGCCGGTCGGCCGAGATAGGCGTTGACGCGCTCGATCAGCAGCGGCGCGCGGTGCTGAATTTCGAGTGCGGCTGCGGGTATGGCGCGCAGCTTCAAGTCGCCGTCGCGGCCGAGTGCGGCGGGCCAGGTCGCAGCCGCCCATTCGGCGCCGACGATCGCCGGCCAATCGGTCTTGAGGCGGATCAACAGCCCGCCGCCGCGTTTGCCGAGGATCGGCGCCCCGAGCTTCGACACGGCGAGGCCGACCGCGCGCAACCCGCGAGCGCGCTCGCCGCCGGGCTCCGGGTGGGCTAGGCTGCGCCGCCCATTCGCCGCGCTCATGTCATCGATCCGATCCGATTTGCCCCGCTCCGATTTGCCTCAGGCCAACCTGCCCTCTGCGCCGAATCGACCCGACCCGGCGGACCTGCTCGCCTGGTACGACCGTCAGCGCCGAGACCTGCCGTGGCGGGCTCGCCCCGGCGCCCGGCCCGACCCTTATCATGTCTGGCTCAGCGAAATCATGCTGCAGCAGACGACGGTGGCGGCCGTCGGACCGTATTTTGACCGATTCGTCGTCGCGCTGGCCTGATATTTCGGCGCTCGCGGCGGCCCCGCTCGACGCGATCCTGCATCTGTGGCAGGGGCTCGGCTATTACGCGCGCGCCCGCAATCTGCATGCCTGCGCCGCGCGCCGTGGTCGAGCGCCACGGCGGCATCATTCCCGAGCGAGCCCGCGGCGTTGCGCGCGCTCCCGGGCATCGGCGGCTACACCGCGGCGGCGATCGCGGCGATCGCGTTCGACCGGCGGGTGGCGGCGGTCGACGGCAATGTCGAGCGCGTCATCGCCCGGCTCTACGCCATCGCCCTGCCGCTGGCCTCGGCAAAGCCGCGGCTGAAGGCGCTCGCCGCGGCTCTGGTCCCGGCGCTGCGGGCCGGCGACTTCGCCCAGGCGATGATGGATCTCGGCGCGACGATCTGCACCCCGCGCCGGCCGCGCTGCGTGCTGTGCCCGTGGCGCGGCGCGTGCCGCGCGGCGGCGAGCGGACTTGGCGGAAAAATTGCCGGCGCCGGCGGCAAAGCCGCAACGGCCGCGGCGATATGGCGTCGCCTTCTGGCTGACCCGCGCCGACGGTGCGGTGCTGCTGCGCCGCCGCCCGGCAGAGGGCCTGCTCGGCGGCATGATCGAGATCCCCTCGACCCCGTGGCGGGCCGAGCCGTGGACCCTCGCCGAAGCCGTCGGCGCGGCGCCGGCGGCGACCGAATGGTCGGCGTTGCCGGGCACGGTGCGTCACGGCTTCACCCATTTCCAGCTGGAGCTCGCGGTCGTCGCGGGACGGGGCTGCGGCGAAGGGCTGTGGAGCCCGATCGCCGCCCTCGGCGAGCATGCATTGCCGACCCTGATGAAAAAGGTGGCGCGTCACGCGGTTTCGGCGCTTGCCGCAGCCGACTCCGAGGGCAGCGCCAGGACAGCGGCAGCTCGCCGGCGAGCGCGAGGCGCACCGGGGCGAACGAGCGGCGATGATGCGGGGTCGGTCCGAGCTCGATGATCGCCGCGCCATGCTCGCGCGTCGCATAGCCGACATTGGTCTCCCAGCCGTAGCCCTGATAGCGGCGGGCGAGGGCGCGCATGATCCGGTCGCGGGTGACCTTGGCGACGACCGATGCCGCGGCAATCGAGAAGCTCCGCCCGTCGCCCTTGACGATGGTCTGCACCGGGCAGGCCAGGGGCGGCGCGATATTGCCGTCGACGAGGGCGATGTCCGGGCGAATCCCGAGCGAGGCCACCGCGCGGGCCATCGCCAGCAAGGCCGCGCGCAGGATGTTGATCCGGTCGATTTCGCGTGCGCTCGCGGCGCCGACGGCGATATGGGCGCCGCCGCGCGCGACGCACTGCCCGAGCGCCCGCCAGCAGAGGTCGCGCTGTTCGCCGGACAGCATCTTCGAATTGTCGAGCTCGCCGCGCAGAGATCTGGGAAAGCGGCGCGGATCGAGGATCACCGCGGCGGCGACGACCGGGCCGGCGAGCGGCCCGCGCCCGGCCTCATCGACGCCGCAGACGACCCCCTTGCAGCGCCGCTCAAAGCTGAAATCCGGCATCGCCCCTCCATGCCACGGCTTTTGCCATGCGCCGATGCGAGAGAGCAAGCAGCGCCTCGGCGGGATGGCGCGCGGGGGCGGGCGCGCTATGTTAGGGGCATGTTTTATCCTGGACGCAGATCACGCAGATTGGCTGCGCCGGCGCGCTGCGCGAGCCTCGTCTTCCTGGTTATGGCAGGGTGTCTGTCGGGAATAGCGCCGGCCCACGCCCTCGACCTGTTTGCCGCCCACCAGGTCACCGCCCAGTTCGCAACTCCGGCCGGCAAGCCCTTGGCCGATGCGATGGTGCGGGTGTTCGCCCCCGGCGAGCCGGCGACGCCGGTCGCGACCGGCCGCACCGATTCGCAGGGCAAGTTCGTCTTCGACGCCGACCGCGACGGGATGTGGACCGCCGAGGCGCATACCGCCGCCGAAGTGGCTCGGGTGACAATCCGCGTCGGCGGTCCGGCCCAGCAGCAGCGGCAGACCCGGCTGCCGATGTTCGTCGTGATCGGCGCGCTGCTTTTGCTGGTGGCGCTGGCGTGGTGGTATCAGATCCTGCGAGCGCGATCCCGGCGCCGGCAGCCGTAGCAGCCCCGAGGACGCCAGCCGAGCGCGGTTAGGCGTGGCGCGCGGCCCGCCGGCCGATTATCGTGGCGGGAGCGAATTGCGGGCGAAAGGATCGAGGGAAAATGACGGCGAAGATGATCCTGACCGGCGACGTGAACCTGATCAACGTCACCGATCCGGCAGCGCCGTTCGCCCTGGTCCGCGACGAGTTTCGCCGGGCCGCCATCGTCTTCAGCAACCTCGAATGCTGCCTCTATGCGCCGCCCGGCGGGCACTCCCTGGAGCGCGAGGGATTTTTCGCCGATCCGGCAGCGGCGGGCGAGGCGCTTGTCGCTGGCCGGGCATCGCCGCGGTTGGCGTCGCCAACAACGTCAATTACGGCGAGGCCGCGATCATGGCGTCGATCGGCTCGCCTCGACCAGCTCGGCATCGCCCATGCCGGCGCGGGCGCCGACCGCCTTGCGGCGCGCGCCCCGGCGATCGTCACCCGCGACGGCGTGCGCTTCGGGTTTTTGCAGCGCAGCTCGGTCTACTGGCCGACCAATCACGAAGCCGGCGACAGCGCCCCCGGCATCGCGGTGATCCGCGGCCATACCGCCTATCAGGTGCCGATGCAGGGCGGCCACCCGCCGCCGAACCGGCCCGGGGTGCCGCCGCGGATCGTGACCTGGGCCGACCCCGAGGATCTGCAAGGTCTGACCAGCGACGTCGCCGCGTTGCGGGGAGAGGCCGATGTCGTGGTCGCCTCGTTCCACTGGGGCTTGCACCGCGAGGTGCTGCGCTACATGACCGAGATCGCCCATGCGGCGATCGACGCCGGCGCCGATCTGGTCGTCGGTCACGGGCCGCACTATTCGCTGCCGGTCGAAGTCTATCGCGGCAGACCGATCTTTTACGGGCTCGGCAGCTTTTCCTTCCACACCGGACACGGCGGGGTGAAGCACGGCGATTGGCTGGGGATGATGGCGCGGGTTTCGTGGCGCGACGGAGCGATCGAGAGCGCCTCGATCCAGTTCGTCCGCCACGACCAGCAAAACCGCACGGTGCCGCGGGCGCTCGCCGATGAAGGCGCCGCCTTCGACGAGATCGCGCGCGTGAGCGCCGGGTTCGGCGCCGCCCTCGCCGCACATGGCGATCTGGTCTCGATCGCGCTGCGGGCTTGACGCCGCGGGTCGCTGTCGGATTTAGATCCGTTGCTCGCGGCTCGCCTCCCAACCGAATAGGAAGAAAATGCCCAGCATCACCTATGTCCATCCCGATGGGACGCGCGACGTGATCGAAGTCCCGCTCGGCACCAGCGTCATGCGCGGCGCGATCCTCAACAATATCGACGGCATTGTCGCCGAATGCGGCGGCGAGATGATGTGCGCCACCTGCCATGTCTACGTCGACGAGCCGGATCTCGGCCGCACCCCGCCGCAATCGGACGACGAGAAGGCGATGCTCGAATTCACCGCCAGCGAGCGCAAGCCGACGAGCCGGTTGAGCTGCCAGCTGGTCGTCACCCCCGAAATGGACGGGCTCGTCGTCTATCTGCCCGAGACGCAGGTCTGATCTGATGGGTGACTCGGTCGTCGCCATCGTCGGCGCCGGCCAGGCCGGTTTCCAGACCGCGTCGTCGCTGCGCCAGGAGGGGTTCGCCGGCCGGATCTTGCTTGATCGGCGACGAGCCGGCGCTGCCCTACCAGCGCCCGCCGTTGTCGAAATCCTATCTCGCCGGCGACAGCGGGCTCGACGAATTATGGCTGCGCCCGCGATCGTTCTACGAAAAGGAGCGGATCGAACTCGTCACCGGCGAGACCGTGACCCAGATCGACCGGCCGGGGCGCCGGCTGCGGCTGGCCTCGGGCGGCGAGATCGCCTGCGACCGGATCGTGCTGGCGACCGGCGCGCGGTTTCGCCCGCTCCCGGCGCCGGGCGCCGAGCTCGATGGGGTCTTGCCGCTGCGCACCCTAGCCGATGCCGACCTGTTGCGCGAGCGGCTCGGCGAAGTGCGCGAAGTCGTGGTGGTCGGCGCCGGCTTCATCGGCCTCGAATTCGCCGCGGTGGCGCGCGCCGCCGGGGTCGGCGTGCATATCGTCGAGGTGACCCAGCACCCGATGGGGCGGGTGGTGTCGGACCAGACCTCGCGCTTTTTCACCGGGGCGCATATCGGCTGGGGGTCGACGATTTCGCTCGGCGCCGCTGTCGTGCGCATCCTCGGCGCCGGCGGCCGGGTCGAGGCGGTCGAGCTCGACGACGGCCGGGTATTGCCGGCCGATCTGGTGCTGGTCTGCATCGGCGTCCTGCCCAATGCCGAGCTTGCCCGCGACGCCGGGCTCGCAATCGGCAATGGCGTCGTGGTCGACGAATATCTGGCGACCGGCGCCGAGGCGATCTCGGCGATCGGCGATTGCGCCAATTTCCCGACCCGCTTTGCCGAGGGAAGGGTACGGCTCGAATTGGTGCAGAACGGGGTCGACCAGGCGCGTTCGGTCGCCGCCCGCATCGCCGGCAAGCCGGCGCCCTATGACAAGGTGCCGTGGTTCTGGAGCGACCAGGCCGAACTCAAACTGCAGATCGCCGGCATCACCGCCGGCCACGATGGCTCGGTCGTGCGCGGCGACCCGGAGGGCGGCAGCTTTTCGGTGTTCTGCTTTCGCGATCGTCGCCTCGTCGGCGTCGAATTGGTCAACCGGCCGGCCGACCACATCGTCGCCCGCCGGCTGCTGGCGGGCGAGCCGCGGCTCAACCCCGAAGAGGCCGCCGACGAGAGCTTCGATCTGAGGGCGCACGCGGCGCGCAAATCATGACCGGCGACATCCTGATCCGCGGCGGGCTCGTCATCGACGGCAGCGGCCGGCCGGGCGAGGTCGGCGACCTCGTCGTGCGCGACGGGCGGATCGCCGCTCTCGGGCGATCGTTGCCGCAGAGCGGGGCCAAGGTGATCGACGCAGAGGGGCTCGCGGTCGCTCCCGGCTTTATCGACATCAAGACCCATTCCGACTTTACCCTGCCGATCAACCCCAAGGCCGAAAGCAAGGTGCGCCAGGGCGTCACCACCGAGATCATCGGCCATTGCGGGTTTTCGGTGGCGCCGGTGCTGCCCGGCAAGCTCGCGCTGATCCGCGATTATCTCTCCGCCAGCGCGCCGTGGCTGCCGTTCCGCGAGCTGCGCTTTCCCGAATACCTCGACACCTTTCCGGCGGTCGCGGTCAACGCCGGCATGCTGGTCGGCCATCACACCCTGCGGCTCAACGTGATGGGCATGGAGGCGCGCGCGCCGAATGCGGCCGAGCTGGGGCAGATGGCGGCCCTGCTCGACGAGGGGCTTGCGGCCGGGGCGCTGGGGCTCTCGACCGGCCTGTTCACGCCGCCCAGCAGCTATGCCGACCGCGCCGAGATCATCGCTCTGTGCCAGGTCGTGAAGCGGCACAACGCCGCCTACTTCACCCATATCCGCGACGAATCGAGCCGGGTCGTCGAGGCGGTCGAGGAGGCGATCGACATCGCCCGCAGCTGCGGCGTCCATGTCGAGATCGTCCACCTCAAATGCTCGGGGATGGATAATTGGGGCAAGGCCAGGCGCATCCTCGAGATGATCGAGGCGGCGCGGGCCGAGGGCCTGGCGATCGATTGCGACGCCTATCCCTATGCCGCCGGCAGCAACCCCCTGAAGAATTTGTTGCCGCAATGGGTGCAGTCGGGCGGGCTGGAGGCGATGCTGGCGCGCCTCGCGCTGCCCGAGACACGCGCCCGCATCGGCGCCGAGATCGCGCGCGACGGGCTCAACAATTGGGGCCGCATCCCGTCCTGGGACTGCGTGCAGATCTCGATTTCGCCGCATCTGCCGCAACATGCGGGAGAGACCGTCGCCGCGATCGCGGCGGCGCGCGGCCGCGACCCGATCGACCTCGTCTGCGATTATCTGATCGAGGACCAGGGCGCGACCCGGGTGCTGATCACCTCGATCGCCGAAGACGACATCCGCGAGATCGTGCGCTCGCCCTCGGCGCTGGTCGGCTCGGACGGCAACTGCGTCGCCGATTACGGCGTCGTCGCCCAGGGGATGCCGCATCCGCGCTTTTACGGCACTTTCCCGCGGATCATCGGCCATTACGTGCATGGCGAGCATCTGCTGCCGCTCGAAGCGGCGGTGCGCAAGATGACCGGTGCCACCGCGGCGGCCTTGCGGCTGCGCGACCGCGGGCTGCTCAAGGAAGGCTACCGCGCCGACATCGCGATCTTCGACCCGGCCGATTTCAACGACCGCGCGACCTATGCCGAGCCGCACCAATACCCGAGCGGCGCGCGCACCACGGTGCTGGTCAACGGGGTCGTCGTGGTCGAGGACGCCCGCCACACCGGCGCGCTGCCGGGAACGGTGCTGCGCCGCGCGCCAGACGGCACGGTCGGCTGAGCCCGACCCTCTCCTCGGCGGCGCCGAGCCGGTCGAGCCGCCCGCTCACGATCCGCCCATAGGCCTGACGCGGCAAATCCGAGCCGGCGGGATTTCGGGCTGGTTTCGGTCATAGGTTACGAAAGTCGTAACTCATTGAATAGGTTGGCTTACTGAAACCTTGCAGGAGTCTTGATTAATGCACCGCGTGCCGCTCTCACATTTAGCGGGGAGGACATGGAAAAATGCTTCCCAAGGCACCGAGAATCACGGTTGCGGCTTGATAACCCAAACCCTGCGGTCGTGACTCAACATCACGCAAAACGATCATCCGGATTTGGTCGAGCGATACATCTCGGGGGATGCACCGGGTGAAATTGCTTCCGATCGCATTCGATGCGTCAAGCGCGCCCGCTATATATGCCCCACACGCACTTAGGTCAGCTCCCTCACATTGACGGACGAGCGTTGCTCCGGTGATGTAGCCCACGGTCTGGTCTGCGTTGGCGGAAACCGACGTGAGGACGACAATCACAAGCCCAGCCAGAAACAGCCTCATAGTTCCTATCAATGACTGCGTACCGCAACTGCCGCCGCGAGCGCTTCTCTAATTTTTTCCGCTGCCGCATCGGCTTCAGCATTCGTGCTGTACACTACAGTCACCCCCGGTCGCCCCGGCCCCTCTGAGATTGTGAGCCCCGGGCCGATCTTCGGGTTGAGGGGATCACCTATATTTACGACCATGCGTTGCACTAACCCGGCCATCTTCTTCCCGCCTCCCGTAGTTTTTGGCAGTCTATCGACTGGCGCTTGCGCCGGGCACAAATTTTTGGGCGGGCCGTCCGGGGTGAGCGGATTCAATATCTTGTGTTTCTGCGCTGCTCGCGCGTCTCATAATTGCATATTATGGAAAGCGGTTTTGAAGCATTCGATAAGTCGATGATCGCGTCTGCGAGACTTTTGCTATGGGTCACGAGGGGCACGAAAAATCACCTTTGATCGCCGGTTGCGCAGGCTCAATTGGCGAAGGCGGCGATGCCGGTTTGGGCGCGGCCGAGGATCAGCGCGTGGATGTCGTGGGTGCCCTCGTAGGTGTTGACGGCTTCGAGGTTCATCACGTGGCGGATCACGTGGTATTCGTCGGCGATGCCGTTGCCGCCGTGCATGTCGCGCGCCATCCGGGCGATGTCGAGCGCCTTGCCGGCATTGTTGCGCTTTAACAGCGAAGCCATCTCGGGCGCGGCGCGGCCCTGGTCCTTGAGCCGGCCGAGGCGCAGGCAGGCGTTGAGGCCGAGCGCGATCTCGGTCTGCATGTCGACGAGCTTTTTCTGGATCAGCTGGTTGGCGGCGAGCGGGCGGCCGAACTGCCGGCGTTCGAGGGTATAGCCGCGGGCGGCGTGCCAGCAGAATTCGGCGGCGCCCATCGCCCCCCAGGCGATCCCGTAGCGGGCGTTGTTCAGGCACGAGAACGGGCCGCGCAGCCCCTTGACCCCCGGCAGCAGATTCGCCTCGGGCACGAACACCTCGTCCATGACGATCTGGCCCGTCACCGAGGCGCGCAGGCTGAACTTGCCCTCGATCTTTGGTGTGCTCAGCCCGTTCATCCCGCGCTCGAGGATGAAGCCGCGGATCACCCCGTCCTCGGTCTTGGCCCAGACGACAAACACATCGGCGATCGGCGCATTGGTGATCCAGGTTTTCGCGCCGTTGAGCCGCCAGCCGCCCGGCGCCGCGGTCGCCCGCGTCGTCATCCCGCCCGGGTCGGAGCCGTGATCGGGCTCGGTCAGGCCGAAGCAGCCGACCCATTCGCCGCTCGCCAGCCTGGGCAGATATTTGCGGCGCTGCGCCTCGGCGCCGAATTCATAGATCGGATACATGACGAG
Source organism: uncultured Alphaproteobacteria bacterium (assembly GCA_963814805.1). Lineage (GTDB taxonomy): Bacteria > Pseudomonadota > Alphaproteobacteria > ATCC43930 > CGMCC-115725 > AP-15. The sequence goes on along the minus strand of CAWFER010000012.1, from coordinate 180,467 downwards.
GCTCGACTGCACGCTCATCGCCGAGCGATAGCCGCTGTCGACGCGCTCGACCTCGCGCGCGATCAGCCCATAAGAGACGTAATTGACGCCGGCGCAGCCATAGCCGTCGATGGTCGAGCCGAGCAAGCCCGAGCGCGCCCATCTCGGTCATGATCTCGCGATCGAAGCGCTCGTGCCGGTTGGCGTCGAGCACGCGCGGAAAGAGTTTCTCCTGGCAATAGGCGCGGGCGCTGTCGCGCACCATGCGCTCGTCCTCGCCAAGTTCGTCCTCGAGGAGCAACGGGTCGGCCCAGTCGAACCCGGCCTCGGGCGCGGCGCGAATGGACCGGGATGAGAGTGCTGGCGCGGGGTTGCCTGACGACATTCGAGGCCTCGGCTGCTATGGCGATTGACGGCGTTTATACCGCGTCGCCTGAAGGCAGCGTCAGGAATCCGTCATCGGTTCACCCGGCTGCCTCGCTACAGCAGTCGATAGCGGCATCGAGCGGGCAGGTAGCGGCGCTGCGGACCCCCGCCGCTATTTCTTCGCGGCGCTCGTCGCCGATTGCCGGGCGGCGCCGCGGCCGAGCCCGATCTTCTTGGCGAAGGCCGAGCGCTGCTCGGCATAGCTCGGCGCCACCATCGGGTAATCCGGGGCCAACCCCCAGCGCGCCCGGTATTCATCAGGCGTCAGATTGTAAGTGGACCGCAGATGCCGCTTTAACATCTTCAGCTTTTTGCCGTCTTCGAGACAGATCAGATAGTCGGGCGTGATCGACTTGCGCACCGGCACCGCCGGCTTCGCCGGTTCCGGCGGCGGTTCCGCCACTTGACCCTCCAACCCTCTCAGCGAGCTGTAGACGGCGTTGATCACCTCGGCCAGCTGAGCCGTCGGCAACGTGTTGTTGCTAACATAAGCGGCGACCACATCCGCGGTCATCCGCAACAACTCTTCCTCCGCCATCTTAGGCGCAACCGCTTCCGCCATTTCTCGCCCCAACGAATTCTGAAAAATGCCGACTGATCGCCATAATCGCCGCACGAATTTCTTGTGTCAACCGAAACTTATGGGAGAAGAGAGTAATCGTCGGGACGCTGTCGGCGCAGCGACTTGACGCCCGCATTCGAGCTGCCGCAGTGACGGGTCTCGGTCAGCACAGCCGCCGGCTGCAGCGGCCCGCCGCTTAACAAACCTCCTAATAATATGCATGAACTCGGCCGCGATCGGCGGCCGGCGCGGTGCGCTCGTGGTCGCGCGAAGGTCCGGCTCGCGCGGGCAAATTCCCCAATTCGCGCGCGCGAATTATAGTAGCCGGTTGGCATGTCTCGGCGAGATCTGGTAGGCTTGGCGCGATTCGGGTGGCCTCCGCCCGGCGCTGGGCGGCGACGGCTGCAGCCGCTGTAAATGGCGGCCTGTCGCGGCGCCTTTCTGCGGCGGCATATTGGCCCCCGGATACAGATGCTTGCTCTGCCCGAACCAATGGTTGCGTTGATGGTCTCAGCCCCGTTTCCTCGCCGCTCTGCCGTGGCCGGCGGGTTTTTCACCGATCCCCTGGCGGCGGCCGATCCGGAGCTGGCCGCGGCTGTCGACGGCGAACTTGCGCGCCAGCGCTCGCAGATCGAGCTGATCGCCAGCGAAAACATCGTCTCCCGCGCGGTCCTGGAGGCGCAGGGCTCGGTTCTGACCAACAAATACGCCGAGGGTTATCCCGGGCGCCGCTATTACGGCGGCTGCGAGTTTGTCGACGTCGCCGAGAGCCTGGCGATCGACCGCGCCAAACGGCTGTTCGGCTGCGCCTTTGCCAATGTCCAGCCGCATTCGGGCGCACAGGCGAACCAGGCTGTCTTTCTGGCGTTGCTGGCGCCGGGCGATACGGTGCTCGGGCTGTCGCTCGCCGCCGGCGGCCATCTGACCCATGGCGCGCGGCCGAACCTGTCGGGCAAATGGTTCAACGCGCTTTCCTATGGGGTGCGGCGCGAGGATGCGCGCATCGATTTCGACGAGGTCGAGCGGCTGGCCCGCGCTCACCGGCCCAAACTGATCATTGCCGGCGGCAGCGCCTATCCGCGCATCATCGACTTCGCCCGCTTTCGCGCCATCGCCGACGAGGTCGGCGCCTATCTGATGGTCGACATGGCGCATTTCGCCGGGCTCGTCGCCGGCGGCGTGCATCCGAGCCCCTTACCCTATGCCGACGTCGTGACCACCACCACGCACAAGACCTTGCGCGGGCCGCGCGGCGGGCTGATCCTGGCCCAGGACGAGGCGATCGGCCGACGGATCAACGCCGCGGTCTTTCCCGGTCTGCAAGGCGGCCCGTTGATGCACGTCATCGCAGCCAAGGCGGTGGCGCTCGGCGAGGCGCTGCGGCCGGGTTTTGCCGATTATGCCGCGGCGGTCGTCGACAACGCGCAAACCTTGGCGCAAACCTTGGCGCAGGCTGGCCTCGCGATCGTTTCGGGCGGCACTGACACGCATCTGCTGCTGGTCGATCTGCGCCCGCTCGGGCTGACCGGCCGCGATGCCGAAGCGAGCCTCGGCCATGCCGGCATCACCTGCAACAAGAACGGCATCCCATTCGACCCGGAGAAGCCGACGGTGACCTCGGGGATTCGCCTCGGCTCGCCGGCGGCGACGACGCGCGGCTTTGGCGCCGACGAATTCCGCACCGTCGGCCGGCTGATCGTCGAGGTGCTGCGGGCGGCGGCGCGCGGCCGCGACGACAACGGCGAGGTCGTGGCGCGGGTCCGCGCCGAAGTCGAGGAACTCTGCGGCCGTTTTCCGATCTATCGGTGACCGGGTAGCCCAGCGGAGCCCTGAGGCGAGCACGAGCGGGAGGACGAGATGCGCTGTCCATTTTGCGGCGCCGACGACACCCAGGTTAAGGATTCGCGCCCGACTGACGATCGCGGCGCGATCCGGCGGCGGCGCTTCTGCGCGAATTGTGCCGCCCGATTTACCACCTTCGAGCGGGTGCAGTTGCGCGACTTGACGGTGGTCAAGAAAACCGGCCAGCGCGAACCCTTCGAACGCGACAAGCTGGCGCGCTCGATCTATATCGCGCTGCGCAAGCGCCCGGTCGAGCCCGAACGGGTGGAGCGCATCATCAACTCCCTGGTGCGCCAGCTCGAAAGTTCGGGCGAGACCGAGATCCCGAGCGACATGATCGGCGGCCTCGTCATGGAGGCGCTGGCGAGCCTCGACCAGGTCGCCTACATCCGCTTCGCCTCGGTCTACCGCAATTTCCGCGAGGCCAAGGATTTCGGCGATTTTGTCGGACGGATCGCCGCGGATGGCGAATGAGGCCGCCGCATGGATCTAGACGCGGCAGCGCATCCGAGGGCGGGCGGCGATCGGCAGGGAGATCTCGGTTGGATGCGGGCGGCGCTGGCGCTGGCCCGGCGCGGGCTCGGCGCGGTGTGGCCGAACCCGGCGGTCGGCTGCGTCATCGTCAATGCGGGCCGGGTCGTCGGCCGCGGCTGGACCCAGCCGGGCGGCCGGCCGCATGCCGAGACCGAGGCGTTGCGCCGGGCGGGTGCTTCAGCGCGCGGCGCCGCCGCCTATGTCAGCCTCGAACCTTGCAGCCATTGGGGCCGAACCCCGCCCTGCGCCGAGGCGCTGATCGAGGCCGGGGTGCGGCGCGTCGTCGTCGCCATCGAAGATCCCGATCCGCGCGTCGCCGGCGGCGGGATCGCCCGGCTGCGGGCGGCCGGCCTTACGGTCGAAACCGGGCTCTGCGCCGAGGAGGCGGCCGACCTCAATGCCGGCTTTCTGATCCGCCAGCGCTTCGGCCGGCCGCTCGTCACCCTCAAGCTCGCGACCTCGCTCGACGGGCGCATCGCCACCCGCACCGGCGCCAGCCAATGGATCACCGGGCCGCCGGCGCGCGACCGCGGGCAGGCGCTGCGCGCCGGGCACGACGCGATCATGGTCGGCACCGGGACCGTCTTGGCCGACGATCCGCAGCTGACCTGCCGGCTGCCCGGGCTCGGCCAGCGCTCGCCGGTGCGGGTCGTTCTCGACCGCCGCCTGCGCATTCCGCTCTCGGCGCGGGTGATTGCCGGGGCGCGCCAGACCCCGACCTGGGTCCTGACGCTGGTCTCGGCCGATCCCGCCCGGCGCGAGGCGTTCCGCGCCGCTGGCGCCAGCCTGATCGATGCCGATCCCGACCCCGAGGGCGGCATCGACCTTGCCGCAGCGCTAACAGCGCTCGGCCGGCGCGGCATCACCCGGCTCCTGGTCGAAGGCGGCGGACGCCTCGCCGCCGCCCTGTTGCGCGCCGGCCTCGTCGACCGCCTCGCCTGGTTCCACGCGCCGCTGCTGATCGGCGCCGACGGCATCCCGGCGATCGCCGCCCTGGGCCTCGACGCGTTGGCCAGCGCGCCAGGTTTTGTCCCGGTTTCGGTCGAGACGGTGGGCGCCGACATGCTGACGATCTGCCGAGCCCGCGGCTGACGCCGCAATCGCCCGCAAGGACGACACGCCAGGTTCGCCATGGGCAATCGTCGCCGCGACTTGACTTGGCTGAAGCAGACGGACGCTTGATTAGATCGTCGTGCTGATAGAATGTCCCGCCGGGTTCGACAACTGTTCCGCGCCAATGAAAATTGCCGTAATCCTTGCGTGCCTGGGCGGCGCCGCGCTCACCGGGTGCACCGCGCTGCCGACTGCCGGGCCGACCGTCGGCCAGGTTTTCGATCAGGCGGTCACCAACGGCCGGCGGCACTTCGACATTGTCGACGTCGATAACCGGGTCGTCGCAACCCTGCTCGCCCAGCCGGCCCAGAGCTTTCACACGATGTTTCAGAAATACGGCAAGCCTCCGCCGCCTCGCATCGGCATCGGCGATACGGTCGGAGTGACGATCTGGGAGGCGGCGGGGGGAGGGTTGTTCAGCGCGCCCGCGACCGGGGCCGGCGGCGGCGGCGGATCGGCGCCGGTGATCATCCCCGATCAGGTGGTAGCCTCCGACGGCGGCATCAGCGTGCCGTTTGCCGGCCGGGTCCCGGTCGCCGGGCGCACCCCGCTGCAGGTTCAGCAGGAGATCCAGCAACGCCTCGCCGACAAGGCGATCGAGCCGCAGGCGATCGTCACCGTGAAGATGAGCGTAACCAATACCGCGACGGTGCAGGGGGAGGTGGTCACCGGCAAACGCGTGCCGCTCTCGGTCGGCGGCGATCGCCTGCTCGAGCTGATTGCCGACGCGGGCGGGGCCAAGGCGCCGATCTACAACACCTTCGTGCGCCTGTCGCGGAATGGCGTTACGGTGACGATCCCGATGGACCAACTGGTCTCGGACCCGGCCGAGAACATCTATGCGTGGCCGGGCGACGTGCTGACCCTGATCCAGGTGCCGCAGACCTTCTCGGTGTTCGGCGCGGCCGGCACCAACGCCGAGGTGCAGTTTGGCGCCGAAAAGGTGAACCTGGCCGAAGCGCTGGCCAAAGCCGGCGGGTTGCAGGATTTGCGCGCCGACCCGCGCGGCGTCTTCCTGTTCCGCTTCGAGCCGTCCTCGGTCGTCGCCGCGCTCAACGCGCCGCCGATCGCCAACGGCCCCGATGGCAGTTCTCCGATCGTCTATCGCCTCAATATGAGAGAAGCCAAAAGCTATTTTTATGCGGAGCGATTCCCGATCGAAGACAAGGACGTGATATTCGTCGCCAACGCCAAGCTGAGCGACCTGCAGAAATTCTTCACGCTGATCAACACCGTCACCGGACCGGTGATCAGCGGCGTCGTGGTCAGCCGCTCGCTGCCATAAACGGCGATGACCCGCGGCCGGAGCCGGACGGGTGCGGCGGCAGCCGACCTCGTCGGCCGCGACGGTTGACAAGAGGCGTGGCGGGCGCTACCTGGGGCGCGATTGGGGAGTAGCTTCCGCCGTTCGCGGCGGTTCCGTGTCAACAGGCTCGCGCCCCGGCGCGTGGCACGGTCGGCAGAGGCCGCGGCTTCTGCTTGGCGAGACCAGTACGCACCCAGGGCCGTTTCCGGCCGGCCGGGGTCTGCGTACTGCTCTGGCCCGGCGAGCCTCGCGATCATGAGCCTCCTCAGCATCATCGTCCTGGCCTTCTGCATGTCGGCCGACGCGTTCGCCGCGGCGCTCGGCAAGGGCTCGGTGCTCGATCGTCCGCCGGTCGGCGAGGCGCTGCGCTGCGGCATGATCTTTGGCCTGGTCGAGGCGGCGACCCCGATCGTCGGCTGGGTCGCCGGCAGTGCCGCCAGCGCCTATTTCGCGGCGATCGACCGCTGGGCCGCGCTCGCCGTTCTCGGCCTGATCGGCGTCAAGATGATCTGGGACGGCTCGCGGCGCCCGGCCGACGCCGCCAAGCCCAAGCGCCATCCGACCCGGCTGCTGGTGGCGACCGCGATCGGCACCAGCATCGACGCGCTGGCCGTGGGCGTGACCCTGGCGCTGCTCGATATCGGCATCGCGGCGCCCGCGCTCGCCATCGGGCTGGCGACGTTCGCGATGACGACCTTGGGCATCCTGCTCGGCCGCGTCCTCGGCGACAAATTTGGCCGCATCGCCGAAATTCTCGGCGGCGCCGCGCTGCTGGCGATCGGCGTCAACATCGCGGTGGGACATCCGGGGCTAGGCTAGGGCGGGCGGGCGCAGCAGAGCCAGCGCAACCCGCCATTCGTCGGGCGCCCCGCGCCGGCGCCCGACTGACAAGAAACCCGTGCGAGGATCGCTGCGGTTTTGTACACTCTCGCCAGCGTCTTAAAAGGAGCGTCCATCCATGTCACAAGCATCGCAGAGGACAAGATTTACCGCAGGCCCCCTGACGTTCACCGTCAGACACGAGCTGTGGGACGGCAACATCCACGATCACGCCGACCAGGGTGTGGCGATCGCGGTGGCGGCCGATGTCGCCGGCAAGGAGACGACCCTGTTGCGGTTCAACTGCTTCGACCAGGAAAAGAGCTACGTCTACGGGCCGGAAAATCGCGATATGCCCGCCGCCGGGTCGATGATGGCGGATGACCAGCCCGAAACCTTGAGCGGCTTGGTCCAGCACTACAGAATGGACCCGATCGCCGACGGCAACCCGATCGGTTGGACGATCAGGACGCTCGAAACCAAGCTCCCGAAGATGCTGGAACGGGCCGGATACCCGCAACTCGCCGCGGCGACCGATCTGGCCGAGGTGCGACGGACGCTGCCGCAGGTGGAAGCCTGCGCCCGGGAGTTGTTCGCCGCCAAGCGGAACACGGTCAAGCACAATCGCGGCACGCAGATCTTCGAAGCCGGGAATATCAGATTCGGCCTCGAGATGCGGCGCCAGGCGGGTGGCGACGGCGGGCTCGCCGTCCATGTCTTGACCGACATTGGCGGGTCGATGGGAAAATCGTATGTTGAAGAAACCGAGATCCTGGCCTTCGACTGCTTCTGGCAATTCCCGCATTACCACTATGGCCCGCGCAACAAGAACCATCGCATCTTTTGGGACAAGACCTTGGTCGACGACCCGCTCGGCTGGGTGTTCGACCAGCTCGAGAACCGGAAATTGGCGGCTATGATCGAGCGCGCCGGCTATCCCGGGGTCGCGGCCGACCTCGACCTGGAAAAAATCGACTCGCTGCTGCCGACGGTGAAGAAGAAGGCGCGCGAGATGCAGGCCGAAGGCGAGCGATTGACCGGCCACCCAGGGTTGCCGCTGGAGACGACGCCGAACCTGGCCGGCGCCTAGGCGCGCAAGGCAGCCCTAGGGCGGGTGGAGCGCTGTGCAACCGGCCTTCGGTTGGGTCGTCGCCAGTGGCGGGTTGCACCCGTCCTACGCCCCGCGGATCGCGGAAAGCGGGTTGCCGAGGGCTGTGGTATACCATATACCTCAGGGATGATCAAAGCCGACCTCCGCACCGACGAAAGGCTGGACCGGCCGGCTATCGATGTGCCGCGGCTGGAGACCGGCGCCAGCTTCCGCGACCTCGCCTATGCCGCGCTGAAGCGGGCGATCACGGCGATGGACATCTACGCCCATCCGCAAGAGATCCGGCTCGACGAGCGGCGGCTGTCGGAGGGGCTGGGCGTCAGCCGCACGCCGATCCGCGAGGCGATGACTTTGCTCGAGCAGGAAGGCTTTGTCCGCACCCGCCCGCGCCGTGGCATCTTCGTCGTGCGCAAGACCAAGCGCGAGATCGTCGAAATGATTATCGTCATGGCGGCGCTCGAAAGCATGGCGGCGCGGCTCGCCGCCGAGCGCGCCGCCGAACGCGGATATCGCAGGGCTGCGCCGCCTTATGGCTGAGTTCAGCGCCGGAACACGGCGGCGAGCGGCTCGCCGAATATTCGGATGCGAACATCGCCTTTCATCAGGCGATCATCCAGATGAGCGGCTGCGCGCTGCTCGCCGAAATGACCGAGAACCTGTTCATCCACATGCGCGCGATCCGCAAGGTGACGATTCACCAGGAAAACCGCGCGGCGCTCTCGATCGCCGACCATATGCGGATCATCGAAGCGCTCGAACGCCGCGACCCCGAACTCGCCGAGCGTTTGGCGCGCGAGCACGCCTTGGGGCTCGCGGCGCATGTCGAGCAGCACGGCGATTTTTTCGACAAGACGGGCGCGACGGGCGCCACCCCGGCCCACGGGTCCGTGCTTTGCGCGGCCCGAGAACAGGCTCCAGCCGGGGTCCATCTAGCCGCCGCTGAGCCTTTGGCGCCATGGGTCCCGGCCTGCGCCGGGATGGGCAAAAAGTAAGAGCTGGAGACGCTGATGAGCAAAGCGCTGGAAGGTGTGCGCATCCTCGATTTCGGCCATGTCCAGGCCGGGCCGACCGCGACCCAGCTATTGGCCTGGATGGGCGCCGACGTGATCAAGATCGAGATGCCGGGGCGCGGCGACATCACCCGCGGCCAGTTGCAGGACGTGAAGGGCGCCGACAGCCTCTATTTCACGATGCTGAACTCGAACAAGCGCAGCATCACGGTCAACCTGAAAGCCCCCGGCGGCAAGAAGATCATCGAAGACCTGGTCAAGCGCTGCGACGTGATCCTGGAAAATTTCGGGCCGGGGGTGCTCGACCGCCAGGGTTTCACCTGGGAGCGGTTTCAGGAATTGAACCCGCGGGTCATCTACGCCTCGATCAAGGGGTTCGGCCCCGGCCCCTATGTCGATTGCAAGGCTTATGAGAACGTCGCCCAATGCATGGGCGGATCGGCGAGCACGACCGGCTGGGACGATGGCCCGCCGACCGTGACCGGCGCCCAGATCGGCGACAGCGGCACCGGCGTGCACGCCGTGGCCGGCATCCTCGCGGCGCTCTATCAGCGCGAGCGCACCGGCCGGGGCCAGCGGGTCGAGGTGGCGATGACCGACGCGGTGCTCAATCTGTGCCGGGTCAAGATGCGCGACCAGCAGCGCCTCGCCGCACGGTCCCTTGCCGGAATATCCGAACAAGGAATTCGGCGACGCGGTGCCGCGCGCCGGCAACGCCTCGGGCGGCGGCCAGCCGGGCGCGGCCTTGCGCTGCGCTCCAGGCGGGCCGAACGACTGGGTCTATGTGATCATCCAGCCGCCCTCCTGGGAGCCCCTGATGAAGCTCTGCGGCCGCGAGGAGCTGATCGCCGACCCCGGATATGCGACGCCGCAGGCGCGTTTGCCGAAGATCCCCGAATGCTTTTCGATCATCGAGAAATGGACGATGACCAAGACCAAGTTCGAGGTCATGGCAGATACTGAACGAGGTCGACGTGCCGTGCGGCCCGATCCTGTCGATGAAGGACATCTACGAGGACCAGTCGCTCTACGAGCGCGGCTATCTGGTCGAGCTCGACCATCCGACCCGCGGCCGCTACGTTCAGCTCGGCTCGCCGATCAACCTTTCGGATTCGCCGGTCGAGGTCAGGCGCTCGCCATTGCTCGGCGAGCACACCGACGAACTCCTCGACTGGCTCGGCTACGGCAAGGACGAGATCGCGGCCCTGCGCGAGGAGAAGGCGGTCTGATGGCGACCCGGGGCTCTCGCCCGCGATTCCCCGTCTCCGCCCCTCGGGGGGGAGAGGGTTGGGGTAAGGCGGCCGGTCCCAGAGCGCTGGCGGAGAGTCCCACCTCACCCTCACAATTCTCGGCGCGGGTCCCTCCCGCTCCCCCTTGAAGGGCGGAGAGGGGATTTCAGCGGCGATCACATGCCGCAATCCGTAAGGCATCACGACCGCCGCATTCATCCGGGCTCCGGCAGGCGGCGCGGGCTCGATCATCCCAAGGGCCGGCAGGTCGACCCGGCCGCGCTCGACGAGGTCCAGGCCCTGCTCGGCGATCGCGAGCGCCGGCGCGACCTGTTGATCGAGCATCTGCACCTGCTGCAGGACCATTTCGGCTGCCTCTACGCGCGCCACATGGCGGCGCTGGCCGAGGAGATGCGCCTCGCCCTGGTCGAGGTCTACGAGGTCGCCTCGTTCTACGCCCATTTCGACATCGTCATGGATGACGAGCGCCGCCGCCGCCGCTGACCGTGCGGGTGTGCGACAGCCTCAGCTGCGAACTCGCCGGCGCGCCGGCATTGCTCGCCGAGCTGCAGAGCCGGCTCGGCGGCGAGGTGCGGGTCGTGCGCGCGCCGTGCATGGGCGGCTGCGATCACGCGCCGGTGGTCGCGATCGGCCACGCTCTGCACGAGCATGCGACCGCCGCCTCGGTCGCGGCCGCTGTCGCCGCCGGCGAGACGCACCCGCCGGTCCCGGCCTTTATCGGCCTCGACGCCTATCGCGCCGGCGGCGGCTACCGGCTGCTGCAATCCTGTCTCGCCGGCGAGCGCCAGCCCGCGGAGCTGATCGAGGCGCTCGAACATTCGGGGCTGCGCGGGCTCGGCGGCGCCGGGTTTCCGACCGGGCGCAAATGGCGACTGGTGCGCCAGGAGCCCGCACCGCGGCTGCTCGCGGTCAACGCCGATGAGGGCGAGCCCGGCACCTTCAAGGACCGCTATTTTCTCGAAACCGACCCGCATCGGTTTCTGGAAGGGATGCTGATCGCCGCCTGGGTGGTCGAGGCCGCCGATGTCTATATCTATCTGCGCGACGAATACCCGCAATGCCGGGCGATCCTCGACAGCGAGATCGCGGCGCTCGATGCGGCCGGGCTGTCGCCGCATGCGCCATATCCACCTGCGCCGGGGTGCGGGCGCCTATATCTGCGGCGAAGAATCGGCGATGCTCGAAAGCATCGAGGGCAAGCGCGGGCTGCCGCGGCAGCGGCCGCCGTTTCCGGCCCAGGTCGGGCTCTTTGGCCGGCCGACCCTGTGCAACAATGTCGAGACCCTCTATTGGGTGCGCGACATCGTCGAGAAGGGCGCCGACTGGTTCACCGGCCAGGGCCGCAACGGGCGCAAGGGGCTGCGGACGTTCTCGGTGTCGGGACGGGTCAAGGACCCGGGGGTCAAGCTCGCCCCGGCCGGGATCACCGCGCGCCAGCTGATCGACGAATTCTGCGGCGGCATGGCCGCGGGCCACGCCTTCAAGGGATATCTGCCGGGCGGCGCCTCGGGCGGCATATTGCCGGCGGCGATGGCCGACATCCCGCTCGATTTCGGCACCCTCGAACCGCATGGCTGCTTTACCGGCTCGGGCGCGGTTGTCGTGCTTGTCCGACAAGGACGACATGAAGGCGGTGGCGCTGAACCTGTTGCGCTTTTTCGAGGATGAGAGCTGCGGCCAGTGCACGCCGTGCCGCGCCGGCACCGAAAAGGCGGTCAAGCTGATGACCGCACCGCATTGGGACGAAGAGCTGCTGCAGGAGTTGACCCGGGTGATGAGCGACGCCTCGATCTGCGGCCTCGGCCAGGCGGCGATGAACCCGGTGAAGCAAGTGCTGAAGCATTTCCGCGAGGATCTGGCGTGATCATCCGCCGCATTTTTCACCCTCGAATTCGTAGGGCGGGTGGAGCGCAGCGCAACCAGCCATCGGTTCGCGCGGCGCGGCGGGTTACGCTTCGCTCACCCGCCCTACGTCTGAACTGCGTGAACCCTTGAACGTACAGCGCGGCCTGCTCCGATTGTGGATCGTCGGTTCTGCAATCTGGGTCACAATCTATGTGGTTGCCGAGTGGGTTAGGCTCCAAACAGCGATCGGATGCCTGTTCGGCGCGAGCGAAGGGTGGTGGTGCTCAGTTTGGAGTGTTGCGGATTATGCGGCGCTCATCGGAGCAGCAGCTGTGCCCGCTGTGATTTTCGTTATAGGCGTTGCAGTGGTTTGGGCGCTGCAAGGGTTCCGCCCAACGCCTCCTGCAAATCGGGACGACCATGACATGACCGATCCGATCCGCTTCACCCTCGACGGCGCCGAGGTCGAGGCCGCGCCCGGCGAGACGATCTGGCAGGTCGCCAACCGGCAGGGCATCGAGATCCCGCATCTGTGCTGGCTGCCGAAGCCCGGCTACCGCGCCGACGGCAATTGCCGCGCCTGCATGGTCGAGATCGAGGGCGAGCGGGTGTTGGCCGCGTCCTGCGTGCGCCAGCCGGCGCCGGGGATGAAGGTGCAGACCGCGAGCGAGCGCGCCCGCTTCTCGCGCAAGCTGGTGTTCGAATTGCTGGTCGGCGACCAGCCGTCGCGCGAGGCGGCGCACGACCCGAATTCGCGCTTCTGGCAATGGGCCGACCGGCTCGAGGTCGCCGACAGCCGCTTTCCGCGCCACGCCGCGCCGGCGCCCGACCGCAGCCACCCGGCGATGGCGGTGCAGCTCGACGCCTGCATCGAGTGCAATCTGTGCGTGCGCGCCTGCCGCGAGGTCCAGGTCAACGACGTGATCGGCATGGCGGCGCGCGGCTATCACGAAAAGATCGTGTTCGATTTCGACGACCCGATGGGATCGAGCACCTGCGTCGCCTGCGGCGAATGCGTGCAGGCCTGCCCGACCGGCGCATTGATGCCGGCGACCCTGGTCGACGCCAATGGCGTCTTCGCCAACGCCCCCGACCGCGAGGTCGACAGCGTGTGCCCCTATTGCGGGGTCGGCTGCCAGCTGACCTACCAGATCAAAGACGACCACATCGTCGCGGTCGAAGGCCGGGACGGGCCGGCCAACCACAACCGGCTGTGCGTCAAGGGTCGTTTCGGCTTCGACTATGTCGCCCACCCGGACCGCCTGACCGAGCCGCTGATCCGCAAGGATGGGGTGTCGAAGCACGACGTCGAGATCGACCCGGCCAACCCCTACACCCATTTCCGCAAGGCCAGCTGGGAGGAGGCGCTCGACCGCGCCGCCGCCGGCCTCAGGCAGATCCGCGACCGGCGACGGCAAGCGGGCGCTCGCCGGGCTTCGGCTCGGCCAAGGGCACGAACGAAGAGGCCTATCTGTTCCAGAAGCTGGTGCGCACCGGCTTCGGCAGCAACAATGTCGATCACTGCACGAGGCTCTGCCACGCCTCCTCGGTCGCGGCGCTGATGGAGGGGATCGGCTCGGGCGCAGTGACCGCGCCCTTTACCGCGGCGGCCGATGCCGACGTCATCATCGTCATCGGCGCGCGGCCGACCGAGAACCATCCGGTGGCGGCGACCTTTTTCAAGCAGGCCGCCAAACGCGGCGCCCAGATCTTTGTGATCGACCCGCGCGGCCACACGCTGGTGCGGCATGCGACCCTGACCCTGCGCTTCAATCCGGGCCGCGACGTGGCGCTGCTGAACGCGCTGTTGCACACGATCATCGAGGAAGACCTCTACGACCGGCAGTATGTCCAGGCGCACACGCAGGATTTCGAGGCATTGCGCGAGCATATCCGCGACTATTCGCCGGAAAAGATGGCGCCGCTGTGCGGCGTCGAAGCGGCGACGCTGCGTCACGTCGCGCGCACCTACGCCCGCGCCGAGAAGGCGATCATCTTCTGGGGCATGGGCATCTCGCAGCATGTCCACGGCACCGACAACGCGCGCTGCCTGATCGCGCTTGGCCTTGATCACCGGGCAGATCGGCCGCCCCGGCACCGGGCTGCACCCGTTGCGCGGCCAGAACAACGTGCAGGGCGCCTCCGACGCCGGGCTCATTCCGATGGTCTATCCCGACTATCAGTCGGTCGTGGACCCGGCGGTGCGCGCGAAATTCGAGGCGCTGTGGGGGACTGCGCTCGACGACAAGGCCGGGCTGACCGTGGTCGAGATCATGGACGCGGTGCATCGCGACGAGATCCGCGGCATGTACATCATGGGCGAGAACCCGGCGATGTCCGACCCCGACGTGCAGCACGCCCGCGAGGCTCTGGCCAAGCTCGAACATCTCGTCGTCCAGGATCTGTTCCTGACCGAGACCGCGAAATACGCCGATGTCGTATTGCCGGCCTCGGCCTGGCCGGAAAAGAGCGGCACCGTCTCCAACACCAACCGCCAGGTGCAGATTGGTCGCCGCGCCCTGCCGCTGCCGGGAAATGCGCGCGAGGATCTGTGGATCATCCAGGAGATCGCGCGGCGCATCGGGCTCGACTGGGACTACCCGCACCCGCGCGACGTGTTCGCCGAGATGAAGCTGGCGATGCCGTCGCTGAACGGCATCACCTGGGAGCGGCTGGAACGCGAATCATCGGTGACCTATCCGTGCGACGCCGAGGACGAGCCCGGGCACGAGATCGTCTTTGGCGACGGCTTTCCGACCGCTTCGGGGCGCGGCCGGCTGGTGCCGGCGGCGATCATCCCGCCGGCCGAGGAGCCCGACGCCGAATACCCGATGGTGCTGACCACCGGCCGCCAGCTCGAACATTGGCACACCGGGGCGATGACCCGGCGGGCGAGCGTGCTCGATGAGCTCGAGCCCGAGGCGGTGGCCTAGCTGGCGCCCGCCGAGTTGCGCCGGCTCGGCATCGCCGCCGGCGACGGCGTGCGGGTCACCACCCGGCGCGGGGCGATCGAATTGAAGGCGCGCGCCGACAGCGCGGTGGCGCCGGGCATGGTGTTCATCCCGTTCTGCTACGCCGAGGCGGCCGCCAACATCCTGACCAACCCGCAGCTCGACCCGATACGGCAAGATCCCCGAATTCAAATTCTGCGCCGCCAAGGTCGAACCCGCCGCGGTCAGGGAGGCCGCGGAGTAGCAATCCCAGCTTTATTGCAAGATTGCTGCGCTTCGTTCGCAATGAAGAAAAGGAGCTGTCGTCACGAAGCGGGCAGCGCGGCGGCAATCTCGTCCCGGCGCTGCTCTGGCTCTCATCCGGCCGCCGGGCTGCTTCTTATCTTCGTGTCGGGCTGTGCCGCGCCGCCGACGCCGCCAAAGCTCTCACCGCCGCCGCCCGCGCGCTACTCCTGCCTCTTGCCGGGGGAACAGCGGATGCTGGTCGCCGAATTGTTCTTTGGCCGCCGCATCAGAGGCCGCGAGCCGCTGACCGACGCCGAATGGGCCGGGTTCGCGGCGCAAATCATCACTTCCAACTTCCCCGACGGCTTCACCGTGTTCGATGGCCAAGGTCAATGGCGCAACCCGCAGACCGGCCTCATCGCCCGCGACCCAACCAAAATTCTGATTGTCGCGACCAGGCGAACCCCCGATCTCGGCCGCCGGCTCTCGGCGGTGATCGATTCCTACAAGACCCGGTTCCACCAGCAATCGGTCGGCCTGATCACCCGCGACTCTTGCGCCGCGTTCTAGCGAGCCTCCCGATCGATCGGCATTATCCTCGCCAGGCCGCATCATCCGCGATGCTCGGTCGCGGGACATTGCTCGGCCGCCAGCTCTGGTGCAGGCTCAACCTATGACGCATTGCGATCCGGTTCTTCCTTCGGGCGACGACAGCGCGCTGCCCGATGACGAGCGCGCGGTGCTGGCGCGGGCGCGGGCGCTGATCCCGCTCTTGGCCGAGCGCGCGCCGGCCGCGGCCGCGGCGCGGCAATTGCCGGCGCAGACCATCGCCGAGTATCGCGCGGCCGGCATCCTGCGCATCCTGCAGCCGCGGCGGTTCGGCGGCATGCAGGGCCGGTTCAGCCTGTTCTCGCGGATCGTCGAGGAATTGACCTATGGCTGCGCGTCCTCGGCCTGGGTCTATGCGGTGCTGGCCGAGCATCAATGGATCATCGCGCAATATCCCGAACAGGCGCAGATCGACGTCTGGGGCGACGACCCCGAAGCGGTCGCCGCGTCCTCGCTGGCGCCGCGCGCCGCCGCCAAGCGCGTCGCCGGCGGCTGGCGGCTTTCCGGCCATTTCCCGTTTTCGAGCGGCTGCGACCATGCGCAATGGGCGATCCTCGGCGCCTTTCTCGGCGAGGCGGGCGACCCGCGCCACATCGCCTATCTGCTGGCGCCGCTCGCCGAGATGCGAGATCGTCGACGACTGGCAGACCTTGGGCCTTGCCGGCACCGGCAGCAAGTCGCTGGTCCTGCACGATGTATTCGTGCCCGAGCACCGCCGCGGTGATGGTCGCCGACCTGTTCGCCGGCGACCCCGCCGGGGGCGCTGGTCCATCCCGACTATCCGGTGTTGCGCGCGCCGCGCGGGTTTCTTGTGTCCTATTCGTTGCCGCCGGTCTGCATCGCGCTCGGCCGCCGCGCCCTCGATATCGCCTGCGCCGGATTGGCCGGCCGGGTTTCGCGCGGAGTGGCCAAGGTGGCCCAGTCCGAGGTGGTGCAGATGGCGATCGGCGAGGCCGCCGCCGCGATCGACGCGGCGACCCTCTTGCTCCACGCCGGGCGCGACGCCAGCACCGCGGCGGTCAGCTCGGGCCGCAAGATCACCGAGGCCGAGGCCTTGCGCGCCCGCCGCGACATGGTCTAGGCGCAGCACCAGGTGGGCTCGGCGCTCGACCGCCTGTGCGAGGCGGACGGCGCGCGCTGGGTCTACGACAACGACCGGCTGGGGCGATCCGGCGCGACGTGATGACCATCCTGACCCACCACGCCGCCAGCCGCCAGGCGGCGATGGCGCCTTATGGCCGCATGCTGCTCGCCGATCGAGAATCCGGGTGAGCCTGGCGGAAAGCGCGCACGGGGCGCCGCAGCAGGTTCCTGGAACGGGCGCGTCCGACGCGTCAGGAAGCAGCGCGAACTCTCTTCGTCTTATGCCAACCGGTTGATTCGCTTGAGCTAAGTCTGTAAGGGCGGACAAGAATTTCTGCGAGCATCTTCCATTCCTGCACGAGTCTCCAAATCATTGGCAATGTGAGGTGTCGCTTGCGATTCAAAACCTCCGACGCCCGACCGGAAGAGCCGACGATCTTTTCAAGATCCTTTCGGGTGCGCCCAGAGTTTTCCATCCGAGCGGCAATGGCGCTGACCGGATCCAAATTTTCGTCAGGCCAATTTGTACGCTCGTAGTCATCGGCTAGAACCATCAGCACACCCAGCCGATCACCTTCAGGTGTGCCCGTTGCCGCGCCCCACAGCCGCTCGATTTCGGCCAACGCAGCGCGATGACCAGCCTCGTCCCGAATCGGGGAAATCGACTTCATATTGCTTTTCATCTTGACAGGTTGGTTAGTTTCTGGGACGGAAGTCCACTGTTAGAGCATCAATTTTTCCGTATTCCGCGTGGGATGCCCGCGAATTTTATGAACGCCGCCCGCCGTTGGAAATCGAATGCGACAATTGCGCGGTAGTCGCTGCCCTTGACTCGGAATACGACTCGGTCTGCGTTGAGCACCATCGCTGATGGTACGCGTCCACGATATCCGGCATCCTTGACCATGCAACGTTGCCAAGCGTCCTGCTCAGTTCGCGCACCGCGAGATCCGCATCTGCGTGCTCTTTTCCGAACATGAGGAGGGTGTTGCTGTTGAGCACACGCACTGCTTCATGTCCTCCGCCTGCCCGGAGGTCATGGTCGGACTGGTGCGAACACACCCTGCCGGATCTGCTGCATCGATTAAGTAAACGTAGCGACCGGGGACCTCCGAAGGCCCTCGGACCGCTGTCTCCGCGTGTAGAGTTCTCCGACCACGGGAGCAAGGAGTTTCCGCGCCCAATCCGCGCGGCTGACGATGCCCAGTGCAGCGGATCGCGCATCGTGCCAATATCGCGCTGTTGATAGGTCGGTCGGAGGCTCGAGGACGTGCTCGTAGAGATCGGCCATTTCGCGCTCGTGCTGGCGCTGCTGGTCGCGGCGGTCCAGGGTGTGGTGCCGCTGATCGGCGCCCAGGCGAAGAGCCGAGCGCTGATGGATCTGGCGCGACCGGCGGCGCTTTTACAGCTGGGCCTGGTGGCGCTGTCCTTCGCGATTTTCATCCACGCCCACATCGTCTCGGATTTCTCGGTGCTCAACGTGTTCGAGAATTCGAGCCTTGAAAAGCCGATGCTCTACAAGGTGACCGGAGCCTGGGGCAGCCATGAAGGCTCGATGATGCTGTGGGTGTTCATGCTGGCTCTGTTCGGCGGGCTGGTGGCGCTGTTCGCGCGCTCGCTGCCGGCGAGCCTGCGCGCCCGCACCCTGGCGATCCAGGGGCTGCTCGGCTTCGGGACGCTGCTGTTCATTCTCGGCACCTCCGACCCGTTCGCCCGGCTGTTCCCGGTGCCGGCCGACGGCCGCGACCTCAACCCGCTACTGCAGGATCCGGGCCTCGCCTTTCACCCGCCGATGCTCTATTTCGGCTATGTCGGCTTCTCGATCACCTATTCGTTCGCGATCGCCGCCTTGCTCGAAGGCCGGGTCGGCGCCGCCTGGGCGCGTTGGGTGCGGCCGTGGACCCTGATCGCGTGGTGCGGGCTCACCCTCGGCATCGCGATGGGCAGCTGGTGGGCTTATTACGATCTCGGCTGGGGCGGCTGGTGGTATTGGGACCCGGTCGAGAACGCCTCGTTCATGCCGTGGCTATTGGGCACCGCGCTATTGCATTCGGCGGCGGTCGTCGAAAAGCGCGAAAGCCTGCAGCGCTGGACCGTGCTGCTGGCGATCCTGACCTTTGGCATGAGCCTCGTCGGCACCTTTCTGGTGCGCTCCGGGATCTTGACCTCGGTGCATTCCTTTGCCCTCGACCCGGCCCGCGGCGTCTACATCCTGATCTTGATCGCGATCGCGATCGGCGGCGGCCTGATCCTCTACGCGCTGCGCGCGCCGGGTCTCGAAGTCGGCCGCCCCTTCGCCCCGGTCAGCCGCGAGGGCGCCATCGTTCTCAACAACCTGGTGCTCGCGGCCGGCATGGCGACGGTGTTTCTTGGCACCTTCTATCCGCTGTTCGCCCAGGTATGGAGCGGCGTCAAGCTGTCGGTGGGCCCGCAATATTTCGATCGCACCTTTGTCCCGATCATAGCGCCCGGCGTCATCGCCATGGTGATCGGCCCGGTGCTGGCCTGGCGGCACGGAAATCTCGGCGCTGCGCTGCGCCGCCTCGCCCCGGCCATGGTCGGCGCGCTGCTGGCCCCGGCGATCGTCTATTTCTTTCATCGCAGCGCCTCGCCGGCGGCGCTCGGCGGCATTGCGCTCGCCAGCTGGGCGATGCTCGGGGTCCTGACCGACCTCGCCGACCGGGCGGGTGTGGCAAAGCAGCCGCCGGCGATCATGCTGCGCCGGCTGCGCGGTTTGCCGCGCGGGACCTTTGGCTATGCGCTGGCGCATTTCGGCATCGGCGTCGTGATCGCCGGGGTCACGGTGTCGAGCGCGTGGCGCAGCGAGCAGATCGTGACCATGCATGCCGGCGACAATCTGCACATCGCCGGCCGCACCCTGCACTTTATCGGCGTGACCGAGGGCAACGTCGAAAATTACCGGGTGCAGCGCGCCGAGATCGTCGTCGATCGGCCCGGCAGCGCCCCCTTCGCCCTATACCCCGAGCGCCGCTGGTATCCGATCGCCGGCAGCTCAACCACCAACACCGCGATCGCCACCAACGGCTTTGGCGACCTCTACCTGGCGCTCGGCGATCCGGACGGCAAGGGCGGTTGGGTGCTGCGCGCCTACTATAACCCGCTGGTGCCGTGGATCTGGTTCGGCGCGGTGTTGGCCGCGCTGGGCGGGCTCGTTTCGCTAAGCGACCGGCGGCTGCGGGTGCGGCGGCCCCTGTCGCGCCCCGCGCCGGCGGTCGCCCGCGAGCCCGGCCGAGCCCGGATGATCCGGCGGCTGTCGCTGGCGGCGGCGCTGCTGGTCGCATTCGCGGCGTCGGCGGCCTGGGCGTTCGAGCCGTCCGAGCGGCTCGCCGATCCGGCGCTCGAGGCGCGCGCCGAAGCGATCGGCCGCGAATTGCGCTGCCTGGTATGCCAAAACCAGTCGATCGAGGAGTCGAACGCCGGTCTGGCGCACGATCTGCGCCTCCTGGTGCGCAAGCTGCTGGTGGCCGGCGATACCGACCGACAGGTGCGCGACTACATCGTCGCGCGCTACGGCATCTTTGTGCTGCTCGACCCGCCGTTCGAGCCGGTGACCTGGCTGTTGTGGCTCGGGCCGCCGGCGCTGCTGCTGGGGGCGGGCTGTGTGCTGCTGCTGCGGGCGCGGCGGCGGCGCCCCGATCCGATATCGCCGGAGCTGACCGCGGACGAGCGCGCGCGGGCCGCGGCATTGCTGAGCGAAGGCGCATGGTCTGGTTCTGGATCGTCGCCGGGCTCCTGACCCTGGCGGCGCTGCTGGCTCTGCTGCGCCCGCTGGTCCGCCAGCCGCGGCCCGACAGCGACCGAGGAACCGGCGCCGGTGCTGTTTCGCCGGCAGCTCGCCGACATCGATGCCGAGCTGGCGCAGGGCCGGCTGACACCCGAACAGGCCACGGCGGCGCGCAGCGACATCACCCGGCGGATGCTGGCGGCGGCGGAGCGCGGCGATGCCGGGATCACGGTGGCGGCCGGTCGTGGCGCGGAAACGTCGTGGCGGATCGGCGCCGCGATCGGCATCGCCGCAGTGCTGCCGGCGGCGGCGATCGCCGTCTATTTCGCGGTCGGCACGCCCAGCGCCGTCGATCGCAGCGCCGCGACCGACGCGCTGCCGCCGCATGGCGCGGCCGAGCTCGCCGCCGCGGCCGACCGCATCGAGACGCATCTGCAACAGGCGCCCGGCGATCTCAAAGGCTGGGTCCTGCTCGCCCGCACCCTGGCGGCGCTCGGCCGCTTCTCCGAGGCGCGCGACGCCTATGCCCATGCCATCGCCTTGGCGCCGGGCGAGAGCGGCTTGCACGCCGAGCTCGGCGAGGTGCTGGTGCTCGCAGCCCAGGGCACGGTGACGCCGGCCGCCGAGGCGGAGTTCGCCAAAGCCCCCAACGATCCGCGCTCGCGCTATTACCGCGGCCGACGCGATGCTGCAAGGGGGCGACGCCGCCGGAGCGCGCAAGCAATTGCAGGCCCTGCTGGCATCTGCCCCGGCCGACGCGCCATGGCGCCAGACCGTCGCCGACCGGCTCGCCGAGCTGGCGCCGAGCGGACCGCCGGCGAAGTCGGCGGCCGAGCCCGCCGCCGCGCCTCCTGGACCGAGCGCGCAGGACGTCGCCGCCGCCCAATCGCTGTCGCCGGAACAGCGCCAGGCGATGATCCGCGGCATGGTCGAGCGCCTCGCCCGGCAGCTCGAACGGCGCCCCGAGGACAAGGCCGGGTGGGCGCGCCTTGCCCGCGCCTACGACGTGCTGGGCGAGCCCGACAAGGCGCAGGCGGCGCGCGCCCGCGAAGCCGACGCCCGGTGCGACCTCGCCGAATGCGGTTCCACCGGCGACAGCGGCGGCGCCGCCGCCGCAGGACGCGCAGGGCTGGATCGCCCGCGCCCACGAGCTTCGCCGGGCTCGGACGCACCGCCGATTCGCTCGCCGCGCTCAAAGAAGGGAATGCGCAATTCCCGGGCAATCTCGCATTGCTCGAAGCCTATCATGCAGGCGCTCGCCGGCAGCGTCGAGCGAAGACCGGCCGAGCCCCGAGCTCGTCGCTGTGGCGACCCAGATCAACGCCCTCGACAGCAAAGAGCCGAACGCGCTGTGGTATCTGGGTCTCGCCGCCGCCCAGAGCGGCGATCGCTCTCGGGCGGCCGGCTATTGGACCAGGCTGCTCGGCGCGCTGCCGCCCGGCGACAGCCGCCGCGCGCTGGTGCAGCGCCGGCTCGCGGCGCTGCATTGAGCATTTCGGGCGTCGCTCTCGCCGGTGCCGGGCAGATTTGCGCCGATCTGGTCTTTAACCATAGCAATCGTCATTCCGGGATGGCCGAGAGGGACAGGCCCGAAACCCATGAACACCTGACGGCAGCCAACTTTCACGAGGCGATGTCCATAGATTCCGGGCTGGCGAGCCGGGCTCGCGCTCCGGAATGACGGCGGCGCGAACGACAAGGCCGCTCGCGCCGGGCTTGTGCCTCGTCACCGGGGCGACCGGGTTCGTCGGCTCCGCGGTAGTGCGGGCGTTGCTGAACCGCGGCCATCGCCTGCGGGTGCTGGCCCGTCCCGGCGGCGACCGCCGCAACCTCGCCGGCTTGTCGGTCGAAATCGCCGAGGGCGCGATGGAGGATGCGCCCTCGCTGGCCCGCGCCGTCGCCGGCTGCCGCTATCTGTTCCACGTCGCCGCCGATTACCGGCTGTGGGTTCCCGACCCGGCCGCCATGTTCCGCGCCAATGTCGAGGGCACGCGCGAATTGATGAGCGCGGCGCTCGCCGCCGGCGTCGAGCGCATCGTTTATACCAGCAGCGTCGCCACCCTCGGCCTGGTTCCCGGCGGCATCGCCGACGAGGACACGCCCGGCCGATTCGCCGATTTGATCGGGCCGTACAAGCAGTCGAAATTCCAGGCCGAGAACATCGTGCGCCAGCTGATCGATGAACGCCGGCTGCCGGCGGTCATCGTCAATCCGTCGACCCCGGTGGGTCCGCGCGACCTGAAGCCGACGCCGACCGGGCGGCTGATTCTCGAAGCCGCGCGCGGCCACCTGCCGGGCTTTGTCGATACCGGGCTCAACATCGTGCACGTCGACGACGTCGCCGCCGGCCATCTCGCCGCGGCCGAATTGGGCCGGATCGGCGAGCGCTATATTCTCGGCGGCGAAAACCTGGCGCTGGCCGAAATCCTGGGCGAGGTCGCGAGGAGGGTCGGCCGGCGGCCGCCGCGCCTCAAAGTCCCGCTAGGCGGTGGCCTTTGCCGTCGCGGTCGCGGCCGAGCTCGCGGCGCGGCTCAGCGGGCGCGAGCCCTTCACCACGCTGGACGGGGTTCGCATGGCCAAAAAGAAGATGTATTTCTCATCGGCGAAAGCATCGCGCGAATTTGGCTATCGGCCGCGCCCGGCGCGGGACGCGATCGCCGATGCGGTCGGCTGGTTTGCGGCCAACGGATATCTGGAATGATTGCGGCGGCAGAGCTGGGGACACAAGACCGCGGGAATGTCGAGACGCCATCGGGCAAATGGCGCGGGGCTGAGAATTTCCCAGTCGGCTCGTGGCTGATCCGGCGCGATTTGCGCGCGCATGTCCATGCCTTCTACCGCTTTGCCCGCAACGCCGACGACATCGCCGACAACCCGGCGCTGGCCGCTGCGGACAAGATCCGCCGGCTCGACCGCATGGCCGCCGTGCTCGACGGGGCGCCGGGCGAGGATGCCCCGGCCGCCGCCGCGATGCGGCAAAGCCTGATCGCCACCGGGACGACCGCGCAGCACTGCCGCGACGTATTGCGCGCCTTCCGCCGCGACGCCGAACAGCGGCGCTATCGCGACTGGGAGGAGCTGATGGAATATTGCCGCTATTCGGCCTCGCCGGTCGGTCGGCAGCTGCTCGATCTGCACGGCGAAAGTCGCGAGACCTGGCCCGCCTCCGATGCGCTGTGCTCGGCATTGCAGGTGCTCAACCACCTGCAGGATTGCGCCGAGGATTACCGCCGGCTCGACCGGGTCTACCTGCCGACCTCCGACCTTGTCGCCGCCGGGATCGGGGTCGAGGCGCTGGCCGCCGCGCAGTCGAGCCCGGCGCTGCGCCGGGTGCTCGACGCCCTGATCGAGCGGACCGCCGTCCTGGTCGCCGCCGCGCGCGGGTTGGCGCCGCAGGTCGAGGCCCCGGGGTTGCGGCTCGAATGCGCGGTCATCACCGAACTGGCGGCGCGGCTGCTGCGCCATCTGCGCCGCGGCGACCCGCTGGCTGGCCGGGTCGGGCTCGGCAAGACCGATTTTCTCGCGGCCTTTGTGCGCGGGGTCGCGCGTGGGATGCAAGGGTGAGCGACGCGGCGTTCTATAGCGTCGCCGGTGAACCCGATGACGCCGCGCTGCGCCAGACCATTCGCAACCGGGTCGCGGCGGCCGGAACCTCGTTTTACTGGGCGATGCGGCTCCTGCCGCGCGACCGCCGCAACGCCATGTACGCGGTCTACGCCTGGTGTCGCGAGGTCGACGACATCGCCGACGGCGACCGTCCGGCGGCGCACAAGCTCGCTGCGCTGGCCGACTGGCGCGACGAGATCGAGGCGCTCTATGCCGACCGGCCGCGCCACCTCGTCGCCCGCGCCTTGCACGAGCCGGTGCGACGCTATCGCCTGCGTCGGGAAGATTTCCTCGCGGTCCTCGACGGCATGGAGATGGATGCGCGAGAGGACATCCGCGCCCCCGACCTGGCGAGGCTCGACCTCTATTGCGCTCGGGTCGCAAGTGCGGTCGGCGATCTCTCGGTCCACATCTTCGGCGATCCGAGCGACGCGGCGCACCGGGTCGCCCACTCGCTCGGCCGGGCTTTGCAGCTGACCAACATCCTGCGCGATCTCGACGAGGACGCCCGCCGCGGCCGGCTCTATTTGCCGCGTGAGCTCCTTGAGCGACACGGTATCGGCGAGCGCCGAGCCGCTGGCCGTGCTGCGTCATCCGGCGCTGCCGGCAATCTGCCGCGAGATCGCGGCGATCGCCGAGGCGCATTTCGCCGACAGCGCGCGGGCGATCGCGCAATGCCGGCGGCGGCCGATGCGGCCGGCCGCGCTGATGAGCGCGGTCTACCACGCCACCCTGCGCGAACTGTCGCGCCGCGGCTGGCGCGACCCGGCGGCGCGGGTCAGCCTCAGCAAACCGCGCAAGCTCTGGCTGGTGCTGCGCCACGGTCTGTTATGAACGGCGGCTCGACCGCGGCGGGGTTGGTGCATGTCGTCGGCGCCGGTTTGGCGGGGCTCGCCGCGGCGGTCGCATTGGCTGTCAAGGGGCGCCGGGTGCGCCTTTATGAAGCCAGCGACCACGCCGGCGGTCGGTGCCGCTCGTATTTCGATCCCGAACTCGGCTGCCGCATCGACAACGGCAACCACCTGCTGCTCGCCGGCAATCGCCGGGCGCTCGATTATCTCGAACAGATCGGCGCGCGCGACACCTTGGAGGGACCGCCCGAACGCGGACTTTGCATTTTTTGACGCCGTCAGCGGCCGGCGCTGGAATTTGCGGCCGAACCGCGGCGCCGTGCCGTGGTGGATTTTGCGGCGGGCGAGGCGTGTCCCGGACACCCGCGCCATCGACTATGTGGCGGCGCTGGCGCTGCGCTGGGTCGGTCCCTCGGCGACGATCACCGAGGCGTTGGACCGGCGGCGCCGGCTGTTCCGCCGCCTGTGGGAGCCGCTCGCCGTCGCCGCGCTGAATACCAGCGTCGAGCGCGCCTCGGCCCGGCTATTCTGGGATATCCTGGTCGAAACGCTCGGCCGCGGCGGCGCGGCGTGCCGGCCGCTGGCGCCGCGCGAGGGCCTATCCGAGACGTTTGTCGATCCGGCGCTGGCGACCTTGCGCGCGCATGGCGGCGAGATCCGCCTCGGCGCCCGGCTGCGGGCGCTGGACTTTGCCGCGGATCAGGTCTCGGGGCTGGCGTTCGAAGCGGGTTCGGTGGCGCTCGGCGACGACGACCGGATAATCCTCGCTGTGCCGCCCTTGGTTGCCGCGCGGCTGGTGCCGGCTCTGACCACGCCCGACGCCTATTCGCCGATCGTCAATGCCCATTACCGCGCCGCCGCCGCCGCCCGAATCGCCGCTGTTCGTCGGCGTGATCGAGGGCGCCGCGGAATGGATCTTTCGCAAGCGCGAGGTGTTGTCGGTAACGGTCAGCGCCGCCGACCGCATCGTCGATCGCCCGGCCGAAGCGCTGCGCCAGATGCTTGTGGCGCGACGTGGCGCTGGCGTACCGGCTGCCGCTGTCGCCGGTGCCGCCGGCGCGCATCATCAAGGAGCGGCGGGCGACCTTTCTGGCGAGCCCGGAGCAGCTGCGGCGGCGACCGGGGACGACAACGCGCTGGCCCAACCTCCTGCTTGCCGGCGACTACACCGATACCGGCTTGCCGGCAACGATCGAAGGGGCTATCGCCTCCGGCTTTACCGCAGCGCAGCAAGTCCTGGGCGCCCGGCCGGCGAACCCCGTGCCGGCGCCGACCGGCGTCGGGGGCGGCGTCGAGGCGACCATCGGGACCGACAGAGAGCGGCGGCGCACCCTTTCATGAATAGTGCGATCAACGACATATCGGCACGGCGGAGGCCGATCGTCAGCAACGGCGGACCCGGCGACGACGCGACGCCGCTCCCGGGGAAGCTCGCCGGGGCGATCGGCCGCGCCGTCGAAGCGCTGCTGGCCTCGCAGCATGCGGATGGTCATTGGGTTTTCGAGCTCGAAGCCGACGTGACGATCCCGGCCGAATACATTCTTCTGCAGCATTACCTCGGTCGGATCGACCCGGAGCTTCAGGCGAGCATGGCGCAATTCATCCGCGCCCAGCAAGGCGAGGACGGCGGCTGGCCGCTCTATTACGGCGGCGCGCTCGATATCAGCAGCTCGGTCAAGGCCTATTTCGCGCTGAAGGCGGCCGGCGACCCGATCGAGGCGCCGCACATGGCGCGCGCGCGGACGGCGATCCTGGCGCGCGGCGGCGCGCGACGGTGCAATGTCTTCACCCGGATAACGCTCGCCTTGTTTGGCGAGGCGCCATGGCGCGCGGTTCCGGTGATGCCGGTCGAGATCATGCTGCTGCCCGGCTGGTCGCCGTTTCACATCGCCAAGGTCTCCTATTGGTCGCGCGCCGTGCTGGCGCCGCTTTTGGTGCTGATGGCGCTGCGCCCGCGCGCCCGCAACCCGCATGGGGTCACGATCCGCGAGCTGTTCGTCGAGCCGCCGGAGGGGGTGCGCGACTGGATCGCCGGGCCGACCCGCTCGCCGCTGGCGCTGGCTTTTGCCGTGCTCGACCGGGTGGTGCGCATCGCCGAGCCGTTCTTTCCCGCCGGGTCGCGACAGCGCGCGATCGACAGGGCCGTCGCCTTTGTGACCGAGCGCCTCAACGGCGAAGACGGCCTCGGCGGGATTTTTCCGGCGATGGCGAACTCGCTGATGATGTTCGAGTGCCTAGGATATGCGCGCGACCACCCGGCTTGGACGACGGCCGCAGCGGCGGTCGACAAACTCGTCGTGCACGCCGATCAACGCAGTTATTGCCAACCCTGCCTGTCGCCGGTCTGGGATACGGCGCTCGCCTGCCACGCGCTGATGGACGCCGCGGACCCCCCTCTCGCACACCAGCGTCTCGACCAGCCGATCGACCGGGCGCTTCAATGGCTCGCCGGAAAGCAGGTGGTCGACGTGATCGGCGATTGGGCGATGACCCGGCCGGGCCTGCGCCCCGGCGGCTGGGCTTTCCAATATGAGAACCCCCATTACCCCGATGTCGACGACACCGCCGCGGTCGCTCTGGCGCTCGACCGTTTCGATCGGGCGCGCTATCGCCCGGCGCTCGAGCGGGCGGCCGAATGGATCCTCGGCATGCAGAGCCGCAACGGCGGGTGGGGCTCCTTCGACGCCGACAATACGCACGATTACCTGAACCATATTCCGTTTGCCGATCACGGCGCGCTGCTCGACCCACCGACGGCCGATGTCAGCGCGCGCTGCCTCGGGCTGCTTTGCCAGCTCGGCTATCGCGCAGAACATCCGGCCGTCGCCGCCGCCATCGGCTTTCTGCGGCGCGAGCAGGAGGCCGACGGCAGCTGGTTCGGGCGCTGGGGCACGAACTACATCTACGGAACCTGGTCGGTGCTGGCCGCTTTCAACGCCGCCGGCATCGATCCCGCAGCGCCGGAGGTCCGCCGCGCGGTCGCCTGGCTGCTCGCCCGGCAGCGCCCCGATGGCGGCTGGGGCGAAGCCGAAGGATCGTACTGGCCTGGCGCCCCGCATGGCGAGGCGCCCTACGGCACGCCGTCGCAGACAGCCTGGGCGCTGCTCGGCCTGATGGCGGCGGGCGAAGCCGATAATCCGGCCGCGGCCCGCGGCGTCGCCTATCTGATCGCGACCCAGAACCCGAGCGGAACCTGGGACGAGCCGTGGTTCACCGCGGTCGGCTTTCCGCGCGTCTTCTTTCTGCGCTATCACGGCTACCGCGTCTATTTCCCGCTCTGGGCGCTGGCCCGCTATCGCCGTCTGATGAACGCCAACTCGGCCCAGGCGCCATTCGGCATTTGAGCCCTGGCGGGGATCTTGCCCGAGGCGAGAGGATTGGCCGCGACGCTCTGCGTCTGCGGTCTCGCGGTGGAAGCCAGGATCGCCCGAGCCGCCGGATTCTCCGCCATCGTCGGCGGCGGCGACCGCATCCGCACCGCGGCATTGGTCGAAAACGCGGTCGGGCGAGCCAGCTGCCTCGTCAGCTTTGGCATCGCCGGGGCGCTTTCGCCGGAGCTGCGCTCGGGAGATTTGATCCTTTCGACCCAGGTCGTTGCCGGCGGCCGCAGTTGGCGTGCGCCGCCGCCATTCGCGCGTCGCGTCGCCGGCCTCGCCGGCTGCATCGGCGCGCTCGAAGGAGCGGTGCTGGGAGCTCCCGGCATTCTCGCGACAGCGGCCGAAAAGCGCCGGGCATGGACCGAAACCGGGGCGCTCGCGGTCGACCTCGAAAGCGATGTCGTCGCCCGCATTGCCTCGGCCGCCGGCCTCCCGTTTGTCGTCGTGCGCGCGATCGCCGACGCGGCGTCGCGCGAATTGCCGCCGGCCGCGCTGATCCCGCTCGCCGACGACGGCGCCCCGAATCTAGCCCGCGTTGTCGCCTCGGTGCTGCGGCGGCCGCGCCAGGTCTCGGCTCTGATCGGGCTCGCCCGCGACACCCGGACCGCGCTATCGGCGCTAGCCGGGGCCGCCCGCGCCTTGCACGGGCTCGCGGCGCTCGCCTAGCCGCGCCATCGCTTCGGCGACGTGCCGGGAGAGCGCGTATTCGGCCGGACGCTGGCGGTCGAGCGGGATCTCGGCCGCCATGTCGCCGCGGGTGCGCACCCCGCGCAAGGCAACGGCCGCCGCCTTCAGCGGATGACGCACCGTATCCATGACCGCGGTCGCCTCGTAGCCGCTGTGGACCATGCAATCGGCGCATTTTTCGTAATTGCCGGTGCCGTATGCGTCCCAGTCGGTCTCCTCCATCAGCTCCTTGAAGGTCTTGGCGTAACCCTCGCCGAGCAGATAGCACGGACGCTGCCAGCCAAAGAAATTCCGGGTCGGGTTGCCCCACGGCGTGCACCGGTAGGATTGATTGCCGGCGAGAAAATCGAGGAACAGGCTCGACTGGTTGAACGACCAGTCGCGGCGGCGGCGGGCGAAGACGCCGCGAAACAATTCCTTGGTGCGCCGTCGGTTGAGAAAATGCTCCTGGTCGGGCGCGCGCTCATAGGCGTAGCCCGGAGAGACGGTGATCCCATCGAGGCCGAGCTCGCTGACCCGATCGAAAAATTGGGCGACCCGCTCGGGATCGGCATTGTCGAACAGGGTGGCGTTGATGTTGACCCGAAAGCCGCGCGACTTCGCCCGCCCGATCGCCGCGACGGCGCGCTCGTAAACCCCGTCCTGGCACACCGAGCGGTCGTGCTCCTCGCGATCACCGTCGAGATGCACGGTCCAGGCGAAATAGGGGTTGGGCTCGAACTGATCGAGCTTTTTTTCGAGCAGCAGCGCGTTGGTGCACAGATAGACGAATTTTTTCCGGGCGATGATGCCCCGCGCGATCTCGGCGATGTCGCGATGCAACAGCGGCTCGCCGCCGGCGAGGACCACGATCGGGGCGCCGCATTCCTCGACCGCATCAAGGCATTCTGCGACCGAGAGGCGCTGGTTGAGGATCGCATCGGGATAGTCGATCTTGCCGCACCCGGCGCAGGCCAGATTGCAGCGGAACAGCGGCTCGAGCATCAGCACCAGCGGATAGCGCTCGACCCGGCGCAGATGGCGCCCGAGCACATAGGCACCGACCCGGACGGTTTGGCGCAACGGAATGGCCACGGCGAATCCTCGTTCCAAATATTTCGATGTCGGACCCGCCGTCAGCCGGCGGCTTCGGCGAGTTGCGGCGGCATACGGAAGCGCACGTTCTCGGTGACGCCGGGCAGGACCGCGAGCTCGATCGGGGCGAGTTCGCGCAGACGGTCGATCAGCGCCTCGACCAGCTCGGCCGGGGCCGAGGCGCCGGCGGTGATGCCGACCGCGGCCGCACCTTCGACCCAGCGCGGGTCGAGCGCCGCCGCATCCTCGATCAGATAGCTCGCCACCCCGCTTTCCGCGGCGATCTCGCGCAGCCGGTTCGAGTTCGAGCTGTTCGGCGCGCCAACCACCAGCACCACATCGACGATCCCGGCGAGTTCGCGGGCCGCGCGCTGGCGATTCTGGGTTGCGTAGCAGATATCCTTGGTGTCGGGGCCGACGATCGAGGGAAAGCGCGCCTTCAAGGCTTCGATCACCGCGCGGGTGTCGTCGACGCTCAAGGTCGTCTGAGTGATGAAGGCGAGCTTGTCGGGGTCGGCGACGCGCAGCCCGGCCACCTCCTCGGGGGTCGAGATCAGATGCACGCGGCCGTCGATCCGCCCCATTGTGCCGACGATCTCGGGATGAAAGGCATGCCCGATCAGGATGATCTCGCGGCCCTGATTGGCATAGCGCTGGCCCTCGATATGCACTTTGGAGACCAGCGGACAGGTCGCGTCGATGACCGGCAGGCCGCGCGCGGCGGCGCGCTCCTCGATCGTGCTGGCGACCCCGTGGGCGCTGAAGATGGTGACGCTGCCCGGCGGCACCTCGTCGATCTCGTCGACAAAATGCGCCCCTTTGCCGCGCAGCCGCTCGACGACGTGCCGATTATGAACAATCTCATGGCGCACGTAGATTGGCGGCCCGTACTTGTCGAGCGCGCGTTCGACGATCTCGATCGCCCGTTCGACCCCGGCGCAAAATCCTCGCGGCTGCGCTAGTACGACCCGCATCATGCTACCTCGTCGCCTCACGCCGGCAGGGCCGGTCTTCGACAGCTTGGATATAACCCTTGGATATAGGTCAACGCCCGGTCCCCGCCACTACTCCCTTCGCCTCGCCCGCGCAATCGTCGCCGGGTGTGACGGGCTTGCCATGAACCCGGCGGGCGCGATCGCCGTGCTGCTGCTCCTGCCTGGGTGGGTCTATCTGCTCGGCGCGCCGCTGGCCGTCATTCGCTTTGCCCGACGCGGCTTGCCCCCCGCGGCGGAGCAGCCTGCGGTCTCGATCTTGAAGCCGCTGCACGGCAGCGAGCCGGGACTCTACGACAATTTGCGCTCCTTCGCCGAGCAGGACTACCCGGCGCGGCAGATCGTGCTTGGGGTCACCGACCCGCAGGACGGCGCGCTCGACGCCGCCCGCAGGCTGGTTCGCGATTATCCGGGCGGCGAAGTGGCCCTGGTCGTCGACGGCAAAACGCGCGGCAGCAACGGCAAAGTGGCGAACCTCGAAAACATGCTGCCGGCGGCGCGCCACGATCTCCTGGTCCTCGCCGACAGCGACATGCGGGTCGATCGGCGCTATCTGGCTGCGGTCACCGCGCCGCTCGGCGATCCCAAGGTCGGGCTCGTCACTTGCCTCTATAAAGGTGTGTCGACCGGCGGCGTCTGGTCCGAGCTTGGGGCGATGCAGATCAATTTCGGGTTTTTGCCGGGCGCCCTGGTCGGTGCGGCGCTGGGCGTCGGCCGCGGCTGCTTTGGGGCCACCATCGCGCTGCGCCGCCAGACCTTGGAGCGCATCGGCGGCTTCGCCCGCTTCCGCGACGAGCTCGCCGACGATCACCGCCTGGGGGATGCGGCGCGCGAGGCGGGTCTCGCGATGGCGCTGTCGCCTTATGTGGTCGAAGCGCGGGTGAGCGAACCGTCGCTGGCCGCATTGTGGCGTCACGAGTTGCGCTGGGCGCGCACCGTGCGGGCGGTCGCCCCAGCGGCCTATGCCGGTTCGATCGTGACCCATCCGCTGGCGGTAGCGGCGCTCGTCGCCGCGATCACCGGATTTGACTTGACCGCCTGCGCCGTTGTTGGAATCACCTATCTGGCGAGATGGCTCGGCGCGCGGGCCATGGCCGGCGCGCTCGGCATGCCCGCAGCCCGGCCTTGGCTGATCCCGGTGCGCGACGCCTTGTCGTTTGCCGTGTTCGTCGCCAGCTTCTTTGCGCGCACGGTGTTCTGGCGAGACCGGCATTTCCGCATCGCGCCAAGCGGCCATATGAGCGTCGACGGAGATCAGGCCTGATGATGAAGACCTTGTTCCTGCACCCGCCGTCCTTTGATGGCTTCGACGGCGGCGCCGGCTCGCGCTATCAGGCGCGGCGCGAGATCCGCTCATTCTGGTATCCGACCTGGCTCGCCCAACCAGCGGCACTGGTGCCAGGCAGCCGGCTGGTCGATGCGCCGCCGGCGCGGCTCAAGCTCTCCGATGTGCTGCCGCTCGCCGGCGACTATGAGCTCGCGGTGCTGCACACCTCGACCCCGTCCTTTGCTTCTGACGTCAAGGTCGCCCAGGCGCTGAAGGAAGCGAACCCGCGGCTCAAGATCGGCATGGTCGGGGCCAAGGTCGCGGTCGAGCCGGAGGACAGTCTGAAGGCCTCGGCCGCGCTCGACTTCGTCGCCCGCGAGGAGTTCGATTTCACGATCAAGGAAGTGGCCGAGGGCCGTGCGCTCGAGGCGATCGACGGGCTGAGCTGGCGCAACGGCAGTGGCGGGGTCAGCCACAACCGCGACCGCGCCATCCTCGAAGACATGGACCAGCTGCCGTTCGTCAGCCAAGTCTACAAGCGCGATCTCAAGGTTGAGGACTATTTCATCGGCTATCTGCAGCACCCTTATCTGTCGCTCTACACCGGGCGCGGCTGCCGCTCGAAATGCACTTTCTGCCTGTGGCCGCAGACGGTCGGCGGGCATCGCTACCGGGTGCGCTCGGTGGCTCACGTGATCGAGGAGATCCGCCTCGCCCGGAGCTGGTTTCCGCAGATCAAAGAATTCTTTTTCGACGACGACACCTTTACCGACGACCGCCCGCGGGCCGAGGCGATCGCGCGCGAATTGGGCCGGCTCGGCGTCACCTGGTCGTGCAACGCCAAGGCCAACGTGCCGCGCTCAACCCTCGAAATCCTGCGCGACAATGGCTTGCGCCTGCTGCTCGTCGGCTATGAATTGGGCAACCAGCAGATCCTCAACAACATCAAGAAAGGCATGCGGATCGACATCGCCCGGCGCTTCACCAAGGATTGCCATGAGCTGGGGATCACGATCCACGGCACCTTCATCCTCGGGCTCCCGGGCGAGTTGAAGGAGACGATCGAGGAGACCATCCGCTTTGCCGGCGAGATCAACCCGCACACGATCCAAGTGTCGCTGGCGGCGCCCTATCCCGGCACCGCGCTGTATCGAGAGGCGATCGAGAATGGCTGGCTCGATGTCGGCCATGCCGAGCTGATAGACGAGCAGGGGGTGCAGATCGCCCCGCTGCACTATCCGCATCTGTCGCATACCGAAATCTTCCAGTCGCTCGAAACCTTCTACAAGCGCTTCTACTTCCGCCGGAAAAAGATCGCCGAGCTGGTCGCCGAGATGCTTCGCAGCCCGCAGATGCTGCGCCGCCGGCTGCGCGAAGGCGTCGAGTTCTTTCACTTCCTGCGCCACCGCGAGATGGCCGGCTGAACAATTTCGAAATTAGTTATCTCCGCGACGCCAGTTTCTCTATTTCGGGTTTGTACAATCATTTTGTGGAACATTGCCTGGACAAATGTTGCAGCGGTTGTGCAGGAGGTGGGGTCAATGGAAATGCCATGAATGCTGAATGTGCAGCCCGTATTTTTCGTTACTTACACCCGGTTTGGTGAGGGTGCGAACGGCCGGATCTAGCAGCGTTAACGACGACCCGCTGGCGAACCGCCGGTTATCGCATTCGGCGTTACCCGCTTGAAGCAGCTGATCATTTGCGCCGACGATTTCGGCCTCGACCCGGCGGTCAACCAGGCCGTCGATCAGGCCCACCGGCACGGTATCCTGTCAACCGCCAGCCTGATGGTCGCCGCCCCGGCGGCGGCCGACGCGGCGGCGCGCGCCCGCGGGCTGCCGGGGCTGCGGGTCGGGCTCCATCTGGCGCTGGTCGATGGCCGCCCGGCATCGCCGCCCGCCGCGGTCGCGGCGCTGGTCGGCGCCGATGGCGAATTCAACCGCAACATGGCCCGAGCCGGCGTTCGGTTTTTCTTTCTGCCGCAGGTCCGGCACCAATTGGCGGCCGAGATCCGCGCCCAGTTCGAAGCCTTCCGCGCGACCGGCCTGGAGCTCGACCACGTCAACGCCCACAAGCACATGCACCTGCATCCGACCGTCGCGGCGCTGATCGTCGAGATTGGCCGCGAGTACGGCATGAAAGCGATGCGCGTCCCGGCCGAGCCGGTCGGGGCGTTGCGCGCCGCCTTTCCGCGGGAGCGCTATCGGGCGCCGCTCTACCGGCCGTGGGCCCTGCGGCTGCGGCGGCGCGCGCGGGGGGCCGGCCTCACCGTCAACGACCATCTATTCGGCCTCGCCTGGAGCGGCGGCATGACCGAGGAGCGGGTGATGCGCCTGCTGCCGCATTTGCCCGAGGGCGTCAGCGAAATCTACTTCCATCCGGCGGTCGAGCGCGGCGCCGCTCTCGCCGCGGCAACGCCGGACTACCGCCATCAGGACGAGCTGGCGGCCTTGCTCAGCCCGGAGCTCAAAGCCCGCATCGAGGAACTCGGCATCCGCCGCGTCACCTATAGCGAGCTGTCGGCTTAGCCGTCGTCGCGCCGCTTGGGCGCGAACCGGCCTTTTAGCCGGACCGCCTTTACGAATTGTCAATCTCTCTGCGGCGCAATGGGCGCGAACCGGCGAGCCAATCCTCATCAATGTATTGGCCGCCTAGCCGGAGCCGCTGGAATTGTGCGCACGCTCAGAGCCTACGTTGCGATAGGGAGCGCCATCGTGTTGGCAGGCTGCGCCGGACGGGCGCCGCAGCCGGTCGCAGTGATCCAACCCCAGGACCGATTTATGGACTGTACTGCGATAGCAGCCGAAGTCCAGGCGAACAATGCAAAGATTTAAGAACTTGGCGGTGAAGAAAGCGAGAAAGTCGCGCAGAACGTCGCCGCGGGCGTCGCTGGCCTCTTTATCTGGCCTTTGTGGTTCGGGATGGATTTCCAGGGCGCCGCAAGCACGGAGATCACGGCCCTGCAAAGTCGCCAGCAATATCTTGGCGCCTTGGCCTCACAAAAAAACTGCGGAGAACCGGGTCCCGGCGTTGCCGAATACCCGCCGCCATCTGCCGGCACTTCCGCCCCGCTCGCACCGCCCGTTGCTGCCGCAGCGCCGCTCCCCGCCCTGGGCGGCGGCGTGGCTGCCCCGTCTGCCCCGGTGGCGCAAACAGCCATGGCCGCGCCCCAGCCGGCAGCGCCGCCCAGCGCGGCGCCGCCCGACCCCGTGCCGCCCGGGCGCACCGTGCTGTTCCCAGTAACGATCTACCACCCCTATTACCCGTCCAGCACTTACGTAAACGTGCAATGACCCGCGGACCGCTTCCGGCCTGCGCCTCACCTTCAGGACCGGCAAACCGGGCCCGGCGCCGCTCTATCGTTGCGCGAAAAAAGGCGATGGCGCCTACTATTGCCGCGAAATTTCCGACCCGCGGACATAAAGCGGTCATGCTTTACGTTGATGCTGCATAGAATAGAGAACGTGGAGGAAGATCATGGATACGAGGGTCGAATGCTGCCGCTACCGGCCGAGCCTCGACGATCTGCTCGCCGACGCGGTGATGGAGCCCGTGCTGCGCAGCGCCGGGCTCGATCCGCAAGAACTGCGCGAAATGATGGCGCAAACCGCGCGGCGCATCGAAGACCGCGACCGGCACAACGAGGATGGCGGCGACACGGGCGGCGAATAGCCAGCCGCCGGCGTTGTTACGAAGGGGGCGGCGCTGCGAACGGCGGGAATTCGAGCCGGACCTTCAAACCGGGCAGATTGTCGGCCAGCGCCACGCTGCCACGATGGCGGCGCGCCACCGCCCGCACCAGGCTGAGGCCGAGCCCGTTTCCCGGCGTGCTGCGGCTCGGCTCGAGGCGGACAAAGCGATCGAACACGCTTTGGCGGTCGGCTTCGGCAATGCCGGGCCCACGATCGGCGACTTCGAGAACGGCGCGCCCGTCGGCCCGGAACACCCGGATAGAGAGATCGCCGCCGCCGGCGTATTTGAGTGCGTTATCGAGCAGATTGTGCAGGGTCTGCGACAGCAGATGGCGATCGCCGCGGATCCTGACCTCGGGTTCAGCCGCCAACGACAAGATAAATCCTTTTTCCTCGGCCACCGGCTCGTAGAATTCCGCCGCGGCGCCGGCAATTTCGCCGAGGTCGAGCGGCTCGGCCGCGTCGCGCCGGGCCCCGGCTTCGGCTTCGGCGATGCCGAGCAGCGCGTTGAACGTCGCCAGCAGCCGGTCGGCTTCGTCGATCGCAGCGCGGATCGCTTCGCTCTGGGCGGCGGCGTCCGGCGGCCCGATCAGGGCCAGTTCGAGCCGGGCGCGCAGGCGGGCCAGCGGCGTCTTCAGATCGTGCGCGACATCGTCGGTGACCTCGCGCATCGCCGTCATCAGCCGCTCGATCTGGTCGAGCATGCGGTTGAGGTTCTGGGCGAGCTGATCGAATTCGTCGCTGGTGCCGTCGAGCGGCACCCGGTCCGACAGGTTTCCGGCCATCACCCGCTCGCTGGTGCGGTTGACCAGCTCGACCCGGCGCAACAGCCTGCGGCTCATCGCAGCGCCGCCCAACAGACCGACGCCGAGCGCCGCCAGCCCGGACCATAAGAGCGTCGTCTTGACCCGGTCGCGGAACGCCGCCGCATCGCTGATGTCGCGGCCAACCAGCAGGCGATAGCCGCCGGAAATGATGATCAGGCGGCCGCGCGCGGGGTCGGTCTCGATATGGCCCTTGCTTTTGGACTCGACCGAAAACGACAGCCAGCCGGTGCGCGCCGGAACTCCTGCCGGCCACCCGGCGATATTGCCGGCGAGCGGCCGCCCGTTGGGGTCGGTGATCAAATACAGCATCGCGTCGCCGCGATCGCCGGCGCTGCGTGCGGCGACGATCTGGACGAGCCCGCTCAACCCGCGCTGGGCGTATTGTTCGGCGAGCCCGCTGATCTCGGCATCGAGGGTCGCCTCGGTCTGGCGCTCGACAAAATCAGCGCTGGTCCAGTAGACGAAAAACAGCACCCCCAAGACCGACGCCGCGAACACCAGGAAATAGAGCGCGGCCAGGCGAAACGCATGGGTGCGCAGCAGTCGCCGCAGATTGGCCGGGAACCGGCGCGGCGGTGACCCCGATCGCGCAGCGGCCGGGGAAAGGAGCTTCTCGGCGACCATCGCGGCGCGAGACAGCTATTCCGGCAGGCGCAGGCAATAGCCGGCGCCGCGCACCGTGTTTAAGAGCGGCCGGTCGAAATTCTTGTCGATCTTCTGCCGCAGCCGGCTGACATGCACGTCGATCACATTGGTCTGCGGGTCGAAATGATAGTCCCAGACGTGCTCGAGCAGCATCGTGCGGGTCACCACATGGCCGGCGTTGCGCATCAGGTATTCGAGCAGGCGAAATTCGCGCGGCAGCAGATCGAGCGGCTTGCCGCCGCGCTTGACCGTGCGGGTGAGCAGGTCGAGCTCGAGATCGGCGACCCGCAACGCCGTCGTCGCCGTCGCTCGCCGAGCCGCGGCGCAGCAGCGCCTCGAGCCGGGCCAACAGCTCGCTAAAGGCGAACGGCTTGACCAGATAGTCATCGCCGCCGGCGCGCAAGCCCTTGACCCGGTCATCGACCGTGCCGAGCGCGGAGAGGATCAAGGCCGGAGTGCGGATGTCGGCGGCGCGCAGCGCGCTCAGCATCGCGAGGCCGTCCATCTGCGGCAGCATGCGGTCGAGCACGATTGCCTGGTAGCCGCCGGAACTGGCCATGAACAGCCCCTGCCGGCCATCGCCGGCGCGGTCGACGATGTAGCCGCTCTCGCCGAGCCCCTTCTGCAGATACGCCGCGGTTTCGCGATCGTCTTCAACAACTAGGAGCTTCATGTCCACCACGCGCCAACATCCTGCGCCGCTGGGCATAGCCCGCGCATCCGACCGGGCACTTTCGGTTGAAGTGGTTACGGGCGACGGTGGCAGCAAGCGGCTCACGCCGAACGGGTGAAGGGCGCGCCTCCCGCCGGCGCGGAGGCAAAGACGCCTCGCGATAGATGACAGCCGGATCGGGGGGTCGACCAGCCGGGGCGCGGGCGCAACGCGCGTCGATGACTACCGCGCTCCGGCGACAAATCATTTTTTTAGCGATTATCAATTGACCCTTTGGGCGCGGGCGACGATGTATAGCGGACCAATCCGGTCCGAATTCGAGTTGTTCGGCCGGTGTCTATCGGGCCGAATGCGATGATCATCCTGAGCAAGCTTGCGGATTACAGCGTCATCGTCGCCACCCATCTGGCGACCGATCCCGATCGCCAGCTGACCGCCGCGGCGCTCGCCGAGGAGACCAGGCTGCCGCGCGCCACCGTCGCCAAAATCCTCAAAGCCTTGGCCCATTCGGGCTTGGTCAGGGCGACGCGCGGCCCGGCCGGCGGCTATCGCTTGGCGCGGCGGGCGAATGCGATCTCGGTCGCCGAGGTGGTGGCCGCGATCGACGGCGATATCGGACTGACCCAATGCTCGGTCCATGTCGCCGAATGCGCTCGCGCCAATTACTGCCCGACCCGGCCGCATTGGGCGGCGATCAATCGCGCGGTCGAGCAGGCGCTGATGGCGGTCTCGCTCGAGGCGATGCTGACCCCCGCCGCCTTTGTCCCGCGCCGGCCGGCCGCGTCCATCCACGCCGCCACCAACTGACGCCAACTGAGAGCGCAGAAAATCCAAATGACTGCATCAATCGATACTGTCGGCGCCGTCCGCGCGCTGTCCCAAGAGGGCTACAAATACGGCTTCGTCACCGACATCGAAGCCGATGAGGCGCCGCCCGGCCTCGACGAGGAGACGGTGCGTTTCATCTCGGCCAAAAAGGGCGAGCCCGCGTGGTTGCTCGATTGGCGGCTGGCGGCCTTCCGCGCCTGGCAAAAGATGACGCCGCCCAATTGGGCCAAGCTCAACCTCGCG
The DNA here is from genome assembly GCA_963814805.1 of uncultured Alphaproteobacteria bacterium. Taxonomy (GTDB): domain Bacteria; phylum Pseudomonadota; class Alphaproteobacteria; order ATCC43930; family CGMCC-115725; genus AP-15. Next base: position 141,292 of record CAWFER010000012.1, on the reverse strand, counting down.
CCGATCGACTACCAGGCCGCCACCTACTACTCGGCGCCCAAGCACAACGCCGGGCCGAAATCGCTCGACGATGTCGATCCCGAGCTGCTGCGCACCTATGAAAAACTTGGCATTCCGCTGCGCGAGCGCGGGGCCTTGGCCGGGGTCGCGGTCGACGCGGTGTTCGAACTCGATCTCGGTGGCGACGACCTTCAAGGATGAGCTCGCCAAGCTCGGCATCATCTTCTGCTCGTTCGGCGAGGCGGTGCGCGAGCACCCCGATCTGGTCCGCAAATACCTCGGCGCCGTGGTGCCGCAGAACGACAACTTTTTCGCGGCGTTGAATTCGGCGGTGTTCAGCGACGGCTCGTTCGCCTATGTGCCGCCGGGCGTGCGCTGCCCGATGGAGCTGTCGACATACTTCCGCATCAACGCGGCCAAGAGCGGGCAGTTCGAGCGCACCCTCTTGATCGCCGACCAGGGCGCCTATGTCAGCTACCTCGAAGGCTGCACCGCACCACAGCGCGATGAAAACCAGTTGCACGCCGCGGTCGTCGAGCTGATCGCGCACGACGACGCGCAGATCAAATACTCGACCGTGCAGAACTGGTATCCGGGCGACGCCGAGGGCCGTGGCGGCATCTATAATTTCGTCACCAAGCGCGGCGCCTGCCGCGGCCACCGGTCCAAGATCTCGTGGACACAGGTCGAGACCGGCTCGGCGATCACCTGGAAATACCCGAGCTGCATCCTTGAGGGCGACCATTCGGTCGGCGAATTCTATTCGGTCGCGATCACCAACAACCGCCAGCAGGCCGATACCGGGACCAAGATGATCCATATCGGGCGCGACACGCGCTCGACGATCGTCGCGAAGGGCATCTCGGCCGGCCGCGGCCAGAACACCTATCGCGGGCTCGTCCGGGTGCAGCCGCGGGCGCAGAACGCGCGCAACCACACGCAATGCGACTCGCTGCTGATCGGCGAGCGCTGCGGCGCCCACACCGTCCCCTACATCGAGGTGCGCAACCCCTCGGCGCGGGTCGAGCACGAGGCCACCACCTCGAAGATCGGCGACGACCAGCTGTTCTACTGCCGCCAGCGGGGCCTGAGCACCGAGGACGCCATCTCCCTGATCGTCAACGGCTTCTGCAAGGAAGTGCTGAAGGAATTGCCGATGGAGTTCGCGGTCGAGGCGCAGAAGCTGCTCGCCGTCAGCCTCGAAGGCAGTGTGGGATGATGTTCCCGCTCCACCATCCCGGCGAAGGCCGGGACCTATCGGGGGGCAAGTCTCTGCGATTCGGGGAATTACGGACGGTCATGCGTGCGGGGGAGCATCTCGCGACCGGACCAGCGGGCCCCGGCCTTCGCCGGGGTGGAATGGAAATTTGATGTTAGAGATCAAAAACCTCCATGCGCGGCTCGCCGATGATGGCCGCGAGATCCTGAAAGGCATCGACCTTTCGGTCGGGGCCGGCGAGGTGCACGCGATCATGGGGCCGAACGGCGGGGGCAAGAGCACCTTGGCGGCGGTGCTGGCCGGGCGCGACGGCTACGAGGTCACCCAGGGCGCCGTGACCTATCTCGGCCATGATCTGTTGGCGATGCCGGCCGACGAGCGGGCGCGCGAGGGACTGTTTCTGGCGTTTCAGTACCCGGTCGAGATCCCTGGCGTGAACAACATGTATTTCCTGCGCACCGCGTTGAATGCCGGCCGCCGCCACCGCGGCGAGCCCGAGCTCGACGCCGGGCAGTTCCTGCGCGCGGTGAGGGCTAAGCTCAAGGAGCTCGACATCGGCGAGGACCTGTTGCAGCGCGCGGTCAATGTCGGGTTTTCCGGCGGCGAGAAAAAGCGCAACGAGATCTTTCAGATGGCGATGCTGGAGCCGCGCCTGGCGATCCTCGACGAGACCGATAGCGGCCTCGACATCGACGCCTTGCGGGTGGTCGCGGCCGGGGTCAACCGGCAGCGTTCGCCCGACCGCGCGATCGTCATGATCACCCATTACCAGCGCCTCCTCGATTATGTCGAGCCCGACCGGGTGCATGTGTTGCAGGACGGGCAGATCGTCGAATTGGGCGACAAATCGCTCGCCATTGAGCTGGAACGGCGCGGCTATGGCGTCGTCGACGCGGCGTGAGGCCGGCGAAAGACCGCCGATGAGCGCCGTCGTCGATTTCCCGGTCAAGCCCGAGGCGCGGCCGTACCTCGATAGCTTTGGCAAGCGCGGCGACGAGCCCGATTGGCTGGCGCGCCTGCGTCGGCGCGGCCTCGCCCGCTTTGGCGAAGAGGGTTTTCCCAGCCGCCGCGGCGAAGCCTGGCGCTATCTCGACCTGCGCCCGCTCGAACAGGCGCCGCTGCCGCCGGCCCGGCCCGCGCATTCGCCGCCGAGCGACGCCGCGCGAGCGCTGCTGCGCGAGATCGGCTTCGCCCCGGCCGGCGCTCGACTGGTCCTCGTCGACGGCTGGTTTGCGCCTGCATTATCAGCCATTGACGGGTTGCCGGCCGGCGTTTGGTTCGGGCCCACCGCGGCGGCGATCGAGGCGAAGCCCGAACTGGTCGAAACTGCGCTCGAAGCGCTGTCGCACGACGCCGACCAGCCCTTTGCGGCGCTCAACGCCGCGCTCTTCGCCGACGGTTTCGTGCTCGATGTGGCGCCGCATGTCGTCGTCGAGCAGCCGATCGAGATCGTCCACCTCGCTTCGGGCGATGTCCCGGCCTCGCTGCACACCCGCAGCCTGGTGGCGCTCGGGGCGCTGAGCCGGGTTCGGTTGATTGAGAGCTTTGCCGGCGCCGGCCGCTATTGGCGCAACGACGTCCTAGCCTTGCGGCTCGCCGACGGCGCCGTACTCGAACGGGTGGCGCTGGTCGAAGAGGCGGACGAAGCCCTCCATCTCGCCGCGATCGAGGCGAGGCTGGGCGCGGCCTCGCGGCTCGACAGCTTTGCCTTGCTGCTCGGCGGGCGCACCGTGCGTCAAGAGGTCATCGTGCGCAGCGAGGGGGAGGCGGCGCATTGCGGGCTCTATGGCGCCTTTCTGCTGGCCAGCCGCCAACAAGCCAACATCGTCACCACCGTCCGCCACCTCGCCGAGCGGGGCGAGACCCGCGAAATCTTCAAGGGGGTCGCGGCCGGACGGGCGCACGGCGCCTTTCAGGGCCGGATTACGGTCGCTCCCGGGGCGCAGAAAACCGATGCGCACATGCTGAGCCGCAACCTGCTGCTCGGGCCGCGCGCCGCAATCGACACCAAGCCCGAGCTCGAGATCTTCGCCGACGATGTCAAATGCAGCCACGGCGCCGCGGTCGGCGACCTCGACGAGGCGGCGCTGTTCTATCTGCGCGCCCGCGGCATCCCGCGCGAGGCGGCGCGGCGGATGCTGATTGAGGCGTTTCTGCGAGAGGCGGTCGAAACCGTCGAACCCATCGCGGTGCGCGAGCACCTGCTGGCGCGGCTCGCCCGCCGCCTGACGCTGTTGGAGGACTGATCATGACGACGGCCAGCCCGCGGCTTGCTGATCCCGCCGCTCCCACCCTTCCCTCCGCCGCTAGCGACCGGTTGCCGGGCGGGTTCGACCCGCGCCGCCTCCGAAACGAGTTTCCGATCTTCGCCAACAACCCTGGCCTGGTGTTTCTCGATTCGGGCGCCAGCGCACAAAAGCCGGCTTCGGTCATCGACCGTATCGCCGATTACTACCGGACCGACTACGCCAACGTGCATCGCGGGGTGTACCATTTGAGCGCCCGCTCGACCGAATTATTCGAAGCGGCGCGGGTCAAGGCGCAGCGCTTTCTGAACGCCGCCGATCCGCGCGAGATCGTCTTCGTCCGCGGCGCGACCGAAGCGATCAACCTCGTCGCGCAGAGCTGGGGTGCGGCCTTTCTCGAAGCCGGCGCCGAAGTCTTGATCAGCGAGCTCGAGCATCATTCGAACATCGTGCCGTGGCAGTTGCTGCGCGACCGTCTCGGCTTTCGCCTCGTCGTGGCGCCGATCGATCCGACCGGCGGGCTCGATCTCTCAGCTTTCGCCGCGCGCCTCAATCCGCGCACCCGCCTCGTCGCGATCACCCATCTGGCCAACGCCACCGGCGCCTTGGTTCCGGTCGAGACCATCGTCGAGCTCGCCCATCGAGTGGGCGCGAGGGTGCTGGTCGACGGCTGCCAGGCGGCGCCGCGGCTGTCGGTCGACGTGCAGGCGCTGGGCTGCGACTTCTACACGTTTTCCGGGCACAAGACCTATGGGCCGACCGGGATTGGAGTGCTGTGGGGCCGCCACGAATTGCTGGCGGCGATGCCGCCATGGCAGGGCGGCGGCGAGATGATCCTCAACGTCACCTTCGAGAAGACCGTGTATCAGGACCCGCCGCACCGCTTCGAGGCCGGGACCCCCGACATCTCGGGCGCGATCGGGCTCGGCGCCGCGCTCGATTTCATCGAGCGCCTGGGGCGCGCCAACATTCTCGAGCACGAGGAGGCGCTGACCGGGTACGGCGTCGACCGGCTGTCGCGCATCGAGGGCTTGCGGCTGGTCGGCGCCGGGCAGCGCCGGCTCGGCATTCTGTCGTTCGACCTCGAAGGGGTGCATCCGCACGATCTTGCGACCGTGCTCGACCGGCACCACGTGGCGGTGCGCGCCGGGCATCACTGCGCCCAGCCGCTGCTGGAAAAGCTCGGCTACCCGGCGACGACCCGCGCCTCGCTCGGCGTCTACAACGACGAGGCCGACATCGACAAACTGGCCGCCGCAATCGAAGCGGCGCGGGAGATGTTTCTCTGATGGATCTGCGCGAGCTTTATCAGGACATCATCCTCGATCATGGCCGCCATCCGCGCAATTTCCGGCCGATCGAGCACCCGACCCATACCGCCCAGGGCTACAACCCGCTATGCGGCGACCGGGTCACTGTTTTCCTGACCCTGGAGGGCGACCAGATCGCCGACGTTTCGTTTCAGGGGCGGGGCTGCGCGATCTCGACCGCGGCCGCCTCCTTGATGACCGAGGTGCTGAAGGGCAAGACCGTCGGCGAGGCGCGCGAGTTGTTCGCGCATTTCCATGCGCGGGTCACCGGCGGCGACGAGGCCGCTCTGCCAGAGCCGCTGGCCGCGGAGATGGAGCGGCTCGAACCGTTAACCGGGGTCAAGGCCTATCCGGCCCGGGTCAAATGCGCGACCTTGTCCTGGCATGCGCTTGAAGCCGCGCTGAAGGGCGGCGGCGCGGCCCCGGTGAAGACGGAGTAGGGCGTGACGATGACCGAGCGCGATCCCTTCGATTTCGGGGCCCCGGAGCCCGCTGCCGACCCCACGGCCGAGGCCGCTGCCGAAGTCGAGCGCCCGGAAGGCGAGGACGACCCGGCGCTGATGGGACCGGTGCTGGCGGCGCTAAAGACGGTTCAAGACCCGGAAATCCCGGTCGATCTGGTCGAATTGGGGCTGATCTACGAGCTGATCGTCAAAAAGGGCGGGATCGTCTTTGTCGAGATGACCCTGACAACACCCTCCTGCCCGGTCGCCGCCAGCATGCCGGGCGAGGTCGGGGCGGCGGTTCGCGCCGTGCCCGGCGTCAGTGACGCGCGGGTCAAGCTGGTCTGGACCCCGACCTGGACCCCCGAGCGGATGAGCGAAGAGGCAAAGCTCGAGCTCGGCATGCTGTGATCCGTCCTGGGATCTGTCCTCGGGCCGTTCTGTTCGACCTGCTGACCGCGCTGATCGATTCCTGGTCGTTGTGGGAGGCCGTGGCCGGCGTGGCCGATGGCCGGCGGTGGCGCGCGGCGTATCTGCGCAATACGTATGCGACCGCAGCGTATCGGCCGTATGAAGCGCTGGTGCGCGAGGCGGCGGTCGAGGTCGGTCTCCAGGCGATTCTCGCCGATCGTCTGACGGAACGCTACGGCGAACTCGCGCCTTGGCCAGAAACGGCCGAGGTGCTGGGCGCCATCGCAAGACGCATCCCGCTCGCCGTCGTGACCAATTGCTCCGAGGCGCTGGCCCCGGGTCGCCGCCGCGCGCACCGGGATTGGGTTCGAGGCCGTCGTCAGCGCCGAACGCGCGGGGTTCTATAAGCCGCATCCGCGTCCCTATCGGCTGGCTCTGGAAGCGCTCGGCGCCACGCCCGAGACTACTTTGTTCGTTGCTGGCTCGGCCTATGATCTTTATGGCGCGAGCGCGGTTGGAATGCCGGTCTATTGGCACAACAGGATCGGCATGGAGGCGCCACCCGACGCGCCCGCGCCGATCGCCCGCCACGGCAATTTGTTTCCGCTCCTGCGGATCGCCCTCGATTGAGCGGCTGCCCAGCGCCTACGGGCTCGTCAGCGCCCGGCCGTCTGACTCCAGCCTGGAAGATGGGTCTCGACAAAACCGAGCGCCTGCTGCGACAGATCGTCCGCCTCGACTGCCCAGGCCAACACCGCGATGACGATCGCGACCCGAAATGTGGGAAGCAGCCAATGGAGCATTTCTGTATCGCGTGATTAGTTTAAAGAGGCTAAATAATAACTTATGCTAAAATTTTTGTCAATGCCGGCGCGGTGAACCCGTACAATTTTGGATATGATTAAGGATCTATTGGACTCTGCATCGGAACAATCGAGGTGAAATCGACCGACTGCGCTCCCGACGCGATTGACCGTGCCGCAGGCTGAGGCCGATGGTCTGCCTGAAGATCGAGGAGGTCGTCCTGCGCTGGCTCTTGCCTTCGGCAAAGCGATTGGTCGCGCCGTGAGGACATAATAGCTTGCGCCGGCGGATGCGAAGGATGGCGGCGATGGCGGCGAAACCGGGTCGGGGGCAAGTCGGGGACGCGGCGGGCTCCGCCGAGGCGGCGCGGCTGGCGGAAATCGGCAAGGGCGTCAGATGGCGGCGCTGGGGGCCTTATCTCAGCGACCGGCAATGGGGAACGGTGCGTGAGGATTACAGCCCCTACGGCACCGCCTGGGAGTATCTGCCGCACGACCATGCCCGCAGCCGCGCCTATCGCTGGGGCGAGGATGGGATCGGCGGTTTCGGCGACGAGCAGCTGCTGCTGTGCCTCGGCCTGGCGCTGTGGAACGGCGCCGACCCGATCCTCAAGGAACGGCTGTTCGGGCTGACCAATTCGGAAGGCAATCACGGCGAGGACGTCAAGGAGCTCTACTATTATCTCGACGGCACGCCGACTCACTCCTACATGCGCATGCTGTACAAATATCCGCAGGCGCCCTTTCCTTATGCTCAGCTGGTCGAGGAAAATCGGCGGCGCGGCCGGGACATGCCCGAATACGAGCTGCTCGATACCGGAGTATTTGCCGAAAACCGTTATTTCGATGTCGAAATCGAATACGCCAAGGCCGATGTCGACGACATCCTGATGCAGGTCACGGTGCACAATCGCGCGCCCGAGGCTGCCTTGCTGCATGTGCTGCCGCAGCTCTGGGCGCGCAACACCTGGTCGTGGCGGCCGGATGCGATGAAGCCGCGGCTACTGGCGCGCGGCGGGAATGCGATCTCGATCGATCACCCGCTGCTGCCGCCGATGCGGCTCGTCTGCGAGGGCGAGCCCGAATTTCTGTTTTGCGAGAACGAAACGAATGTGCGGCGGCTGTGGGGAATGGAGGCGCCCGGCCAATATTTCAAGGATGGGATCAACGATTACCTCATCAATGCCGACGGCGACGCGGTCAATCCGGCGCGCCTTGGCACCAAGGCGGCCGCGCATTATCGCCTGACCCTGCCCGCGGGAGGCGATGCCCGGTTGCGCCTGCGACTGGCGAGCGGCAGCGATGAGCCGGGATTCGACGATTTCACCGAAATCTTTTGCCGGCGCCGCGCCGAGGCCGACGAATTCTATGCCGCCCTGCAACGCGACATGGACGACCCGGACACCAGGCGGGTGCATCGCCAAGCGATCGCCGGCATGCTGTGGAGCAAGCAATTCTACCACTACGACATCCCCGAATGGCTGGATGGCGACCCGCTCCAGCCGGCGCCGTCCGAAGCGCGGCGGCGCGGGCGCAATTCGGCATGGCGCCACCTGAACAACGACGACATCGTCTCGATGCCCGACAAGTGGGAATATCCGTGGTACGCCGCGTGGGACCTTGCTTTTCACAGCGTTATTCTGGCGCGCGTCGATCCCGGATACGCCAAGAACCAGCTCGTGCTGCTGACGCGCGACTGGTACATGCATCCCAACGGCCAGTTGCCGGCCTATGAATGGGCGTTTGACGACGTCAACCCGCCGGTGCATGCCTGGGCGGCGTGGCGGGTCTATGAAATCGACCGCGAGCAGCATGGCGGGCAGGGCGACCGGGCGTTTCTCGAACGGGTCTTCCACCGGCTGATGCTGAATTTCACCTGGTGGGTCAACCGCAAGGACGCCGACGGCCGGAACATCTTCGAAGGCGGGTTCCTCGGTCTCGACAACATCGGGATATTCGACCGCAGCGCGCCATTGCCGACCGGCGGCACGATCAATCAATCCGACGGCACCGCATGGATGGCGATGTACACGCTCAATCTGATGCGCATCGCCCTCGAACTCGCCCTGGAAGACCACGTATACGAGGATATCGCTTCGAAATTCTTTGAACATTTTCTGTATATCGCCGGGGCGATGACCAATATCGGCGGCCAGGGCATCGGTTTGTGGGACGAGACCGACGAGTTCTACTACGATGTTCTGCACCTGCCCGACGGCGAGCGAATCCCATTGCGGCTGCGCTCGATGGTCGGGCTGATCCCGCTCTACGCGGTCGAGGTGCTCGATGCTTCGGTGTTTACGCGCCTGCCGAAATTCAGCGCGCGCGCCCACTGGTTTCTCGAACACCGCCCGCAGCTGGCCCAGCTGGTCTCGCGCTGGCGCGACGCCAACGCCGGCGAACTGCACCTCCTATCCCTGCTGCGCGGCCACCGGATGAAGCGGCTGTTGAGCCGCATGCTGGACGAGACCGAATTCCTGTCGGATTACGGCGTGCGCTCATTGTCCAAATTCTACGAAAACAACCCCTATGTGTTCGAGCACGCCGGCAACCGGATCGAGGTCAAATATTCGCCGGGCGAATGCGCCTCGGAGGTTTTCGGCGGCAATTCGAACTGGCGCGGTCCGATCTGGTTTCCGGTGAATTTTCTGATCATCGAGTCGCTGCAGCAATTCCACAGCTATTATGGCGACGACTTCAAGGTCGAATGCCCGGTCGGGTCCGGTTCGATGCTCAATCTGGGCGAGGTGGCGGCCGAGTTGTCGCGGCGCTTGTGCCGCCTGTTTCTGCGCGATGAAGCGGGGCATCGGCCGGTATTCAGTAGTTCGCCGATCGAGCAGAACGATCCGAACTTCCGCGACCATTTGCTATTTTACGAATTCTTCGACGGCGACACCGGCAAGGGTCTCGGCGCCGCGCACCAGACCGGCTGGACCGCTCTCGCGGCGATGCTGCTGCGTATTTATCCGAGCGCCCACGCCGCCGAAGCAGCGCCGCCGCCGCCGGTCGAGGCGGTTTTGCCCGAGCCGGCCGGCGTGCGCTGACCGACGCGGCGCTGAAAGATGACGACGGACCCGCTCGCCCGGCTGGGGCCGATTCGCTTCGGGCGCGCGATCTGCGGCGATCTCGCCGCCGCCGAGCGGCGCGAATGGTGGATCGCCAACGGCCGCGGCGGCTATGCCGGGGGCACGATCGCGCAGACCCTGACCCGGCGATATCACGCGCTCCTGGTGGCGCCGGTCGATCCGCCGCTCGGCCGTGTCCTGATTCTCGCCAAGGCCGATGCGCGCCTTGTCGAGGGCGGCGTCTCGCAGCCGCTATTCGCCAACCGCTGGACGAGCGGCGCCGTGACGCCCCAGGGCCATCTGGCGATCGAGAGCTTCCGCCTCGACGGCGCGATCCCGGTATGGCGCTTCGCATTTGGCGGCCGGGCGATCGAGCAGCGGATCTGGATGGAGCTCGATGCGGATCGGGTCTATGTCGCCTGGCGGCTCGATAGCGATGCTGAGGAGCCGGCGCATCTGTCGGTGGCTCTGTTGGCCAATGGGCGAGATCATCACAGCGACACCTGGCCGCCCGGTTTCGCGCCGCAGATCGCCGCAGATCGAACGGTGCTGACGGTCGCCGTCGCGAACCGATTCACCCTGCATGTCGCCGCGACCGGCGGCGCCGTTTCGGCGCGCAACGAGTGGTATCGCGACTTCGACCTGCCGGTCGAGCGGGAGCGTGGGCTTGGCGCGCACGACTCGCACCTTCATGTCGGCGATCTCGAATTGCCGCTGGCGCCGGGGATTTGGAGCGGCTTTGCCGCCAGCCTCGAACCGCTGACAACACCCGATCTTGGCGCCGCGCTCAAACGCCGCCGGGCACATGATCGCAAGGCGCTGCAACGGGCGATCGACGCCGACCCGGTGTTTGCCGAGGCGCCGGGCTGGGTCGAGCGACTGGTGTTGGCGACCGATCTTTATCAAATTTCCCGGCCGCTGCCGGGGCTTGCCGAAGGACGATCGGTAATCGCCGGCTATCCCTGGTTCGGCGATTGGGGCCGCGACACGATGATCTCGCTGCCCGGCCTGTGTCTGGCGACCGGGCGGTTCGATCAGGCACGGCTGATCCTCGAGACCTTTGCCCGCTTTGTCGATCGCGGCATGCTGCCCAACGTCTTTCCCGGCGTCGGGGCGGCGCCCGACTACAACACCGCCGACGCGAGCCTCTGGTACGTCGAGGCGTGGCGCGCCTATGTCGAGCTGACCGGCGACCAGGCGGCGCTGCGCCGGGTCTTTCCGGTGCTGGCCGAGATCGTCGCTCGGCATTTAGAGGGCACGCGCTACGGCATTGGCGTCGATCCTGCCGACGGGCTGTTGCGGGCCGGCGAGGCGGGGGTTCAACTCACCTGGATGGATGCCCGAATCGGCGATCGAGTGGTCACCCCGCGCATCGGCAAGCCGGTCGAGATCAATGCTCTGTGGTACAACGCTCTCGCCGCGATGACAGCTATGGCCCGGCAAATCGGCATGCCTCCCGAGCGCTACGCCGCCGCGGCGGAAAAGGCGCTGCAGGGCTTTGCCCGCTTCGCGCTGCCGGAAGGCGAGGGCCTCTACGATGTCATCGATGGGCCGGACGGACCGGACGCGAGCCTGCGGCCAAACCAGATTTTCGCCGTGAGCCTCCGGGCGAGCCCGCTCGACCCGGCCATGCAGCGCGCGCTGCTGCAGCGCTGCGGAGAGGCCCTTCTCACCTCCTACGGGCTGCGCTCGTTGGCGCCCCAGGAGCGCGCCTATTGCGGCGCCTGCTGCGGCGGCGTCGCCGAACGCGACGGCGCCTATCACCAGGGCACGGTGTGGGCCTGGCTGCTGGGGCCTTGGGCGCAGGCCCATTACCGGGTCCACGGCGACGCCGCGGCGGCACAGCGCTTTCTCGAGCCGATCGGCGATCACCTGGCCGATGCGGGGCTCGGCCAGGTCAGCGAGATCTTCGACGGCGACCCGCCGCATACGCCGCGCGGCTGCCCGGCGCAGGCCTGGTCGGTCGCCTGCGTGCTCGAAGCCTGGTGGCGCCTCGAACGGGCGAAAATCGCGGTCGGGTAGCGAGCTGCCGTTTCACGCTCTGTTGATCCGCGCCTCGCGCGCGTTGTCGTAGTGTCGCGGGATGATCGGAGCGCTGATCGCGCTTGCGGCGCTGTGTCTGACGCCCTTTCAAGCGAAAGATGGTCGGATCCTCGGCGCCGCAATTGCCGATCGCGAGCGGCGTTGACCGCGCAGCCGAGAGACATCGGCGCCGCGCGCCTGGCCGGGCGGCGGCAAACCTGGCAATCTTGGATGCTCACCGCGGCTGGAGGCCGTCCATGCAGATCGAACGCCTCGACCACCTTGTCCTAACCGTCGCCGATGTCGCGCGCACCTGCGCGTTCTACACGCGGGCATTGGGGATGGAGGTCGTGACCTTCGGCGCGGGCAGGACCGCGCTCAAATTCGGCCAGCAAAAAATCAATCTCCACCCGGCCGACGAGATTCCGGGGCTGGTCGCCGACCGCCCTACCCCGGGCTCTGGCGATCTGTGCTTTATTACGGCGGTCCCGCTCGCCGAGGTGATTGCACATCTCGCTGAATGCGGCATCCCAATCGTCGCCGGACCGGGACCACGCGCCGGCGCAATTGGCGCGATCCAGTCGGTTTATATCCGCGATCCCGACCAGAACCTGATCGAGATTTCAAACTACTGAACGGGCGGCCTCGGTCGCCGCGCGCCATAGGACGAAGAGCAAAAGAAAAGCCCGCCGGCATAACCGGCGGGCCAACTAAGTTCGAATGTTATTGTGATTAGAACTTGACGCGGAACAGGCCGATCAGCGCCTGCTCGGTGCCTTTGACGTTGGCGACCACCTCGCGCTGGCCCCACATATATTCGACACCGGTGTCGATGAAGGCGACCGGGCTCCAGATCAGGTTGAAGTGCGCGGTCATCAGCTGCTTGTTGGCGATCGTCGATTTAACCGGCCCGATCAGCTGCGAGGACGTTGCATACTGCGCATAACCATAGACCGCGTTCGACCGCAAATTCGGCAGCCACCAATGCTGGTAGCCGACGGTGCCGCCAACTTCGAAGATCGGCTTGACCAGAACCAGAGCGGCGGCGCCAGCCGAGGTTGGGGTCGTCAAGTAGTTGGTCGCCAGCCCGGCGTCAGTGCTGTCATTCAAGTAGCGGCCGATGCCGTTGCCGGCGGTGAACTGCCACTGGAAATCGTCCTTGCCCCAGCCGAACCATTCGGGCTTGACGTCGCCGGACACGCCGCCGCCGTAGCCGAAAAAGCTGCGATCGACGAATTTTCCGTCATTGAGCGTCAGATCGCGGCCGACCAACCTGAAGTCGACATGGCCCCAGGGCTGCGACCAGTACGAGGCGAAGGTAACGTCGGGCGCCTTGCTGACAGCGGGATCGCCCGACAAGGTGCACTGGGCGGCGCCGGTCAGCACGGTGACGCCGTTGGCCACGCAGTTGGTCGCCCCGGTGACGCTGTTGCTGGCAAAGACCAGCGAGCTGCTGGGGGACACGACCTGGGCGCTGCCGTCGGACGACACCTTGCCGGCCGGCGTGATCACGTCGGTTTCGGGCGTCTCGATCGACGCCGACCAGGCGCTGCCATAGGGGCCGGCATAGGTGTAGCGGACCTGCGGGACGCGCACCACGCCGGCTTCGCCGACGGGACCGCCGAAATCGATGGTTTCCGGGTTGGCGTCGGGGTCGGAGAAGTTCGAGTTGGCCTGCCCGGCGAGGATCCCGCCCAAGGTGCCGTAGGCATAGCGCAGGCGCGGGATCAAATTGTCGGCGACCGCGGTCTGGCCGGTGCCGCCGGCGCTGTAGCCGTTGGTGCCGGCAAAGTCGAATTCGATGAAGGTGCGCGCCTCGCCATAGGCGGTCGGCGTGCGGGTTTCGACATTGAGCCGCGATTCACGCGGGCTCTCGGAGAAGATCCCGTTGCCGCGCGAGGTCGCCGGGTTCGCCGGCACCACATTGCCTGGGGTGGGATAGCCCGGCACTTTCTGCCCGGTGAAATTGAGCGGCTGGGCAGTTTCCTGGCCGTTGACGCCGACGGTGGTGGTCTGGACGCCGTTGGTCGGGCCGTTCTGGAACCAGTAATCGAGCACTTCGCTGGCGAACCCGCCGACCCGGATCGAGGTGTCGGTGCCGGGGATCAGGAACGAGCGCGGAAAGCTGCCGCCGACCAGCCCCGAACCCGGAACCGCGTGCGTGCCGTAGGCGGCGGCGCCGGTGGTGCTGGGCGCACCCAGCGGCGCCATCTGGGCCTGGGCCTGCGCCAGCTGGTCGATCCGCTGCTGCAGCAATTGCTGGTTGGCGCGCAGATCGGCCAACTCGTCGGCGCGCGCCGACGGGAGACCCGCCAGCACCACGACCGCGGCGGTCATCCCCCCGATCGCCGCCACCCTGCCGAAATTCCGCGTTTTGGTCATTGCTCCCCCCGAGAAATCAAAGGTTGCGGTCAGCCGAGCGTTAAACACCCGTTGCTCTCGCGTCATAATATGGGAGCTTCGGCTTCAAGCAAGCGCGCTCTGCTCTCCACGTGGTCTTTTCGTCGCAGCGTGTCCGGATCGCCACACTATGTCATAAGCATATGAAATAAAGCGATATATTTTGCATGATAATCCGGTGGAAGGTAGTGCGTGGGGCGCAGCAATCGCACCAAATCGCGCTAGCGCGACGCGCGAGATCAATCAGAATTTGATGCCAAGCCGGGCCCCGGCGTCGGTCATGCCGTCATTGTGCGGAGCGAGGTCGGCATTCGACATATGCTCGATGAAGGCCGACAGGCTGAGCCTCGCCGTCGCCTGATAGCCGAGTTCGATGCTCTCACGAAACAGCACCGGCGAGCCGAGTTCCTTGCGTTGCGGGGCCGGGTTGTTGGTGTAGCCGTCCTGATAGGCGCCGCCGAGGCTGCCGTTAAGAAAGATCCCGTCGTCCGGGCGCAGCAAGCCGTGGATCAGGGTGACGCCCCAGGTCAGCCCGGCATAGCCGCGCTGGGTTTCTCCGGCCGAATTGATCGTCATGCCGAGATCGGGGCGCGGCGAGCCGATCGCACGCAACAGGGCTGGCGAGTTGAACAACAGCTCCAAATTGACGTCGGTGCCGGCTTCGACATGGCGCCCGAGAAAGGCGATGTCGTTGGCCAGGACGCCGATCTTGACCTCGTTGATGAACTGTATCGGCGTCGCCAGCGCCGCGAGCGGCGGCTGGGGCGCGCCCGCGACCGGGGTTCCGATTGGCCTCGCGGCGCCCGGTGGAGCTGCTCCTACGGCTGGCGTTGCGGTTGGCCCGACGACCGCGGCAGGCGCGGTCCCGGCGACCGGAGTCTGCGCCGCCGCCGCGACCGGCAGAACGAGGAGGACGAGGGCCGCGGTCGCGCCACGAAGAGCCGCCATTGGCAGATCCTGCTCCAGATTCGCCGGTTTCTAGGTAGGGTCAGGGGGCCGCGCCGAACGGGTTCAGCGCCTTGAGCCGCGCCGACCAGCGGTGCCTGCCGAGCTCGCGCCGGACCACGCTCTGATCGGTCACCCAGTTGAGCTGCAGCGCCCGGCGCGGGCCGACATGCGGGCGATGGCCGTGAAACGACCGCGCGCTGCGCCGGAACGCCAGCATGGCGCCGGCGAGCGGCGCCACCTCGCGCGCGCAATCGTCGAGATCGAAGGGGCCGCGCAACAGGCGCAACCGCCCCTCGGCCGCAGTCCAGATCGGGTTCATGTACAGCAGCAAGGTGATGATCTTGGTCTGCGGAGTCGGTGTGGATGCGGCCGTCCTTGCCGTCGCTAACGCCGCGAACGGTCAATAAGGTCGGCCGGCGGGCCAAATCGACGCCGAATTTCGCGCCGATCGCGCCGGCGAGAGCGGGCCCGGTCAATGCTGCGACGAGATCGCCGAAGGCCGGCCCGTATTCGAGGCCCTCGACCGGATAGCTGCCCGAGCCCCGGACCGAGGGGAAGTCGGCGACCAGCGCCGGGAGGAGGCCGCGATCGACAAACTCCTCGACCACCACGAAATCGAACGGATCGCGCTCCAGCGGTGCGGCGTGCAGGCGATCGAGGTCAAGAACCGTCAGGAGAGCCTCCAGTATTCCAGCGGTTTGAATAGTCCGATCTTTGCCGCCGGCGCAAGTCTCGCCAGCGGGGCGAAGCGCTCGCAAATAAGCCCTTCGCCGCCGCGCCGGGCTGGGTTAGGAGTAGGCTCGCCGCACCCGCAAACGAACGCCAGAGGGGGCATGGAACAGCGCTGGGGCTTGCCCCTCCTCGCCTGGCCGCTGCGGCTGCGCCCGAACAGCTGGGATCTGGTGGCGTTGCCGCTGGTGCTGGGGCTGGTGGCGCTGCTCGCCTGGGGCAGCCTGGCGATGAGCGCGCGCTACCATCTGGGCCAGCCGCTGACGATCAGCCTCGACCCGTGGCGGCTTCCCGGATACGCGCTGCGCACGGTGTTGCGGATGGCCTGGGCGCTGATCGCCTCGCTGGTCTTCAGCCTCGCTTATGCGGCGCTGGCCGCCAAGAGCCGGCAGGCCGAGAAGCTCTTGATCCCGCTGCTCGATGTGCTGCAGTCGGTGCCAATCCTCGGCTTTTTGTCGATCACCGTGACCGGGTTCATCGCCCTCTTTCCGGGCCGGCTGCTCGGCGTCGAATGCGCCGCGATCTTCGCCATCTTCACCTCGCAGGCCTGGAACATGGCGTTCAGCGTCTACCAGTCGCTGCGCACCGTGCCGGCCGAATTGGTCGAAGCCGCGCGCATGTACCATCTGTCGCCGTGGCGGCGGTTCTGGCGGCTGGAAGTACCGCACGCCATCCCGTCGCTCGTATGGAACATGATGATGTCGGTCTCCGGCGGCTGGTTCTTTGTCGTCGCCTCCGAGGCCATCACCGTCGCCGGCCACACGATCCTGCTGCCCGGCGTCGGCTCCTACATCGCGGTGGCCATCGAACAAAAGAACCTGGCCGCGATCGGCTGGGCCGTGCTCGTCATGTTCATCGTGATCCTGCTTTACGACCAGCTGCTGTTTCGCCCGCTGCTCGCCTGGTCGCGCAAATTCCAGCCGGAATCATCGGCCGACGACGAGAATGTCCGGCCGTGGTTTCTGCTGATGCTGCAGCGCGCGCGGATTTTCGCGCTGATCCAGGCCGGGCTGCTCGGAGCCACCCGCGGCATCGACGGCGCCATCGCCGGGCTGTCGGAAATGCGGTTGCGCTTGCCCTCGGCGCCCCCGCGGCCACGCCCGGTCTTCGAGCGGCTGTTCGATCTGACGGTCCTGGCGCTGGCGCTCGGCGCCGCCGCGTGGATCGTTGTCTTCATCCGGGCCCATGTCGGCGCCGCCGAGATCGGCTGGGTGTTCGTGCTCGGGATGATCACCGCGGTGCGAGTGCTGGTGCTGATCGCGATCGCCTCCTTGATCTGGGTCCCGATCGGCGTGGGGATCGGCCTGCGCCCGAAGCTCGCCGACCGGGTCCAGCCGATCGTCCAGTTTCTCGCCGCCTTCCCGGCCAATCTGTTCTTTCCGGTGGCCGTCGTGCTGATCCTGCGCTACCGGCTTAACCCCGAGATCTGGTTGAGCCCGCTGATGATCCTCGGGACCCAATGGTACATTCTGTTCAATGTCATCGGCGGCGCCGCGGCGTTGCCGGCGGAATTGCAGCGCGCGGCGCAGAATTTTGGGGTCAGGCGGCTCTTATGGTGGCGGCGGGTGATGCTGCCGGCGATCTTTCCAGCCTATGTCACCGGGGCGGTAACGGCTGCCGGCGGGTCGTGGAACGCCGCCATCGTCGCTGAAATCGTCCAATGGGGCAAGACCACGCTGACCGCAACCGGCATCGGCGCCTATATCGCCCAGACCACCGCTGCGGGCGACGGCGCGCGGATCGCGCTCGGGATCGGCGTGCTGTGCCTCTATGTGCTGGCCTTCAACCGGCTGTTGTGGCGGCGGCTCTACAATATCGCCGCCGAACGGTTGCGGCTCGATTGAGAAGACAGATGACAGTGACCGGCCCTCCTGCGCTGCTGCGCGCCGCTGCGGTATGCAAGACCTACCGCACCCCGGACCATCTCGGCCGGCTGGTGCTCGACCATATCGATTTTGCGCTGCGCGACGGCGAGATTGTCGCGATCCTCGGCAAGTCCGGTTCGGGGAAATCGACCTTTCTGCGCATCCTCGCCGGGCTGGTGCCGCCGAGCGAGGGGATCGTCGAATATCGCGGCCAGCCGGTCGGCCAGCCGGTCCACGGCATCGCCATGGTGTTTCAGAGCTACGCGCTGTTTCCGTGGCTGACGGTGCTCGGCAATGTCGAGCTCGGCCTCGAGGCGCAGGGCATGTCGGCGGCCGAGCGGCGGCGGCGCGCGGTCGAGGCGATCGACCTGATCGGGCTCGACGGCTTCGAGAACGCCTATCCAAAGGAGCTGTCGGGCGGCATGCGTCAGCGTGTCGGCTTTGCCCGGGCGCTGGTCGTCAACCCCGACATCCTGCTGCTCGACGAACCGTTCTCCTCGCTCGACGTCTTGACCGCGGAAACCTTGCGCGGCGATCTGTTGGATTTGTGGGACGACCGCCGGATCCCGACCAAGGGGATCGTGCTGGTCTCGCACAACATCGAGGAGGCAGTCGAAATCGCCGACCGGGTGCTGATCTTCGGCAGCGATCCGGGCCGCATCCGCGCCGATATCCCGATCGCGCAGCCGCGCCCGCGCGCCGCCCAGAGCGCCGGGTTCCGCCACATCGTCGATCAGGTCTACACGCTGTTGACCGAGACCGGCCGCGACGGGCGGCGCGGGGCCAAGCCCGAACCGATCGGCATCGGCTATCGCCTGCCCGACGCCTCGGTCCAGCAACTGTCCGGGCTGATCGACACCCTGACCGAGGCGCCCTATCACGGCCGCGCCGACCTGCCGCACCTCGCCGACGAGGAGAACCTCGTCATCGACGAACTGTTCCCGCTGATCGAAACCTTGCAATTGCTGGGCTTCGCTCATGTCAGCGGCGGCGACATCGAATTGACCGCACTCGGCCGCGCCTATGCCGAAGCCGACATGCTGGCCCGCAAGCAGCTATTTGCCGAGGCCCTGCTCAAGCACGTGCCGCTCGCCGTCCATATCCGCAGGGTTCTCGATGAGCGGCCGGGCCATCGCGCCCCGGCGGCGCGGTTTTTGCGCGAGCTCGAGGACCACCTGTCCGAGGAAGAGGCCGAGCGGGTGCTCGATACCGTGATCAACTGGGGCCGTCACGCCGAAATCTTTGCCTACGATTATGACAGCGAGGTGTTGACCTTGGAGAATTTCTGAGGCGGAAATCCGGGTCAGCTGCCGCCGTAGTATCGGACGCCGGCAATCTCGGCGCGGGCGAGCGCGGCCGGGGCGAGGCGGGCATAGAATGTGTCGCGCTTGAACGAGCTCAGGTCGCCGCCGGTGGTCCACGCGTTCAACGTCTCGATTCTGACGTAAGCCTCCTGGCCGGCCGCGAGCTCGACGTTGGAAGACTGATCGGAATCGATGCCGTAGCTGGCGACGGCAATATGGTAACGGCCGGGCGGCAGGTCGCGGTAAAAAGCGCCGCCGCCTGGCTGCGCATACCCGGCGAAAACCCCGTTAATGCTGACCGGGGCGATATTGAGGCTCTCGGAGGGATCGAAATTCCGATAGATCCAGATCCGGGCCTCGCCCGGCGGGATCGGCGGGATGGTCGCCGAGGCGACTGTCGGCCCGCGCGCGCAGCCGCCCGCGGTCAACGCAGCAAGCGCCGCCGCCACCAACAGCAGGCGCCGCGACATCATCATTGGGCGGGAGGGGACACGGGGGCAATCGCCCCTTCTCGGGCGCGCAACGGCCGCCGCTCAGCTGCCGCCGTTGAAAAAGCTTTGCCCGATCTCGGCGCGGGCGAGTTCGGTCGGGATCAGCCGGGCATAGAACGTGTCTCGCCCGATTTCCGTTCTAAGGCCATAGCTCGACCAGCTGCGCAAGGATTCGATCTTGATGTACACCTGCTCGCCGGGAACCAGAGCGATGTTGGTCGACTGGTCGAAGTCTTTGCCGTAGCTTTCGACCGCCACATGATAGATTCCGGGCGGGAGGTCGCGATAGAACGCGCCGCCGAGCTGCGAATACCCGGCGTAGACCCCGTTCATCGTCACCTTGGTCATGTTCAGGCTTTCGGACGGAATATAATCGCGATAGACCCAGACCCGCCCTTCACCGGGCGGGATCGGCGGGACCGTAACCGAGGCGACCGTGGGTCGCGGGGCGCAGCCGCCGATCGCCGCAAGCAGCAGCGAGGCCGCCGCGGCCAGCTCCAGCCGGCGCCGACGAGCGGCGGGAATTAGCGGCATCATATCACCTCCGTGCGCGGCGCGGGCGCGCGGCCGACAGCGCCGCTCAGCCGCCGCC
The DNA here is from genome assembly GCA_963814805.1 of uncultured Alphaproteobacteria bacterium. GTDB lineage: Bacteria > Pseudomonadota > Alphaproteobacteria > ATCC43930 > CGMCC-115725 > AP-15. The sequence goes on along the minus strand of CAWFER010000012.1, from coordinate 121,444 downwards.
GTAGAATGCCAGATTGGCGACGTCGGCTCGAGCAGCCTTGGGCGGTATCAGCCACGCGTAGAATGTCGGGCGCTCATAACTGCTGCGGCTGCCGTACTCGACCCAGCTCGGCAGCGAGACGATCTTGACGTAAGCCTGCTGTCCGGATGCAAGGGCGAAATCGGCGGATTGGTTGGTGTCGACCCCCCAGCTTTCTACCGTGACATGATAGCGTCCGGGCGGAACGTCGCGATAAAAGGCGCCGCCCAATTGCGCCGTCCCGACGTAGCCGCCATTGGCGTCGATGGCCGGCAGCCCCTTGCCGGCATAGGGCTCATAATCGCGGTAGAACCAGATCCGCGCCTTACCGGCTGCGAGCGGCGGGACCGCGACCGCCGAGGTGCGCGGCGGCTGGGCGCACCCGGCCAGCGCCGCGAGCAGCACCGCCGGCATCGCGCGTCTGAAGAGGTTCGGCAGCGACGCTGAATCCGACACCCATCTGATGCTTCCTCCGACGCGGTGCTCCGGTCCCCGCGAGCCGGGCGGCGAACCGATTCCTTGCTATTGGCATATATGGGACGGGCGAGGTAAATCTGCGCATCGCACCGTCACTTTTGCGTGAGCCGAAAATGCGCGCGCTGCTGCTGCTGACATTGCTTTCGCTGGCCGCCTGCACCGGAGCGAGCCTGAGCAAGATCGACTATCGCACCTACCAGATCCAGTCCGACGGCATCCCGGGCGGCTCCAGCGCGCCGAACCGGCGACTGGCGGCGCGGGTCTGTCCTGGTGGCTATCGGGTGCTGGACGATACCGTTCACCGCAACACGCCCTGACCGTTACGAGGAGGAGCCCGGGGTCTTTACCACCTGGACGATCCGCTGCCTCTGAAGCTTCGTCACCGCGGGCTGCAGGGTCGGAAACGCGATCACGTCGCGAATCGACGGGCTGTCGGTCAACAGCATGACCAGCCGGTCGATGCCGATGCCGAGACCGCCGCAGGGCGGCAGGCCGTATTCGAGCGCGGTGAGGTAATCCTCGTCGAGCAGCTGCGCCTCCTCGTCGCCGGCCGCGCGCGCCGCATCTGCGCCTCGAACCGGGCCCGCTGATCCTGCGGGTCGGTCAATTCGGAAAAGGCGTTGGCCACCTCCCATCCATAGATATAGGTCTCGAACCGCTCGGCGAGGCGAGGGTCGGCGCGGTCGGCCTTGGCCAAGCGGCGAGATATCGCGCGGAAACCCGATGACATGGATCGGCTGGATCAGGCTGTCCTCGACCCGCGCGGCAAAGACCGCCTCCAACGCCTGCCCCCAACTCTCAGTCGCCGGTCGTGGCGACGCCGAGCGCCGACGCCGCAGCGCGCGCCGCCGCAGCGCCGTCGATCGCCAGAAAGTCGACGCCGGTCGCCTCCCGCACCAGCTCGGCCATGCCGCGCCGCGGCCACGGCGGCGCCAGATCGATCGCGGTCCCGCCATAGTCGATGCGCAGGGTCCCGAGCGCGCCTTGCGCGGCGGCGCCGATCAGTTCCTCGGTCATCTGCCATCATCGCGGTGTAATCGACATAGGCCTCGTAGAGTTCGAGCGAGGTGAATTCCGGGTTGTGCCGCGGCGACAGCCCTTCGTTGCGGAAGCAACGGTTGATCTCGAACACCTTGTCGGCGAGCCCGCCGACCACCAGCCGCTTCAGATGCAGCTCCGGCGCGATGCGCAAATAGAGGTCGATATCGAGCGCGTTGTGGTGGGTGACGAAGGGCTTCGCCGAGGCGCCGCCGGGGATCGTGTGCAGCATCGGCGTCTCGACTTCGAGATAGCCGCGGGCGACAAGATTGCTGCGCAAAGCGGCGACGATCCGGCTGCGCTGGCGCAGGGTCTCGCGGCTCTCGCGGGTTCATGATCAGGTCGAGGTAGCGCTGGCGGTAGCGCAGCTCGATATCGGCGAGGCCGTGAAACTTTTCGGGCAGTGGACGCAGGGTCTTGGCCAGGACCGTCAGGGCGCTGGCGTTGACCGTCAGCTCGCCGCGCGGGGTGCGGCGCACCAGCCCTTCGACGCCGATCAGATCGCCGATGTCGAGAAGGCGCACCGCGGCGAGCCCGTGTCGCGTCGAGGAGGTCGCGGTGGCAGAACACCTGGATCTTGCCCGAGACGTCGTGCAGGTCGATGAACATGCCGCTGTTGCGCATGGCGCGGATCCGGCCGGCGACCCGCACCCGCTCGGCTGTCTCGGCCCCGGCCGGCAGCCCGGCATGGCGCCGTTCGAGCTCGGCCGCCTCATCGGTGCGGGCAAAGGCATAGGGATAGGGGTCGATCCCGAGCGCCTTGAGCCCGTCGAGCTTGGCGAGGCGGACTTCGCGCAGCGGATCCTCGGCGTCGTCCATTCCTAACCCCTACCCTCGAACGGCGCTCATCCGACGCCGCCTCGGACACCGGCTGCGGCGCCGCCAAGTCGACGACCGTGTCATGAAAGCGCCGCAAGCTGCCGTGATGGCCGACGCTGACGATCGTCGGACGCCACGACGCATCGCGCAACAGCCGGTAGAGCGACATTTCCGCGGCCTCGTCGAGCGCCGAAGTGGCCTCGTCGAGAAACACGATTTCCGGGCGGGCCAGCAGCACCCGCGCAAAAGCCAGCCGCTGCTGTTCGCCGATCGAGAGCCGCTGCGCCCAGTTTGCGTCCTCGTCGAGACGCTCGACCAGCGGCGCCAGCCCGACCGCGCGCAAGGCGTCGGCGAGGCTCTCATGGCGACAGCGCGGCGGAAGCGCGCGGGTAGGCGAGCGCGTCGGCCAAGGTGCCGAGCGGCAGATAGGGGCGCTGCGGCAAAAACAGCGCGTTGCCGTCGCCGACCCGGATCTGGCCGCGGCCGAACGGCCACAGACCGGCGAGCGCGCGCAACAGGGTGCTCTTGCCGACGCCCGAAGGACCGGTGATCAACAGCGGCCGCCCCGGGCCCGCGTTGAGCGCCAGATCATGGCGCAGCGGCGACCCGTCCGGCAGGTTGAGATCGAGCGCTTCGACCTCGACCCCGGCGCCGCCGCGCTCGATCGCGATCGACTGAACCGCCTGCCGCTGGGCTGCAATCTCGTCCATCCGCATGCGAAAGCCGGAAAGCCGCTGAACCACCGACTGGTAGGCGGCGATGTCGGTGTAGGAGTTGATGATGAAGGACAGCGAGTCCTGGACCTGGCCAAAGGCCGAGGCGATCTGCATCAGCCCGCCGAGCTGGATCACCTTGTTGAAATAGCGCGGCGCGGCGACGATGAACGGGAACACGATCGCCAGCTGGGAATAGCCGGTGGTCAGCCAGGTCAGTTTTTTGCGGCGCCGGATGATCCCCCACCAATTGTCGATGATGCGCGAAAACCGCGTTTGAAAGGTATCGAACTCGCGGGCCTCGCCGCCATAAAAGGCGACGTTTTCGGCGTTTTCGCGCAGCCGCACCAGGCTGAAGCGAAAATCCGCCTCATAGCGCTGCTGGTCGAAGCTGAGTCGGATCAACGGACTGCCGATCCACCTTGTCAGAAAGGTGCCGGCGACCGCATAGATCAGGGCGGCGAAGACCATGTAGCCGGGAATCCTGAAGCTCGCTCCACCGCCGAGCGGGATGGTCAGCGCCCCGGACAGCACCCACAGGATCGACAAGAACGAGACCAGGGTCACCACCGAGCTTAAGAGGCCGAGCGACAATCCGAGGCTCATCGTCGCATAGCTGTCGAGATCGTCGGAAATGCGCTGGTCCGGGTTGTCGGTCACCGTCTGGTTCAGCTGCATCCGGTAATATTGCTGATCGGCGAGCCAGCGATGCAGAAAGTGCACTGTCAGCCAGCGGCGCCAACGGATATGCAGAATTTGCCTCAGATAGAGCGAATAGACGGCGTCGACGATCAACGCAAATGCAATAATTCCGAAAATGGCGAACTGGCGCCAGAACTCGACCCAGTTGTATTGCTGCAAGGCATTGTAAAATGCGTTGTTCCAGGTGTTGAGGCGCACATTGAGCCAAACGGCGAACAGGTTTAGCGCGATGACCGCGAACAGCAGGCCGATGGCCGACCATCTCTCTTCCGATTTCCAATACGGCCAGGCAAGCTCCCAAGCTTGCCGCAGGAAACCCCGCTCGGTCGCCGCCGCCATCCGTAGCCTCCTCGATCGCGCCCGCATTATCTACACGATTTGTTCGTCGAGACGAGTTAAGAAGAAGCCGGTCATGATGCCCGCCGCGCACCCCGCCATGCCCCGGACCCCCAAGCCCGTCGCAGGCGCGCCCGTCGCCGCCGCGCTGCTCGCACGCGGGGTTTGCCGCGCCCTCGAACAGCTTGGATATTCGAGCCTCGTAGAATTCCCGCTCGCCAACGGGCGTCGCGCCGATGTCTTGGCGCTCGGCAAACATGGCGAACTGGTGATTGTCGAGGTCAAGAGTTCCGTCGCCGATTTTCGGGCCGACCAGAAATGGCCGGGTTATCGCGATTTTTCCGATCGTCTCTACTTCGCCGTGGCAAGCGGCTTTCCAACCGTGCTGATCCCCGAAGAATGTGGCCTCTTGGTGGCGGACCCGTTCGGCGCGGCGCTGGTGCGCGACGGCGCTGCAATCGCGCTCAGTCCGGCGCGGCGGCGGGCGCTGACCCTGCGCTTCGCCCGCGTCGCCGCGACGCGGCTGCGCCGATCGATCGATCCCGAGATCAGCCGCTTCGCCGGCGTCTGATCGCCGACAGCGATCTGATCGCTCAGGCCGAGCGGGCAAAGCGGGCGATCGTGGCGCTGGTGCTGTAGCCCGGCATCACCTCGGCGAGCAGGACCTCGCCCCCGCAACTCTTGACAAATTCCGCGCCGACCACCTCGTCGAGACGGTAATCGGCGCCCTTGACCAGGAGCTGCGGGCGCAATGCCCGGATCAGCTCGAGCGGCGTCTCTTCCTCGAAGATCACGATCAGATCGACCGCGGTCAGCGACGCCAGCACCGCGGCCCGCGCGCCCTCGCTCTGCACCGGACGGGTCGGCCCCTTGAGCCGCGCCGCCGAGGCGTCGCTGTTGAGGCCGACGACGAGCCGGTCGCAGGCCGCCTTAGACTGCCGTAGCAACGCCACATGGCCCGGATGCAACAGGTCGAAACAGCCGTTGGTAAAGCCGATCCGCAGCCCCTGGCGGCGCCAGCGCTCGACCAGGTCGACGGCATGGGGGCGCGGCATTATCTTGTCGGCGGCATGGTCGTGGCCGTCGAGGCGGGCGGCCAGTTCGCTTTGATAAACGACGGCGGTTCCGACCTTGCCGACGACGATGCCGGCGGCGATGTTGGCCAGGCGAGCGGCGTCGGCCAGCCCGATCCCGGCCCCGATCGCGGCCCCGATCGCGGCCACCACCGTATCCCCAGCGCCCGATACGTCATAGACCTCGCGCATCTCGGCGTGCTGGACGTGCACCCCGCCGTCGGCGGCCACCAGCACGACGCCTTCCTGGCCCAGCGAGGCGAGGACGCCGCCGAGGCCGCAGCGCTCGATCAGCGCGCGGGCGGCGGCGACGATGTCGCCTTTGCTGGCGACCGGCATGCCGGTGGCGTGCGCCAGTTCGCGCCGGTTCGGCTTCAACAGATCGGCGCCGCGATAACGGATGTGGTCGCCGCCCTTGGGATCGACGATGACGAAGGCGCCGGCCTCGCGCGCCGCGCGGATGATTTCCAGCGCCATTCCCTCGGTCAGCACCCCTTTTGCGTAATCGGAAACGATGACCACCGAATGATCGGTCACCAGTTCGCGCGCCAGCCGCAGCAGGTCTTCACGGATATAGGGGTCGAGCGGCTCCGCGGTTTCGCGATCGGCCCGCAATAATTGCTGGTTGGCCGCGACATAGCGCGTCTTGACCGTGGTCGTGCGCTGCGGCTGGACCAATACATGGACCTGCGCGCCGTCCTGGGCTTCCAGCAGCCGGCCGATCTCGCGGCCGGCGTCGTCATTGCCGATCACCGAGACAAAGGAGGCCGAGGCGCCCAGCGCCGCGAGGTTGCGCAGCACGTTGCCGGCGCCGCCCAGGGTCTTCAATTCGCGCTCGATGCGCAACACCGGGATCGGCGCTTCGGGGGAGACGCGCTCGACCTGGCCGTAGATATAGTGATCGAGCATCACGTCGCCGATGCACAGGACGCGAGCCGAGGATAGTCGCTCGATATACGGAATGAGATCGCTGTTGTCGGTCATCGCCGTTTCGTTGATTTCGAATCTCTGCTGCTACTTTTGCTGGGAGCGGCGAGCGAACGCAACATTGCCGCGGCCGCCCACTGTCACGCGATCACCGCTGCCGTCGCAACAGCAGGTAGAGCGCGCCTTCCCCGCCATGGCGCGGCTGCGCCGCCGCGGTCGCCAGAATCCGCCGCCGCAGCCCGGCTTCTTCGAGCCAGCGCGGCACCGCGCGTTTGAGCACCCCCGGCCCGTCCGGCCCGAAGCCGCGCCCGGTGATCACCAGCACGCAACGCCGGCCGGCCTGGTGCGAAGCCCAGACGAAATCGGCGAGTTCCCGATGGGCCTCGGCCTGGGTCATGCCGTGCAGATCGAGGCGGCCCTCGATCGGATGGAGCCCGCGCTTCAGCCGTTCGGCATTGGCCCGGTCGATCCCGGCGAAATGGTCGAGCCGCGGCTGAACCGGCTCCGAGGGCGGGGCGGCCTGGACGTGGGCCGGGACTCCCGGCGGCGGAGCGGCCGGCGCGCCGCGCCCTGGCAGCGGGGTCACGTCGCGGATCGCCTCCGCCCACAACGCCCGATCGCGGTGTGCGGCTGCCCCGTCATCCCTGGGTCTGACCATCCTTTGCTTCCTGCCCGCCCGCATCCTGCCGATCCTCGTCGACGACGACGATATGGAGCCGGCGCGGCCCGTGCGCGCCCAACACGATGCGCTGCTCGATATCGCCGGTGCGCGACGGCCCGGTGATGAAATTGACCGTCCGCGGCAAGCCTTGCGCCGGCGCTGCCGCGGCCGTGGCGGCGCGCAACCGGTCCCAGCCATCCTCATAGCTGGCGACGACCTGGCCGGCGCGGACCACGGCAATATGGGTATCGGGCAGAAAATTCAAAGTCGTCGGCGTCCGCGCCCCGGACACCAGCATCAGGGTGCCGGTCTCGGCCACCGCGGCAAAGCACGGGGTCAGGCTGACCGCATCGTCGGGCTCGGCCCGGCCGCGGCGGATGCGCAGCAGCGGCCGTGTTTCCCACGGGATGTCGTCGAGCCCCGGATCGGGGGCCATGACCAGCTCGGCCGGCAGGTTTTCGGCGGCAAGATAGCGCGCCACCGCCTCCGGCGCCGCTGCGGCCGACGGCACGCGGGTCACCGTCGCCTGCGCCGCCTCGGCCATCGCCACGAACAGGTCGATCTGCCCGGCATGGTCGAGCGTCGCCGCCCGCGCCGGGACGAGGTTGCGGCGATGCGCCGCGACCCGCGCGCGCAGCTCGGCCCCGGTCTCCTTGGTCGAGCGGCCCGCGCCGCAACGAGCGGCGGATGCCGGCGAGGATTTCCGACCGGGCCCCGCTCATCTTTCGCGGTCCCGCGTTTCAGCCGCCGGGCCCACAAGCGGTGGAAGCTCTGGCCCTCGGGCGCCGGCAGATCGCGCACCGCGGTCCAGCCGCCGGCGAACGGCAGGCTGCGGAACCGGCCGCGACGCCCGCCGGCCCAGCCGAGCCCTCGGCTCGCGATCTCGGTGAGCGCGTGATAGAGCGCCGGCCGCCGCGCCACCCAGGCCCATAAGGATAGCCCAGTTCGCCACACTCTTGGGGTGAGCTTCCGCGCGAATTCGCGCTCGCGCCAATGGCGCAGCATTTTCGGCAGCGGGATCTTGACCGGGCACACGCTTTCGCAACGGCCGCACAGGGTCGAGGCGTTGGGCAGCGCCGCCGCCTCGTCGATGCCGATCAGGCTCGGGGTCAAGACCGCCCCCATCGGCCCCGGATAGACCCAGCCATAGGCATGGCCGCCGACCGCGGCATAGACCGGGCAGTGGTTCATGCAGGCGCCGCAGCGGATGCAGCGCAGCATGTCGTGGAACTCGCCGCCCAGCATCGCGCTGCGGCCGTTGTCGAGCAGCACGACATGATAGGCCTCGGGCCCGTCGAGATCGCCCGGCCGACGCGGGCCGGTCGAGACCGTCGTGTAGGACGAGAATTCCTGCCCGGTGGCCGAGCGCGCCAGCACGCGCAGCAGGCTCGCCGCGTCCTCGAAGGTCGGCGTAAGCTTTTCGAGGCTGGCGAGAACGATATGGATTCGCGGCAGGGTCTGGGTCAGATCGCCGTTGCCCTCGTTGGTGACGATGATGCCGCAGCCGCTCTCGGCGACCAGGAAATTGGCCCCGGTGATGCCGACATCGGCGGCGAGAAAGCGCGGCCGCAGCAGCGCGCGGGCCTCGTCGCACAGCTGGCGCGGCTCGGCCAGCGGCCGCTCCGGGTCGAGCGCCCGGTGCGCGGCGCGAAAGGTATCGGCGACCTGCTCCTTGACCAGATGCATCGCCGGCGCGATCAGATGGCTCGGTGGCTCGTGGCGCAGCTGGATGATGTATTCGCCGAGATCGGTCTCGACCGGGATGATGCCGTTCGCTTCGAGGAAGTCGTTGAGCCCGATCTCCTCGGCGATCATCGACTTGCCCTTGGTTACGGTCCGGGCGTCGGCCGCCCGGCAGATCCGCAGCACCGCCGCGCAAGCCTCTTCGGGGGTGCGCGCCCAATGCACCTCGCCGCCGGCGGCGACGACGTTCGCTTCGTAGAGCTCGAGGTAGAAATCGAGGTGAGCGAGAGTGTGCTCCTTGATCGCGCTGCCGGCGTCGCGCAGCGCCTCGAATTCCGGGAGCCTGGCCACAGCCTCGCGGCGGCGCGCCGGAAACCCGCTGTGGGTCATCATCGCCAACGCCCGCTGCAGATTCTGGTCGGCGAGGCCGACGCGGGCATTCGCCTCGAAATTGCGACTGGTGGCGAGCATCGGCGCTAGCGCGGCATTCCGATCGGCGGGACGTCGCCGGTCATGCCGGCCAGCACCTCGGCGACGTGGCGGACCTCGATCGACTGGCCGCGACGCGACAGCTTGCCGGCGATGTTCAGCAGGCAGCCGAGATCGCCGGCCAACACCGCCTCAGCGCCGGTGGCGACGATATCGGCCGCCTTGTCGTCGACCATCTTGTCCGAGATCTCCGGGTACTTGACGCAAAACGCGCCGCCGAAGCCGCAACACACCTCGCTCCCGGGCAATTCACGCAGCCGCAGCTCTTCGACCGAGCCGAGCAGCAGGCGCGGCTGATCCCTGACCCCGAGCTCGCGCAACCCCGAGCACGCATCGTGGTAGGTCGCCTCGCGCCGCCACCGCGCCGCGACCCTTTGCAGGCCGCGAACATCGACCAGAAACGACACCAGCTCCCAGGTGCGCGCCGCCAGCTCGCGCGTCCGCGGCAGGACCAGAGGGTCGTCGGCGAACAGCTCCGGGTAGTGCTGGCGGATCATCCCGGCGCAGGAACCGGACGGGGCGACGACATAGTCATAACCCGCGAAGGCATCGATGACCTGCAACGCGATCGCTTTCGCATCGGCCCGGTCGCCCGAATTATAGGCCGGCTGGCCGCAGCAGGTCTGCGCCCGCGGAACCTCGACTGCGCAGCCAGCCTCTTCCAGCAACCGGACCGCGGCAAACCCGACCGTCGGCCGGAACAGATCGACGAGGCAGGTCACGAACAGCCCCACCCGCGCCCGGCGCTCGGCCATTTGCGGCCACTCCCACTGCGAAACCTGGCGGAAATTAGGCGCGGCGCTCGCCCCAAATCAATGTCCGGCTTTTGGTCGCAGGGCGAGGCCACTCATTACACATCCGTGGCTGCCAAGCGATCGGAATTAGGTTACGATCGAAGGCGATCAACTCGGGACGTAGATAAGGAGCAGGGAAATGGGCGAAATTCTCGGGCTTGGCTGCACGCACTATCCGGGCCTGACGGTCCCGGACGAACAATTGCCGGCGGCCTTTCATCGCTTCCTGACCGCGCCCAATGTGCCGGATCACTACAAGAACCCGGCGAATTGGCCGGCCGAGCTGGTGGCCGAGCTCGGCAACGACGAGGGCCAATCATCGGCCCAGCGCTATGCCGCGCGAATGGCCGATGATTTCCGCACGATCCGCAAGGCGCTCGACGAGTTCAACCCGGACGTCGTGCTGGTATGGGGCGACGACCAGTACGAAAATTTCCGCGAAGACATCATCCCGGCTTTCTGCCTCCTCGGCTACGATGACGATTTCGCGACCCAGCCGTGGCGCAACGGCAATGGCGGCCGGCCCAATCGCTGGGGCGAGCCGGGCGATTGGGAGCTCAAACTGCACGGCCATCGCGACATGGCCAAATACCTCGCCACCGGGCTGATCGAGCGCGGCGTCGACATGGCCTATGCCTATAAGCCGCTGCACAACCCGCTGGCGCACGCCTTCACCAACACCTTCCTCTATCTCGATTGGGACCGCAAAGGCTTCCCCTATCCGGTGGTTCCGTTCGCGATCAACTGCTACGGCAGCAATTTGTTGCATGCCAAGGGCGGCACCTCGGCTTTGTTTATGCCGCCGCGCGACCCGAAGATCGCCGCCGATCCGCCCTCGCCGCACCCCTGGCGCTGCATGGAGGTGGGCCGGGCGGTCGCCGAGACGCTGGCGGCCTCGCCCTATCGGGTGGCGCTGATCGCGTCGTCGAGCTGGTCGCATTGCTTCCTGTCGCCGACCAACGGCTATCTGTGGCCCGATCACAAGGCCGACCGGTTGCTGTTCGACGCCCTCTCGCAGCGCGACTACGACACCTGGCGCAAGCGCCCATTAGCCGCGATGGAGCAGGCGGGCCAGCACGAAATGCTGAACTGGTGCGCGCTGATGGGAGCGATGGAGACGCTCGACCGCCGGCCGGTCGTGCACGACTATGTCGAGACGCATATTTTCGCCTCGGAGAAGTGCTTCGTCTCCTATCCGGCATGAGGTCGGCCGGCGAGCAGCCCGATCGAGGTTGGCGGCTGAGCGCCGCCGGCCTTGCCAATCCGGGTCTCCGTCTCTAACAGTGCCGGCGGGGACCCATGTCGCGAAAGCCGCCGAGAAAACCGCCGATCCTCGAAGAGGGCGCGCGCACCTTCGCGCTCGTATGGCGCTTGGCGCGCGATTTCATGCGCCCGCATGCGGGGCGGATCGCGCTCGCGTTTTTGCTGATGGGCGCGGCGGCTGGCAGCACGGCAATGCGCGCCTGGCTGATGCAGCCGGTGCTCGACCGCATCTTTGTCGGACGCGACAGCTCGCTCTTGCTGCTGATCGCGGGCGCGGCGCTGGCCATCGCCATCGTCAAGGGCCTGGCCGATTACGGTCAGGCGATACTGATGAACCGGGTCGGGCTGCGGGTCATCGCCGATGTCCAGATCGCGCTGTTCGCCCAGCTAATGCGCGCCGATCTCGCCTATTTCCACGGCCATCCGAGCGGGACCTTGATCTCGCGCTTCACCAGCGACGCCGTGCTGCTGCGCAGCGCCGCGGCGAACGTTCTCGGCGGCATCGGCAAGGATGCGCTGACGGTCGTCTTTCTGGTCGGGGTCATGTTCTACCAAGACTGGCTCTTGGCGTTGATCTCGTTCTTCATTTTCCCGCTGGCGATCCATCCGATCGTCGGCATCGGCCGCCGCATGCGCCGGGTTTCAGCCAACACGCAGGCGGAGATCGGCCAGCTGACGACCCTCTTGAGCCAGACGTTTCAGGGCGCCCGCCTGGTCAAGGCCTATGGCATGGAGGCCTACGAGCAGCGCCGCGCCGCGGGGCTCTTCGAACGGCTGTTCGCGCTGACCAACCGGGCGACGCGCACCCGGTCGCGAGCCTCGCCGATGATGGAGACCTTGGGAGGGGCGGCGATTGCGATCGTCATCCTCTATGGCGGCCATCAGGTCATCGCCGAATCGCGCACCCCGGGCGCCTTCTTCTCGTTCATCACCGCGCTGCTGCTCGCCTATCAGCCGCTGAAGAGCCTCGCCAATCTGAATGCCTCGCTGCAGGAGGGCCTGGCCGCCGCCCATCGCATCTTCCAGGTGCTCGACGTCGAGCCGACGATCTGCGACCTGCCGGGCGCCCGGCCGCTGCATATCGCCGGCGGCGAAATCTGCTTCGAGCGAGTGCGCTTCGGCTATGCCCCGGGCGCGGTCGCGCTCGACGGCGTCTCGTTCACGGTTCCAGCCGGGCGCACGGTGGCGCTGGTCGGCGCATCGGGGGCGGGCAAGTCGACGATTCTCAACCTGATCCCGCGCTTTTTCGATGTCGAGGAAGGCAGCATCGCGGTCGATGGACAGGATATCCGCACCGTCAGCCTGGCCTCGCTGCGCGGCGCGGTGGCGCTCGTCGCCCAGGAGGTCACGCTGTTCGACGACACCCTGCGGGCCAACATCGCCTATGGCCGGTTTGGCGCTGCGGAAGCCGATATCGAGGCGGCGGCGCGGGCGGCCGGAGCCGACGAGTTCATCCGCGAGCTGCCGAACGGCTATGACACGCAGGTCGGCGAGCATGGCGTTCGTCTCTCCGGCGGCCAGCGCCAGCGGCTGGCGATCGCCCGGGCGATGCTGAAGGACGCGCCCATTCTGCTGCTCGACGAGGCGACCTCGGCGCTCGACAGCGAGTCCGAACGCCAGGTCCAGAATGCGCTGCGCACCCTCATCCGCGGGCGCACCACGCTCGTCATCGCGCATCGGCTGTCGACGGTGCAGGGCGCCGACCTGATCTGCGTCGTCGATCGCGGGCGCATTGTCGAGAGCGGCCGGCATTCGGAGCTCCTCGCCCGCGACGGCCTCTATGCCCGGCTCCATGCGATGCAGTTCGCCGATGAGCGCGACCTCGCGGCCGCGGCTGCGGCGCAGTAGCGGCGTGCGGCCGATCTTCACCAGGCGTCGGCTGCGGCGCCGCCTTCTGCACCACCCTTGGCTGCGGCGGGTGGTGTGCTGGGGCATCCATTGCTACATCCGCTTCATCTACCGCACCAACCGATGGACGGTCGAAGGCGCCGAAGCCTCACATCGGCGGCTCGCCGAGGGAGAGGCTCTGATCGGCGCATTCTGGCACGGACGGATGCTGATGATCCCGATGGCTTGGCAGCGCGCCGCACCGGTTCATATTCTGATTTCGGCGCACCGCGACGGCCGGCTCATCGCCGAGGCGATATCGTATTTCGGGGTCGGGGCAATTGCCGGCTCGACCCGCCGTGGCGGCGCTGCGGCATTGCGTAACATCCTCAAAAAGCTGCGGGAAGGTGATTGCGTGGCGGTCACTCCGGATGGGCCGCGCGGTCCGGCGATGGTCGCCGGCATCGGCATCGTCAATGCGGCAAGGCTGGCCCAGGCGCCGATCGTGCCGCTCACCTACGCCACCAGTCGGCGGCGGATCCTCGCCACCTGGGACCGCTTTCATGTCCCGCTGCCGTTCGGGCGCGGCATCTTTCTGTGGGGCGAGCCGATCGAGATCGGCGCCGACCTCGACGCGGCCGGCCTCGAACGCATGCGCCGCCTAGTCGAGGCGCGCATGGTCGACATGGTCCGCGAAGCCGACCGCCGCGTCGGGCACGCCGAGGCTGGCGCGACAGGGCAGACTTGCGCCAGTAGCGCCCAGGATGGCCCGGATACGTCGCCGCCCGGGTTATCTGCCGACCCGCCATCGATTCCCCACCCGCGGTTGACGGCGGCGCCGGGCTCAGCCGATGCTCGGGGCTCTGTCTCTTCCCGCGAGCCCGCAGAGGGGCGGGCAGAGGCACTGTCGCCGGACCATCCGGCCCTCCTCGATCGGCTGGGCTGATGCTGCCGCTCGTCTATCGCGCGCTGACCCGGCCGCTGGCGCCGGCGGCGCTCTTATATCTGCGGCGCCGACGGCGGCGGGGCAAAGAAGACGGGCCGCGGCTGCGTGAACGACGGGGGTTTGCTCGCGCGGCGCGACCCCCCGGGCCGCTGTTATGGATCCACGCGGCCAGCGTCGGCGAGGCGACGGCGATGCTGCGGTTGATCGAATTGCTGCTGCAAACCCGGCCCGAGCTCGAAATCCTCGTCACCACCGGGACCGTGACCTCGGCCCGACTGCTCGAAGAGCGGCTGCCGCCGCGGGCGCGCCATCAATTCGCGCCGCTCGATCTGCCCGCCTGGATCGAGCGCTTTCTCGATCATTGGCAACCCGATCTGGCGCTCTGGGTCGAATCCGAGCTGTGGCCGAACCTGGTGCTGACGACGCATGGCCGCGGCATCCCGATGATGCTGGTCAATGGCCGGTTGTCGGCGCGCTCGTACCGGCGCTGGCGATGGTGGCCGGGGCTGATCGGCCCGATGCTCGCCGCTTTCGCGCAATGCCTGGCTCAAGACGAGGCGCAGGCCCGGCGTCTGCGCCGGCTTGGCGCGCGCGATGTTGCCGCGGTCGGCGATTTGAAGGCCGCCAGCGCGCCGCTGCCGGTCGATCAGGCGCAGTTGTGGCGCCTGCGTCGGGAGACCGGCGGGCGCCCGCTGTGGCTCGCCGCCAGCACCCATGCCGGCGAAGAGGAGATCGCCGCCGCGGCGCATCGCCGGCTCGTCGCCAGATTTCCGGGTCTGCTGACGGTAATCGCGCCGCGCCATCCGGCGCGCGGCGACGCGATCGCGGCGATGCTCGCAAGAGAGGGGTTGCGCAGCGCCCGGCGCAGCCGCGGCGAACCGGTCGGCGCCGACACCGAAATCTATCTGGCCGATACGATGGGCGAACTCGGCCTGTTTTATCGCCTCGCCCGCATCGCCTTTATCGGCGGCTCGCTCTCCCGGCAGGGCGGGCACAATCCATTCGAGGCGGCCCGTCTCGACTGCGCCGTCCTGCACGGGCCCGACATGAGCAATTGCGCCGGCATGGCGGCGGCATTGGCGGCGGCCGGCGCGGCGGAGATGGTCACCGGCGCCGACGAGCTGGCGCGGGCGGTAGGAATGCTCCTCGCCGACCGCGGGCTGCGCGCCGCCCGCTCTACCGCTGGGGCGCGGGTCGCCGCCGCCGGCAAGGGCATCCTCGAGGCGATCGTGGTCCGTCTCGCCCCGTGGCTCGACCGCGTGGCGCTTCCGCAAACGCGCCCGGCGCAGGGTCTATTGATCGAGGGCCGCGCCCGCACCCCGCATTCGCTGCGAGCGTGATGCGCGCCGCTCCGGAGTTTTGGGCCAGAAAACCGACGCTCGCGGCCGACCTGCTGCTGCCGATCGGCGCCGCCTGGGATGCCGCCGGGCGACTGCGCCGAGCGCTCGCTCGTCCCTCGCATGCGCCGGTTCCGGTAATCTGCGTCGGCAATCTCGTCGCCGGCGGCGCTGGCAAGACCCCGATCGTCATTGCGCTCGCCGCCTGGCTCGCGAGCCGCGCGGTAGCCGTCCATATCGTGACGCGCGGCTATGGCGGCCGGCTCGCCGGGCCGGTCCGGGTCGAGCCTCGGCGCCACGATTTCGCCGCGGTCGGCGACGAGGCCTTGCTGCTCGCCGCCGGCGCGCCGTCCTGGGTCGCGCGCGACCGCAGCGCCGGAATTGCTGCGGCGGTCGAGGCCGGGGCGGCGGCGATCTTGCTCGATGACGGGTTCCAAAACCCGTCGGTCGACAAGACGCTGGCGCTGATCGTCGTCGATAGCGCCTACGGTTTCGGCAACGGGCGGGTGATGCCGGCCGGCCCGTTGCGCGAAAATCTGCGACGCGGGCTCGCGCGCGCCGACGGCGTCGTGCTGCTCACGGGCCAAAGCGAAACCCCTCGGATGCCGCCGATCGCCTGGGCCGACGGGGTCCCGATCGTACCGGCGGCGCTGGCGCCGATCGCCGGCGACCGGCTCGCCGGGACCCGGGTCTTAGCTTTCGCCGGGATTGGCCGACCGGAAAAATTCTTTGCAACCTTGCGTTGGCTCGGCGCCGAGTTCGTCGGCGAGCGCAAATTTCCCGACCATCATCCCTATAGCCCGGGCGAGATTGCCGAGCTGCGCCGGGCCGCCGAGCGCGAGCGCGCCCAACTGGTGACGACCGCGAAGGATTTCGTGCGGCTGCCGGTTGCGGCGCGCCGCGGCATCGAGGTGCTCGAGGTCGGGATCGATTGGCCCGATCCCGCTTCCCTGGCTCGGCTTCTGGCCTCGGTAGCGGCCCCGGCCGGCGACGATGGACGCGGCTCGTCCCGATAACCGCGCCGAGCGGCGGCCGCTCGGCCAACGTCTGGAAGGGTTGGGCGCGGCGCTGGCGTTCGGCGGTCTGGGACTATTGCCGATCGATCGGGCGTCGGCGATCGGCGGCGCGCTCGGCCGGCGCATCGGCCCGCGTCTCGGCATCTCGAAGCGAGCCCGGATCAATCTGCGCCGCGCCTTCCCTGATCTTGCCGATAGCGCGATCCAAGAGATCGTCGCCGGCATGTGGGACAATCTCGGCCGCGTCGTCGCCGAATACCCGCATTTGCGCCAAATTCGCGTGTTCGCGCCGGACGGGCGGGTCGAAACCCGCGGTATTGAACACATGGACCGGGCGGTCGCCGCCGGCCGACGGATGATCATCTTTTCCGGCCACATCGCCAATTGGGAGATCTGCGCGTTGGCTGCAGCCCAGTATGGAGCGCCCGTTACCCAGATCTACCGGGCGGCGAACAACCCGCTGGTGGCCCGGCTGATCTCGCGGTTTCGCGGCGATCGCGGCGAATATGCCCCGAAGGGTTCGACCGGGGCGCGCCGCGCGGTGGCTGCCCTCGCCCGTGGCGAACACCTCGCCTTGCTCGCCGACCAGAAAATGAACGACGGCATTCCGGCGCCGTTTTTTGGACGGAAGGCGATGACCGCCCCGGCTCTGGCCTCGCTGGCGCTGCGCTTTGAATGCGACGTGTTGCCCGCCCGGGTCGAGCGCCTCGACGGCGCGCATTTCCGGCTGAGGGTGTTTCCGCCGTTGCCTCTGCCGCGCGGCATCGGCCAGCAGGCGGCGGTCGCGGAGCTGACGGCGCGGGTCAACGCCATCCTGGAGAGGTGGATTCGCGACCGCCCCGAGCAGTGGCTCTGGGTGCACCGGCGCTGGCCGGATTAGCCGGGCAAGACGATATCAAGGGGCCACCCGCCTTTCCTCGACAACGACCGTGTCGAGGATCGCTTCCGGCCTATACATCCAGCGGGTCAACAGCCCGGCGATAACGGCGCCGAGGATCGGCGCCAACCAGAAAAACCAGAGCTGGCCGATATAAGGGCCGCCGGCAAACAATGCCGGCCCGGTGCTGCGCGCCGGATTGACCGAGGTGTTGGTGACCGGGATCGACACCAGGTGGATCAAGGTCAGCGCGAGCCCGATTGGGATCCCGGCAAAGCCGGAGGCCGCTCCCTTCGACGTGGCGCCGATGATGACGAACAGGAAAAAGAACGTCATCACCACTTCGCAAACAAAGCACGCGCCGAGCCCGTATTTGCCGGGGCTGAGGTCGCCGTAGCCATTCGCGGCGAAGCGACCGGGGATCCACCCGGGCTGGCCCGACGCGATCACCCACAAAACCGCCGCGGCGGCGATGGCGGCGATCACCTGGACAACGACGTAGGGAATGACGTGCTTGTTGGCGCAGCGCCCGGCGCTCCACAGGCCGATGGTGACCGCCGGATTGAAATGGCCGCCCGAGATGTGGCCCACGGCGTAGGCCATGGTCAACACCGTCAGGCCGAAGGCGAACGCGACGCCGAGAAAGCCGATCCCGAAATTCGGGAACCCGGCGGCCAGGACGGCGGCGCCGCAGCCGCCGAACACCAGCCAGAACGTCCCGAAGAACTCGGCGATAACGCGCCGCGACATATCGCTGTCCATCGCTGTCCTCCCGCGTGTTAACTCGTTAATCTATTAGCCGAAAGAAGAGGCAGCCCGCAACCTTAGACTTATTATCTACGGGCGGTTTCGCCAATCATTCGTCGTCGCGGAACCGCGGCCGGTGCGCCCGTTGATCGAGCCGGCGGTCGATCCAGGCGACGACCAGGGTCACGTAGAGGGGCAAGGCAAAGACCAGAAACGCGATCGAATAGAGCAGCGTGTCGTTGCGGATATCGATGATCGGCTTTTCGATCTGGTCGACCGGCACGGTGATCGCCAGCAGCTGATCGCGCCCGTAGCGCGGCGGGATCTCGACCACCCGGCCGATATAGCTGCGGCCGGCGACGTCGTAGACACGGGTTCCGGATATCGGCTTGTTGCGGTAGGCGGCAACCAGTCCGTCGATCACCGGGTCGTGCAGATCAGCGATCTTGGGAGGCGCCGACATGGTCTCGCCCTGGGCGCGGATCGCCTCGGCGACGCGGGCCTGATCCGGCAACGCGATAATTCCGCCGTTCTTGGTGAAAATAAAGGCGATGCTGCCCCGGGTGATGCGCTGCTCGCGCAAAAAATCCGCCAGATCGACTGCGGCGAGGTCGGCGCCCATCACTCCGGGGGTCGGTCCCTTGAAGCTGCGGCTCAGGGTAAAACCGGGTTCGCCGCTCGAAGCGAAGATGTAAAGATTGCTGTGCTCGACCACATTGGCGCGCTTGGCCGCGCCGTACCAGGGCCGCGTCCGGGGGTCGAAGACCGCCGGGGCAGGGTCGCGGCGACCGACGATCGCGCCATCCTTGTCGAGGAAGATCCACCGCACGGTGCGCTCGCCGGCGGCATTGGCGGTGATCACCTCATTGGCGAAGGCGGCCTCGGCCGGAGCCTGCAGCGCCTTGCGCAGCGCGTCGCTTTTCTTGCCGGCGATATGGGTCAGCATGAAAAACTCGCCGTCGTCGAACCCTACATAGATCGACAATATCTGCGGATAGATGCGCAACGCCCGCTGCATCAGGGCCATGGCGCTCGGGTCGTCCCTGATCGCCGGGGTGGTCAGGCTGGGCACCAGGGACGCGATGCCGACGATCGCATACATCGGATCGTATAAGAGCTTGATGCGGTCCCTGATCTTTTCGTCCGCTTGCTGCATCAGACGCTGCGCCGCGGAGAGCGCCAGCTCGCTCGACTTCTTCGAATTATACCAGATGATCCCGCCGGCCAGGGCCACGAGGATGAACAGCAACAGTCCGGTAATCCACAGATAAGTCGGCCACCCCCGTTCCCCAGGAGACGCGCCGCCGATATTCTGCGCGCGACGCCGTAGGTGGCCTTGCCGGTCGGTCACGGCTCACAATCCCCTCTGCGCATCGGGCGCTGGCGGGACACCCCAGTCGCGATGATAGGGGCGGCGCCGCGACAATGTCCAGGTGCGCGGCGCCGGTTCGACCGAAACTTGGCTGCGGGCATCGCTTCGTCACCGTCGAGAACCGTGGCGATCGAGGAGCCGCAGGCCGCCTAGCGCCGCGGCAGCGCGCCCACCCTTGCCGCGGCAGCGACGATCGCGATGCGCCGGGTCAACCCGAGGCGGGGAGCGCGCGGCGTTCCGGCGGCAGCTCGGACACGGCGCCAGGCTCCGGCTCGGCGGTGACCTCGACCTCGACATTCATGCCGAGATGGTCTGACGGAAAGCCGGTCCAGGTGCCGGAAATCGGCATTGCCTGACGCGGGTCGCGGACCACCGCGACGCGGACAAGATCGTGGTTGCCGACGATCCCGTTGGTCGGATCGAACTCGACCCAGCCGGCGCCCGGCAGATAGACTTCGAGCCAGGCATGGGTGGCCCCGCCGCCGACCCGGTGGCGGCGACGGCCCTCGTGGACGTAGAGATAGCCGCTGACAAAACGAGCGGCGAGCCCCAGCGAGCGCACCGCCTCGATCATCAGCACTGCGAAGTCGCGGCAGCTGCCGCTCCCCTGGTGCAGGGTCTTGACCGGGTCCTGGACGCCGCTCTCCTCGCGCGCCTCGTAGACCAGATCGCGCCGGATCGCCCGCGTCATCGAAGCCAGCAGCTCGGAGGTGTCGCTGCGCCCGTCATGCCGCAGGAACTGCTGGGCCCAGCGGTCGATCTCGTGCTCGGGATCGAGATACTGCCGCTCGACCAGGCGCAACAGATCGGGCATCTCGTCGGCGCCGTAGGTGAACGGATAGCGCGTGGCATACTCCTCGATCTGAAAATCGAGCGCATTGCTCGCCGAGTGATCGAGCCGGATCACGCTCTCAAAACGCAGCTCCGCCGCCCGGCCGGCGAAGCGGGCGATCGCGACGCAATTGCCAAAGACATCGTGCACCCAGCGAATGTCGGCGGGCTCGGGCGTGATCGCGAGCCGGCTGTCGAGCAGCCTCTGGTCGTAGCTGTCGCGCGGCCGCAGCATCATGCGGTGCTCGCCAAAGGCCACCGGCTGCTTGTAGCGGTAGGTCGTCACGTGACGCACGGTGATGATCGGCATCGCATCCGCCTATTAGGCGACCGCGGTCTGCGTCTGCGAGGCCTCGGGCGAGTAGCCGAAAAAGGCGATCGACAGATCGCGGCTGACCGCGATCAGCTGCTGTTGGATCAGATCGAGGAACTCGTGCAGCCCCTCGCTCAGGATCGTCGCTATCGTGAGGGTGCCGAGGACGGCGCGCAAGCGGTCGAGCTCCTCGGCGGCGTCATTGCCGCCGCGCAGCGCATAGCGCGACTTGACCGCGCCCAAAAGCTGCGCCGACCTCGCGCACGCAATGATGCACCGAGCGCGGAAAGGCCTGGTTGAGCAGCAGGAACCCCGCCACCCGCGCCGGGGTTGTGCTGGCCGCGTGCAGGCGGCGATAGGCGTGATAGCCGGCGGCCGAACGCAGCAGCGCGTTCCACTGGCTGACATCGGTCGGCGAGCCGACATCGGCGATGTCGGGCAGCAGCAGATGGTATTTGATGTCGAGCAGCCGGGTCGTCTGGTCGGCGCGCTCGATGTAGCGGCCGAGCTGATAAAAATACCAGCCCTGGTCGCGGAAAAACGTGCCCTCGGTGATGCCGGTGTGGGTCTGGCAGGCCTCCTTGACCGTCGTGAGCAGCCCCGCCAGCCGGCCGGGAGCCAGATCGGCGATCCCGATCGCGGCCAGGTGATTGTAGAAGACGTTGAGCTGCACCCACATCTCGGTCGAAATCAGCGGCCGCAAGGTGCGGGCGTTCTCGCGCGCGCTATGGATGGCGCTGACGATCGAGGTCGGGTTGTCGGCGTCGACGACGTAGAATTCGAGCACGCTTTGCGCCGAGACCTTGCGCGCCGCTTGCAAAAAAGCGCTCCTCGTCGGAATTCAGCTGGATGATCGAGCGCCAGTTCTGGCCGCCATGGCTGTCGCGCGAGAAGGTCTCGTTGACATCGAGAATGCGCGCCAGATTTTCGGCGCGCTCGACATAGCGCGCCAGCCAGAAGATGCAATCCGCATAGCGGGCGAGCAGAACGTCAGCCAAGGACCCAGGTGTCCTTCGAGCCGCCGCCCTGCGAGGAGTTGACGACCAGCGAGCCGCGGCGCAGCGCCACCCGGGTCAACCCGCCGGGCAGCACCCAGGTGCTCGACCCGGTGACCGCGAACGGCCGCAGATCGACATGGCGGGCCTCGATCCGGCCATCGATCAAGGTCGGCGCCACCGACAGGTTGATGCAGGGCTGGCTGATATAGTTCGACGGGTCGGCGAGCAGCTTGGCGCGGCAATCGTCGAGTTCGGCCTGGCTCGCCTTGGGACCGACCGTGATGCCGTAGCCGCCGGCCTCGCCGACCGGCTTGACCACCAGTTCGGCCAGATGGTCGAGGGTGTAGCGCAGGGCTTGCGGCTCGCGGCAGATATGGGTTTCGACGTTGTGCAGGATCGCCTCCTCGCCCAGATAATAGCGAATGATCCGCGGCACATAGGCATAGACCGCCTTGTCGTCGGCGACGCCGGTGCCGATGGCGTTGGCCAGCGCCGACATTGCCGGCGCGATAGGCCCGCATCAGCCCGCGCACCCCGAGCCTGCTCTCGGCGATGAACGCCTCGGGGTCGAGAAAATCGTCGTTGACCCGGCGATAGATCACGTCGACCCGGGCCAGGCCGCCGGTCGTGCGCATATAGACGCGTTCGTCCTCGACCACCAGATCGGGCCCCTCGACCAGCGGCACGCCCATCTCGCGGGCGAGAAAGACATGCTCGAAATAGGCCGAGTTGTAGGTGCCGGGCGACAGCAGCACGACCTGCGGATCGGCGACCGCCGGCGGGCGCCAACTCCTGCAGCGCGGCGATCAGCTTGGCGCCGTAATTGTCGATCGCGCGCAGGCCGATGTCGTCGAGCAGATCGGGGAAGGCGCGCAGCATCATGTGCCGGTTCTCGACCACGTAGCTGACGCCCGAAGGCGTGCGCGCATTGTCCTCGAGCACCAGAAAGGCGCCCGTTTCGTCGCGCACGATGTCGGTGCCGCAGATGTTGACATAGGCCTTGTGCGGCACGTCGACGCCCTGCATCAGCGGCCGGTAATTGTGGTTGCCGAGGATCAGATCGGCCGGGACGACGCCGTCGCGCAGGATTTTCTGGTCGTGGTAGATGTCGTCGAGCAGCAGGTTGAGCGCGGTGATGCGCTGCACGATGCCGCTTTCGATATGCCGCCATTCGGCCGCCGAGATCACCCGCGGCAAAACGTCGAACGGCAGGATGCGGTCGATCGGTCTTGGCGTCGGAATAGACGGTAAAGGTGATCCCGAGATTATAGAGCTCGGCATTGGCGGCGGCGGCGCGTTCCTTCAGCGCATCGATCGACAGCGCGGCCAGGCGCTCCCTGACCGCCGCGCTCGCCGGGCTGCCTCAGCATCTCGCAGTAGAAGCCCTGCGGATCGTAACCATCGAGGATCGAGCGACCCATGCACCTGTCCGAATCGTTGTCGGCAGCAGCGCGACGCATATTCCGCGCCAATCCAGCAAACGTGCCTCCTGGCGCAATCGTACTCGACTCGGCAAACGATTAAACTCTTAGGCATTCGCTGTCACTGCGCGCAAATTCATCCATGGGCGCCTCACTGTCGCGAGACGCTTTCAGGTTGTCGAGCCTGGCCGCCGTTCGGACCAGCCCAGGCGGTCGGCGAGCGATCTCCCCGCCCTTGATCACCAGCGCGATATGCTCCGGCTTTTGCAATATCCTCACATCGGCCAGCGGGTCGCCCTTGACGACGACGAGATCGGCGAGCTTGCCCTTCTCGATCGTGCCGAGATCGTGGCCGCGGCCGATGCATTCGGCGGCCCAGCCGGTCGCCGCGCGCAGCGCCTGCAGCGGGGTCATCCCGGCCCGGACCAGGCAGGCGATCTCGATCGCGTTCGGCGGATGGCCGTGCCCGCCGGCGTCGGTGCCGGCGGCGATCTTGACCCCGGCGGCGAGTGCGGCGCGCAGGCTCGCGACATGGTGCTCCTCGAGGTCGCGGGCGCGCTCGCGGACATGCGGCAGCGGCGATTTGCGGTGGTAATCGTAGACCGCGAAGGTCGGCACGAAAAAGATGCCCTTGCGCGCCATCCGGTCGAGCAGTTCCGGCGCCTCGTCGAGATAGCAGCCATGGTCGATCGAATTCGACCCCGGCCTCGACCGCGATCTTCAACCCGCGCCCGCCAAGCGCGTGACAGATGACCCGGCGGTCGAGCGCGTGCGCCTCCTCGACCAAGGCCTGCATCTCGTCGAGGTTGAAGGCGCCGTCCATCGGCCCGTGCCCTGGCCGCGAACTCGCGCCGCCGGTCGTGGCGCATTTGATCGCGTCGGCCCCGGCCCGCACCACCCGGCGCACCACCGGCCGCACGTCGGCGAGGCTGTTGACGACGCCATCCGGTAACAATGGGTCGTTCGGCACGCAGCACGAAAAGCCGGCCGGGCTGACCCGGTCGCCGATGCCGCCGATCGGCGAGACGATGACCAGCGACAGCACCAGCCGTGGCCCCTCGATCAGCCCCTCGTCGATCGCCCGCTTGAACCCGGCATCGAGCCCGCCCGCGTCGCGCACCGTCGTATAGCCGGCGGCGAGCGTCTGTTGCAGAACCTTGGCGGTGCGCAATGTGCGCGTCGTCTGCGGCTCGTCGATGCCCCAGCGCCGCGCCAGATCGTAGCCGTGCATCGCCAGGTGGTCGTGGGTGTCGATCAGCCCCGGCAGATATCGTCATTCCGGACACGTCGATGATTTCGGCATCGGCCGGCCAGCCGCCTGAACCGCCGGTCTCGACCGCCTCGATCTCCGGTTCCGCGATCACGATCGCGCTGTGCGGCCGCCGGCGCGCCGCCGGTCCCGTCGATCAGCCTCGCGCCTCTCAGCACCAGCATCGCCGCGCCTCCTCTGCCCGTCATCATTAAGCTCGATGGCCGCGCGATTGGCAATTCGCGACCGGTGACGGGCGGCGGAAGCGAAGCGATCTCAGGACGACGCCGCCACCTGCTGCGGCCCAACGGGGCTATCGTGCTCCTGCGAGATGTCGCGGTTGGTGTAGTCGGGCAGGAAGGCCGTGGCGGTAACGGTGACGACGGCGCAGAACAGGATGTAGAGCGCGATCACATAGCCCGAGCCGGTCGCCGCCAACAGCGCCGTCGCGATGATCGGCGCCGGACCGCCGGCGATGATCGAGGCGAGATGGAAGCCGAGCGAGGAGCCGCTGTAGCGCAGCCGCGGCGTGAAGCATTCGGCGATCAGTGCGGCCTGCGGCCCGTACATCATGTCGTGCGGGATGAAGGACAGTACGATCGCGAGAAAGATCACGCCGGGGATCGCGGTGTTCAGCAACGCGAAATAGACAAAGCCGAACACGCCCATCGTGCACGCGCCGATCAGATACATCCGCTTGCGGCCGATGCGGTCGGAGATGTGGCCGGCCAGCGGGGTGGTGACCGCCGACAGCGCGGTGGCGACCATGACCGCGGCCAGCAGCAGGTTGCGCGAGCTGTGCAGCACCGTCGTGCCGTAGGTGAAGATGAAGCCGGCGAAGATGTAGAACGGACCCTGCTCGGCCATCCGGCGAATGCGGTCAGCGCGATCAGCTTCGGCTGCCGTTTCAGGACTTCGAGAACCGGGGCGCGTTCGATGCGCTTCTCATCGACGAGGCGCGAAAAGGTCGGGGTCTCGAGGATGCCGAGGCGGATGTAGAGGCCGACCCCGACCATGACGATGCTGAGCCAGAACGGGACGCGCCAGCCCCAGGTCAGGAACTGGTCGCCGGAAATCGCGCTGAAGATCAGCACGACAGGTTGGCGAGGAACAGGCCGGCGGGACCGCCCCATTGCGGCCAGGAGGTGATGAAGCCGCGATGGGCGTTGGTCTTGGCCCATTCCATCGCGATCAAGGTGGCCCCACCCCACTCGCCGCCGATGCCCATGCCTTGAAGGAAGCGCACGACGGTCAGGATCACCGCGCCCCAGATGCCGATCGAGGCGTAGCCCGGCACAAAGCCGACGGCGAAGGTCGACAGGCCGGTCAGCAAGCAGGGTCGCGATCAGGGTTACCTTGCGCCCGATCCGGTCGCCGTAATGCCCGAACAGCGCGGCGCCGACCGGGCGCGAGACAAAGCCGACGGCGTAGATGCCGAAGGCCTGCAAGGTTCCGACCAACGGATCGGAGGACGGGAAAGAACAAATGCGCGAAGACCAGCGGGGCGACCTGGACGTAAAGCAGGAAGTCGTAGGCCTCGATGATCGTGCCGACGGTGCCGGCGACGATCGCGCGGCGCAGCTGCCGGCTGTGCTCGGCCTCGGAAAGCGGACTCGCAGAGATCCCGGTCGTCGCCATCGTATCCCTCCCAGGTTGCCCATCTTTTTTGTTCCCGCGCCTTGTGGCGGCAGGACATATTTTTCACACCGGCAAACTTAACAGCCTGGGAACAGCCGTTACAATTCAAATTGGGACGCTGGCGAGAGCCCTCTTCTGGGAATTGGCCGCGCCGCAGTGAAGCGAAGCCGGGCCGCGCCAGCTATCGGCCGACGTCGGCAGTTTCGATCCGGAAGGATTGGCGCGCCCGAGAGGAGTTCGAACCCCTAACCCCCAGATCCGTAGTCTGGTGCTCTATCCAATTGAGCTACGGGCGCATCCGGCCAAGCGAGCTGACGTTGGCAGAGCCAACAACTACTCCCGCAGAGACCGAAAAGGCAAGGCGGATCGCGGCAACGCGCCCGGCGCTCTTTGGCCGATGCCCGGGGCGGGGCTCGCCGGCGCGGCCGGGCGCAGGCACAATGGCCGGTGCCGCCGTAACAAACCGGGAGCGGTTAACCATGAGTGCCGAGACATCTGCGATCGACCAGGCGGCGACGCGCGGCCGACGACCCGGCGGCCCGGCCCGAGGTCACGCTGCTGCCGGGGCGGCACAAGCGCGCCGAATCGGGCCACCCGTGGATTTATGCGAACGAGATGCGGATGGACGAGGCGGCGCGGGCGCTCCCGCCGGGCGCGCTCGTCACCCTGCGCCGGGCCGACGACAGGCCGCTCGGCATCGCGATGTTCAACCCGCATTGCCTGCTGGCCCTGCGGCTCCTCGACCGCGACGCCGCGCGGCCGATCGACCGGCGCTTTCTACGGCGCCGCCTCGAACGGGCGCTTGCGGCTGCGCGAGCGCCTGTTTAATGAGCCCTATTACCGGCTGGTCCATGCCGAGGCCGACGGATTGCCGGGTCTCGTCGTCGACCGCTTCGGCGCGGTCCTGGTGGTGCAGTCGAACGCCGCCGGCATCGCGCGCCTCGAGCCGCTGGTGCTCGACGCTTTGGCGGCGCTGTTGCGGCCGCAGGCGATCGTGCTGCGCAACGACAGCCCGGCGCGCGCCCAGGAGGGGCTGCCGCCCGAGGCGCGGGTCGCCGCTGGGCGCCCTCGACGCGCGGGTGCTGGTCCACGAAAACGGCGCCCGCTTTCCGATCGACCCGCTCGCCGGGCAGAAGACCGGCTGGTTTTTCGACCAGCGCGACAATCGGCGCTTTGTCGCCGGCCTGGCGCGGGGCGCCCGGGTTCTCGATCTTTATTGCTGCACCGGCGGGTTCGCGGTGCAGGCGGCGCGCGCCGGCGCCATCGAAGTCTTGGGCATCGACCGCTCCGAGCCGGCGCTGGCGCTGGCGGCCGCGGCGGCGGCGCTGAACGAGGTCGACGGCATCCTGGGCTTTCGCCGCGCCGAAGTCCTTGGCGAAGCGGCCCGGCTCGCCGCCGCCGGCGAGCGCTTCGACCTCGTCATCGCCGACCCGCCGGCCTTCGCCAAATCGCGCAAGGAGCTGCCGGCGGCGCTGCGCGGCTACCGCAAGCTGGCCCGGCTCGGCGCATCGCTGACCGCGCGCGAGGGCATCCTGTTTCTCGCCTCGTGCTCCTACAATGTCACGGCGGCCGATTTCGCCGAGGCGGTGCGGCGCGGGCTCGCCGACGCCGGCCGCAGCTTCCGCATCCTGCGCGATGCCGGGGCCGGGCCCGACCACCCGGTCCATCCCTCACTACCCGAGAGCGCCTACCTCAAGACGACGACGCTGGCGCTCGACTGATCGCGGCGCGATGTACGGCTGGAGCCGGCAGGGTCAGGCGAAAGACCGTGCCGGCGCCGGTGCTGGCGACCAGGGCCAGGTCGCCACCGTGCGCGCGCATCAATTCGCGGGCGATCGCTAGGCCGAGGCCGGTGCCGCCGGGGCGGGCCGAGCCGAAAAACGGGCGAAACAGATTCTCGCTCGCTTCGGGCGGCATGCCGGGGCCGTCATCGTCGACCTCGATTGAGACCGATCCGTTCTCGCGCGCCGCCGCGAACCGCAATTGCCGCGCGCCGGCCTCGACCGCGTTGCGCGCCAGGTTCGACAGCACCCGGTAGAGCTGATCGCGATCGGCCTCGACCTCGAACTCGGCCGGGATCGCGCTTGCGATCGCCAGCTCGTGCTCGGGGACCGCGAGGCCGGAGCCCACCTCCCCGATCAGCAGGCCGAGGCGAAACCGGGTCAGCGCCAAGGGAGCTGCGCCCTCGCGGGAAAAATCGAGGGTGCGGGTGCACAACCCCACGGCCCGGTCGATCGCATCGATCAGCCGCGGCAGGATGCGGCGCACTTCAGGGGCGGCGCTGGCGGTCAGCCCATCGGCGACGAGCCGCGCCGTCGCCAGGACATTGCGCAGATCGTGATTGATCTTGGCCACCGCGGCGCCGAGGGCCGCCAGCCGCGCGCGCTGACCCAAGGCCCGGCGCACGGTCTCCTGCATGACCGCGAGCTCTCGCTCGGCGACGCCGATCTCGTCCCTGCGGCGGCTGGCCCGGATCATCCGCGAGGCGTCCTCGGGATCCTGGCGAAATTCGATCATGCTCGCCGTCAGCCGGCGCATCGGCCGCACCATCAGCCATTGCAGGCTCAGATAGACGAGGGCCGCGGCGAGCAGTGAGATCACCACCGACAATTCGAGGATGCGGGCGCCGAAGCCCCACATCTCGGCCCGCAGCGGCGCCTCGTCGAGCAACACCTCGACGGTCTCGCCGCTGCCGGTCGGCGACGGGCCGAGCACCCGCAGAATGCGGTTTCCGCTGCGAAACAGCGCGCCGAACGAGCCGCGGATGGCGGCAATGACGCCGGGGTGGGTCAGGTCGATCGTCAGGTCGGCGCGCGGCGGCACCGGGCGGTCGAGCATCAGCACCATCCCGTCGGCGCGGTGCAGGATGACGCCGTGGGCGCCGATCCTGGGCCAGCAGCTTGTCGACCAGAGACCGCGGCAGACGCCCGGTCGGGCTCGCCTCGAGCGCCAGCGTCGCGAGCTCGCCGGCGGCGATGCGGTTCTCGAAATAGGTCATGCGAAAGCGCGCCACCGACGGCACGAAGATCAGCACTTCGCCGACCATCACGAAGAAGACGGTCAACACCAGAAGACGGGCCGACAGGCTCCGCAGCAGCACAGCGGTGGTCCGCTTCAGCCAAACCGCGCCAGAAAGCGCACGATGCGGCGGGTGCGCGGCGAAAACAATGCCGGCGTGTAAAAGCCGCCGGCCGCGCGCTTGCCGGCCTCGCCGCGGGTCGGGTAGGGCACGACCAGATTGGCGAGCGCGCCGATCTTGAGCTTTTGCGAGATCGCCAAGGCCCAGGGCAGGATCAGATCGCCGGCCCCGGCGCCGAGGATCGAGGCGCCGAGAATGCGCCCGTCGCGGCGGGTGACGATCTTGACCAGGCCCTCGGTGTCGCGCTCGGCCTGGGCGCGGTCGTTCTCGGCGAAGGGCCAGCGCAGCACCCGCACCGACCCGCCGGCTCTGCCGCGCCGCCGCCTCGGTCGCCCCGACCTGGGCGAGCTCGGGGTCGGTGTAGGTGACCCACGGCAAGGCCCGGTAATCGACCCGCGCCGGGATGCGGAACAGCGCGTTCTGGATCACGATCCCGGCGTGATAGAGCGCGACATGGGTGAATTGCGGCCCGCCCGCGACATCGCCGACGGCAAAGACGCGCCGGTTGGAGGTGCGCAGCCGCGCATCGACGGCGATCCCCTGCGCGCCGGCGGCGATCCCGGCGGCGGCGAGATCCAAGCGCTTCGATGCTCGGCCGCCGGCCGGCGGCGACCAGCAGATGCGAACCCTTGATCTCTTCGCCATCGCCGAGCCGGACCATCGACGCCCGCCGCATCGCGCGCCACGGCGGCGATCGCGACCCGCGGGCGCAGCGCTATCCCCTCGCCGGCGAGCCGTTCGGCGAGCAGGGCGGCGAGCTCGGGATCGTCGCGCGGCAGCAGCGGGCCGCGATCGAGCACGGTGACCCGCGCGCCGAGCCGGCGATGCGCCTGCGCCATCTCGATGCCGATCGGACCGCCGCCGATGACGATCAGATGCTCGGGCAATTCGCGGTTGGCGAACACGGTCTCGTTGGTCAGATAGGGCACCTCGTCGAGCCCGGCGATCGGCGGCGCCGCCGGCTGCGAGCCGGTCGCGATCACGAACCGGCGGGCTCGGATCTCGACCGCGCCGGCGAACATCGCGCGCGGGCTGGTGAAACGCGCCGTGGCGCGCAGCACGGTGACGCCCAAGCCCTCGAACCGCTCCGCCGAATCATTCGGCGCGAGCGTTGGCGATCACCTCGCGCGACCTGGTCGCCGACCGCGGCGAAATCGATCCGCGGCGGGTCGCAGGAAACGCCGAATTGCGCGGCGCCTGCCGCCACAGCTCGGCGCGCCGGCGCGGCGGCGAGCAGCGATTTCGACGGAACGCAGCCGAAATTCAGGCAGTCGCCGCCCATCGCGCCGCGCTCGATCAGCACCACCGCGGCGCCGAGCTGCGCCGCCCCGGCGGCGACCGCCAGCCCGCCGGCGCCGGCGCCGACGACGCACAGATCGGGGGTGAGCGGACGGCTCATGCCGAGGGTTTGCGGCGCCAGCGCTTGTACCACACCGGAACCAGGGCGAGCACGGCCAGGGCCAGGATCGGCAGCAGCACGCCGGGCCGGAACAGGACGTTCGCATCCGGCGTTTCGACGGCCTTGCCAAAGTCGTTGCCGAGGCTGGCGTAGACGAAGGTTGCCGGAATGATGCCGATAAACGTCGCCAGCAGGTAGGTCGGAAGGCCAACCCCTGCCAGCGCCGGCACCAGGTTGGTCAGCCAGAACGGGAACAGCGGCATCAGACGCAGCGCCAGCAGATAGCTGAACGCATGGGCGCGAAATCCGGCTTCGAGCCTGCCAAGGAACGGCCCGGCGCTTAGCGCCAGGCCGCCAACGGTGTTTGGGCCGAGGCCGGCGCGCACCGCGAGAAAAAGCCCGGTCGCGCCCAAGGTCGCGCCGATCACCGCGCACATGCCGCCGACCCAGGTTCCGAATAGAAAGCCGCCGGCAATCGTCAGCACCGCCCCGCCGGGAAGCGACAGCGCCACCAGAACCGCATAGGCCGCGCTGTAGAGGAGGGCGGCGACGACACCCCGGCGGGCGACAAGGCGACACAACCAGCCGCGGTGTTCGGCAAGCGCGGCAAACGTCACATAATGGCCTCCGCCAGCGGCCATAAAGGCGACGCCGGCGGCGACGAGAAGCCCGAGCGGCGCCAGGCGACGCGCAGAAAAGCCATGCTGCGGCGGGGGATTGTCGGGCATCGCGGTCCGGCTCGGCCACGGGAGCCGGCAATGTTAACCCTGCGGCCACACAAGGGTGGTCACCTTACCGTGAACCGCAGACAAAGCCGCAACCGGCGGCGGCGCCCGAACCGTCCGCGCCCCTCGCTGCCGCACGGAACGCGTGTATCAAAGATAAATGCTTAATCATTTGAATTCTTATTGCAATCTTATCGGCTCTGCAGCAGTATGCATTTGCATCGTCCTGCCTTCCTTGATCGACCTCCGTGAACGATGCGCACGCCTCTGCCCTTGCCTCCGGGTGCAGAGGGCGAGAAACCCCGGTCATCGCGATCGGGGTTTCGTTTCGAGACGCGGGCGAAAATCGTTCGGGTGGGTGGCGGAGCCGCGGTAGAGGCGTCCGCTTTCGACGAGTTGCCAGGCGCCGAGCGCGGGCAGGCCAAGCACCGCGTCGCGCGCTCGTTTCAACAAGGACAGCGCCAACGCGATGTCCGGGGTCAGACCAAAGCTCGCCCCAAGCACGATATAGGCGCCCTCCTGCACCCCGACCGCGTTTGGCACGGCAAAAGCGACGCTGCGGATCGCATAGAGCAGGCTCTCGATCAGCAGAACCGCGCCAAAACCGAGCGCCGCGCCCATCAAGCGCAAGGCCAGCCAGATCTCGACCGCGCTGCCGATCCAGCAGGCAAGGTGGAGGACGAGGTTGATCCAAAGCCCGGCCCTGCGGGCATAGATGTCGGCGATGGCCGCGTGCAGCGCCGCCGCCCCCACCGCCATCCGTTCGGCCCATCCGCGGCGGAGCGCGCCGCCGAGGCGATCGAGCACGCCAAGGCCGCGACGCTGAGCGGTCACGAACCCGGCGGCCAAACATCCGGCGACCATGAGGCCGATGGCGGCCGGCGCCGCCACCCGCGCCCGCGGTTCGACAGATAAGAGCCACGCTAGCGCCAGCCCGGTGTAGGCGATCTGCGCGAAAAATTCGAGGGTGACGTCGACGATTGTGCTGGCGGCGGCGGCATTGCCGGAAACCCCGGAAATGGCGATCGCCCGCGCCCCCGACACATAGCCGCCGAGCTGGGAGAGCGGCAGCACCTCCGACGCGGAATCGCGGACGAGCCGCGCCCAGATCGCAGCCCATGGGCTCGTCCCCGGCAGCAGCGCCCACCAGGCGACGCCCATCAATCCGATCAGCGCCAGCTGGATCAGGCAGATTGCGGCAAAACCCGCCCAGCCTACCGCGAGCAAGGAACGGATGACCGCGCCCGCCCCGAAATGGATCAGCAGGGCGGCAACCAGCGCCAGTCCGATCGCCGCCGCCAGGATCGAAAACATCCTCATGCGCAGCTAACGGGAACCGCGACGGCGGCCTCCAAGGCGCAGACCGGCCAGCGCCAGCGCCGCGAACCGCGGCAAAAAGCGTGGCTGCAACAGATCGGAGTCGAAGGCCGCCATTCGCCGGCCATGCTCGGCGCAGCATTCCTCGACCAGCCCGCGAACCGAGAAGCCGCCGAGGAAAACGCTGGCCTCGGTCGCCGAGAAGTCCTTGCCGCCGTTCGCCGCCTGCCCGCGCCGGACGGTCCCGAGAAGGCGGCCGATCGCCCGGCAGTAATAGCCGGCGGCGACCGCCGAGCGCAGCCACGGCGCGCCCCGTCCGCGGCGCGCCTGCTCCCACCCCATCCAATTGACGAAAAAGACGATGTGACGGTTCTCCTCGTGCATCAGGGTCTCGAAAGATCGCGAACATCGGCTCGGGCAGAAAACCGGCTCGCCGGGCAATCTGAAACACGCCGAAACCGAGAAAGGCGTCAAGGCATTCGCCGTAGCCGAAATCGGCGAAAGCCCGATAGAGATTTGGCCCCACTGCCTCGAGCGGCCGTTCCTCGACGGCCACACCGTAGCGGTGGACCATCAGCCGCAGCAGGTCGGCGTGGCGCGCCTCCTCGAAACCCTGCAGCATGATCGCTTCGCGCACCATTGGGTCGTCGACCATCGCCGCATACGCATCGACGATGGTGCCGGCGCGCCGCTCGGTGTAGAGCACTTCAGTCCAGAACGGGATCGCTCGCAAGCGGGCCAGCGCCACGGCGTCGAGATCGGGCCAAGCGAGCGCCTCGGGGCGGTAGGCGTTATGGCTCGCAATAAACTGGCTGCAGAACCGCTTCTTATGTTCGTCCGAGCCGATCTTCATGGTGCCGACACAAGATTGCCCCGCCACCGCATGAAGCGGTGGGCGAAGCGCATCAGCCGGCGGGCGAAACGCATCAGGCGCGGCACGACATTGGGCCGTAACAGGCGCGGATCATAGCCGGACAGCCTGCGATCGTTCTCGGCCAGGCAAAGGTCGATCAGCGCCGCCGCCGAGAGATCGACAGCGCCGAGCGACTTGCTGCCGGTCATAGTGAAGTTGTTGTCCTGCGGCGTCCCCGGCGCGTCCGCTCCGGCGGCTTGGCTGTTGCCGACCCCCCGGGCTATGCCGATCCGCTCCCAAATCAGAAAAGCCCAGACCGCCAGGGTTTTGATTGCGAACCAGGGGCGCCGCCACCACGGCAGGCGGCGGCGGCGCCAGGCAACCCAGTTCACGAAGAACAGGATGTGGCGGCCTTCCTCCTGCATCACCGGCTCGAAAGTCTCGACCAAGGCCGTCGGAAAAAAGCCCGACCGCTCGGCCAGCGCGAACAGACCAAAGGCGAAAAAGCTGTCGATGCACTCGCTGAAGCCGGTAACCATGAAAGCCCATTCGGGGTCGCGCGGGCGCAGATAATCGGGTTCCGGGGCGAGACGGATGCCGTACGCCTCGACCAAATTGGAGAGGACTTGCTTGTGCCGTCCTTCCTCGAAGCCGTCGAGCTCGATTGCTTGGCGCAGCAGCGGATCCGCCACCATCTCGGCGTAGCTCAGCACCCGCAGACGGGCTTTCCCTTCGGTCTGCACCGCGATATCCCAGATCGGCAGCCCGACCAGCCGGTCGCGCGCCTCGCGCTCGAGCGGGGGCCAATCGATAATCGATGGCCGGTAGGGATTATGGGTGTCGAGCAGCATCCGGCAAAACGCGCGCTTGTGCGCTTCGCTGCCAGGAACGATCGGACCGGGTTCGGCCGCAGCCCAAATCCGGGCGGCACGATCGGCCGCCTCAACCGTCGCGTCAGTCACCATCGTTGCTAACTTTTCTCCCTATGCCGCCCCGACATGCCATTTCCGCCGCCCGCGCACAAGCGAACGCTGGAGAAGCCCGCCTCATTCCACTCCTGAAGCGGACCCCGCCCGGAAACCGGAGCCCGCCTCAAAACCGGACTCCCACCTCCACAACCGGAGCGGCCGTTGACTTCGCGGACCGCCTCTCCTATACAGCCGCCTCCGCTCGAGAGAGATCCCGCAATCGGAGTCGGCGCCGTGAAGCGCACTTACCAGCCCAGCAAACTCGTTCGCAAGCGCCGCCACGGGTTTCGGGCGCGGATGGCGACAGCCGCCGGCCGCCGGGTGATCGCGGCGCGGCGGGCCAAGGGCCGCAAGCGGCTGTCCGCCTGAGACAGCGATCGTCCTCCGCTCGACCCCGCCGGGCGGGAATTCCGTGGGCGGCAGACTTGCAACGCTCAAGATCCGCGCCGACTTCCTGCGTGTTGCGGCGACACGCCGCAAGGCGGTGACGCCCGGGTTGATACTGCAGGCGGCGGCGCAGCCGGGGCCGGCGGACGAGGGTCCGCCGCGGATCGGATACACCGCCAGCCGCAAAGTTGGCAACGCGGTGATCCGCAATCGGGCAAAGCGACGGCTGCGCGAGGCGGCAGCCGAGGTCTTGCCGGTTCTCGGCGCGTCGGGGACCGATTATGTGCTGATCGCCCGCTCGGGCACGGCCGAACGGCCCTATCCGGCGCTCCTCGACGATCTTGCCGGCGCGCTGCGCAGGATCGAGCGGAGTCCGGTCGGGCGCCGGCCGCGCCGCGCGGAGGAGGATTGAGATGATTGGGGAACGCCGCGCCGGCGTGGTCAGCGCCAGCCTGCGAGCGGCAGTGCGGGCCTATCAGCTGCTGGTGTCGCCGCTGCTGCGGCCTTCCTGCCGCTTTCTGCCGAGCTGCTCGGATTACGCGATCGAAGCCTTCGAGCGGCACGGCGCGGTGCGCGGCGGTGGTCTGGCGCTGCGCCGGCTCGCCCGTTGCCATCCTTGGGGCGGCAGCGGCTACGATCCGGTCCCGGCCCAGCCCGGCGGCAAACCCGCCGATCGCCGGCACGCTGACGTCACCGGCTGAGCGGCGCTGGCCCCAAGCAAAATGGAACAGCGCAACCTGTTGATTGCGATCGTGCTCTCGGTCGGAATTCTGATTGGCTTCCAGTTTGTGTTCGAGCGGCTGCACCCGCCGCCGGCGCCGAATGTCGGAACCACGGCCACGGCTCCGGCCGCGAAACCGGGCGCGCCCGGCGCCGCCGCCCCGGGTGCGATTGCCGCCCAAGCCGCACAATCGCGCGCGGCGGCGATCGCCCAGCAGCCGCGGGTCGAGATCGACACGCCGCGCCTGCACGGTTCGATCGACCTGATCGGCGCCCGCTTTGACGATTTGACGCTCGCCACCTATCACGAGACGGTCAATCCGAAGAGCCCGGAAGTGGTGCTGCTCTCTCCGTCCGGAACGGCGAGCCCCTATCTCGCCGAATTGGGCTGGGTCGCCGCCCATCCAGGGACGGTGAAGGTGCCGGGGCCGCGAACCCTGTGGAAAGCCGCGGGCGGCGCCTTGACCCCGTCCCACCCGGTGATCCTGACCTGGGACAACGGGCAGGGGCTGGTCTTCACCCGCACGATTTCGGTCGATCCCTATTACATGTTCACGGTGAAGGACGCGGTGCGCAACACCGGGAGCGCCCCCGTCGAGCTGTTGCCCTATGGCCTCATCAGCCGCACCGGCACGCCGAAAGTCGCCGGCTATTACATACTGTTCGAAGGGCTGATCGGCTATCTCGACGGCTCGCTGCAGGAGGTCAAATACGCTTCGTTGAGCCCGGGCCAGCCTGACGATTATCACTCCAGCGGCGGCTGGCTGGGCTTTACCGACAAATATTGGCTGACCTCGCTGATCCCGGCGCAAACCGAGCCGATCAAAGCCCGTTTCACGCATACTCTGGAAAACGGCGTCGACCACTACCAGACCGATTTTCTGGGGCCCAAGATTACCGTCGCCCCCGACGGCGCGAGCGCCACCTCGACCCGCTTTTTTGCCGGCGCCAAGGAAGTCGACCTGCTCAATTCGTATGCCGCATCGGGCATTCCGCGCTTTGACCGCGCCATTGATTTCGGCTGGTTCTATTTTCTGACCAAGCCGATTTTCCTGATCCTCCAGTTCTTCGACCGGCTCCTCGGTAATTTCGGGCTGGCGATCCTGCTGCTGACCCTGTGCGCCAAACTGCTGTTCTTTCCCCTCGCCAACAAATCCTACAAGGCGATGAGCAAGATGAAGCTGCTGCAGCCCGAGATCCAGAAATTGCGCGAGCGCTTTCCCGACGACAAGGCGCGCCAGCAACAGGAGATGATGGCGCTCTATAAGAGGGTCGGGGCCAATCCGTTGGCCGGCTGCCTGCCGATCGTGATCCAGATCCCGGTGTTCTTTTCGCTCTACAAGGTCCTGTTCGTCACCATCGAGATGCGGCACGCGCCGTTTTTCGGCTGGATCCACGATCTGTCGGCGCCCGACCCGACTTCGTTCGCCAATCTGTTCGGCCTGTTGCCATTCACCCCGCCATCGATCCTGATGATCGGCGCCTGGCCGCTGATCATGGGCTTGACGATGTTTCTGCAGCAAAAGCTCAACCCACAGCCGGTCGACCCGGTCCAGGCGAAGATGTTCATGATTCTGCCCGTCGTGTTCACCTACATGCTATCGCATTTCCCGGCCGGGCTGGTGATCTACTGGGCGTGGAACAACACGCTCAGCATCACCCAGCAATGGGTGATCATGCACCGCGCCGGGGCGGCCTGAGCACAGCGCCGATGACCGCAGCCGCCGCCGAGGATCTGTTTCCGGCGCAAGCGGTCGATCCTGGCCTCGTCGAAGCCGGCC
The DNA here is from genome assembly GCA_963814805.1 of uncultured Alphaproteobacteria bacterium. Taxonomy (GTDB): domain Bacteria; phylum Pseudomonadota; class Alphaproteobacteria; order ATCC43930; family CGMCC-115725; genus AP-15. The sequence goes on along the minus strand of CAWFER010000012.1, from coordinate 84,590 downwards.
GACGCCTGTTTGCGCACGACGCACGCTTTGTCGCCGGGGCCGGCGAGCCGGCGGCGCTGCCGACCGAAACCCTGCCCGAGATCGCCTTCGCCGGGCGCTCGAACGTCGGCAAGTCGAGCCTGGTCAACGCTCTGACCGGCCGCCGCGTGCTGGCGCGCATCTCCAACACCCCCGGCCGCACGCAACAGATCAATTTCTTCGATCTCGGCGGCGCGCTGATGCTGGTCGACCTGCCCGGCTACGGCTACGCCGAAGCCTCGAAAGCCGCGGTCAAACGCTGGACCGGGCTGGTGCGCCGCTATCTGCAGACCCGCGCCGCGTTGCGCCGGGTGTGTCTGTTGATCGACGCCCGTCACGGCATCAAGGAGATCGACCGCCCGCTGCTGGACATGCTCGACCGGACCGGCATCTCCTATCAGATCGTGCTGACCAAGACCGACAAGCTCGGCCCGACGGCGCTCGGCGAGACTGTCCAACGGGTCGCGGCCGAAATCGCCTCGCATACTGCGGCGCATCCCGAGATCCACCTGACCAGCGCCGAAGCGCGCCGCGGCATCGCCGCGCTGCGCGCAACCCTCGCCGGCTTTGCCGCGATCCGATCAGACGCCCCCTGCCGTGGCGGCGTCGGGACAAAAACGATAGAATGGCCAGTGCGATGAACCTTGTCGTCAATCCGTCGTCATTCCCTGCCGACCTGAGAGCCGCGGTGCTGGCCGAGGCGCTGCCTTATATGCGCCGCTACGCCGGCCACACCTTGGTCGTCAAATACGGCGGCCACGCGATGGGCGGCCAGGAGCGAGGGGGCGGCGATTCATTCGCTCGCGACGTGGTGCTGCTGAAGCAGGTCGGCATCAACCCGATCGTCGTGCATGGCGGCGGGCCGCAGATCGGCCACATGCTGGAACGCCTCGGCATCAAGAGCCGGTTTGTCGACGGGCTCAGAATTACCGACCGCGAGACCATGGAAGTGGTCGAGATGGTGTTGGCCGGCACGATCAACAAAGGGCTGGTGGCGGCGATCAACGCCGAGGGCGGCTGCGCCATCGGGCTGACCGGCAAGGATGGCGGGCTGATCCGCGCCAAAAAGATCGTCCGCAGCCGGATCGAGGGGGGCGCCAGGATCGAGATCGATCTGGGCTTCGTCGGCGAGCCTGAGCACGTGGCGGCGGGCGTGCTCGAAACCTTCCGGCAATCCGACATCATCCCGGTCGTCGCCCCGATCGGCGTCGGCGCCGCGGGCGAGACCTACAACATCAACGCCGACACCGTGGCGGGCGCCGTCGCCGCCGCGGTCAAGGCGACCCGCCTGCTGCTGCTGACCGATGTCGCCGGCGTGCTCGACGCCGACCAGCGGCTGGTTTCGGAGATCAGCGCCGGCGCGGCGCGGCGGATGATCGCCGAGGGCGTCATCTCCGGCGGCATGATCCCCAAGGTCGAAACCTGCCTCGATGCGGTCGATGGCGGGGTCGAGGCGGCGGTGATCCTAGACGGACGGGTGCCGCACGCGATCCTGCTCGAACTATTCACCGCCACCTCGGGCGCCGGCACCCTGATCCGGGCCGGCTAGGGCGCGCGCGATGCCCGCTGTTGGCGGCCGACCCCTGGGCGAGATCGAAACCTGGATCTTCGATCTCGACAACACCCTCTATCCCGCCTCGTGCCGGCTGTTCGACCAGATCCATGCGCGCATGCAGAGCTTTATCGCCCTGCGGCTGGGGTTGTCGCCAGAGGCGGCGTTGGTCGTGCAAAAGACCTATTTCCGCGAGCACGGCACGACGATGCGCGGGCTGATGACCGTCGACCGGGTCAACCCCCACGAATTCCTTGCCTATGTCCACGACGTCGATTTGTCCTGCGTGCCACCCAATCCGGTGCTGGTCGCGGCATTGGCCGCGCTCCCCGGCCGCAAGATCGTCCACACCAACGGTTCGGTCGCCCATGCCGAGCGGCTCCTCGACCATCTCGGCATCGCCCGTCTCGTTCTGCGGCATCGTTGACATCGCCGCCGCCGGGTTCGAGCCTAAGCCCGCGCTCACCGGCTATCACGAGCTGATGCGGCGCCACGAGGTCACCCCGCAGACCGCGCTGATGGTCGAGGACATGGCCACGAACCTGGTCCCCGCCGCCGCTCTCGGCATGACCACCGCCTGGGTGCGCGGCACGATCGACTGGGCCGCCGCCGGGGCTGACGGCGACCACATTCACCACATCGTCGACGATCTCGGAAGGTTTCTCGCCGCTGCCGCATCCCCTGGACCGAAAGCACAGGCATGTCCGTCGCCGACACGATCCGCCGCAAGCTGACCGACCGGTTCGCGCCGATCCGGCTCGACATCATCGACGAGTTGCATCGCCATGCCGGGCATGCCGGCGCGCGGCCCGAGGGCGAGACCCACTTTGCGGTCACGATTGTCTCCGACGCCTTTAGCGGACAGGGCCGGGTGGCGCGCCAGCGGCTCGTCTACCAGACGCTCGCCGAGGAGCTGGCGACCCGGGTCCATGCGCTGTCGCTGACCACGCTGACGCCGGACGAAGGCAAGGGCTGATGCTCAGGGCGCGGCGCTGAGAAAATTGCGCAATTCGTCGATCGGCGCGTCCTTCATGACGAAAGCGTCGCCGATCCTGCGCGGCAGGATCAGCGTGATCTTTCCGTCGCGGACCTTTTTGTCCTTTCCCATGTGGGCGACCAGCCGCTCGGCCGGCGTCCCCGCGAGCCCGACATCGCCAAGCACCGTCGGCAGACCCATCGCGGCGAAATGGCGGCGCACCCGCTCGCCCTCGGCCGCCGCGACGAGCCCCATCCGTGCGGCGAAATCGAACGCCAGCACCATGCCGAGCGCCACCGCCTCGCCATGCAGCAGCCGGCTCGAAAACCCGGTCTCGGTCTCCAAGGCGTGGCCGAAGGTATGGCCGAAATTGAGCAATGCCCGCTCGCCCTCCTCGCGCTCGTCGACGGCGACGATCGCCGCCTTCATGCGGCAGCTGGTCACCACCGCGTGGCGGATCGGGTCGGGCTCGAGCGCGCACAGGGCATTGCCCTGGCGTTCGCACCACGTAAAGAAATCGGCGTCGCGGATCAGCCCGTATTTGACGGTTTCGGCATAGCCGGCGAGCAGTTCGCGCCGCGGCAGGGTGGCGAGCGTCGCGCTGTCGGCGAGCACCAGGCGCGGCTGATAGAAGGCGCCGATCAGATTCTTGCCCGATCGCCATGTTGATCCCGGTCTTGCCGCCGACCGAGCTGTCGACTTGGGCCAGCAAGGTCGTCGGGATCTGCACGAAATCGATCCCGCGCAGCAGGGTCGCCGCGGCAAAGCCGGTCATGTCGCCGACGACGCCGCCGCCCAAGGCCACCAGCATCGAGCCGCGCTCGATGCCGCAGGCCAGGATGTCCTCGGTCAGCCGGGCGAAATGGCCGAGATCCTTGGTCTCCTCGCCGGGCGGCAGCACGACCACATGCTGCGCGATCCCGGCCTCGGCGAGGCTGTCGCGCACCGGCCCAGCCAATGCCGGGCGACATTCTCGTCGGTGACGACGACCGCCTGGCGGCGGCGCATCAGCGGCAGGATCCGCGCCCGGCCTCGCCAATCAGCCGCGGTCCGACGACGATGTCGTAGGCGCGCTCTCCCAAGGCCACGCGCAACCGTTGCGATGAAGCTTCGAGCGCCATTGCCATTGTCATCGTCATCCCTCGCCTTCTGCGGGCGCCGTCAGCGCCCGCGGGCAGCTGGCGAGCGCCGCGATCGCCCGGCTGACCGTCAATTCGGGGGAGCCCTCGCCGCTGTCGACGGTCAGCTCGGCCTCGGCGTAGATCGGGTGGCGCCGCTCGATCAGTTCGGCGAGGATCGCGCGCGGATCGCCCATCTTCAGCAACGGCCGATCGGCCCGGCGCGACACCCGCTGGGTCAACACGTCGAGATCGGCGCGCAGCCACAGGGACACGCCGCGCCGCGCGATTTGCGCTCGGGTCTGCGGATCCATGAACGCGCCGCCCCCGGTCGCCAGCACATGCGCCGGTCGGGCCAGCAGCCGGGCGATGACCCGGCGTTCGCCGTCGCGGAACGCCTGCTCGCCACGGTTGGCGAAGATTTCCTCGATCGTCTCGCCGGCGGCGGCTTCGATCTCCTGGTCCGAATCGAAAAACGGCAGGCCGAGCCGCGCGGCGAGACGGCGCCCGACCTTGGTCTTGCCGGCGCCCATCAACCCGACCAGGACGATCGTCCGGCACGGGACAAAGCGCCGCACCGTCAGGGATCGCGGTTCGGTTTTGAGCGCGTCAGTGTGCACCGGGTCGACTCCGTCGGCGCGGCTTTTTTTCCGGCCTGCGGGGACGGTACTAGCATATCGTGCGGCCGGGTCGTCAATTGGTGTGGGCCGGTGGCGTGGGCCGGCGGTGTGCGGCCGGTTCGGCCAGGCCATCCGGCCGGGAGCGATCGGCCACGAACATGCGAGCCGCGGGATGGGAAAGCTGACCATCGGGTTTGTCGTCGTCATTGTCCTGGCAGCGCTCGGCGGCGCCGCGTTCCTGGCGCTGTGGAACCCGCCGGCGCCGTCGGTGGCGGTCGAGAAAGTATTGCCGGATGCGCGCTTCGCGAAGTGATCGGCAAAGCTCCGCCCGGGCCGGTCCGGCCGCGAGCATCTCAAAGCACCTCGAAGCGTTTCTTGAAATGCTGTCGGCCGAGCGCGGCGCCGCACCCTTGACGATTGGCGCCTATCGCACCGATCTGTGCGACCTGTCGCGGTTTTTATCGACCCGCGCGAGCGCTCTCGAGGCAGCGGACGAGGCGGCGTTGCACGCCTACCTGGCGGCGCCGGCGACGGCGCTGCTGGCGCCGCGCAGCCTGGCGCGGCGGCTCTCGGCGATGCGCCAATTCTACAAGTTTCTCTTGGTCGACGGAGTGCGGCAGGACGATCCCTCGGCCGGGCTCGACACCCCGCGGCTCGGCCGGACATTGCCGAAGCTATTGTCCGAAAACGAGGTCGACGGGCTGCTCGCCGCAGCGCAGGCGTGGCCGGGCGACGAGGGGGTGCGGATCGTCTGTCTGATCGAGCTGCTCTATGCAACCGGGATGCGGATTTCGGAATTGCTGAGCTTGCCGCTCGCCGCCGCCTTGCGCGACCCGCGTTTTCTGCTGGTCCGCGGCAAGGGCGGGCGCGAGCGGGTGGTGCCGCTGAGCGAGCCCGGGCGCAAGGCGCTCGCCGCATATCTCGATCGCCGCGAGCATTTTCTATCCGAAGCGCGACCGTCGCGCTGGCTGTTTGCCTCGCGCGGCGGCGCTGGTCACCTCACCCGTCAGCGCTGTGGCCAATTGCTGAAGGAGCTGGCGCTGAAGGCCGGCCTCGACCCCGGCCGGCTGTCGCCGCATGTGCTGCGCCATGCTTTTGCCAGCCATCTGCTCGATCATGGCGCCGATCTCCGAAGCGTGCAGCAGATGCTGGGGCATGCCGACATCGCGACGACGCAGATCTACACCCACGTCCTGTCCGACCGGCTGCATCGGCTGGTGCATGCCGCGCATCCGCTGGCGCGGCGCAAATGATGCGCCACTTTCTCGATTTCGAACGGCCGCTCGCCGAGCTCGAAGGCAAAATCGAAGAGCTGCGCCATCTGTCGACCACCGGCGCGCTCAACATCGCCGACGAAGTCGGGCGGCTCGAAGTGAGCGCGTCGCGGCTGTTGCGCCAGACCTATGCGCGGCTGACCCCGTGGCAAAAGGTGCTGGTCGCGCGCCACCCCGAGCGGCCGCACGCGCTCGACTATATCGGCGTCTTGATCGAGGAGTTCGTGCCGTTCGCCGGCGACCGCGCCTTTGCCGATGACCGGGCGATCATCGGCGGCCTCGGCCGCTTTCGCGGGACCAGCGTCCTGGTGCTCGGCACCGAGAAAGGCGCCGACACCGAGAGCCGGCTCGCCCATAATTTCGGCATGGCCCGGCCGGAAGGCTATCGCAAGGCGCGGCGGCTGATGCGGCTCGCCGACCGCTTCGGGCTGCCAGTGCTGACCTTCATCGACACCGCCGGCGCCTATCCCGGCATCGACGCCGAGGCGCGCGGCCAGGCCGAAGCCATCGCCGGGGCGATCGAAACCTGTCTCGACCTCAGGGTGCCGTTGGTTGCCTCGGTGATCGGCGAAGGCGGCTCGGGAGGCGCGATCGCGCTCGCCGCCGGCAACGCGGTGCTGATGCTCGAGCATGCGGTCTATTCGGTGATCTCGCCCGAGGGCTGCGCCTCGATTCTGTGGCGCGACGGCGCGCACGCGCGCGACGCGGCCGAGGCGTTGCGGCTGACCGCGCAGGATCTGCTGCGCCTGGGAGTGATCGATCGGATCGTGCCGGAGCCGTTGGGCGGCGCGCATCGGACGCCAAAAGCGGCGATCGACGAGCTCGGCCAGGCGGTCGACGAGGCGTTGCGGCCGCTGTGCCGGCTCGATGGCGCCAGCCTGCGCGCGCAACGCCGCGAAAAATTCCTGGCGATGGGCGAAAAAGGGCTGTGATCGGGGCGATGGGCGAAAAAGGGCGGTGATCGGGCCTGGTCGGGTCGATTGCGGCGATCATTGACCGCGCTTCACCGCGTCCCACATCTAGGCCGGCGCGGCGGCCCGTCGATCGGCAGATGTTTTGCCCGAGGGCGGCTGTAGGCGCCAAATGCCGTTTACCGAAGCGTACCGCTTTTCCCGCAGTGGAAGGCCGCCATGACACCCCAGGAACAAAACCTGCTCTCGACCCTGCTCGTGCGCCTCAAAAGCACCGCCAGCCAGCCCAAGGACCCGCAGGCCGACGGTCTCATTCGCCAGGCGGTCGCCGAGCAGCCGGACGCGCCTTATTTTCTCGCCCAGACCGTGCTGATCCAGGATCTGAGCCTGCACAACGCGCAGAACCGGATTGCCGAATTGGAAAAGCAGCTGACCGACGCGCAGCAGCAGGTGGCCAGACCGGCGGCGACGAGCTTTCTCGGCGGCCTGTTCGGGTCGCGTCAGGCGGCGCCGCCGGCGCCCGTTGCCGGCGGCGGCAGCGTCCCGGCGGCCGGCCCCTGGACGCGCGCCCCGCAGGTCGCCGCGGCTTCGCCGGCTCAGCCCTGGGGCCAGCCCGCGGCGCCAGGCGGCTACGGCCAGCAGCCGGGGGCCGGCGGCGGGTTGATGGGCGGCGCGATGGGCGCCGGTGGCGGCGGCGGGTTTTTGCGCTCGGCGGCGGCCACCGCGGCCGGGATCGCCGGCGGCGCACTCTTGTTCCAGGGCATCGAATTGCTGTTTGGCCAGCGCGGCAGCGCCGGGATTCTCGGCGGCCAGGGGATGACCCCGGGGCTCGGCGAGAGTGTGGTCAACAATTATTACGGCGACGCGGCCGGCGGTCAGAACCAGGATTTCAGCGGCGGCACTGACCCCTCGGGCAATCAGGATTCCGCCTCGAACCAGGATTTCAGCGGGGGCAGCGACCCCTCGGGCAATCAAGATTTCAGCTCCGATCAGGATTTCAGCGGCGGCAGCGATCCCGGCAATCAGGATTTCAGCTCGGACCAGGATTTCAGCGGCGGCGATTTCGGCGGCAGCGATAACCCGTCCTGCTGAGGTGTCCGGTGTTCCGCGATCTCGCAAACGCTCCCATTGCCGATCATCACCGGGCTCGGCCCGGTGATCCATGGCTTCCTGACCGCCGTTGGGAGAGATGGATGGCCGGATCAGGTCCGGCCATGACGGTACGCGAGCGCGCGCTGGTTCAAATAACCCGATCGCGGCGAAACTCGGCGATCTCCGCCGGGGAGTAGCCATATTCGGCCAGCACCTTGTCGGTGTCGGCGCCGAACTCGGGCGGCGGCGTCTCGATGCTGGGGCCGCCATGGGCGAATTTGAACGCGGCGAGCGGCACCGAGAAGCCGCCCTCGACCCCGGGCGCGCGCTCGTGACGATGGGTTACGTTGCGGGCTACGAATTGCGGGTCGCGCACCGATTCCGACAGCCGCCGCACCCGCGCCGCCGGCACGTGGCGAGCCTGGAAAAAGACTTCCCATTCGTCGGCGGTCCGGGTCTTCAGGATTTCGGCGAGCACCGCCGCCTCGCGCTCGCGGTCATTGTCGCGCGCCTCATTGTCGTCCTTGACCATGTCCGGCCGCTCCAGGGCCAGCCATAGCCGGCGTTGCTGGCGCAGATTGCTGGCGCCGAGCGATACCAGACCGTCCTTCGCCTGGTACGAGCTGTTGGTTGCGTGCGGATTACGGTTGCCCGACGGCTTCGGTTCGACGCCGTTGCGCAGATACCCGGTCAGGTGCGAACTCATCAGGATCATCGCGACGTCGAGCATCGCCAGATCGATGCGCTGGCCACACCCGGTGCGCTCGCGCTGGAACAGCGCGCTGGCGAGCGCGAAGGCGGCCATCGTGCCGGTCGCGTAATCGACCGCCGGCGAGCCGAACTTGATCGGATTGACGGCTTCGGTGCCGGTCGTCGCCATCAGCCCGGAGGTCGCCTGGATCACATGATCGTAGGCGGTCTGGTTCGCGCGCGGGCCGTCCTGGCCAAAGGCCGAGATCGAGCAATAAATCAGCCGCGGGTTCAGCGCCGACATGACCTCCCAGCCGAGGCCGAGCGCTGCGAAGGCGCCCGGCCGGTAGTTCTCGACCATCACATCGGCTTTTGCGACCAGCCGCTTCAGGATGTCGCGCCCGGCCTCGCTTTTCAGGTCGAGGGTGATCGCGCGCTTGTTCGAGGCCTGGGTCAAAAAGCCCGTCCCCATCTGGCGGCGGTTCAGCGCCCGGTCGGTGCCGGTGCCGCGGGTCTGATCCGGCTCGTTCGGATCTTCGACCTTGATCACCTCGGCGCCGAGGACAGCCAGCTGATAGGCCGCGAACGGACCCGCCAGAACGTGGGTCACGTCGATGATGCGAATGCCCTCGAACGGTCGGGTCATGGCGGCCTCCTCAGACCGGGCCTTTAGCTTTCAGGCGCCTTCGCGGCGGCTGACGATCGCGCCGCTGCGCCGCTGCGGCCGGCGCGTCTGTCGAGCGGGACTATTCCGCCGCCGCCTTGGTCGGCTCGACAAAGCGCGAGAGCCACTTGTTGCGGCGCTTGAGGCCGTCGCGGTACATCGCCTCGAATTCGGCCGGCGCGAAGGAGTGGGTCGAGGGCCGGCTCAGCAACGCTTTGCTCCATGCCTCGAGTCGCGGAAACTTCTCGATATGGCCGAGCTTCCGGACCCGGTCGAGAAAGAAGTAGCGCTGCAGAAACGGCGCGTAGGCGGCGTCGACCAGCGAGTATTCGGCGCCATTGAAAAACGGCCCCCCGCCCCTTTCGAGGGCCTTTTCCAGCCGTTCGAACGGCGACGGGATGGCGGCGGCGGCCTTGTTGTAGTCCGCCTCGGTGTCGGCGTAGGCGGTGGCGGTCACCGCGCTGGCGAAGCTCGGCACATAGTCGGTCCAGGCGCGGTTCAGCGCCCGCTCGATCGGGTCCTGGGGATGCAGCCGCGGGGCGATGGTTTCGTCGAGATACTCGTTGATCGCATTCGACTCGAACAGCGAAATCTTGTCGTCGATGCGCAGCACCGGCACCTTTTTGTGCGGCGAGATCGCCAGGAACCACTCGGGGCGATTGTCGGGCTCGATATGGCGCAGCTCGAATTCGGTGTGCTTCTCGCGCAACACGATTGCCGAGCGCTGCACCCACGGGCAGGTCTTGAAGCTGACCAGCATGTATTTTGTCATTGCGGCCTCCGATCGCTCAGGTCGAGCGTACAACTATCGCACGTCACCCTATGCCGGAGCAACAGCGCAGGAAGAGGCCGTCTGCCTGCTATTTGATCTTGGCTTCCTTGAACAAGACGTGCTTGCGCGCCACCGGGTCGAACTTCTTCAGTTCCAGCTTTGCGGTCTTGGTGCGCGGATTTTTCTTGGTCACGTAGTAAAAGCCGGTATCGGCGCTGCTGACGAGCTTGATCAGGACGGTGCTGGTCTTGGCCATGACGATGACCCCGGAGTCAGGGATTGCGGATGTCCGAAGATAGCGCTCCGGCGACCCCTGTCAAGGAAGGCGGGGTCGAGGCCGCCGCCGCGCCGACCGGCCGCGCCGCGAGGCTCGGGGTCGCGGTGATCAGGTGCGTCGCCTGGCTGTAGAGGGCCGGGTCGTCGAGCAGGCGCTCGGCCACGGCGAGATCGATCGGACGCTCGCTCAGGCGCGGCGAGCAGGAGGCGCGCAGCGCATCCCATTGGCGATCGTCGAGCGATTTGCGCGGGCGCGCGGTCAGCGGCGAGATGGTCGCCACGCCGGTGGCCCGCTGCAAGGCGATCTCGACCGACGCCTCGTCATTGCCGAGATCGCTGGTGCACACGGTCGGCACCACGCCGCGGTCGTTCAGCAGATAGCCGGACGGCGCCACCAGCCGCGCCCAGGTCAAGATCAGCTCGCCATTGTTCGGCAGGCGCATCACGGTTTGCACCGTGCCCTTGCCGTAGGAGGCGGTGCCGACCACGACCGCGCGCCCGGCATCCTGGAGCGCCGCGGCGACGATTTCGGAGGACGAGGCCGAGCCGCCATTGACCAGGACGACGATCGGCAGATGCGGCGCCACGCTGTCGCCCGAAGCCTCGAAGAACTGGCGGCTCGCCGGATTGCGCCCGACCGTCGCCACGATCGGCCCCTTGGCGATGAACACATCGGCGAGGCTCACCGCCTGGTCGAGCAGCCCGCCCGGATCGCCGCGCAGGTCGAGCACGATGCCGCGCAGTTGCGGCCCCATCTCGCGCCGCGCCGCGTCGAGATCGGCGACCAGCTGCTGGGTGGTGTCCTGATTGAAGCTCGATATATGAAAAATCGCGATGCCGTCGGCGCGCAACGCGGTGACCGTCGGCTCGACGATCAGGACCCGCTGCAATTGGTAGTCGCGGGCGCCGGCGGCGCCCGGGCGATCGATGCCGAGCGACACCGGGCTCAGCACCGGGCCGCGCAGCTCCCGGGCGATTTCGCTCTGGGAACGGCCGGCGGTCGGCCGGCCATCGATTGAAACGATCGTGTCGCCGGGGCGTATGCCGGCCAGATCGGCAGGCCCGCCTGGCAGAACCTTGATGATGCGCAACCGGTCGGGGGACGGGTCGAGGGTCAGCCCGACCCCGCCGAACCCGTCGCGGGCGGCGCGCTGATCGCGGGCGGCCGCGGGCGATGAGTAGCGCGAAAAGCGGTCGAGCGCCCCGGTCATGCCATCGAACAGGGCCTCGTCGATCTTGTCCTCGGAGGTTGCCGCGAGGGTTGGGGAGGCGGCCTTGGCGTCGTCGATCACTTGGCCGAGCCAAGCGCCCCACAGATGCGGGTCGTCGCCCGATGCATTCGGATAGGTCGCCAGCTCGCGGCCGCCGTAATCGAGCGCAATCTCGGTATGGTCGCCCGGTCCCGGCGTCTCTAGCACCGCAAATTTGGCATCGAGCTGCGACAGCCGCGCCGCGGCGGCTAGCGCAACAATCCGGCTCGATACCGGCTCGATATACAGATCGGCGATGTCGTCGAGCCCGCGCCCGAACAACCGCCCGCTCGGATCGGTCGGAAGTGGCTGGCGTTCGGCGCAGGCGCCGAGCAGAAGCAACAAGGCGCACAATGCCGCCGGTGCGAAGACAGCTGCCGGGCGCAACGACATCGGCATCGAGGAACCCCCCAATCCTCTGCGGCAACCTGCCTGATGGCCGCCAGCTTTGGCCGAAATTTTCCGGCTGCTGTTGCCGCCATGCTAGATCTCGGCCGAGCGGCAATCAACCGCGCCGAGCGCCGCGACCGGCCACGCGGCTGGAGCGCGCCGCGGTTCGGTCGTCCTCTAGGCGAAACAAGAGCCGGCCGCCGATCGCATCGGCTTCGACGAGCCGCACGGTCGCCGCGTCGCCCAGGCAAAAGACGCGGCCGTAACGCCGCCCAACGAGCCGCGGCGCCTTTTCATGCCGGTCATAGTAATCGCCGGGCAGGGTCGAGATCGGCACCAGACCCGTGGCGCCGCTCTCGGCGAGGGTGACGAACAGCCCGAATTCGGCGACGCCGCTGATCCGGGCTGGAAACAGGCCGCCGACCGCATCGGCCACCAAAGTCGCCCGGTAGCGCTCGATCGCCGCGCGTTCGGCCGCGGCGGCGCGGCGTTCGGTCGCCGAGATATGCTCGCCGAGCGCCGCCATCCGCTGGTGGTCGATATCGGGCGGGAGGGCGCCGGCGCCGAATTCGCCGCCCGCCGCATTGGCCCCGGCGATCAGCGCGCGATGGACGAGGAGATCGGCATAGCGGCGGATCGGCGAGGTGAAATGCGCGTAGCGGCGCAGCCCCAGCCCGAAATGGCCGATATTTGCCGGGCCATAGGCGGCCTGCGCCTGGCAGCGCAGCACCAGCTCGTTGACCAACGCCGCCGTCGGGCTCGCCTCGACCCGGCGCAGCAGCCGGTTGAACAGTTCCGGCTTGGGCGCCTGGCCCTTGGCGAAAGCGAGGCCGGGAATGCCGAGCTCATCGAGGAAATCGCGCAAGGCGACGAGCTTTTCCGGGTCGGGCGCGTCGTGGATTCGGTACATGCAGGGCTGACGCCGGGTTTCGAGCTCCTCGGCGGCGGCGACATTGGCGAGGATCATGAACTCCTCGATCAGCCGGTGGCTGTCGAGCCGGACCGCCGGCGACGACCGCGATCGGCCGGCGCTCGGCGTCGAGCACCACCCGGTCTTCGCGAATGTCGAGCTCGAGGACGCCGCGCGCGGCGCGCGCCCGAGCCAGGGCGTCGAAGGTCCCATAGAGCGCCGCCACCACTTCGCGCGGCGCCGCCGAGGGCAACTCGCCCTGCGCCGTCACGGATCGCCTGGATCTCTTCGTAGGTCAGCCTCGCGGCCGAGCGCATGACCGCGCGCATAAAGCGGTGGCGGCGCTTGCGGCCGGCGGCGTCGATCAAGAGATCGACCGCGAGGCAGGCGCGATCGACCCCAGGCTTCAGCGAGCACAGCTCGTTCGACAAGGCCTCGGGCAGCATCGGCACGACGCGATCGGGGAAATAGACCGAATTGCCCCGCCGCTCGGCCTCGCGGTCGAGCGCACTGCCGGGCCGCACATACCAGGCGACGTCGGCGATCGCGACGACGAGGCGCCAGCCGCCGGCATTGGCCGGGTCGCAATCGGGCTCGGCCCACACCGCATCGTCGAAATCGCGGGCCTCGCTGCCGTCGATCGTGACCAGTGGCAGGTCGCGCAGGTCGGTGCGTCCAGCCAAGGTTACCGGCGGCGCCGCCTCGGCCTCGGCGATCGCCGCCGCCGGAAACTCGGTCGGCAGGTCGAACGAAGCGATCGCCAGCAGGCTGATCGCGCCGGGACCGTTGGCGGTGCCGAGCCGCTCGACGATGCGCGCCCGCGGCGAGCCGAGCCGCGCGGCCGGCAGCGCCTCGGCGACGACGAGCTCGCCCTCGGCGGCGCCGGCGGCCGCGCTGAGAGCGATGCGGTATTCGGTCTTGTTGCGGCGGTCGGTCGGCGTCACCCGGCCGCCCTCGCGGTCCTGGCGAAACACCCCGACCACCCGATCGCCGCCGCGATCGAGCCGGCGCAGGACCCTGGCCTCGATCTCGCCGGTTTCGAGCGCCACCAGCCGGGCCGCGGCGCGGGCGCCGATCGGGATCGCCTCGCCGGCCTCGTCGGCAAGCCGCAGGATCGGCCCCGGCTCGGGTCCCGGCCAGGCCACCGGCCGGGCGAGCGGGACCCCGTCCTCGTCGGCGCCGAAGCGTTCGACGACGGTAACCTCGGGGAGCAGCGGGCCGCCGACCAGGCGCTTGTTGGCGGCGCGGGTCGACGACTCCCGATCGCCCGATCTGGCGCAGCATGTCGCGCAACGCCGGCCGATCGGCGGGCGGGACCGCGAAAGCGCGCGCGATCTCGCGCTTGCCGACGGCGGACGGGCTCTCGCGGATGAACGCCACGATGTCGGCCGCCGACGGCAGCCCGGCTGGACCTCGTTTTTGTCCCGGCGCCGGCCCTCGTCTTTGCGCCACGGGCGACGGGCGCGAGCGCGCCATCTAGCCCGGCGGCGCGCCTGCGCGCGATTTCTTGGCCGGCGCGGCGGCCCCGGCCTTTTTGGCGCCGACCTTTTTGCCGCCGGCGCCGGGGCGTTTTGCCGCCGCCGACGTTGGCTTGGCTGCCTTTCGCGCCGGCCGCGCCGGCATTTTGGCCGCGGCCGCCGCCCGCTCGGCCGCTGCTGCCGGCTTGGCCCGCTTGGCGGACTTTGGCGCCAAGGCTTTTCTCGCGCTCGGGCGTTCCCGGCGCGGGCTCGCCGCTCGGCGTGCGGCAAGCAGCGCCAGCGCCTCCTCGAGCCGGAAAGTCTCCGGGTCGGCGCTCTTCGGCAAGGTGGCGAATACGCCGTCATGGCTGACATAAGGGCCATAGCGGCCCTGATAGAGCGCCACCGCGCCGCCTTCGGGATGCGGCCCCAATTCGCGCAATGGCTGCGGCGCGCCGCGGCGACGCTCGACCGGCTCGGCCAACAGGACAACGGCGCGGTTCGCCCCGATGGTCAGGACGTCGTCATCGGCGGCGAGCGACTTGAAGGTTTTGCCGTGCTTGATGTAGGGGCCGAAGCGGCCGATCCCGGCGATGATCGCCTCGCCGGTTTCCGGATGGCGGCCGAGCTCGCGCGGCAAGGCCAGGAGCCGCAGCGCGGTGTCGAGATCGACATCGGCGGGCTTGAGCTGGCGCGGCAGCGCCACGCGCTTGGGCTTGGCCTCGCCGTCGCCGTCGCCGAGCTGGAGGTAATGGCCGAACGGCCCCTTTTTGATCGTCACCTCCAGCCCGCTCGCCGGGTCGGTCCCCAACGTGGCGTCGGCGATTGCGGCCTCGCCATCGCCCTCGATCGCGAGCGGACGGGTGTAGCGGCAGTTCGGATAGTTGGCGCAGCCGATGAAGGCGCCGAACTTGCCGAGCTTGAGGCTGAGCCGGCCGGCGCCGCAGACCGGGCACAGGCGCGGATCGCGCCCTGAACCGTCGGCCGGGAAGAAATGCCGCCCGAGGTCTTCGTCGAGCGCCGTCAGCACCTGGGTGATCGTCAGATCCTTGGTGCCGTCGACCGCAGTCGAAAAATCGCGCCAGAAATTGCGCAGCAACTCCTTCCAGTCGACCCGCCCGCCGGAGACGTCGTCGAGCTGGTTTTCGAGGTCGGCGGTGAAATTGTATTCGACATAGCGCTCGAAGAAATTGGTCAGAAAGGCGGTGACGAGCCGCCCGCGGTCTTCGGGCAGAAAGCGCCGCTTGTCGAGCCGGACATAGTCGCGGTCCTGCAGCACCTGCAGGATCGAGGCATAGGTCGAGGGCCGGCCGATGCCGAGCTCCTCGAGCTTTTTGACCAGGCTCGCCTCGGTATAGCGCGGCGGCGGCTGGGTGAAATGCTGGCTCGGCACGACAGCGCCGCGGGCCAGCGCCTCGCCCTGGCGCATCTGCGGCAGCCGGGCGCCGGCGCCCTCCTCGTCGGCGGCATCGTCGCGGTCTTCCTGGTAGAGCGCCAGAAACCCGTCGAACAGCACCACCTGGCCGGTGGCGCGCAGCCGCAGCTTGGCCGGCCGGATCGGCGATGTCGACGGTGACCTGCTCGAGCAGGGCCGAGGCCATCTGGCTCGCCAGGGTTCGCTTCCAGATCAGCTCGTAGAGCCGGCGCTGGTCGCGGTCGAGATGGGCGGCGACGTCGGCCGGCTTGCGGCCAAGATCGGTCGGACGGATCGCCTCATGCGCTTCCTGCGCGTTCTTGGCCGGGCTGCTGATAGACGCGCGGCGCGTCGGGCACGTATTTCGCGCCCGAAATCCTTGCCGATCAGCTGGCGCGCGGCGGCGATCGCCTCGCCCGAGATGGCGACGCCGTCGGTGCGCATATAGGTGATCAGCCCGACCGTCTCGCCGCCGAGATCGACGCCTTCGTAGAGCCGCTGGGCGAGCTGCATCGTGCGGCTGGCCGAGAGCCCGAGCTTGCGCGAGGCCTCCTGCTGCAAGGTCGAGGTGGTGAACGGCGGAAACGGGTGGCGGCGGACCTGCCGGCTGTCGATCTCGGCGACGGCAAAGCCGGGGGCCTGCAGGATCGCCTCGGCGGCGGCGCGCGCCTTGGCCTCGGTGTCGAGATCGAAGCGTTCGAGGCGCTTGCCGTCGAGATGGGTCAGCCGCGCGGTGAAGCTGTGCCCGGCCTCGGTCGTGAACGTGACCTCGACCGTCC
Organism: uncultured Alphaproteobacteria bacterium; assembly: GCA_963814805.1. Lineage (GTDB taxonomy): Bacteria > Pseudomonadota > Alphaproteobacteria > ATCC43930 > CGMCC-115725 > AP-15. Next base: position 68,427 of record CAWFER010000012.1, on the reverse strand, counting down.
AGTATTCGCGCGATTTGAACGCTTCGACCTCGGCTTCGCGCTCGCAGATGAGGCGCAGCGCGACCGATTGCACGCGGCCGGCCGAGCGGCTGCCCGGAAGCTTGCGCCACAGCACCGGCGACAGGGTGAAGCCGACCAGGTAATCGAGCGCGCGGCGCGCCAGATAGGCGTCGACCAGCTCGCGGTCGATCTCGCGCGGCCGGCGGAACGCCTCGATGACGGCGTTCTTGGTGACCTCGTTGAAGACGACCCGCTTGACCTCGATCCCCTTCAACGCCCGGCGCGACTTCAGCACCTCCTGGACGTGCCATGAGATCGCCTCGCCCTCGCGGTCGGGGTCGGTGGCCAGAGATCAGGCCGTCGGCGCCGCGCATCGCCTGGACGATTTCCTTCATGTGCTTTTCGGATTTGCCGTCGACCTCCCACGACATCGCGAAATCGTCGTCGGGCAGCACCGAGCCGTCCTTGGCCGGAAGGTCGCGCACATGACCGTAGCTGGCGACGACCTTGTAGTCGGGGCCCAGATACTTGTTGATGGTTTTCGCTTTTGCCGGCGATTCGACGACGACGACTTTCATGGGCCCGTTCGGTGAAGCCCGGGCGGCGGGAGTTCACAGCGCGAGCGATGCTCAGCGCAGCGAGACGAGATTGCCCGGATGACGCTCGACCCGCCCGGCCAGCTCCAACTCGAGCAATAGAGTGGCGACCGCGGAAGCTGTCAATTGGCACTGGCGCACCAGTTCGTCAACCGCGACCGGGGTCGGGCTCAGACTTTCGAGGATCACGGTCGAGCGCATCCTCGTCGGCGGCCGGCTCGCCGGCGCCGCCAACCGGCCAGCTCGACGGCCAGCCCGGCCCGCTCGGCAGCGCCGGCGTCGGCGGCGGCGCGGGGGTCGGGAGGCGTGGCGGCAGCGGCCCGCGCAGCAACGGGCCGAGCTGCGCCAGCACGTCCTCGGCCGACTCGGTCAGGGTGGCGCCGCGCCGCAACAGATCGTTGGCGCCGCGGCAGCGCGGGTCGAGCGGCGACCCCGGCACGGCAAACACCTCGCGGCCCTGCTCGAGGGCAAAGCGCGCGGTGATCAGCGAGCCCGAGCGGGCCGCCGCCTCGACCACGAGGACGCCCAGCGCCATCCCCGAGATGATCCGGTTGCGGCGCGGGAAATGGCGCGCCTGCGGCTCGCTGCCGAGCGGCAGCTCGGCGACGATCGCACCCTGGCGCCGCAAGGCGTCGTAGAGCCCGCGATTCTGCTCGGGATAGACGATGTCGACGCCGCCGGCGACGACCGCCGCGGTGCCGGTCTCGATGGCGCCCAGATGCGCCGCGGCGTCGATGCCGCGGGCCAGGCCCGAGACGACGACGAGCCCGGCCCGGCCGAGCCCGGCAGCCAGCTCGCGGGCGAGACGCCGGCCGTTGGCCGAGGCGTTGCGCGCGCCGACCATCGCCACCGCCGGCTGGTCGAGCAGCTCGGGCCGTCCGAGCACGCTCAGGACCGGCGGCGCGTCCTCGACCGCGGCAAGGGCGCCCGGGTAGAGCGGCTCGCCCCAGCACACGAACCGGCCGCCGAGGCGATCGAGTGCGGCGAGTTCGGCCGCGGCGGCGGCGCGGGTGACCGCGGTCACGGTCCGCGTGCGCTCGCTGCGGCGGGCCAGGCGGGGCAGCGCCTCGAGCGCGGCGCGGGCCGAGCCGAACCGGCGCAGCATCGCGTAAAAGCTGATCGGGCCGATCGATTCGGTGCGGATCAGGCGCAGCCAGTCGAGCCGCTCCTCGGGTTCGAGCGCGCGCGCGGCCAGGGCGCCCTCAGCCTTTCCGGAACGAGATCCGGCTTTCCCTGCCCGCGATCAGGCGCCGGATGTTGGCATGGTGGCGCAGGATGATCAGCAGCGCGATCACCGCGATCAACAGCGCCGTCGCCCGGTCGGCCAGGAACGGCGCCACGGCGGCGCTGGCCACCGAGGCGATCAGCGCGGCGAGCGAGGAATAGCGGGAGTAGGAGGCGACGGCGAGCCAGATCAGGGCGGCGACGAGCGCCACCGGCCAGGCCAGCGCGATCAGCACGCCGAGTGCGGTTGCCGACGCCCTTGCCGCCGCGAAACCCGAGCCAGACCGGAAACATATGGCCGAGGATCACGCAGAGGCCGGCGGCCAGCGCCGCCGCCTCGCCCCAGCGATGGGCGATCGCCGCCGCGACGCACCCCTTGCCGACATCGAACAGCAGGGTCAGCGCGGCCAGCCCGATGCTGCCGGTGCGCAACACGTTGGTCGCGCCGATATTGCCCGAGCCGATATGGCGGATGTCGCCATGGCCGGCGAGCCGGCTCAGCACCAGCCCGAACGGGATCGAGCCCAGGAGATAGCCGATGACCGCGGCGGCGAGCAGCGCGGTCATCGCGAGCGAGATCGCGTCGTCGCTCCGCCCCTCGCAACGACACGTTGATCGGTTGTCATTGCGAGCCCAGCGAAGCAATCATGGCGGGCCGAGCGCACCCTCAGTCCTCGCGCCGGAAGATGGTGCGGCCGTCGACGATCGTGCGCCTGACGCGGCCCCGGACCGGACGGCCGTCGAACGGCGCGTTCTTCGATTTCGAGCGGAACTCGTCGGTGCAGATCCGCCAGGCATGATCCGGGTCGAACAGCACCAGATCGGCGGGCGCTCCCGGCGTCAGCCGCCCCACCGGCAGCCGCAGGATGCGCGCCGGGTTCCAGCTCAGCCGCGCCATCAGGTCGAGCAGGCCGAGATTGCCGTCGTGGTAGAGTTCGAGCGACAACGGCAGCAGGGTTTCCAGCCCGACGATCGCCATAGGCCGCCGAGCTGAACGGCAGCCGCTTCGAATCCTGGTCCCATGGCGCATGATCGCTGGCGATCGCGTCGATCGTGCCGTCGCGCAGCCCCTCGATCACCGCGCGCCGGTCGGCTTCGCTGCGCAGCGGCGGCGACAATTTGGCAAAGGTGCGGTAGTCGCCGATCGCGGTCTCGTTCAGGGTGAAATAGGGGGGAGCGGTGTCGCAGGTGACCGGCAGCCCCAGCGCCTTGGCGCGGCGGATCGCTTCGACCGCGGCGCCGGTCGAGAGGTGGGCGGCGTGATAGCGCGCGCCGGTCAATTCGACGAGCCGCAGGTCGCGCTCGACCATGATGATTTCGGCCGCCGCCGGGATCGCCGGCAGCCCGAGCCGGGTTGCGATCTCGCCCTCGTTGACCTCGCCCGCCGCGGCGAGGCTCGGCTCCTGCGGATGCTGCAGCACCAGCAGATCGAAGCTGCGGGCGTAGGCCAGCACGCGGCGCATGACCAGTGCGTCGGCGACGGCCTCGACCCCGTCGGTGAAGCCGAGCGCGCCATTGGCGGCGAGCAGCCCCATCTCGGTCAGCTGCCGGCCATTGAGGCCCTTGGTCGCCGCGGCATAGGTGTGGATCTTGGCGAGCCTGGCCTCGCGCGCCCGTCGGGCCAGGAACTCGACGACCGAGACATCGTCGACCGGCGGCTCGGTGTTGGGCAGCGCCACCATCGTCGTGACCCCGCCGGCGGCCGCGGCCCGCCCGCCGCTCTCGATCGATTCCATGTGCTCGGCGCCGGGCTCGCGCAACTGCACGCGCATATCGACCAGGCCTGGCGCCAGGCACAGGCCCGCGGCGGCCGACGATTTCGGCGTCGCTCGGCGCAGCCCGCGAGATTGCCGCCGACCGCAGCGATGCGGCCGCCTTCGACCAGCAGGTCGCCGATCCGCGTCGAGCCCGGCTTGCCGGGTCGAGCAGCCGGGCGCCGCGGATCAGCAGGCGGTTCGCGCCCCTTCCCTACTCCTCCCCCGCTCGCGGGGGAGCGAAACGGTGGCGGGCCGTCGCCGAGATCGCCGGTCAGGATCTCGAGGCAGGCCATGCGCACGGCGACCCCCATCTCGACCTGGTGGCGGATCAAGCTGCGGTCGATGTCGTCGGCGATCTCGCTGCCGATCTCGACGCCGCGGTTCATCGGGCCGGGATGCATGATCAGCGCATCGGGCTTGGCCGCGCGCAGCTTCTCGTAGTCGAGGCCGAAGAAATGAAAGTATTCGCGCGTCGACGGCACGAACGAGCCGTGCATGCGCTCGCTCTGCAGGCGCAGCATCATCACGATGTCGACCCCGGCGAGCCCTGCGGCCATGTCGTGGAACACCTCGACGCCGAGCCGCTCGATCGCCGCCGGCAACAGGGTGCGCGGCGCCACCACCCGCACGCGCGCGCCCATGATGTTGAGCAGCGCGATGTTCGAGCGCGCGACCCGGCTGTGCAGGATGTCGCCGCAGATCGCGACCAGGAGCCCGTCGAGCCGGCCCTTGCGGCGGCGGATCGTCAGCGCGTCGAGCAGCGCCTGAGTCGGGTGCTCGTGGCTGCCGTCGCCGGCGTTGATCACGGCGCAATCGACCTTTTCCGACAGCAGCTGAACCGCACCCGATTCGGGATGGCGCACGACCAGCACGTCGGGGTGCATCGCGTTCAAGGTCATCGCGGTGTCGATCAGGGTCTCGCCCTTGACCATCGAGCTCACCGCTACGGCCATGTTGATCACATCGCCGCCGAGCCGCTTGCCGGCGACCTCGAACGAGGTGCGGGTGCGGGTCGAATTCTCGAAGAAGCAGTTGATGATCGTGCGCCCGCGCAGCAATGCGCGCTTTTTCTCGGCTTGGCGGTTGAGCTCGACATAGCCGTCGGCGAGGTCGAGAAATCGGTTCGATCTCCGCTGGCGACAGACCCTCGATGCCGAGCAGATGGCGGCGCCGGAACGCGGTGTCGTTAACGGCCCCTTTCATTAACGGGCACTATAGTTGCCATGCCGTCGCGCGGCAAGGCTCGGATCGGCTTTGCCCATGCCCGCAGCGCAGGCGCCAGCAACGTCCGCGAGTTTGAGCGCATGCCCGGAGTGTATGTGAAGAACTGGATCTAGGCGGAATCGCCGGCTCGCGGGTAACCGGACGCCCGCCCGAGAAAATCGAGGAAACCCTGCAGAATGTAGGCGGCGGCGACGCGGTCGACGATTTGGGCGCGGCGCTTTCGGCTGAGGTCGGCGGCGATCATCTCGCGGGTGACGGCCGCGGTCGACAGCCGCTCGTCCCACAGCGCCACCGGCAGATCGCGCAGCGCCACGAGGTTGCGGACGAACTGGCGGACCGACTGGGTGCGCGGCCCGTCGATCCCGGCCAGGGTCAGCGGCAGGCCGACGACGAGGCCGCCGGCGCCGTGCAGGTCGACGAGCGCGAACAGCCGCGCCATGTCCTCGCGAAAGCGGCGGCGGCGGATGGTTTCGAGCGGGCTGGCGATGACGAGGCGGGTGTCGGAGAGGGCGAGGCCGATCGTCTTGGCGCCGACATCGAGGCCGATCAGCCGCGCGCCCGGCGGCGCCGTCTCGCGCAGCGCCGCGGGGTCGGCTAGGATCATGGGCGAGGATACCTTATTTTAAGGGTCCTGGGATTTTACCGGGCGCCGGGCAAGGCTTCCGGAGGTGGCAGAAATCATGGCGTTGGCGGCAATATGGCGTTAGCAGGGTTATGGCGTTAGACCGGGCCACCGTGGCGCACATCGCCGCCTTGGCGCGGATCAGGCTGGCGCCAGCCGAGCTTGAGCCGCTCGCCGCCGAACTCACGCAGATCCTGACCTGGGTCGAGCAACTGAACGAGGTCGACACCTCGGGTGTGGCGCCGATGGCCAGTGTGGCGGCGATGCGCCTGCCGATGCGCGAGGACCGGGTGAGCGACGGCGATTGCCGCGAGGCGATCCTCGAAAACGCGCCGCGCACCGCGCCGGCGGCGATCGGCCGCGGGTTCTTCGCCGTGCCCAAGGTGATCGAGTGAGCGGCGGCGCGCTGACCGCGCTCAGCCTCGCCGAGGCGCGCGACGGTCTCTCCCGCAGGGAATTCTCGGCGCGCGAATTGACCCAGAGCTACATCCTCGCGGTCGAGGCGGCGCGGCCGTTGAACGCCTTCATCACCGAGACGCCGGAAGCAGGCGCTGGCCATGGCCGACGCCGCCGACCGGCGGCTGGCGAGGGGCGAGGCCGCGCCCGCTCGACGGCATCCCGATCGCGGTCAAGGACCTCTATTGCACCAAGGGGGTGCTGACGACCGCGGCCTCGCACATCCTCGACGGGTTTCGCCCGCCCTACGAATTGACCGTGACCGACAAGCTGTGGCAGGCCGGCGCGGTCATGCTCGGCAAGACCAATCTCGACGAGTTCGCGATGGGCTCGTCGAGCACCACGAGCTATTACGGGCCGGTCGAAAATCCGTGGCGAAGCAGTCCGACGCCAGGCGGGAGACAACCGGCCGCTGGTGCCGGGCGGCTCGTCCGGCGGCTCGGCGGCGGCGGTCGCGGCGCATGCGGCGCTGGCTGCGACCGGCACCGATACTGGCGGCTCGATCCGCCAGCCGGCGAGCTTTTGCGGCATCGTCGGGCTGAAGCCCTCCTATGGCCGCTGCTCGCGCTGGGGGGTGGTGGCGTTCGCCTCGTCGCTCGATCAGCCCGGGCCGATGACCCGCACCGTGCGCGACGCGGCGATCATGCTCGGCGAAATGGCCGGGCACGACCCCAAGGACTTCGACCTCGGCGCCGCTGCCGGTCCCGGATTACGAGGCGGCCTTGACCGGCGACATCCGCGGATTGCGGGTCGGAATCCCGCGCGAATACCGCGCCGACGGCATGCCGGGCGAGATCGATGCCTTGTGGCAGCAGGGTGTGGCTTGGCTGCGCGCGGCCGGGGCCGAGCCCATCGAGATCAGCCTGCCGCACACCAGATACGCGCTTGCCGACCTATTACATCATTGCCCCGGCCGAGGCGTCCTCGAACCTCGCGCGCTATGACGGGGTGCGCTTTGGCCTCAGGGTCGAGGGCGACAGCCTCGATGAAATGTACGAGCTGACCCGCGCCGCCGGTTTCGGCGCCGAGGTGCGCCGCCGCGTGCTGATCGGCACCTATGTCCTCTCGGCCGGCTATTACGACGCCTATTACCTGAAGGCGCAGCGGGTGCGCGCCTTGATCGCGCAGGATTTCGCCGCCGCGTTCGAGCGGGTCGATTGCATCCTGGCGCCGACCGCACCCTCGGCCGCCTTCGCCATCGGCGACAAAACCGACGACCCGATCGCGATGTACCTGAACGATCTGTTCACGGTGCCGCCGAGCCTCGCCGGGCTGCCGGCGATCTCGGTCCCGGCCGGGCTGTCGGCCGACGGGCTGCCGCTCGGCCTGCAGATCATCGGCCGCGCCTTTGACGAGGAGGCGGTGCTGCGGGCCGCCGCAGGTCATCGAAGATGCGGCGCAATTCCGCCATCTGCCCGCCTTTGTCGCCGGAAGACGGTGATGACCATCGATAGCGTCCGACTTCATTCTTCTCCCAGTCCGCCCTGAGGGATCGCAATAAACATTTGTTTAAAAGAGAATGTATTGGATCTGGAAGCGAGAATTACATGGCCTTGGTCAACACAATCGGGATTAACATGCCAGACGATTTTCCGACCGATGCATACAACGGTGTGCAGGATCGAGTGCGGGAGTATAGGAACCGAAACCCAGATTTGCCCCCATGGCTCGAGTACGCGACCGGCTGGAATGCCGTAGCAAGTCGGTTCAAGACGATGGCGGATGCCGATAAGCAATTTACAGGCCAGATAATCACGCAACGGGCGAGGCAGGTTTCTCTTTCGCACGATCAAATGCAGTTGCAGGAAGAATACCTATACATATTTTTCACGAATGGACTTTCGGCAATTGAAAGTTTCTTTTATGCGATGTTTGCGTTTGGTGCTCTAGTGTATCCAACAAAGTTCCCTATGTCTGATTATAAACAATTACAGTTAATAAATTCTTCGCTAGTGCAAAAAAAGTACGCAAGTGAATTTCCTTGTTGTCCGATCTCGGTGGTATTAACTTCGTTAGTTTCCTGCGATGCATATTACAAGAATTGGCGAAAGATACGGGATATTCTTGCCCACCGACTTGTTCCCCGGCGAACAATTCATGTCCATCTGCATGAAGGGTCGGGGCCTGATAAAATGGTTGACCGACCCACCGAATGGGGTGAGATCGAATTGGATGAACGAACCACGGGAGACCGGCGATCATGGCTTGCAGCGACTTTGATCCGATGCGTCGAGGCCGCGCAGACCTTTGCAAACGATCATTTCTGAACAGACCGAGCAAGCGTAGCAAGCGTAGGGCGGATGAGCGAAGCGTAATCCGCCTACTGTATCGAGAGGTCTGGCGGAAGGCGCTTCGCTTTTCCGCCCTACCAGGGAGGATTGAATAGGGACGAATGGGCGGATTGATCGAAGGCAACAGCGGGCCGTGGGAAATCGTGATCGGGCTCGAAGTCCATGCCCAGATCGTCTCCAAGGCCAAATTGTTTTCGGGCGCCGCGACCGCGTTCGGGGCCGAGCCGAACACCCAGGTCTCGCCGGTCGACGCCGCGTTTCCGGGCATGCTGCCGGTCATCAACCGGCATTTGCGTCGAGCAGGCGGTCAGGACCGGGCTCGGCCTCGACGCCGAGATCAATTTGACGAGCGTCTTCGACCGCAAGAACTACTTCTACCCGGACCTGCCGGCCGGCTACCAGATCTCGCAATATTTGCAGCCGGTGGTCGGCCATGGCCGGGTCGTGCTCGACATGCCCGATGGGCGACGCGCGCGATCGGCATCACCCGGCTGCATCTCGAACAGGACGCCGGCAAGAGCCTGCACGACCAGCATCCGAGCCTGACCTATGTCGATCTGAACCGGGCCGGGATCGGACTGATGGAGATCGTCTCCGAGCCCGATCTGAGGAGCGCCGAGGAAGCCGGCATCTACCTGCGCAAACTGCGCTCGATCCTGCGCTATCTGGGCACCTGCGACGGCAACATGGACGAGGGCTCGATGCGCTGCGACGCCAACGTCTCGGTGCGCCATCCGGGCGAGCCCTACGGCACCCGCTGCGAGATCAAGAACGTCAACTCGGTGCGCTATGTGATGCAGGCGATCGAGTACGAGGCGCGCCGCCAGGTCGAATTGCTCGAAGACGGCGGGAAGGTCGCGCAGCAAACCCGGCTTTATGATGTCGCGCGCGGCGTCACCCGGCCGATGCGCTCCAAGGAGGAGGCGCACGATTATCGCTATTTCCCCGACCCGGATTTATTGCCGTTGGTGCTCGATCCGGCCTGGGTCGAAGGGCTGCGCGCCGAATTGCCGGAATTGCCGGATGCCAAAAAGGCGCGGTTCATCTTGGCACTCGGGCTCACGCGCGAGGAGGCCGAAGTGCTGGTGGCCGAGCAGGCGAGCGCTTTATTCTTCGAGCGCGTCGCCGAGGGCCGCGATCCCAAGGTGCGCGGCCAACTGGGTCACCGGCGATTTGTTCGCGGCGCTGCACCGGCAGGGGATCGGCATCGAGCAATCGCCGGTCGCGCCCGAGCAATTGGGCCGGCTGATCGATCTGATCGAGGACGGAACGATTTCCGGTCGCCTGGCCAAGGATGTGTTCGCCGAGATGATCGCGAGCGGCGCCGATCCGTCGGCGATCGTCGAACAGAAGGGTCTGCGCCAGGTCACCGACGCCGGCGCCATCGCCGCCGCGATCGACGCGGTGCTCGCCGCCCAGCCCGACAAGCTCGCCGAATACCGCGCCGGCCGCGACAAGCTCTACGGCTTTTTCGTCGGTCAGGTGATGCGCGCGACCGAGGGCAAAGCCAACCCGGCGCTGGTCAACGAACTGTTGCGGCAGCGGCTGTCGGGCTAGGTTCGCCGGCGTGCCGCTGATCGCAGGTTAGCGCTGTCGATGGGCCGATTGCTGCGCGCATTTCGCCGGTCGCGGGCGAAGCCGGCCGCACCGCGCGAACGGCAGCGGCAGGCGGTCTATGTCGGCGCCAACCGCGTGCTGACGACGACGATCCACGGGCAGCCGCTCTATGTCGATGCGCGCGATCTTTCGCTGTCGCCGCAGCTGATTTTGAACGGCAATTGGGAGCCGGGGGTGACCCGGGCGCTGCGCTCGCTGGTCAAGCCCGGCATGACGGTCATCGAGATCGGCGCCAATGTCGGCTGGTTCACGACGTTGCTCGGACGCCTCGTCGGCCCGCGGGGCTGCCTGCGCGCGTTCGAGGCTAATCCCGCGATCTTCGACCTCCTGGTGGAGAATATCGACATCAACGGGCTGATCCCGTTTGTCCGGGCCGAGCGGATGCTGGTCTGCGACAGCTGTGGCGAGCGCGAGATCACCCTCCTCGAGCGGCACCGCGGCAGCGGCAGCATGCTGTCGTTCACCGACGCGTTCGTGGCGCTCTATCACGACGAGAAGACCACGATCGCGGCGCCGGCGACGACGCTCGACGCCTACTGGCGGGACGAGACCCGGCCGATCGACCTGGTCAAGATGGACGCCGAGGGCAGCGAGCCGATGATCATCGACGGCATGGCCCGCATCCTCGCCCAGCCGCATCTGACCGTGGTGTGCGAGTTCGCCAAGCCGTTCTTCGCCGCCGCCGGCCCCTCGGCGCAAGCCTTCCTCGCGGCGATGCTCGAGCGCGGCTTTGCGCTGCACCGGATCAGCGAGCGCGGCGACATCCTGCCGGCGAGCGTGCGCGAATTGCTGACCAGCGACGACGGCGCCGAGCTGGTTTTCAAGAAATAATCAAGCCTCGCCGTTTCGGCTAGGCGCAGGCGGCGACGGCGCGGCGGGCCATGACGCCGACCAGATGGGCGCGGTATTCGGCGCTGGCGTGGATGTCGGAGTTGAGGTCGCTGTCGGGGATCGCGATGTCCTTGATCGCGTCGGCGGTGAAGGATTTGGCCAATGCCGCTTCCATCTCGGGGACGCGGAAGACGCTCGGGCCGGCGCCGGTCACGGCGACCCGAACGCCGGAACCGGTGCGGGCGACGAAGACGCCGACGATCGCATAGCGCGAGGCCGGGTTGCGGAATTTCTGGTAGTTCGCCGCCTGCGGCTTGGGAAAGCGCACCGAGGTGACGATCTCGGTCGGTTCGAGCGCCGTTTCGAACATGCCGGTGAAAAAATCCTCGGCCGGGATCTCGCGCTTGGTCGTGTGCACGGTGGCGCCGAGGGCGACCAGCGCCGCCGGATAATCCGCCGCCGGGTCGTTGTTCGCGATCGAGCCGCCGATCGTGCCGCGGTTGCGCACCGCCGGGTCGCCGATCATGCCGGCCATCGCCGCCAAGGCCGGGATCGCCTGCTTGACGACCGGCGAATTGTGCACCTCGCCGTGCCGGGTCATCGCCCCGATGACCAGCGCGTCGCCGGCGTCGGTGATCGCCGCGCAACGAGGCGATCGCGGCGAGGTCGACGAGGTCCGAGGGCTTGGCCAGCCGCAGCTTCAAGGTCGGCACCAGGGTCATGCCGCCGGCGACGAGCTTTGCATCCTCGTTGGCGCCGAGCAGGCTCGCGATCTCCTCGAGGCTCGTTGGCTTGTGATAGGTGAATTCGTACATCGGGGCTCTCCGTTACCCGTCGTTCCGGCGCAAGCGGGAGTCCAGGGCGACCGGTTCGGCGCTTGTCCCTGGACCCCCGCTTTCGCGGGGGTGACGATGATTTGTTGATGCCAGCAGCGTCATTCGATCGGGACTAATCGGCGGCGAGCGGCTGGCGGTGCTGCTGGATCAGGCGCCACAGCTTCTCGGGGGTGGCCGGCATCTCGACATGCCGCACGCCCAGCGGCTTCAGCGCATCGACCAGCGCGTTGGTGATCGCCGCCGGCGCGCCGATCGCCCCGGCCTCGCCGCAGCCTTTGACCCCGAGCGGGTTGTGCGTGCACAGCGTGACGTTGGTCGACAGCGCAAACATCGGCACGTCCTCGGCGCGCGGCATCGCGTAATCATTGTAGGAGCCGGTCAGCAGCTGGCCGGTCTCCTTGTCGTAGACGCAGCCTTCGAGCAAGGCCTGGCCGATCCCCTGGGCGAGCCCGCCATGGACCTGGCCGGCGACGATCATCGGGTTGATGATGCGGCCGAAATCGTCGCTCGCGGTAAAGCCGGCGATCGTCACATGCCCGGTTTCGGGGTCGATCTCGATTTCGGCGATATGCGCGCCCGACGGATAGGTGAAGTTCTTCGGGTCGTAGAACGCGGTCTCGTCGAGGCCGGGCTCGAGATCGGCTGGATAGTTGTGCGGAACGTAGGCGGTCAAGCGCCACCTCGCCGAAGCTCTTCGAGCGGTCGGTCCCGGCGACGGTGAAATTCCCGTCCTTGAACTCGACGTCGGCCTCGGCCGCTTCGAGCAGGTGGGCGGCGATCTTGCGGCCCTTCTCGACCACCTTGTCCATCGCCTTGACGATCGCCGAGCCGCCGACCGCAAGCGAGCGCGAGCCGTAGGTGCCCATGCCGTAGGGGATCTTGGCGGTGTCGCCGTGGACGATCTCGATGCTCTCGATCGGGATGCCGAGCCGGTCGGCGACCAGCTGCGAAAACGTCGTCTCGTGGCCCTGGCCGTGGCTGTGCGAGCCAGTCAGGATCGACACGCTGCCGCTCGGATGGACCCGGACCGCCGCACTTTCGTAGAGCCCGGCGCGCGCGCCCAGCGAGCCGACCACCGCCGAGGGGGCGATGCCGCAGGCCTCGATATAGGTGGCGATGCCGATGCCGCGCAATTTGCCGCGCGCCATCGCCTCCCGCCGGCGCGCCTCGAAGCCGGCATAATCCGCCGCCTTCAGCGCCAGTTCGAGGGTCGTCCCATAATCGCCGCTGTCGTATTGCAGCGCGACCGGGGTCTGGTACGGGTAGGCGTCCTTCGGAATGAAATTGCGCCGGCGCAATTCGGCCGGGTCGATCCCGAGCTCGTCGGCGGCGAGGTCGACGATGCGCTCCAGCAGAAACGTCGCCTCCGGCCGGCCGGCGCCGCGATAGGCGTCGACCGGGACGGTATGGGTGAACACCGCCTTGGTCTCGACATAGATCGCCGGCGTCGTATAGGTGCCGGCGAGCAGGGTCCCATAGAGATAGGTCGGGATGCACGGCGCGAAGGTCGACAGATAGGCGCCCATATTGGCGATCGTCGCGACCTTGAGCGCCAGGAACTTCGCCTGCGCGTCGAGCGCCAGCTCGACATGGGTCACGTGGTCGCGGCCATGCGCGTCGGACATGAAGCTTTCCGAGCGCTCGGCGGTCCATTTGACCGGGCGCCGCAATTTGCCGGCGGCCCAGGTGACGATCGCCTCCTCGGCGTAATGGTAGATCTTCGAGCCGAAGCCGCCGCCGACATCGGGGGCGACGACGCGCAATTTCGCCTCCGGGATGTGCAGGACGAAGGCGCCCATCAACAGGCGGATCACATGCGGGTTCTGGCTCGTGGTGTAGAGCGTGTAGTCGCCGGTGGCGCGGTCGAAGTCGCCGATCGCGGCGCGCGGCTCCATCGCGTTGGGGACGAGCCGGTTGTTGACCAGATCGAGCTTGACCACCCGCGCCGCCTTGGCGATCGCCGGCCTCGACCGCGGCGAGGTCGCCCAGCTGCCAGTCGTAGCACAGATTGCCCGGGGCCTCGGCGAAGACCTGCGGCGCGCCTGGCTTCAATGCCGCGGCCGGATCGACGACGGCGGGCTCCTCGGCGTAGTCGACGCGCAGCAGCTCGGCCGCCTCGCGCGCCTGTTCCAGGGTGTCGGCGATGACCACCGCGACCGGGTCGCCGACATGGCGCACGCGTTCGAGCGCCAGCGGCGGGTGCGCCGGCTCGGCCATCGGCGAGCCGTCTTTCGAATGCACCTGCCAGCCGCAAGGGAGCCCGCCGACGCCGTCGGCCGCCATGTCCTGGCCGGTGTAGACCGCAGCCACCCCCGGAGCGCGCGGCCGCCGCCGATTTGTCGATGCCGGCGAGCCGCGCATGCGCGTGCGGGCTCCGCAGGATGTAGGCGTAGAGCTGGTGCGGCCGGTCGATGTCGTCGGTGTAGGTGCCTTGTCCGGTCAGGAAGCGGTAATCCTCGCGCCGCCGGACCGGGGTTCCGACCGTGGTCATCGCCGCTACTCCGCCGCCGCCCCGTGGACGTTGGCCGGCGGCGCCTCGCCGCGCATCACCGCCGCCCCCTCGGCGATCGCCAGGACGATGTTGTGATAGCCGGTGCAGCGGCACAGATTGCCTTCGAGATATTCGCGGATCTCGCGCTCGGACGGGCTGGGGTTGTTCTTGACCAGGTCGAGCGCGCTCATCACCATGCCGGGGGTGCAGAAGCCGCATTGCAATGCGTGGTTGTTGCGGAAGGCCTCCTGCATCGGGTGCAGCGTATCGCCGGTCGCCACCCCTTCGATCGTCAGGACCGAGCGGCCCTCGGCCTGCAATGCCAGAAGGGTGCACGATTTGACCGCCTCGCCGTCGACATGGACGACGCAGGCGCCGCACTGGCTGGTGTCGCAGCCGACATGGGTCCCGGTCAGCCCGAGATGCTCGCGCAGCAACTGCACCAGGAGGGTGCGGCCCTCGACCGTCGCCGACACCGGCTTGCCGTTTACGGTGAGGCTCACCGTCTTTTGCATCGAACCCTCCCTGGATCACAAATCACGGCCGTCAGCGGGCGGAAGCAGCCGGCGCGAGTTTTGTGCCGGCGGGCGCTCGCGGTCAAGGCGTTCGCGGCCCCTCGGCGCAGCCCTCAGGCGCGGGCGCTCGGCGCGGCCCCCGGCGCGCGCTCGGGGGATCGCCGGCGGCGGCCGGCGGCTTCAGCCGCGGCGGGTGAAGTAGCGCAGCATCAGCGCCACGATCGCGGTGAGCCCGGCGGCCCATAGCGCCGGCGGCAGCCGGCCGGCGGCGGCCGGCGCAGGTGCGGTTTCGCCAGCGGCCGGCGCTGTCTCGACGGCGGCCGGCGCCGCTTCGGCGGCCTGCCCGGCGCCGTCGGCTGCCGGCGAGGTGCCGAGGCGGCGCCTCGGGCGCGATCACGGCGGCGAAGCGCGCGAAAAAATCCTCGGCCATTTTGCGCGAGGTGCCGTCGATCAGGCGCGAGCCGATCTGCGCGAGCTTGCCGCCGACATGCGCCTGGACCTCGTAGCGCAGCACGGTCGCCTCGCCGCCGTCCTCGTCGAGAGCGACCTTGGCGCTGCCCTTGGCGAACCCGGCGACGCCGCCGGTCCCTTCGCCGGCGATCGTGTAGGCCTTGGGCGGGTCGAGGTCCGACAACGTCACCTTGCCGTTGAAGGTGGCCTTTACCGGTCCGACCTTGGCGACCACCTTGGCGGTGAATTCGGTGTCCGGACAGCTTTTCGATCGTCTGGCAGCCGGGGATCGCCTGTTTCAAGATCTCCGGATCGTTCAGCCCCTGCCAGACGCGCTGGCGCGGCGCCGGGATGCGAAATTCGCCGGTCATTTCCATCGGCATGTCCTTTCCTGCGTGGGCCGAGTGTGGTGCCCGCGCGCGGCGAATGCAACCGGCCGAGGCACCAGGCGCGAAATCGCGTCGCCAAGCCTGCCTCGGCATGGAATAAACTTGCACCCGGCGCGGTCTGCGCTGGTGTGACGTAGAAGGGCCGATGAGCTGGATCGCGCAGCGGCGGCAGCGGAGCCGGTTCGAAACCGTGGCGCTGCCCCATCTCGACGCCGCCTATTCGCTGGCGCGCTGGCTCACCCGCAACGACGCCGACGCCGCCGATGTCGTGCAGGAGGCCTATCTGCGGGCGTTCCGCTATTTCGACAGCTATCGCGAGGGCGACGCCAAAAGCTGGCTGCTCAAGATCGTGCGCCGCACCTCTTACAGCTGGCTCGAGCGCAACCGGCCGGCGGAATTGGTGGCGCTCGAAACCGCGGCCGATCTCGATGACGGCGGGGCCGGCCCAGCCGGCAAGCCGCCGGCGATACCGAGGCGTTGCTGCTGAGCCGGTCGGATCTGCGCCGCCTCGACCGGCTGCTCGAGCGGCTGCCGGTGCCGCTGCGCGAGGCGATCGTGCTGCGCGAATTGCACGAGCTCGGCTATCGCGAGATCGCCGAGGTGACCGGCGTGCCGATCGGCACGGTGATGTCCCGGCTGCACCGCGCCCGCTCGGCGTTGCGCCGGGCCTGGGATGGAAAGCCGGACCTGGGTGGAAAGCCGGGCCTCGCTAGAAAGGTTGAGGGCGATGCAGTGTGACGAGGTCCGCCCGCTTCTCGACGCCTATCTCGACGGCGAGATCGACGACGCCGAGCGGGCGCTCGCTCCGCGAGCATCATCGCGGGCTGCGCCGAGTGCGGCCCGGAAGCGGCGGCGCTTGAGCGCCTGCGCGACGGCATCCGCAGCGCGGCTCCGGTCTATGAGGCGCCCGAGGCGTTGCGCTAGCGCGGTGCGCACGGCGCTGCGGCGCGAGACGGCGCAAACCAGGCCGATGCAGATGCGCGCCCCCGGCTGGCTCGCTTATGCCGCCTCGATCCTGATCGCCGTGGCGATCGGCTCGGGCGGGACCTTCTGGCTGACCGGCGAGCGCCAGGAAAACGCGATCGCCAACGAGGTCATCGACAGCCATCTGCGCTCGCTGCTGGGCAGCCACCTGACCGATGTCCAATCCTCGGACAAGCACACGGTCAAGCCGTGGTTCGCCGGGCGCACCGACATCTCGCCGCCGGGCGTCGATCTCGCCGCCGCGGGCTTTCCGCTGATCGGCGGGCGCCTCGATTTGATCCAGGGAAAGCCGGTGCCGGCGCTGGTCTATCGGGCCGGCAAGCACATCATCAACGTCTTCGTCCTGCCGGCGCGGCGCGGCGATTTCGGCGAGACCCTGACCCGCCGCGGCTATACGCTGCACCACTGGAACGAGGGCGATATCGGCTATTGGGCGGTCTCCGACGCCGCCCCTGACGAATTCGTCAAATTCGAGCGCGACTTCCGCAAGGCGACCGGGGGCTGAGCCTCGATCCTGCACCGATCCGATAAGGAGGAATTGGCCGATGACGGGTACGACAGGCGCGCGGCAGCAGGCTGATCGGCGCGCGCGCTCGGCGACGGATCGGCTGATTGTCGCGCTCGACGCGCCGACCGCCAAGGAAGCCAGCCGCGTCGTCGAGGAACTCGGCGACATCGTCGGGTTCTACAAGATCGGCCTGATGCTGCAGCTCGACCCGGATCTGAGAGCGCTGGTCGAGCGGCTGATCGGGCAAGGCAAGGGCGTCTTTCTCGATTTCAAGTATATCGATATCCCGGCGACCATCGAAGGCGCGGTCAGGGCTGCGTCCAGGCTCGGCGTCAGGTTTATGACCGTGATTGGGGAACGTCAGGTGGTCGGCGCGGCGGTCAAGGGGCGGGGGAACTCGGATCTGAAGATACTGGCGGTCACTCTGCTGACCGGGATGTCCGAACAGGACATGCAGTACGAGTATAGAACAACTGCGTCGATTGACGAATTCGTGACCAGGCGGGCTAGAGAAGCCGCTGCGCTCGGCTGCGATGGGGTCATCTCCTCCCCCAACGAAGCCCGGCTGATCCGGTCAGCGGTGAAGAACGATGACTTCCTGATCGTGACGCCTGGCATTCGGCCGATCGGGACCGAGCCCGGCGACCAGAAAAGAACTGCGACGCCCCGCGACGCCATTCTGAACGGCGCCGATCATCTGGTGGTCGGGCGTCCGATCGTCCAGCAGCAGGATCGACGCGAGGCGGCGCGGCGGATCATCGAAGAAATCGCGGCGGCCGCGAGCGAATACCGGGACGGGTGAATTCTTCCGCCGTCGCTGCGAGCGTCATCGCGTCACGAAGCCGTCGGCGAGATCCTCGGCGATCGCTACTGGGTCGCGCTCGGCCGGGTCGCCCCAGCCGCCGCCGCCGCCCGATTCGAGGATCAGCACATCGCCGGGGCGGATCTCGAGGCCGGTTTCCTTGGTTTTGATCGGGCGCGGCGGCTCGCCCTCGGAATAAAGCGTGTAGCGATGCGGCAGTCCGTCGGCGCCGCCGAGGATGCCGCAGGCGCCGTGACGCACGCCGTCGCCGGCGGTGTTGCCGACGGCCGGCAGGGCGGTCTCGACGACCATCTCGACGACGCCGCCCGGCCCGCCGCGATATTTGCCGGCGCCGCCCGAATCGGCGCGGAACTCATGGCGGCGAAAGAACAGCGGAAAGCGCAATTCGGTGACTTCGAGGCTGCCGAATTTGATCCCGCCCGCCGCCTGCCATTCGCCGGCGCCCGGCCAGCCGTCGCCGGCCGGCGAGGCGCCGCCGCCCGGCCGCGCCTGAAAGAAATGCCAAATGAACGGCTTTCCGCCAGGGGCGTCAGCCCCGCCGCCAACCTCGGCGCGCGGGTCCTTGCCTTGGATCGCGATGCGAAACCGGCGGCCCCAGCCGGCCATCGCCCGGTCGGGGCAGGCCGGCGCCAACGCCTTGACGATCGCCTCCAGGATCTCCTGACCGCAATGGTTGGTGGCGAGCGTCACCGGCATCCCCGGATTGGCCCAGACCACGCTTCCCGGTCTGGCAATGACCGTGATCGGGCGAAAGGCGCCGTCGTTCTTTGGCGTATCCGGGTCGATCAGATAAGAGAGCGCCACCACCACTGCGGAGCGCATGTTCGGGTAGGACGAATTGACAAAGCTCGCCACCTCGTCATGGGAGTCCGACAAGTCGATGACAAGATCGCTGCCGCGCTTTTCGACCGTGGCGCGGATATGGATGTCCTCGTTACCGCGGCCGTCGTCGTCGAGCAAGGCCTCGCCGCGATAGACCCCGTCCCGCCACTGCGCGATGACCGCGCGAACCTGCCGCTCGGCGCCATCGAGCACCGCCTCGATCGCTACGTCGGCGACGGTCCAGCCGAATTCCTGGGCCAGCGCCAACAGCCGCCGTTCACCAAGATGCGCCGAGCCGACCATCGCCGCCAGATCGCCGCGAAAATCACGCGGATGGCGGACGTTGGTGGCGATCATCTCGAGCACGTCGCGGCGCAGTTCGCCGCGATCGGACAGCCGCAACGGCGTGATCCGGATGCCTTCCTGCCAGATGTCGGTGGCGGCGGCGTTGTAGGCGCCGTGCGTCGCCCCGCCGATATCGCTTTGATGCGCCCGGTTGATCGACCAGAAGCGCGGCTCGTCGCCGGCGAACACCGGCACGAACACGGTCAGGTCGGGAAGATGGTTGCCGCCATGATAGGGGTCGTTGAGCAGAAAGACGTCGCCGGGGCGGATGTCGCCGGCAAAAAACTCGGCCACCGCCTTGGCCGCGTACGGCAGCGCGCCGACATGGATCGGGACATGCTCGGCCTGGGCGATCAGCCTGCCGTCGAGGCCGCAGATCGCGGTCGAAAAGTCGCGGCTCGAATTGAGGATTTGCGAATAAGATGTTCGTAACATCGCCTCGCCCATCTCTTCGACGATGGCCAGGAGGCGATGGCGGATAACTGACGCCACAACCGGATCGACACGATCTGCCAAGGCCTTCTCCCTGTGCTTTGGCCGCCGCCCGGCGGCGCGTAGATAGGAGCTTTGCCCGATGCCGCGCAAACCGAACTACCGGATCGAACGCGCCGAACGCGACCGCGCCAAGAAGGCGAAAAAGGACGAAAAGCTCAAGCAGCAGCAGGAGCGCGCCGCGTTGCGCAAAGCCGGCGACGGCGGCGAGGACGGCCCCGAGGCCAACCCCGGGAGCGACCCCACGGCCGAGGACGGCGAGCACCCGCCGGAGCCAAAGCTGCCGGCCGGGTGGTAGCTGCGTCGCGGACCGGCGCCGCCGTGGGCGACCTGATCGGCGCGCCTAGGCCGGCGCTAGTTTTCCGCGCTGCCGGCTTTGTCGCGGCCGGCCTCGCGGGCAGCGGGATCGCGGGCCAGGATCGCGCGCCGCAATCCCGGCCCCAGCGGCGTCTTGTCGCCGGTCGCGGCCACCACCAGGATCAGCACGGCGCGGCCCTCGGCGCACAACCCGCGGCGCCAAACCGCGTATCCCATCTCGAAGCTGGTGTTGCCGAGCCGGGTCGTGCGCGCGCCGACCAGGATGTCGTCGCCATAGACAAGCGGCCGGCGATAGCGGATGCCGGTCTCGGCGATGACCGGCCCCGGCGTCGACGCCGATAGCAGCGCCAGGCCTAGGGTTTCGAGATAGCGGTTGCGCGCCTCCTCGAACCATTCGAAATAGGCGCGGTGGTTGGCGTGGCCGAACGGGTCGCATTCGCTCCACCGCACCCGGTGGCGGATCGCGAATGCCCACCCCGGTTCCGCCCCGAACCGCGCGAATTCCGCCGCATCCGCCTCGCCGGCCATTCGAACTTCCGCCATTAGCCTTCGTCTGCCCGAGCCAAATCCCAAATTGCCGCGCTGGCGGAGCCATCATAAGGATGGAAGTTTGCCGGCGCATCCGGGCGGCCGGTAAAATCGTTGCGGCAGGCGCGATTTGGCGCTAACCCCTTAAATCTTCGCGGCGCGGCTGGCGGCGGTTCTCGGATGGCGGGCAATCTCGTGCAGGGCGCGCTCTTTACCATCATGGTGGTGCGCGCCGGGCTGTTGCGAGACCCGCGCCTTTGAGCAGGGCCTTGCCGAGCAGATCGGCCGCAGCCCGCGGTTTTTTTTGAACGCGCCGGTGGTGCTCGACCTCAAGAACGCCGGCGGATTCGCCGCCGCACCCGATTTTGCCGAGGCCAGGGACACCTTGCGCCGTCATACCTTGATCCTGGTCGGGGTGCAGAACGCCGAGCCGGCCCAGCTCGAGGCTGCGGCCGCGGCCGGGCTGGCGAGCTTCGCTCCGACCGCGGCGCAGCCCTCGCGCCGGCCGCCGCCGGCGGAACCGGCGCCGATCGCGGAGGCGGCAGTTTCCCAGCCGCGCGGCGCGCCCGGCGCCCGGACCCGCCTCGTCACCCAGCCGGTGCGCTCGGGGACCCAGATCTATGCGCGCGGCGCCGATCTCGTCGTCACCGCCGCGGTCAGCCCCGGCGCCGAGATCATGGCCGACGGCAACATCCATGTGTATGGCGCGCTGCGCGGCCGGGCGCTCGCCGGCGCCGGAGGCGATGTCGAGGCGCGGATCTTTTGCGACCGATTCGAGGCCGAGCTCGTCAGCATCGCCGGGCACTACCTGGTCAGCGAGCAGATGCCGGCCGCCGACAGGGGCTTGCGGGTGCAGATCGCGCTCCTCGATGAGCGGTTGACCATCACCCGCAATTGACGCTCAGATTAGCCGGCGGCGATTGGGGCGAGATTTTGCGCCAGGGCGCCCCGACGCCGCCATCCGCAGCGCCGGCGCGATCGAGCGAGCACCGGCCGCTCGGGGGAGAGGGGAGGTCTTTATTGGCAGCAAAAGTGATTGTGCTCACCTCCGGCAAGGGCGGGGTCGGCAAGACCACCAGCGCCGCCGCGGTTGCCGCCGGCCTGGCGTTGCGCGGGCATCGCACGGTCGTCATCGATTTCGACGTGGGATTGCGCAACCTCGATCTGATCATGGGCTGCGAGCGCCGCGTCGTCTTCGACTTCATCAATGTCATCAACGGCGACGCCAAGCTCAACCAGGCTCTGATTAAGGACAAGCGCAACGACAGTCTTTATGTGTTCCCGACCTCGCAGACCCGCGACAAGGACGCCTTGAAGCGAGACGGGGTCGAGCGGGTGCTCGACGAGTTGAAGGAAACCTTTGATTACATCGTCTGCGACAGCCCGGCCGGGATCGAGCATGGCGCGATTACAGCGCTTTATTTTGCCGACGAGGCGATCATCGTCACCAACCCCGAAGTCTCCTCAGTGCGCGACAGCGACCGCATCATCGGCATCCTCGCCTCGAAGTCGCGGCGCGCAGAGAACAACATGGACCCGGTGGCGATCCACCTGCTGTTAACCCGCTATTCGCCGGAACGGGTCGAGCGGGGCGAGATGCTGGCGATCGACGACGTGAAGGAGATCCTGTCGATCCCGCTGCTCGGCGTCATTCCCGAATCGCCGTCGGTGCTGCGCGCCTCGAACACCGGGACGCCGGTCGTGTTCGACCCGCAGAGCCCGGCCGGACAGGCCTATCTCGACGCCGTGGCGCGGCTGCTCGGCGAGGAGCGCGAGATGCGCTTTCTGAAGCCCGAGCGCCGCAACTTTTTTCGCAGCCTGTTCGGTAGGGCGTGATGGGTCTCCTCGATTTTCTGTTCCCGGAGCGCCGCAATACCGCGGTCGTCGCCCGCGACCGGCTGAAGATCGTGATGGCGCACGAGCGGGCGAGCCGCGACGCGCCGGATTTTCTGCCGGCCCTGCAAAAGGATCTGCTCGACGTGGTCGGACGCTACGTCGAGATTCGCGGCGACATGCTGCGGGTCAATGTCGGTCGGTCCGGCGAAACCTCGCTGCTCGAGATCAATGTCGAACTCGACGGCGCCAAGATCAAACCGGTCAAGAACGGCGCCGCCGCCGAAGCCAAGCCGGCGCCCCTGCCCAGGCCAAAGCCCGATCCCGGTTCGCACCCGCCCTGGGTGAAGCCCGGCTGAGCCCGTTCGAGACAACGCAGCGCCGTCGGTCGGGCCAGGGCGGCAAATCCGGCGGGCCGCGCGCCTTCGTGAAAAAGGGGAGTGAGATGGCGACATATGTGCTGATCCACGGGGCCTATCAGGGCGGCTGGATCTGGAAGCCGACCGCGGCGCGCCTGCGCGCAGCCGGGCATCTCGTCTACGCCCCCTCGCTTGACGGCTGCGCCGAGCGGCGCCATCAGCTGCGGCCCGGGATCACCGTCGAAACCCACGCCGCCGACGTCGCCGATTTGCTGTTCTACGAGGATCTGAACGAGGTCGTGCTGACCGGCACCAGCTCTGGCGGCATGGTCTTGTGCCGGGCGGCCGAGCTCGCCCGCGAGCGGATTGGGCGGCTCGTCTTTGTCGACGCGCTGGCGCTCTTCGATGGCGAGCGGGTGGCCCAGATCGTCAACCGGCCGACCCCGCGGGTCACCACCGCACTGGCGGTCGGGCCGTCGCGCGAGGACGCCGAGAACCGCAGCTTTGCCGATCTCGACCCGGCGGCGCGCGCCTTTGCCCTGGCCCGCTATACGCCGCACCCGATCGCCGCGATGGAAGATCCGGTATCGCTCAAAAGCTTCTGGACGCAGACATGGCCGGCGACCGTGATCCGCTGCCGCCGCGCCGCCAATCCGGGCGAGGCGCACCAGCGCCGCGCCGCCGAAAAGCTCGGCGCCAAATACCTCGAGATCGACGCCGGCCACTACCCGATGCTGTCCGACCCGGACGTGCTGGCGCCATTGCTGATGGCGGAGTGAAAAGGAACATCGCGAGATGGCCCCAGCAAGCGCCGCGACGATCCCGGATCCGGCGGCGGAGACGGGTCCGATGACCGGGCGGCGCTATATCGAGAGCCTCAGAGACGGGCGCGAGGTGTGGATCGACGGCGCGCGGGCCGCCGACGTGACGTCCCATCCGGCGTTCCGTGACATGGTCGCCGAGCTGGCGCGCATTTACGATCTGCAGAACAGCACGCAATATCGCGACCAGATGACCTGCCTCGACCCGGAAACCGGCGAGCGCATCAGCACGAGCTGGCTGTTGCCGCGCTCAGCCGAGGATCTGCGGCGCAAGCGGCGCAACAGCGAATTGTGGAACGAACTGTCCTGGGGCCAGCTCGGCCGCAGCCCCGACATCCTGGCCCCCTACATCATCTCGGCGTTGCATCTGAAAGACCAGTTCAGCGCGGTCAAGCACCCGAAATGCGATTTCGGCGAAAACCTGGAGAATTACTATAAATACTGCAAAAGCCGCGACCTGTTCCTGACGCATGCCTTGGGCGATCCGCAGGTCGACCGCAGCGCCCAGCCGCAAAACGAACCGCGCACCGTCGGCGAGGATGAGGAAGTGGCGCTGCACGTCGTCGAGGAGACCAAGGATGGCGTGATCGTCACCGGCGGCAAGCAGCTCTCCACCGCGGCGCCGCACAGCCACGAATGCTATGTCTCGCTGTCGGCGACTTTCGCCCGGCGCAGCAATCCGAAATGCGTGCTGGCGTTCGCCATCCCGACCAACGCGCCGGGTCTGAAGATCCTGGCGCGCGAGCCGGTATCGCGCTGGTTCGGCTCGTGGGGGCATCCGTTGCAGATGCTCGACGAGCAGGACTGCATGCTGTTTTTCGACCGGGTGCTGGTGCCGTGGGACCGGCTCTTCATGCTCTACGATCCGACGCCGATGGTGCGGATGCTCGGGGCCGACGGCGGCGGGGTCAATTTCAACTTTCTCGGCTGGTCCAATCTGTGCCGGGTCGAGGTGCGCATGAAGCTGTTGACCGCGGTGGCGACGATGGTGGCCGAGGCGATCGGGGTCATCGACTACCGCGAAGTCGCCGCCAAGCTCGGCGAGATGGCGACCTATTGCGAGGTGTGGCGGCACGCGATGGACGGGGTCGAGCACCGGGCCGGCCCGACCCCCTCCGGGCAATGGACGCTCGGGCCGGCGCGCGACCTGCACATCTGGTTCACCCAGGTTTCCGGCCGCATGGTTGAATTGCTGCGCGAGATCTGCGCCTCCGGGATCATCATGCAGCCGAGCGAGAACGATCTTTCGAGCCCGGCGATCCGCCCCTATCTCGACCGCTACATGCGCGGCCGGGACGTCGATGTCGAATACAAGTCGCGCCTGTTCCGATTGGCGCACGAGCTGGCCGCCTCGTCCTACGGATTGCGCCAGGAGATCTATGAATACTGGCACGGCGGCGATCCGAGCCGCAACCGCATCAACCTCTTGCGCAGCTTCGACCAGCGCGCGATGCAGGGCCGGATCAAAGAGCTGCTGCAACATCCGCTGCCGCGCGGCGAAACGCCATAACCGGCGGCAAGCGATCGGCGAGGGCGTGCGCCTGGTTCCGGCGCCTCGCCCGCGGTCCCTCGAACCCGGCTGCGATCAGACGCCCGCCATCTCCGGATGATGCGCTGATTTGCACAGCGGAGCGGCGGGCCTGCTGAACGCCGCGTACACGCTATCAAGCTCGGCGGACGCCGAGGGATGATCGTTCGCAGCGCTCATCGCCCAGTCGAAAGCCGTTTTCAGCCACCGGGCCATGGGTCGGCGCGAGAACATGCTTCCAATGTCGCTATAGCAATGGTGTCGCCACCGGGTCGACAGAAAGCTGTCGATTTCCAGGTCGAACGCAACCGATCGGCGCGGCCAGTGGATATGCAAGTCACGACCGATCCCGTCGACAACCTTCCCCCAGTCGCTCAGCAGGTGATCGTAGGCGACGAACGATCGCCTGAAGCCGCGCGTATCGCGTTCCGCTGCGAGGAAATGCCTCAGCCACAGCAATAGCGAGGTTGTATCGGGAAAGCCGTTGCGCTGCTTGAGCGAAGCGGCCACCTCGAACGGATTGCGAATAGTGATCACAAACAGCGGCGCTGCCCCAAGCTCGTCGAGAACCGAGAGCCACAGCGGCACGATCCGGCAAATTCTCGGATCTTTGACAATAAAGAGCGGCGCCGACCCGAATTCCTCTCTGAGCGTCGCGGCCAGCCGGGCTCTGAACGTTCCGGCCAAATCCGAGGCGAACCAGGGTTGCGGAAACTCCGAAAAGTCGTGCCATGACGAGCCCGCCGATGCGAGCAGTTCGTCGTGGATCGCGACAATCTCACTCGGCTCCCAGAAACCGGCCTCATTGTCCGGCGCAGGCCGAACCAGCCGCCGGGGGAGCGTGGCGCCGCGAAAGCTCAGGGTGCGCGTCAGGGCGGACGTTCCGCTCCGATGCATCCCCGTCACGAGAATGGCCTGCCGCTGCGCCGTATGGCCATTGCCGGCCGGATGAAACCGATGACGGGCGGCGATCGTTTCCATTCCGGATGGTAGGAATTGAGGGCGGCGGAATGTCCCCGCCCAATGTTCGGGTCGATGTGGACAAAAGAGCGCAGGCGTTCGCGACCCTGCGCGTGTAGTTCGCAGACGCTGGCGGCAGCGGAAGACGACAACGTCATTGAGGACGGTTCCGCTTGAGCGGCGTCCAGTCGCTCCGGGCCTATTGGAACTCCGGCCAATGGAAGGCGGCCGGCTGGCGCCCTACTGCCGCGGCGGCTTCCGGGCGCTCCATCTCGCGATCAGTTAGGTCGGCTCCATGACCGGCAGACGATCCTGCTGACCGCCGGATGAACCTGTGAACGAGCGGCGGGCCTCACCCCGATGGCGCATGCGGCTCAATCGAGCAGCCACGGCGCCGCGCAGGCCTGGGCGATCTGGCGGATCTGGTTCAGGAGGCCGGCGCCGACCGGGATGCCTTCGCGGCTGCGCCGCGCGGCGTTGTTCCATTGCGGATCGCCCGCGACCATGACCGGCTGCGCAGGATCGACCGGCTTTGTCGCCCGCAGATCGTTGCAGAAGCGGGCGACGTCGGCGGTGAAATCCTCGCGGTCGCGGAACAGGCCGGGGTCGATCGCGATAAAGCAATGGCCGATATCGTTGCCTTGCGGCTTTTTCCCGCTCATCGGGTCGGTGATCAGGGTGGCGCCCGACAGGCACGCGCCGAGGATGTTGACCATGACCGCGAGCCCGTACCCCTTGTAGCTCGAATTTTCCGGCGAGCCGCCGAGCGAAGTCAGAAACCCGCCCTTTTCGCGCGCCTCGTTGGGGTCGGTGCTGGGCCGCCCATCCTTGTCGAGCACCCAGCCGGGCGGGCAGGGCAGCCCCTCATTGGCCTTGTTGCGGATGCGGCCGGCGGCGACCGTCGTCGTCGCCATGTCGAGCAGAAACGGCTGTCCATTGGCGCTCGGCGCGGCGAACGACCACGGGTCGGTGCCGAGCTTTGCCTCCTTGCCGAAGGTCGGCGCCACCTGGATGCTCGAGGCGCTGGTGCAGGCCATGCCGATCAGCCCTTCCCGCGCCGCCATCAAGGTGTAGTAGCCGGTGGCGCCGAAATGGGCCGAGTTGCGCACCGCGGCGATGGCGATGCCGCACTCTTTGGCCTTGTCGATCGCCAGTTGCATGCCGAAACGCGCCGGCACATGGCCGAGCCCGCCATCGCCGTCGACCAATGCCGAGACCGGCGTCTCCCGGATGATGCGCGGACGTGCATTCATGTTGGCGCGTCCGCTGCGGCGCAGCCGGTCATAGCCCGGGATCATCGAGATGCCGTGGCTATCGACGCCATGTAGATCTGCCCATGACAGCACATCGGCGGTCGTCTCGGCGTTGTCGTCCGGCATGCCCCAGGCCGAAAGGATGGCTTTGAGCTGGGCGCGATGCGTTTCGTAGGATGCCGGCATCAAATCTCTCCTCGGCTCGGCGGGCAGGATCGGCGCCGGATCGACGGGCAGGGCAACCGGGTCAGGGTGCGGTGATCCGGTACACCCGGGCCGCGGCGCCGCTGTAGAGCGCCCGCTTTTCGGCCGCCGATGCGCCCGAGGTGATGCGCTTGAACGCGTTCCACAATTCGGTGTAGCCGCCGGACTGCTTGTCCGGCGGAAAGTTGCTCTCGAACATCGAGCGCTCGGGGCCGAAGGCTTCGATGCAAGGCTCGATATACTGGCGCCAGGCGGCGGCCAGCTCTTCCGAGGATGGCGGCATATCGCGCTCGGGAAAGTCGAAGCCGAACGAGGTCATGCCGACCCCGCCGAGCTTGACATTGACGTTCGGGCATTTGGCGAGTTCGGCGATGTCCTTTTTCCAGCCGGCGAGGATCTCCTGCCGATGGCCGGCATAGGGCCCGACGCCGAGCACGCCGCCGACATGATTGAGGATGATCGTCGTTTCCGGGAAGGCGCGGGCGAGGTCGATCGCATCCGGCAGTTGCGGATGATACTGCCACGATTTCGAAGCTGAGGCCGAGCGGCGCCAGCTCGGCAAAACCCTCGCGGAATTTCGGGTCGCGCAGCTGGTGCGGCGGGATGAAGCGCGAGACGTGCTTGCCGACCTCGGGGCTCGCGTCCCACGAGACGCCATGGCGGATGCCGCGGAACCGGCCGCCGCCGGCCGTGAGCTCAGCCTCCAGCACCTCGCGCACCCGCGCGCCCAGGGTCAGGTCGGCATGGCCGACGATCGCCTCGGCGACCCGGCACGGGCCATACCCGCCCGACGCGCTCATCGCCGCGATGCCGTTGACGAACTCGACCTCGCCCAACGGCGCCATCTCGGGCGGGCCGGCTTTCCGATACATCGAGCGGCATTCAAGAAAGACCGTCGAAACGATATTGTGGCCGCCCGCGATGTCGGCCAGCAATTCGGGCAGCAGATAGCGCCCGCGTGCCGGCGTGTCCCAGAAATGATGGTGCGGGTCGATGATCGGCAGTTCGGGCTCCAGCGCCGCTTCGGTCGGGCGCTTGGCCAGCCATGCCTTCAGCTCGGCATCGCCGCGGTAGGCGAGGCCGCGGTATTCGCCCGTTGCATCCTGAGCCATGATCCTCTCCCTCATTCGGCCGCGGCGCGGGCGGCGTCCTCGGCCCGCCAGCTTTTCAGCACCGGCAAAACTTCGGCGGCGAACAGTTTCAGGCCGCGCTCGGCGATCCCATAAGGCACGCCGCCAAAGCGGAACGCCGCGTTGAGCTCGAAATCGCCGATCGCCGCGCGCCGCGCCTCCAATTCGCGCAGGATGCGCTCGGGCGTGCCCCAGATCGCCGCCTGCATGAAGCCGGCGACCGCCCCCTCGAGCCCGCCCTGGCGGGCGATCGCCGCCTTTTGCGCATAGGCGTCGTAGCCCTTCACGGTGGCGAAATGGTCGCCGAGGAATTCATAGTGGTGGAAATTGCTCTCGACGAACTTGCCCATGTATTGCCGCGCATGCGCCTCGGCCTCAACCCGGTCCGGGCCGCAGATGCAGAAATCGGTGATCATCATCGCCGGCGCCGGGCGGCCATGGAATTTCCGGTGCATTTCGCGATTGCGCTCGATCGCCGGCAGCCGCATGTGCCACGGCCGGTCGGAAAACATCACCATATGCGCGCCGAGCCGGGCCGCAGCCTCGACCGAATCCTCGCTCGACGCGACGGCATAGATGCGGCCGGCGAAATCGTATTGGGGCCGCGGCCTGAGCTCGATGCGCGGCTGCGGGATAATGCTTGCCGTTGCCTTCGATAAAGCCGGTGCGCAAGGCTGCGACGATCATCGGCGCGGCTTCGTCGAAGCGCTCGCGCGACTCGTCCATGGCGCCGCGAAACGCCGCGAACTCGCGTCGCGCCAGGCCGCGCCCCAGCCCGAGCCGCAGCCGGCCTTTGCATAAGAGGTCGAGCACCGCGGCCTGCTCGGCGACGCGCAAGCGGGTCGTGCCATGGCACGATCACCGCCGCGGTGCCGAGACCCGACGCCCGGGCAAGCCGCGGCCAGATAGGTCATCAGCTGCAGATTGTCGGGGCAGAACGAATAATCGAAGAAATGATGCTCGGCCGACCACAAGACGTCAAACCCCGAATCCGCCGCCAACCGCGCCAAGCGGATCTCCTCGTCCCACACCCGGTCGTCGCCGATGTTGTCCCAGCCATAGCTGGCGAACACCATCATCATGCCGACATCCATAGGCCTACCTCCCGGCGCTTGGTTCGCGGGCAAGTGTTCCACGCGCGTTAGGGAATGACAACTGCGGCCGCGCCGACCCGGCGTATCGACCCAAGCGCGAGCGTCGATTTGATCGGTGCGGCGTTCGGCGTCGACGCCTCAAAAAAAGCGGAACAGCTGACGCGACGCCTCAGCGAAAATTGGCGGCCGAGGAGACAAGCGCTTGCCCGGCCGGCGGGAACTGAGGCGATACGGCATCGCCGAGCCCGGCGAGATCAGAGGAAGCGGCGGGCGCGCCGCCAGCAATCCGGAATGCGCCGTAATCTGCCCTGGCCGTGTCGGAATCCTGGCTGAACGACAGTTCCGGAGACGGGCCGCCTTGCATGATGTCCCAGTCGTCGTAGCTGGTCGAACCCTCCCATGCGAACGATCCCGACAGCCAGCTGTATCGGGCGAGGCGCGCCCGCTTGATCGCGTCGCAAACAACGCCGGAGCCGTAAACGCCGACGGCATAAGGGGCGCTGCCGCCGCTGCCGCCGCCAAGCCCGCCGCGATGCCGCGAAAGTAATCGTCAACACCGTCAAGCGACTGGCCCCGCGCATTGAAATCGACCGCGAAGTAGATGGCGCTGCCGGCGGGCTGTCCGATCGCTCGCGCCTGCTGATAGGCCATCATCGCGTCGTCATACCCCGAGGAATAGGAAAAATGCGCCGGGTCTCGGGAGTGCGATTCCCACACCGCGACAATCTTCAGCCCGAGCGACGACAGCTCCTGGGCCTCGCTCGCCGAAAGCGCCGGCCAGCGGGAATCCGGCTCGCGATAATAGCGGGCGACAAAATCCATCCGGCTTTGCTGCAGCTCCATCAGCACATCGCTGGCGTCGGTCGGCAAGTCGATCCCCTGCCCCGATTGGATGCTCGGCGGCCAGTCGATCGCCTGAGACGGGGGTAGGCTCGGCGGGTGGCAGGCGGTCAAGATCAGAGCGGTAAAAACCGGCGCCAGTTTTGCGGACTTCAACGTGCCTACTCCCGTTCCCGGCAATTGACGTTAGGCTCGGCCAGTTTGTTGGGTGACAACCCGTCCGGCGGATCATCCAATTTGTCTCAATCTTGACGCAACCAAATTCGATCTCGACGCAACCAAATTCGATCGCGGTCACGTTGTTTGGGTGAACCCTGGAACTCCGCCGCCCGTTGGCTGCGCCGCCTGCGCTCCCCTTTGCAGCGCGGCCGAGCGCCAAGCACTCGCCAACCTTCCGGGCGCGGGGCTACAAAATAGCTTTAGATCGAACCCCTTTCTCCGGCATGGTGCGCCCAGGCGCAGCGAGCGGAATGGCGGCAGGAGGAACGGATGGACACGATGGAAGTGGACGCGATCACGCGACGAGGCGCGCTTACCGGCGGATATCGACGCGCAACCCGTGGTGCGAGGCAGCGGCCGCATTGCAGCCGGTGATGCGCCGCTATCGCGAGGAGATCGAGCGCGAGCAGCGCCTGCCGCCGGCCTTGGTCGACGAGTTGCGCGCTGCCGGTTTCTACCGCATGGTGATCCCGCGCGCGCTCGGCGGATTGGAGGTCGACCCGCTGACCTATCTGCGCGTCGTCGAGCTTCTGGCCGAGGGCGTCGGCTCGGTCGGCTGGAACCTGGCCAACAACAGCATCGGCCAGCTCGTGACCCTCGGCCTGCCGGACGAGGGCGTCCGACGAGGTCCATGGCCGCGGCCCCGCCACCATCGCCGGCACCGCGGTGCAGGGCGGCGGGCAGGCGGTGCCGGTCGCCGGCGGCTACCGCGTCAGCGGGCGCTGGCAGTTCGGCAGCGGCTGCCAGGAGAGCAGCTGGATGCTGGGAAGTTTCCAGGTTCTCGACGATGGCCGGCCGCGCCTCGGCCCCGAAGGCAGACCGCTCTACTGGCGCGGGCTCTTTCCGCGCGCGGAAGCGGAGATCGTCCCTGGCAGCTGGGACGTGGCCGGGCTGCGCGGCACCGGCAGCTTCGACTGGACGGTCGAGGACGTCTTTCTGCCGGAGCGGCGCACGATGCCGCACGCCGGCATCCCGCTCGACAACCAGTGGGACCGCTGGCCGGGGGTCACCTACGCGCTGCCGACCCAGTGCTGGGTCGGGCCGCATCACAGCGCGGTCATCACCGGCATCGCGCGCGCCGGCATCGACGCGCTGATCGATCTCGCCGGCGGCAAGACGCCGCGCGGCCGCACCGGCCTCCTATGCGACAACCCACAGGTCCAGGACGCCGTCGGCCGGGCCGACGCGATCCTCAACGCCGGGCGCGCCTACCGCACCGCGATGATCGCCGAGCTGTGGAATACGGTCGCCGGCGGCAGCGCCACCACCCTCGAACAGCGCGCCCGCTGCCGGCTGGCCTCGGTCTACGCCGCCGACAGCGCGCGCCAGGCCATGGACCTGGTTTATCGGCACGGCGGCAGCACCTCGTTCAAGCGCGAAAGCCGGCTGGCCGAGTGCTGGCGCGACCTGCATGTGGTCGGCCAGACGGTCACGATCGCGCCCGAATGGTACCCGATCGGCGGCCGGGTCTACCTCGGGATCGACCCGGGCTCGCGCCTGCGCTAGCCCCAGCCGGCAAGAGGCCGGAAGAGCGGAGACCGGGCGACAATCCCTCTTACCGGCGATCTCGATCTGGCAGACCCCGCCCTGCTGTACCCGGTGCGGCCGCGGGTGTTATCGTGCGGGCTATACCGCCAGGAGAAATTGCGATGTCCGAGCACGGCGCCGAGGAGATGCGGGGAGTTGCGTGGCCGTCGAACGGGCTCTCCGAGATCCCGTTCCGGCTCTACACCGACCCGGAGCAGTACCGGCTCGAGCAGGAGCGGATCTTCAAGGGCCCGGCCTGGAGCTATCTTTGCCTCGCCGCCGAGCTCCCGAACCCCGGCGATTGGGTCGCGACCACGATCGGCGAGACCGCGGTCGTCGTCACCCGCGACAATGACGGCGCGATCAACGCCTTTGCCAACCGCTGCGCCCATCGCGGCAACCTGCTTGTGCATCGAGCGCCAGGGCAACGCCAAGGAGATCAAGTGCATCTATCACGGCTGGACCTATGATCTCGGCGGCAAGCTGACCGGCGTCGCCTTTGAGCGCGGGGTCAAGCGGCAGGGCGGGATGCCGCCCGAGTTCCGCAAGGACGACCACGATCTGCCGCGGCTGCGGGTCGCCGAATTGGCCGGCCTCGTATTCGGCACTTTCAGCCGCGAGGCGCCCGACCTCGAAGCCTATCTCGGGCCGCAAGTGGTCGGCGGCATCCGCCGGGTCTTGAACCGCCCGGCCCATATCCTCGGCCGCAGCACCCAGGTATTGCCGAACAACTGGAAGCTCTATGCCGAGAACACCAAGGACACCTACCACGCCAGCATCCTGCATGCCTTTCTGACGACGTTCCGGATCAACCGGCTGATCGATGCCGGGCGGCATCCATATCGACGACAGCGGCGGCCATCATTTCAGCCAGGCCAAGCTCGACTACGCCGCCGAGGATGCCGATTACCAGCGCGAGGGGCTTGCGCGCCGACACCGACATGCGGCTCGAAGACCCCTCGGTCGTCGAGTTGGTCGACGAGTATGGCGACGGCGTCTCGGTGCAGATCCTGACGATCTTTCCCGGCATGATCCTGCAGCAGATCAGCAATTCGATCGCGGTCCGGGTGATCCAGCCGCGCGGCCTCGAAAAGACCGAGCTCGAATGGATCCATCTCGGCTTCGACGGCGATGACGAGGCAATGACCGAGCGCCGCCTGCGCCAGGGCAACCTGGTCGGCGCCGCGGGCTATATCTCGATGGAGGACGGCTGTGTCGGCGGCTTCGTGCAGCGCGCGCTGCGCTACAACGACGAGGACAGCGGCGTCGTGATGATGGGCGGCTACGAGGCGCAGAGCCAGCCGTTCCGGTCGAGCGAAGCGGCGATCCGCGGCTTCTGGAAGAAATACCGCGCGCTGGTCGGCGACTGACGCGCCAGGCGGATCATGGACGACACCGCGGTGCGGCATGGCATCGACGAGCTGATCGCCGCCTATGCCGAGTGCATCGACGACGACCGGCTCGAGGAATGGCCGGATTTCTTTGTCGAGAAATGCCATTACCTGATCACCAGCCGGCAGAGCCATGAGGCCGGCCATCGCCACGGCGTCGTCTACGCCGCCTCGAAGGGCATGCTCAAAGACCGCATCCTGGCGCTGCGCCGCGCCAACATCTTCGAGCCGCACCGCTATCGGCACATCATCGGCCCGACCCGGGTGGGCCATGTCGAGAGCGGTGTGGCCGAGGCGCGCTCGAACTTCATCGCGGTCAGGATCATGCACGACGGCGAAATGAGCCTGTTCGCCGCCGGCCGCTATCTCGACCGCATCGATGTGTCGGCCGAGCCATACCGCTTTATCGAGCGCTTGGTGATCCTCGACAGCCAGAAGATCGACACATTGCTGGTGATCCCGCTCTGAGCCCGCGCGCGCCGGCCTCGTTAGCCGCTAGGCGCCGAAGACCGCGCCGCGGACGTTGACCACCTCGCCGCTCGCCGCGTCGGACCGGGCTTCCGCCGCGGTCGGGCCGACGGCTTCCTTGACCGTGAACGGGGTGTCGCGCACTTCCCAATATTTGCCGTGCCCGGAGATCGCGATGCCGCCGCCGGCATCGTCCTCGTACCAGCCGTCGCGCAATTCGACGACATGCGCACCCTGGGCGCGCAGCGCAGCGATGGCCTCGGGCTCGCCGACACAGAAATAATCGGTGTTGCCGGCGGCGCCGGCGACGATCGCCGGCGTCTTGCGCACCGCCTTGATCCGGATCGCTGCATCGTCCGGCTCTTTGCCGGCGCTGCGAATGATGAACATCATCGGAGGTGCGCCCCGTTGTTGCGCTCGTCGAGAAAGCCCGCCACGCGATCGACGAACGCTTCCGGCTGCTCGAGCTCCGGATGATGCCCGGCAGCCGCGATCGTCTCGAACCGCGCGCCGGGGATCAGCTCGCTATAGGCGCGCCCATAATCCGGGGTGACGATCCGGTCGCTCGCTCCCCACAGCATCAGGGTCGGCGCGGCGATGCGATGCAGCCAATGCTTCAATTGCGGGTTGTACATGTGCGGGCGC
Source organism: uncultured Alphaproteobacteria bacterium (assembly GCA_963814805.1). Lineage (GTDB taxonomy): Bacteria > Pseudomonadota > Alphaproteobacteria > ATCC43930 > CGMCC-115725 > AP-15. The sequence goes on along the minus strand of CAWFER010000012.1, from coordinate 34,036 downwards.
CAGGCATAGAGGCAGAGCGCGTCCCAGTTGCGCGCCAGGGCGACCATGTCCTGGTCGCTGATCGCCTCGCCGATCGCATTCTGCCAGCCGAGCCCGTAATTGCCGGAGGGCCGATTTTGCCGGGTCGTGCCAGGCGCGCCGTTCCAGCTCGTCGGGCGAGGTATTGAAAAAGTGCGCGATGTCGCGCTCCTCGCGGCCGCCGAGTTTGATCCCGACCGGGTCGACCAGCACCAGGCGGCCGAGCTTCGCAGGGGCGCAGGCCGCGACCTCGGCGGCGATCCAGCCGCCGAACGAGAACCCGATCATCGTGACCCGGTCGTCCGCGATCGCGTCCAGCACCGCCAGATAGAGATGGACAAGGTCGTACATCGTGTCGAAATCGGCCGGCCGGGGCGAATCGCCGAACCCCGGATGCGAGGGTGCGATAATTTCGCCATGCTCGGCCAGGCGGTCGAGGAACGGCGCCTCGGGACTGATGGGGTTGATGCCGTGCACCAGCAGGATCGGCGCGCCGCCGCCGCGAGCGCCGCGGCGCAGCGCTTCGAGCTGGTGCGGGCCGACGCGAAGATGGTCCGCAATGCTCATTTGGGGCGCGCCGCTCATTTGGCCGCCGGGCGCCGGGCCGCCCAGCCCGCTTCGTCGGCGTCGATCGGCGCCAGGTCCTGCAATTGCGGCAGCACGTCCCTGGCGGCGCGGGTGAAGCTCTTTTCCGCCTCGGCGTGGGTGACGAGCCCCTGCCGGGTCATCATGATGATGTGGCCGACGCCGCCGACCCGGCTGGCGGAACTCCTTGATCTGTCGCGCCACCGTGTCGGGGTTGCCGGCGAACATCTGGCCCTGGCGCGATCAGCGCCTCGGCATCGAGGTAGGTCGGTCGCGCCGCCTGCGACGCGCCGCCGCGCCAGGCCGCCGGCGCCATCTCCGGCGGCGATCTGCGCCCGGCTGGAATTTGCGACATCTGCGGCGCGCTCTTGATGCTGACGGTCAGGAACCAGGGGATCTTCTGGCCGATGCGGATGCGCCTCTTCGTCGGTGTCGCCGACATAGCAGAACGCCATGTAGGAAAACCGGTCCTCGCCCGGCGGCGGCAGTCCCGCCGCGGCGCGCGCCGCTTTATAGGCGTCGAAGGCCTGCCGCGTGCGCGTCATAGCCGCCGAACAACAGCGTGTTGACGATGCTGCGGCGGCCAAGTTCGGCGCAGGTCGGCAGATCGCTGGTGGCGGCCCAGAACTCCGGCCGCGGCTGCTTGCTAGGGGCGCGGCCAGATGTTGACGTGCGGCGTGGATGAAGAACTTGCCCTCCCAACTGAACGGCCCGTCATGGCTGGTCAGCGACTTTCTCGATCAGGTCGATCGCCTCCCATTCGCGCTCGCGGATGCGCATCGGGTTGGCGTCGCCCGAGACCATCTCGGTGGCGCCGGATTTGACGAAGCCGATTTCGAGCCGGCCGCGCGACAGAGACGTCGATCGTCGCGTATTCCGTCGGCCACCCGCACCGGATCGGGCCGCACCGTGATCAGCGTGCCGAGCGACAGGATCCGCACGTTCTGGTCAGCCGCGCGACGATCCCGGTGATGACCGGGCTCGCCGCCCACAGGTTGTTGATGCCGGAATGATGCTCGTTGGTGACGATGTGCAGGCCGATGTCGTCGCACAGCCGGTATTCGTCGAACACCTCGTCGTAAAGCCGCGCGGCGATCTTCGGGTCGCAGTATTTGTTGGGCAGGCTGGCGCGCACCGAGGGCGCCGCGTCCAGCACCTCGGCCGGCACGAACGGATAGGGGTTCTCGCAGTGGTTCCACAATTCCATCAATTCTCTCCCGGGAGGCGTCGGCCGCGGTTGCTTGCGCGCCGGTTCAGGCGGCGCGCGCCGCGGCGATTTCGGCTGCGGTATAGCGAAATGCGCGGAACACCCAGTTGTTCAGACCCGGAGCGCCGATTTCCTCGAAGAAGTACGGGTTGACGTACTCCCACACCGTCTCGCCGGCGCTCGTCACCTCGAAGATCCGGCCGTGGCAGCCCTCGCAGATCAGGGTGTTGCCGTTGGCGAGCCGCTGCGCTCCCGAAATGTAGGGGCTGAAGAACTCGAACAGTGACGGATCGGTGTAGCGCCACACGATTTCCGAGTTGCGCGGGTCGACCTCGATCACCCGCGAGAAGCTGGCCGGGTGATCGCGGCGGTGGGTCCCGTTGTCGAAGATCAGGATGTTGCCGTTGGCGAGCGGGCGCGGGTCGTGCTGTTGCGACAATGGCGGCCCGCCGAGCTCCCAGACGATCTTGCCGGTGGTGCGCTCGATCATGATCACGGTCGAGATGTTGCGGAAGCTGACCACGATGTTGCCGTCCGCGGTCTCGGCCACGGTGTTGCCATGGGTCCATTCGGCGCGGTGGTCCTGCAGCGTGATCGGATGGGTTTCCGGGTCGAGGTGCTCCCAGCTGCGCCATTCCCAGACGATCTCGCCGCGGGTGGTCATCTCGATCAGGTAATCGGCATAGATCTGGCCATTGGCTTCGCTGCCCGGCAGACCGCCCTTGACGCGAGCGGCGATCGCCGCCGGAAGCGGCCGCAGGCACAGCAGCAGGACGTTGCCATTGTGCAATTTGCGGGCGTCGTGGTGATGGTCGCGGTGCTCCAGCCGCCACACGATGCGGCCGCGCCAATCCGCCTCGAACACCGCCCCGGCCTTGAAGCGCCGCCACGCCTCGAAGCGGTCGAGATCGGACATGACCTTGCCGCTATAGAACAGGTGACCGTTGTCGAGCAGATAGCCGTAGAGCCCGGGCCGGCACGGCATGGTCCAGCGATGCGCGACCTCGCCCGCCATGTCGACAAGATAGACCGCGCCGTCGCCGAACATCGGCGTGAACAAGGTATAGCCGGGCTGCGCCAGCGCGGCGTCGTGGGCGATGAGCCCGGTGCGGTTGCGTCGGATCTTCTGCTGGTCGACGCCGGTCATCCTAGGACTCCCCGAGATTCGCCGCGACACTAGCGGCTTTTCGCCGTACCGGCAAAACCGTGCGGATTGGGTTCGGCCGGGTCGCGAGGGATCTGCTATGATCGCAGTCTATCTTTCGGCGGGACAGTCATGCCGCAATTCAATCTGGTCGTGAACCGCAGCGCCGTCACCGTGACCGCGGACAGGGATACCCCGCTGCTCGACGTGCTGCGCAACCATCTCGGCCTCACCGGCACGAAATTCGGCTGCGGCCTTGAGCAATGCGGCTGCTGCATGGTGCTGATCGACGGCCGGGCGGAGAAATCCTGCGGCAAGCCGCTGTCGACGGTCGCCGGCAAGCAAATCCTCACGATCGAGGGGCTCGGCACCCCCGATCGCCCGCACCCGCTGCAACAGGCGTTTCTCGACGAGCAGGCCGGCCAGTGCGGCTATTGCCTCTCCGGCATCCTGATCTCGGCCAAGGCTTTGCTCGATGATAACCCGGCGCCGTCGCGCCGCGAGATCGCCGCCGCGCTCGACGACAACATCTGCCGCTGCGGCAGCCATCTGCGCATCCTGCGCGCGGTCGAGCGCGCCGCCCTGGCGATGCGCGCCGGAGCCGACCGATGAGCGACGCCCACGCGCTTCCGCCGCAGAACCCGCTTCTCGACCAGTGGGTCCGGTTCACCGCACCCAGCCTTGTCACGGTCTCGACCGGCCGGGTCGAGATCGGCCAGGGTGTCTTGACCGCGATGCGTCAGATCGCCGCCGAAGAGCTCGATGTCGGCCTAGACCGCATCGTACTGCAGACCGGCGACACCGATCTGACCCCGAACGAGGGCTACACCGCCGGCAGCCAGTCGATCCAATTCGGCGGCGTAGCCCTGCGGCTCGCTTGCGCCGAGGTGCGGGCCCTGTTCCTCGACCATGCCGCGGCGAAGCTCGGCGATCCGCGCGCCAAGCTGTCGGTGCGCGACGGCGCGATCATTCGGGACGGTGCGCCGACTGGGCATGACTACTGGTCGCTCGCCGGCGCGATCGATCTCGCGCGCCCCGCCACCGGCCGCGCGCGGATCAAGCCCGCGGGCGAGCACCGGGTGGTCGGCGCCAACGCGCCGCGCGTCGATCTCGCGGCCAAGGTGTTCGGCGCACCGATCTTTGTTCACGACATGAAGCTCGACGGCATGGTGCATGCCCGGGTGGTGCGCCAGCCGCGCCGCGGCGCCACGATCGGGTCGATCAACGACGAGGCGATCCGCCGGACAGCGAAAGGCCCGATCGAGCTGGTCCGCGACGGCAATTTCCTTGCCATCCTCGGCCCCGACGAAACCGTCGTCGAAGCGGTGGCCGCGGTCGCGCCGGCTCATGTCAGCTGGGACGGGGTCGAGGCGATCAGCCCGTCCCAGGAGGAGGCGCGCTGGCTGCTGCAGCAGCCCTCGATCGACCAGACGATCGGCCCGCCCACCCCCGCCGAGCCGGCCCCGATCGCCAGCCGCTACCAGGCGACATATACAAGGATGCACGTCGCCCACGCTTCGGTGGCGCCGTCCTGCGCGCTCGCCCTCTACCGCGACGGGCATCTGACGGTGTGGACCCACTCGCAGGGGGTCTATCCGCTGCGCGCGGCACTGGCCCGCACCCTGAAGCTCGAGCCGGCGGCGATCTCGGTCAGGCATGTGCAGGGGCCGGGCTGCTACGGCCACAATGGCGCCGACGATGCCGCGGCCGACGCCGCAGTCATCGCCATGCGCCGGCCGGGGATGCCGGTCCGGGTGCGCTGGCGGCGCGAGGAGGAATTCGGCTTCGAGCCGGTCAGCCCGGCGATGGTGGTGACGGTGCAGGCGGCGCTCGACGACGGCGACCACCCGGCCGACTGGACCACCGAGATCTGGAGCGGCCGGCACGGCAGCCGGCCGGGCGGCGGCGGCAATCTGTTGGCCGCCGAAGCCTTGCCCGACCCGCCGCCGGCGCCGCCGGCGTTCGAAGCGCCGACCCCGCCCGGCGCCGGCACCCGCAACGGCGCGCCGCTCTACGATTTTCCGGCTAAGCGGATCGTCCATCACCTGATCGCCGAGACCCCGGTGCGCACCTCGTCGCTGCGCGGGCTCGGCGCGACGTTGAACGTGTTTGCGATCGAATCCTCGATCGACGAGTTGGCTGAGCGGGCCGGCGAAGACCCGGTCGCCTACCGGCTCTCGGTGCTCTCCGATCCGCGGGCGCGGGCGGTCGTCGAGCACGCCGCGCGGATCTCCGGCTGGCGCGCAGGCATCCCGACCGGCAGCGGCCGTGGCCGCGGCTTCGGTTTTGCCCGCTACAAGAATCTCGCCGCCTATGCCGCAATCGTCGCCGAGGTCGAAATCGACGAGACGGTGCGCCTGCTGCGGGTGTGGTGTGCCGCCGATGCCGGGCTCGTCATCAACCCGGACGGCGCCATCAACCAGCTCGAAGGCGGCATCATCCAGGCGGCGAGCTGGGCGTTGAAGGAAGGGGTGCGGCTCGACGGCGCCGGCATCAGCTCGCGCGACTGGGAAACCTACCCGGTGCTGCGCTTCAGCGAGGCGCCCGAGATCGCCGTCGAGCTGATCGATCCCGCCGCCGATCGCCCGCCGCTCGGGGTCGGCGAGGCGTCGGGCGGCCCGACCGTCGCCGCGATCGGCAACGCCGTGGCGCACGCGCTCGGCACAAGGCTGCGCGACCTGCCCTTGACCCGCGAGCGCATCATGGCGGCCTTGTTGCGCGAGTGACGCGCGCGATCTAGAGCCTGAAGCCCAGGGCCGACAGCTCGGCCCGCACCTCGGGATCCTCGAGCAGAGCCAGGAAATACCTCACCGCCGGGCGGTCGAGCCTCGCCCGCGGCACGAGGAAGTCGTAGCGCTCATCCTGCGCCGGGATGAAGGCGAGCCCGTACTGCCGCGCCACCGTGTCGATCGCCACACCCCAATCTGCCCGGCCCTGGGCCACCGCGACGGCGACGGCGTTGTGCGATTTCGGCTGCGACCAGTAGCCGGGCGGCCTGCTTGCCGGCGAGCAGCCGGTCGCTGAGGATGCGGGTGCCGCTGCCGGCGTTGCGGTTGACCATCAGGCAGTCGGGCGCGGCGAGCGCCGCCTCGATCGCGGCCTCGACCGTGCGCCCTTCGAACCGTGGGTCGCCGCGGCGATAGACGATCCCTTGCAACCGGCGGTAGCCGGGGATCAACTCCAGCGCGGCGGTCAGGAACGGCCGGTTGTAGATGCCGGTCTGCGGGTCCATCAGGTGGATCGGGGCGATGTCGCACTCGCCGCGCTTGGCGGCGGCGAGCCCGCCGGTGCTGCCGACATTGAGCGCCTTGACCCTGATCTTCTGCTGCTGCAGCCGGCCGATCAGCACGTCGAGCCCGACGCAGTGGCTGCCGATCACCACCAGATCGGCAAGATGCGGCATGGCCGATCAGCTGGACCTCGACTGCGGCGCCGGCCGGCACGCTCTCGACCTGCGCCGGGATCGCGATGAACCCGTCCGCCTGGCTGAAGGCGGTGACCGCGCCCGAGCCTTTGGCGTTGGGATAGGCGGCAAGCGCGCCATCGCCGGCCGCGGGCCAGGGACACCATCAGATATTCGGTGCGGCCGCGCTCCGAGGCGATGCGCAGCGGCAGGGTCGCCGAAACGCGCTCGGCCTGCTCCGCGGCAGCCCGGCAAAGGCGCGGATCACCGGTACCGACGAACTCGTGAAAGGTGAAGATCGCCGAAGTCGGGAAGCCCGGCAGCACGACAATCGGCTTGCCGCCGGTCACCGCCAGGCACAACGGTTTGCCGGGCTTCAGCGCGACGCCGTGCACGACGATGCCGGGATCGTCGAAATCGGCGATCGCGCGATAGCACAGATCGCCCGCACCCTTCGAGGTGCCGCCGGACAGAAGCACGATATCGCACCGCGCCAATCCGTCGGCGACCAGGCGCTTGAGCGCCTCCTCATCGTCGGCGCCGATGCCGAGCGGCACCGCCATCCCGCCCGCTTCGGCGACCGCGGCGGCGAGGATCGCGGCGTTCGAATCGTAGACCATGCCGGGCCGGATCGGCTCTCCCGGCGCCACGATCTCGTCGCCGGTCGAGATGATCGCGACAAGCGGCCGGCGCCACACCTCGACCGTGGCGAGGCCGACCGCCGCCAACATGCCGATCTCGCGCGAGGTCAGCACCTGGCCGGCGCGCAGCGCCGTCTCACCGCGGGCCAGATCGCTACCGGCAAAGGCGAGGAACTGGCCGGATACGGCCGGGCGGCGCACCGCGATCGCCGGAACCCCGCCTTCGCCGTCGCCGTCGCCCTCGACGGTCTCGGTGTGCTCGACCATGACCACCGCGTCGGCGCCGCGCGGCGCCATGCCGCCGGTGGCGATCAGGGTCGCCGTGCCCGGCATGACGGTGAGGCTGGGCTCGGCGCCGGGGGTGAGGATTTCTGGGTTCAGCGCGAGGATTTTAGGCGACCGCTCGCTGGCGCCTACAGTGTCATCGGCGCGCACCGCAAAGCCGTCGACACTGGCGCGGTCGAACCCCGGCACGTCGATATCGGCGACGACCGTGCACGCCAGCACCCGGCCCAGAGCCTGCGCCAACGGCACCGTCTCCCTGCCGAGCGGCCGCAGCCGCAGATGGCGATGAAAGCGCGCCACCGCCTCATCGCGGCCGACGACATTGAGAAACTGCTCCTGCCGCGCAAGATGACGCAGCGCCGCCGCGATCTCGGTCATCGCCGCCGCGCCGGCCCCGCCAGCGTGCGGCGGTCCGCCGCCCGCCTCCTTACGAAACCCGTTCGTAGGGATAGCGCTTGACCTTCTCCATGTTCCGGCCTTCGATGCGGATCAGCCGGGTCGGGCCGTCGCGCCGCGGCGAGTGCAGATCGCCCTCGTTGTAAAGATAGGCCATGCCGGGCTTCAGCGTATAATCCTTGACCGGCCGCGCCTTGCCGGGCTTGCCCTCGCCCGGGCGGGCGACAGCGGCGTAGTCGGTCATGATCGTCTCGCCGCGCGCCTGGCCGTAAATCGCCCAGGAGGGGCCGTGATCGTGCGGGTTGCTGTCCTTGGCGCCATGGTGGACGTGGCCCAGAATGCAAAAGCCGAGCTCCGGATCCTCGAACAGGATCTTTCGTTCGGGCACGTCGTCGCCGAGATGCGTCTTGACGAAATCCTCGTCCTTCAGCACCTCTTGCACCAGCGCGCACACCTGCTTGCGCCCCTCGACACCGGGATCCCCCTTAAGGATGCGGTGGCATTCGCTCGAGAACCGTCCGAGACTATAGCCCATAAAGATCCTCCTTGACGCGCCCGACAGCGGGGCCGGCTCAACGCACAAGCTTACTGCAAACCCGCGCCGGGCGGCAAATTTCCTTACCGCGTCAGCCGCAGCGGCGCCAGCCACAACAACGCCAGGGCGTAGCCGAACACCAGCGCATAAAGCGCGGCAAATACCCAGATCGGCAGCTGCCAGTAGATTATCCGGTCGACCCAGCTCATAATCAACGGCGCCGGTCGCGCCCCACTCCCGGCGAGTTCGCTTTCCCACGACGGTCAATAGGCAGGCGCGGCCGGCGAGCGCCTGCCCCGCGACCGCCGCCAGCAGCGCCAGGTGCAGCAGCCGCCACCAGGCGACATGCACAAAGCGCCAGCCGCACGCCGACCCGAGCGGAACCGCGATCAGGCCGAACAGATTGAACAGGATGATCGCCACATGGGCGGCGAGGACGGCTTCGGCCAGCAGCATGATCGGATGCAAGATCGCCTCGACAGTGTCGCGCCGGCAATCGGGCCCGGCCGTGCGCTTGCCTCGGCGGCGGGTTTTCGCTATCACCCTCGCCCGTATCCTGCCCGGCCGGCCGGGGGCAAGGGCGCGTAGCTCAGCGGGAGAGCACTACGTTGACATCGTAGGGGTCACAGGTTCAATCCCTGTCGCGCCCACCATCGCCGGCATGGAGCGGCCGGATCGCCAGGCCCGCCGAGCGATCAGGCGAATCATCCGCTCGCCGATCACCGTCGAAGCGGTTTTCGCCGCAAATACTCGCGCCAGCACCGCCGCCGCAGCGCGACTGGCGATTGACGACGCGCGGCGCTTCCGCCACATCTTGGTTGCGGGCCGCGGCGGCCGATCTGCGCGCGCGGCCTTCCATATCAGCGAAAGGAGCCCCCGCATGAGCGTGGCCGCAATGAACCATTTCACCGTGTTGAGCGACGACCTCGAAGCGACCCGCCGCTTCTATTGCGACCTGTTCGGGTTCCGGGTCGGCTGGCGTCCGCCGTTCCAGTTTCCCGGCTGGTGGCTCTATGCCGAGAGCGGCGACATGCCGATCCTGCATGTGATCCATCGCGACCCGCTGCCGGCCGAGCGCGCCGGGGTGCTCGACCACATGGCGTTCAGCGCCAAGGACCTGCCCGCCACGGTCTCGACCCTGAAGCGCGAGGGCATCGAGTACGAGCTGCGGCGCCTGCCCGGCGGCGGCATCTGGCAATTGTTTTTCAACGATCCGCACGGCGCCAAGGTCGAATTCGATTTCGACAAGGACGAGCCGGCGCCGCAGGGTCACGCCGCGACCTGATGCGCCGCCCCGGGCTCGCGGCCAATTCTGCCGACCAGTCCAGATCTGCTCGTTGGTCCAGGCCGCGGAGCGGTCTTTCGCCCGGCTTTGCCTGGCGCAGAGCCGGCGGCGGGCGGCCGGGGCGATGAGCCGGCTCGACGAGGCGCTCGAACGCCTCGAACGGGCCGTGGCCCGGCTGGAGGTCGCTTGCCGGCGCCCGGCGCCGCCGCCGGCGCGCTCCGGCCGGAGGCCGCGGGCGAAGCCGAAGCCGCGCCGCTGCCGGCGGCGACCGGCGAAATCGCCGGCGAAATCGCCGCCCGGGTCGAAGGCGCTCTTGCCCGGGTCGGCCGGGCGCTTGCGGGGGAGGAGTGAGGTGAGCCAGGTCGCGGTAACGGTTAACGGCCATCCCTACAAGATCATCTGCGACGAGGGGCAGGAGCCGCGCATCCGCCGGCTCGCTCAATATGTCGATGCGCGGGTCGGCGAGTTCGTCAAGGACGTGGGCCAGGTCGGCGAAGCCCGCCTGCTGCTGCTGGCGGCCCTCGTCATCGCCGACGAATTGTCCGACGCCAACGAGGCGCTGCAACAGGAGCGCAGCCGGGTCCGCGCCGCCGAAACCGCGGCCGCCGAGGCCGCCGATAATGCGGCGAGCGGCGTCCACGGCGTCGCCCAGCGGATCGAGGCCCTTGCGGCGCGGCTGGAGAGCCCCTAGCTTCAACCGGCAGGGTGGAGCTGCGCGGTGCGTCAGGCCGCATGTTACCCCGGGGCCGATACCTACCTCATGGGGGCTATCTCTGTCGGAGTTGTGGCTTCGACACGTGGCGCCCACCTGCTATGGCGGGCCACGGTGGGATTGCGCGCCAACGGCCGAGGCGGCCCCACCCCGCACCGCAATCGCCCGGAGCGGGACGGTCATTTCGGCGACGGCCGGGACCCGCCCCTCCGCCGCTCGGAAGTTTCGAGCAGGGCAGCGCCGCGCCGGACGCGCGAAGCGCGCTCTCGATCACAATTCGTGGCGGATTACGCTCCGCTAATCCGCCCTACGCTCGATGCGGATCTGTTCCTGCGGAAGCGGTCCGGTTCTTATCTCGATCGGAAACGAGCGTTTCCCGTCGGCGATCTCACTAAGAAGATGAGATGCCGAATTGTAGCCTGCTCCCGTTCTATGTCAATGTGTCCTTGTGGGATGTATCCTCCCTCAAAGATATCCAGTTGTTCGACACGGATACCCAGATTTTTCGCCATCTCCGACAGAATTTTGGTGCGTAAGGATTGTCGTTCGCGTGCAACTCGATCGTTTTCCTTCTGATCGAATGGCTTGCTAAGGTGTCTCATGTAATCTCTATAAGCGTTAATTACCTTGGCATCCTTCTGAAATTCCACTTCAACTTGATTCAGCGCGCTAATATGTTCTAGAGAGAGGAAAGAGCGACGCGTGGCCATGAGCGTCCTGAAGAGGGCAAGTCTCCTAGCGCCCCGATCTCGTAGTTGGTCCACATACCTTGTCGTTATAACGGCCGCGATTGGCCCTAAAAACGTGGCGGCGAGTATGGACCAGCCGAATATGCTAGAAGTCGGATTCATGGCCTATCTTGCTGAAGAATTCTTCTAACTGCAACCACTCGTCGCGCCGCAGGTGTCGCATTTTAGGCAGGTGCCGTTGCGGATCAGGGTGAAGTTGCCGCATTCGCCGCAGCTGTCGCCTTCGTAGCCGCGGATGCGGGCGGCGCGGATGCGTTCCAGGCGCAGCGCCAGGGTGTCGGGCTCGATCTCGGCCTCGGACAACGGGTCGGCGAGGGCGAGCGCGGCGGCGGCTGTGGCGCGGCCGGCGCCGCCGTGCAGCACGGTCAGCTTGTTGCGGACATAGCCGTTCGAGGTCATCCGCTGCATCAGCGCCAGCTCCTCGGCCGGCCACGGCTCCGGCTCGCGGGACGCGGTTTCGGCGCGGCGCTCGTCGCCGGGCGCGGCCAGGCTCGATTGCGCTTCGCCCTTGCCGACCGCGTCGGGCAACAGATCGGCGAGCTCGGCATGAGCGAGGTCGTCGCGGCCGAGATACGAGATCGCCAATTCGCGAAAGATGTAGTCGAGGATCGAGGTCGCCATCTTGATCGCGTCGTTGCCCTCGACGATGCCCGACGGCTCGAACCGGCTGAACGTGAAACTCTCGACGAACTCTTCGAGCGGCACCCCGTATTGCAGGCCCATCGAGATCGCGATCGCGAAATTGTGCATCAGCGAGCGGAAGGCCGAGCCCTCCTTATGCATGTCGATGAAAAGTTCGGCCAAGCGGCCGTCCTCGTGCTCGCCGGTGCGCAGATAGACCTTGTGGCCGCCGACCGTGGCCTTTTGCGTGTAGCCCTTGCGCCGGTTGGGGAGCCGGCGGCGCTCGCCGCGCTGGACCACCTTCTCGACCACGCGCTCGACGACCCGTTCGACGATCCGCTCGGCGACCAGCGGCGCGCGCTGCGCCGGCGATAGCTCGTAGAGTTCGGCCGCCTGGTCCTCGGCCTCCTCGTCGTCGCCGAAGAGGCTCGCCGCCAATGGCTGCGACAATTTCGAGCCGTCGCGATAGAGCGCGGTCGATTTGAGGCCGAGCCGCCACGACAACAGGTAGGCGCTCTTGCAGTCCTCGACCGTCGCCGCGTTCGGCATGTTGATGGTCTTCGAGATCGCCCCCGAGATGAAGGGCTGCGCCGCCGCCATCATCCGGATGTGGCTTTCGGCCGACAACGCGCGGGCGCCGGTCGGCCCGCACGGGCTGGCGCAGTCGAACACGGCCAGGTGCTCGGGCTTCAAATGCGGCGCGCCTTCCAAGGTCATCGCCCCGCAGCACCAGGTATTGGCGGCCTCGATCTCGGCCCGGCTGAAGCCGAGCGCGGCCAACAGATCGAAGCCCGGCTGATCGAGCGCCCCCGGCGCGAGGCCGAGCCGCCCGGCGCAGAACTCCTCGCCGAGGGTCCATTTGTTGAAGACGAATTTGATGTCGAAGGCGGTGGCGAGCGCCGCTTCGGCGGCGGCAAGCGCACGGTCGTCGAAGCCCTTGGCGCGCAAACTCTGGTGGTTGATCGCGGGGCCGCCGCTGAGGGCGCCGTGGCCCAGCGCATACCGCTCGATCGCGGCGATCTCGGCGGCATTGTAGCCGAGGCCTGCGAGCGCCTGCGGCACCGCCCGGTTGATGATCTTGAAATAGCCGCCGCCGGCCAGCTTCTTGAATTTAACGAGCGCGAAATCGGGCTCGATGCCGGTGGTGTCGCAATCCATGACCAGGCCGATCGTGCCGGTCGGCGCGATCACCGTCGCCTGGGCGTTGCGGAAGCCGTGCTGTTCGCCGAGCGCGAGCGCGGCGTCCCAGCTGCGGCGCGCCGCCTCGACCAGCTGCGGGTCCGGGCAGTTCGCGGCGTCGAGCGGCGTCGGGAGGATCGATAGGCCCTCATACCCCGCGCTCTCGCCATGGGCGGCGCGACGGTGGTTGCGAATGACCCGCAGCATGCCTTCGCGGTTGAGCGCGTAGCCGGGAAAGGCGCCCCGGGAATCAACCCGGGGTCGCCGGCCATCTCGGCCGAGGCGGCGTAGCTGGCGCCGGTCAGCAAGGCGGTAATCGCGGCGGCGAGCGCGCGCCCCTCGGCGCTGTCATAGGCGATGCCCATCGCCATCAACAGGCCGCCGAGATTGGCGTAGCCGAGGCCGAGGGTGCGGAAGACGAAGGAGCGGCGGGCAATCTCGCGCGAGGGGAACTGCGCCATCATCACCGAGATTTCGAGCACCAGGGTCCACAGCCGCACCGCATGGGCAAAGGCCTCGGCGTCGAACCGGCCATCCTTGCCGCGGAACGCCATCAGGTTGAGCGAGGCGAGGTTGCAGGCGGTGTCATCGAGGAAGTTGTATTCCGAGCACGGGTTGGAGGCGTTGATGCGGCCGCTCTGCGGGCAGGTGTGCCAGTCGTTGATCGTCGCGTCGAATTGCAGGCCGGGATCGGCCGAGGCCCAGGCGGCGTGCCCGATCCGGTCCCACAAGGCGCGCGCCTGCAGGGTTTTGGCGATTTTGCCGTCGGTGCGCCGGATCAATTCCCACGCGCCGTCGGCTTCGACGCGATCGAGAAAATCGTTCGAGACCCGCACTGAATTATTGGAATTCTGCCCGGCCACGGTCAGATAGGCCTCGGAATCCCAATCGGTGTCGTAGGTGCGGAAGTCGACCGAGGCATAGCCTTGGCGGGCGAACTGGATCACCCGCTGGATGCAGTTTTCCGGGATCAGCGCGCGGCGCGCGGCGCGGATCTGGTGCTTCAAGGCCGGGTTCTGCGCCGGGTCGCACGGATCGGCGCCATCGCCGGGCGCCTCCCGGCACGCGGCCATGACCCGGTTCAGATGCCGCGCGGCGAGCTTGGAGCCGGCGACCAGGGCCGCGACCTTCTGCTCCTCGACCACCTTCCAGTCGATAAAGGTTTCGATGTCGGGGTGATCGATGTCGACGATCACCATCTTGGCCGCGCGCCTTGTGGTGCCGCCCGATTTGATCGCGCCGGCGGCTCGGTCGCCGATTCTGAGGAAGCTCATCAGCCCCGAGGAGCGGCCGCCGCCTGAGAGCCGCTCGCCATCGCCGCGCAGTTTCGAGAAGTTCGAGCCCGAGCCCGAGCCATATTTGAAGATCCGCGCCTCGCGCACCCACAGATCCATGATCCCGCCCTCATTGACGAGATCGTCGGCGACACTTTGGATAAAGCAGGCATGCGGCTGCGGGTGCTCGTAGGCGCTGGCCGATACGACGAGCTCGCCGCTGCGATAGTCGACGTAATAGTGCCCCTGCGCCGGGCCGTCGATGCCATAAGCCCAGTGGAGCCCGGTGTTGAACCATTGCGGCGAATTGGGCGCCCCCATCTGCCGCGCCAGCATCAGCCGGATCTCGTCATAAAACGCGCGGGCGTCCTCTTCGCCATTGAAATAACCGCCCTTCCAGCCCCAATAGGTCCAGGTCCCGGCCATCCGATCGAACACCTGGCGGGCGCTGGTCTCGCCCTCATGGCGCTGGCTCTCGGGCAGGGCGGCCAGGGCATCGCGGTCGGCCGTGCGCCGCCACAGCCAGGGCGGAACCCCGTCTTCCGCGACGGGCGCCAGGTGGGCCGGCATCCCGGCCTTGCGGAAATATTTCTGGGCGAGGATGTCGCAGGCGACCTGGCTCCATTCGGCCGGGACCTCGATCCCCTCGGCCTGGAACACGACCGAGCCGTCGGGATTGCGAATCTCGCTCTCCGCAACCCGGAACGGAACCGCGTCGTAGGGATCCCGACCCGCCGTGGTAAAGCGCCGTGCGATATGCATTCGTTTCCCCCATGCCTCGGCTACTGGCTAGCGGATGCAAGCAATATGTAGCTGTTGAGCTTGTCCACACGACCAAATATAGCGCCACGCGAAATCCGGACAACAGAATTTGGGTCGCTTGCGCTGAACGGCACAATATGTTGCGCCAGCGCAACGTCGCCCGGAATGCGATGCGCGCGCCCGCCGCCGGCCTCTGTGGTAATCTGGGTGTCGATGTCTTCCGCTGACGATTGGACGAAGCCCGGCAATCCCGCGCTGGCGCTGGCGCTGCTGTGCTGGTATGTCGAGATGGGCGCGGACGAGGCGATCGCCGACGAGCCACAGGACCGGCTCGTCCGGCCCGCGCCGCGTCCCGCTGCGGCAGCCGCGCCCACCGTTCAGCCGGGGCGCTCGCCCGCCCAGGTGCGCGCGGTTGCGGCCTCGCCGCCCGCAGCCTTTGCCGAATCGCCGGGGGAGGCGGCGCAATCGGCGCGCCTCGCGGCGGCGCGCGCCGACACCATCGCCGCGCTCGAAGCGGCGATCGCCGGGTTCGAAGGCTGCGGGCTGAAGCGCACCGCGACCAACACGGTCATCGCCGACGGCAATCCCGCGGCCCCGGTCATGATCATCGGCGAAGCCCCCGGCGCCGACGAGGACCGCATCGGCCGCCCCTTTGTCGGGCGCGCCGGCCAATTGCTCGACCGCATGCTGGCGGCGATCGACCTCGACCGCTCGGGCGTCCTGATCACCAACGTCATCTACTGGCGCCCGCCCGGCAACCGCACCCCCACCGCCGACGAGATCGCCGCCTGCCTGCCGTTCGTATTGCGCCACATCGCACTGGTCCGGCCCCGGCTCTTGGTGCTGGCCGGCGGCACCGCGGCCCGCGCCTTGTTGCCGCCCGGCCCCGGCATCACTCGATTGCGCGGCCGCTGGTTCGACCTCGCCATACCCGGGCTCGACCGGCCGGCGCCGACCCTGCCGATGTTCCACCCTTCGTTTCTGCTGCGCGCGCCCGAGCGCAAGCGCGAGGCCTGGCAGGATCTGTTGGCCCTGCGCGCCCGCCTCGACGCGCTCGCTGGGCGCCGAAGGGGCGCCCGGCTAGCCGCCGGCGCACGGCCGGGCTATCCTCGCGGCATCATCAGGAGGGAGCGATCGCCATGCCCGGCCGGCTCGATGAAACCCGCCCGTTTCTGCCCGTCTACATTGCGCTGTTGACGGTGTCGGACACCCGCGACGCGGCGCAGGACCGCTCCGGCGACACGCTTGCCGATCTGGCGACCAGCGCCGGGCACCATATTGCTGCTCGGCGCATCGTGCGCGACGAAGCGGACGCGATCGTGGCCCAGCTCGAAGCCTGGATCGGCGATCCGCAGATCGATGTGGTGATCTCCACCGGCGGCACCGGGGTCACCGGCCGCGACGTGACCCCCGAGGCGTTTCATCGGGTTTACGAAAAGCAGATCGCCGGCTTTGGCGAGCTGTTCCGCTGGCTCAGCTACGCCAAGATCGGCGCCTCGACGATTCAGAGCCGGGCCACCGCCGGGGTCGCCGGCGGCACCTATCTGTTCGCCTTGCCGGGGTCGCCCGGCGCCTGCCGCGACGCCTGGGAAGACATCCTGGTGCACCAGCTCGACAACCGCTTCCGCCCGTGCAATTTCGTTGAGCTGATGCCGCGCCTGCAAGAGCACCTGAAGGGCTAGCATCGCCGTCGTGGCCTGCGGCCCACGACCGCTGGGGCGCGAATTCCCTTGGGACAATTCGGCCAAGGTTGCCGCAACTCTGCCACAATCGAACCGTTAGGACACCGGATGCAATTACCTTCCGGATCCCCGCCCGTGCGCCTCATTCCAAGTTTCGTGCTGCTGATCCTCGCCGCCATCGCGCCGGCGCTCGCCCAGCAGCAGGAGCCGCCGTCGCGGGTCGGCGCGGTCAGCTACGTCTCGGGCACGATCGCCTTTCATATGGCCGGCGAAACCCAGTGGTCGGCGGCCGGGGTCAACTATCCGGTCGCGACCGGCGGGTCGTTCTGGACCGATCCGCAATCGCGGGCCGAACTGCAGATCGGCCCGAGCACCATCGACATGGCCCCCGGAACCGAAATCGACGTGACCAACCTCGACCAGCAGGTGGCGCAAATCGGCATTCCCGAGGGCCGGCTCTATCTGCATCTGCGTCAGCTCGATGCCGGCCAGAGCTTTGAGATCGATCTGCCGCAGGGTGCGGTCTGGCTATTGCAACCGGGGGAATACGACATCGATGCCGGGGCCGCGGACCAGCCGGCGCGCGTCGCGGTTTACCAAGGGACCGCGCGCTTTGTCGGCGGCGGCGCCGATATCGGGGTCAACGCCGGCGATGTCGCGCTGTTGAGCGGGTCGAACCCGGTGACGACCCAGTTCGAGCGCGTCGCCCCCGACGCGTTTGTCGCCTGGTGCCGCGCCCGCGACTATCACGAAAAGCAGGTTGCAGCGGCCTATTACGTTTCGCCGCAGATGACCGGTTATGCCGATCTCGATCATTACGGCGACTGGCAGAGCAATCCGCAATACGGCGAGATGTGGTACCCGAGCCAGGCGCCGGCGGATTGGGCGCCCTATCGCGACGGCCGCTGGATCTGGGTGCAGCCCTGGGGCTGGACCTGGGTCGACCAGCAGCCCTGGGGGTTTGCGCCGTTTCACTACGGTCGCTGGGCTTATGTCGGCGACCGCTGGGGCTGGGTCCCCGGCCAATACGTGGCGCAGCCGGTTTATGCGCCGGCGCTGGTCGCCTTTATTGGCGCCGCCACGGGGTTGGCCATCGCCGGTGAGAGCGGGCCGGCGGTCGGCTGGTTTCCGCTTGCCCCGGACGAGCCTTATTGGCCGAGCTACACCCGCAATGCGAACTACATCCGCAACCTCAACGTCGGCAATGTCAGGAACATCGATGCCGTCGTGAGGCAGTCGAACGGCGGGCCGCCGCCGCAGGCGGCGAACGCGAATTTCGTCAATCGCAGGTTTGCGACTGTCGTGCCGCAACGGGTCTTCGCCAACGCCGCCCCGGTCGCGCCGGCGGCGATCCATGTCGCCCCCGCCGCGCTCGCCAAGGCGCCGGTTGTCCTGCATCCGCCCGCGGTCAGGCCGCCGCCGAGGACGGCCGCCGTCGCGGTCAACGGGCCGCACAACCTGCGCCCGGCGCCGAAGGGTCCGGGCAGACCGCCCGCCGGCCACCCGACGACGCCGGCCGCCAACGCGCCGGGCGCACCGCACCCGCCGGGAACGCCAGGGGCGCCCGCCAGCGGGCCGGGCCGTCCGGGCGCGCCGGCAAAAGCGGCGGCTGTTCCGCCGCGTCCCGGCGCCGGCGCCGTCCCTGGTACTCATGTTCCCGCGGCGATCGGTGCGGCGAAGACGCCCGCGCCGGGCCGCGCGCCCGGACCGCCAGCGCCCGGCGGACCGCCGCATCCGACCGCCGGGGGGCTGCCGCCGCCACATGCGGGATCGCTCCCGCCGGCTCGCGAAGCGCGGCCCGGCGCGGCGGCGCCGGTGCGTCCGCCGGCTCCCGCCGCGGCCGGCCGCCAGGCGCCGCCGCACCCGGCCGCGCCGCTGGAACATCCCCCGGCCCCGGTCAACCAAGCGCGTCCGGCGCCGCCTCGCCCACAGCCTGCGCGTCCGCCGGCCCCGGCCATCGTGCATGCACCGGCGCCGCCTCCCCAGCCGCCGCCGCACCCAAGCCTGCGCGTCCGCCGGCCCCGGCCATCGCGCATGCACCGGTGCCGCCTCGCGCCCAGCCCCCGCGTCCGGCGCCGCCGCACCCACAACCTGCGCGTCCGCCGGCCCCGGCCATCGTGCATGCACCGGCGCCGCCTCGCCCCCAGCCCCCGCGTCCGGCGCCGCCGCACCCACAGCCGGCGCGTCCGTCAGCCCGCTCGTCCGCAGCCGCCGCACGGGCCAAACCCGCCAGCCCATGGCGGCGGCAAGCCCGCGCCCAACGCAAAGGGGAAACCAGGCGACAACCACCCCTGAGGGTCAGTCACATCCGGCGGAAATCCAATTTTGGTCGGCTACTCGGCATGGCCCGATTGAAGCTGGATATAGTTTTCGATGCCGATCTTGGGGATCAGCTCGAGCTGCGTCTCGATGAAGTCGACATGTTCTTCTTCGGCTTCGAGGATTTCGCTGAACAGATCGCGGGTGACGAAATCGCGCACCCTTTCGCAATGCACGATGCCTTCGCGCAAGGCGGGCAGCGCGTTCTGCTCGAGCCGCAGATCGCATTCGAGGACCTCCTGCACGCTTTCGCCAATCAAGAGCTTGTCGAGGTCCTGCAGATTGGGCAGCCCATCGAGAAACAGAATTCGCTCGATCAATCTGTCTGCATGCTTCATTTCATCGATCGACTCGGAGTATTCGAAAGCGCCGAGCTTGGTTACCCCCCAATGCCGCAGCATTCGCGAATGCAGGAAGTATTGGTTGATCGCGGTCAGCTCGTTTTTTAGCACCGTGTTCAAATGCTGCAAGACGGTCGCATCGCCGCGCATGGGTCACCTCCTGCAAGACTGCCTGAACCTATCGGGAGCATGGATGCGCCTCGCCCGTGCTCGGCGCGGCGGCGGTCAACCCGCCGCGGCGGCAACCGGCAACCGTGGCGGCGCCTCGGCAACCTGGCGCAGCAATTGCCGAACAAACGGCACGCACTTGCCGCATTGCGGCTTTTTCCCGAGCGAGCGATAGACCGCCGAGACCGAGCAGCCCTCGCATTCGGCGTGGGCGCGGAAGTCGCGATCGGTGATGGCGTTGCAAAGGCAAACGTACATCGGCGTCCTGGCGGCTAGTCAGGTGCCCCGATGTAACCCGGCTGCGATCAATTCGCAATATCACCACCGCATGGCTGCCTTGCGCCGAGCCCGCCTTGGCCCTTGGCGCTAATAGGGGAACCGCCCGCACGCGCTAGCGCAGCTGCCGGATCAGCTTGGCCCAGCGGTCCAGCACCGGCAGGATCTGCTCGGCGCCCTCGGCCGGCAGGGTGACGTTGACCCGCGCCGCGCCCAGATCGCGGAACCGCTTCAGCCGGTCGGCGTCCTCGGGAGCGCCGCCCAAGGTGACCGGCAGTGAGGCGGGATCGCGCCCGGCATCCACCGCCATCTGGCGGAAGCGCGGCAGGTATTCCTCGGGGTCGCCGCTCGAAGCGTTCGGATACCAGCCGTCGCCGTAGCGGACGGCGCGCCGCGCCGCCCACGGGAAGGCGCCGCCGAGCAGGATCGGCGGCCACGGCTTCTGCACCGGCTTGGGCCAGGTCATCATCGGCGTGACCTCGACGATCTCGCCGTGATATTCGGCCTTCGACTTGGTCCAGATCTCTTTCATCGCCTCCATCTGCTCGCGCATCTTCTGCATGCGCGAGGCAAAGACGGTGCCGTGGCTCTCGATCTCCTCGGCGTTCCAGCCGCCGCCGATGCCGAACAAGAACCGCCCGCCCGAAACCTGGTCGATCGAGGCGACGAGCTTCGCGGTCTGGATCGTATCGCGCTGGATCACCAGGCAGATGCCGGTGGCGACTTTGAGCCTTTTGGTCGCCGCCGCCGCCGCGGTCAGGGTGACGA
Organism: uncultured Alphaproteobacteria bacterium; assembly: GCA_963814805.1. Lineage (GTDB taxonomy): Bacteria > Pseudomonadota > Alphaproteobacteria > ATCC43930 > CGMCC-115725 > AP-15. Next base: position 13,686 of record CAWFER010000012.1, on the reverse strand, counting down.
ACGGGTCCATCACGTCGTAATAGCGTTTGGCCAGTTCACCGCCGCCCGGCGCCGGTGTGCGGCGCGGCACCGGGATGTGCGAATGTTCGGCCGCCCAAAGCGAGTCGAAGCCGCGTTCCTCGAGCGCCACCGCCAGCCCGGCCGGCGAAATCGAATAATCGGTGAAAAAGATCGAAGCGCCGAATTCCATGGGTTGTGTTCCCGCAGCTGATGGGCGATCTCGTCCGGATCAATCGTAGTTGGATCCGAGGCACTGCTCAACCGGCACGCCGAGAGACGCGGATCAGGATGCGGGTACCCCAGCGCTGTCGCGCGCCTGCATCAGCTTCCGGTCGAAGGTCACAAAAGCTGCCCGCGTTCTCAGGGCCAGATCGAGGTATGTAGCGTCGTATGCGCTCAATGCGGCCCCGGACCGGGTCAGCAGGGGGTAGGCGCCCGGTAGCTGCCTATGCCGCAATTATAATATTGCGCCCCGGACGTCACACCGGCCTTCTCGGCGAGGGCGAGGCGTCGCGGCAGGTCGCGCAGCAGCGGCGGCGACGACGCCCGTTCGACCTTGTCGATACGCAGGATTTGTCTCGCAAGCCGGCCCGAGGCTCAGCCCGGCCCGCAGATGCCGCGGCGAAGCCGGGATCCGCAGCGCCGCGCCGGCCGGCGCTTGCCAGCGATGGCGCCGACGCTATAGTCGCCGCCGCCATCGCCAAGGTTTTGCCGGGGACGCAAATGCCGCTTCGTTCGCCCGCCACGCGGATTGCCGTCCTGTTGCTGTCGCTGCTGTTCGCGGCGCCGGCTCACGCGGCGGTGTTCACCGACTCGGCCGGACGCCGGGTCATGCTGCCCGATCAGATCGAGCGCATCATGCCGGCCGGCCCGGCCTCGGCGGTTTTCGTCTATGTGTTGGTCCCCAACAAATTGATCGGCTGGACCGAGCCGCTGTCGCGGGCGCAGCGCGGCCTGCTGCCGGCAAAATTCGCCCGGCTCCCGAATATCGGCCAGATCGGCGGAGCGAACCCGACCGCCACCGCCGCCGACGTGGCCCGCCTCCATCCCGATTTGATCATCGGCTACGGCGTGCCGTCGCCGCCGACCGTGGCGCTCGCCGACCGGATCCAGCGGCAGACCGGAATACCCTATATCCTGGTCGACGATAGCCTCCAGCAGATGCCCGATATGCTGCGCCAGATCGGCGCGCTCGTCGGGGCCGGCGATCACGGGCTGGCAGTCAGCAACTATGCCTACCATGCGATCGAAAATTTGCGCGGCCAGCTGCTGATCAGCTCGCCCGACAATCGGCCGCGGGTCTATTACGGCCGCGGCGGCGATGGGCTCGAGACGGCGCTGCCCGGCTCGCCGGCGATCGCCGATATCGACCAGGCAGGGGTCATCAATGTCGCCGCGGGTTTGGGTCACGGCGGGTTGACGCGGGTGACGCCGGGGCAAATCCTGGCGTGGAACCCGCAGATCATCGTGGCCCAGGACCTGAGCTTCTACCGCTTGCTGCTGCATGACCCGCAGTGGCGCGACCTCGCGGCGGTTCGCACGAGGCGGGTCTACCTGGCGCCCGGCTACCCGTTCGGGTGGATCGACGATCCGGCCGGGGTCAACCGGGCAATCGGGCTCTATTGGCTGTCAAACCTGTTCTATCCCGATCTCTACCAGGAAGATCTGCGCAGCAACGCGCGCGGGTTCTACCAATTGTATTATGGCGTCCAGCCGACCGATCGCCAGCTCGAGGCTCTGATAAGGCCGGCCGAAGCCAAGCCCGGCGAAACCAGCCGGGTGGCCAACGTGCCGCTGTTCGGGGCCGAACCGCCGCCGATGCCGGGCACTCCGTCCGGTGGGCTGATGCCGATGCCTCCCTCCGGCCCGCCTGGGCGCAATTACCGGGCGCCCAGCCCGCCCTGAACCCTACGGCGGCGACCGCCGCCCGCTTAGAATCAGGTCCGCGCGGAAAAACCCATGAGCGCGCGCCGGCAGGTCCGGTGCGCGGCCGCTGGCAAACTCGCGTCCTCGTGCGCTGGCGGTTTTGAAAGCGGCTGGGCGCAGTTCCGGCTAGGGGAGCGCCACGGCTCATAACAACATAAATATTTAGTAGTGTTATGGCTATTGACATAGCTATTCCGCTGAATAAAGTCATCATCGGTTCGTCTCGATTCCGCGCCGATTTTCGCTGAAGGCTCGCCGATGACCCGTTATTTGCAGGAACCGATACCGCTGCGCCCGTTCGCGTCCGCGACCTCAGCCCCGGCGGCGGTTCCGCCAGCCGCCGGCGGCTGCATCTTTCTGATCCGGTTGGATCCCGCGCGCCCGCAGGCGCTGGCCGCCCCGGCGCGCGACGCGCTCGCCGCCGCCGATGCGGTTCTCCATGACGGCGACATCGACCCGGGCATTCTGGGCCTCGTCCGTAACGGCGCCTTTGTCGAGCCGGTCATGGCGACCGGCGAATGCTCGGCCGGCAGATCGGCGGCGATCGCCCGCGCCGGCAAGCTCGCTTCCGAGGGATGGCGGGTGGTGTGGATCGGTTCCGGCAATGCCGAGCGCCAGCCGGCCGATTTCGCTGCGGCTGCCGGCACGGCGATCCAGGTCTGCACCGACGTTTGCGCCCACGAGGCTATCCGGTCGATCCTCGGCCGCGGCCCGCAGCCTTTGGCGACCGCGTTCAACGGTTTGGCCGGGTAGCCCTGGTTCCCTAGCCGGCGCGCAGCAGCCGCAAGACCCGGTCGAGCTGATCCAGGCTCGCATAATGCAGGGTCAAAGCGCCGCCGCGGGCTTTCGGCGCGATCGTGACGCGCAGCCCGAGGCGGGCGCCGAGGTCGCGCTCGAGGGCGAGCGCGTCGGCGTCGGGAATTCGCGGGCGCGGACCCTCGCGGATTTGCGCGCGGCGCTGCACCAGGCGCTCGGTCGCCCGCACATTCAACCCGCGGCGCATGACCTCGTCGGCGAGTGCGGCCGGGTCGGCGGCGGCGAGCAGGGCGCGGGCATGGCCGGCCGACAGCGCGCCCTCGTCGAGAAGCTGGCGCACCGGCGCCGGCAGCGACAGCAGCCGCACCGTGTTGGCGACATGGCTGCGGCTTTTGCCGACGGCCTCGGCGAGGCTCGCCTGGCGTGCGGCCGAACTCGGCCAGCAGCCGGCGGTAGGCCTCGGCCTCTTCGAGCGGCGACAGATCCTCGCGCTGCAGGTTTTCGACGAGTGCTATCTCGAGCGCCTCGGCATCGGCGAGCGCGCGGACGATGACCGGCACCTCGTGCAATCCGACCCGCTGCGCGGCGCGCCAGCGGCGCTCGCCGGCGACCAGCTCGAAGGCCGCCTCGTCTTCTGCGACAGCTTGTCGACCGGGCGCACCAGCAGCGGCTGCAGCACGCCTTTTTCGCGGATCGACTGGGCCAGCGCGTCGAGCTCGGCCTCGGCAAAACGGCGGCGCGGCTGCAACGCGCCGGGCCGGATCAGCTCGATCGGCAACCCGGCGCTGGGCGGCCGGCTCCAATGCGTCACCGGGTTCGATCTCGCCGAACAGGGCGGCAAGGCCGCGGCCGAGCGGGCGCCGCTTGGCCCGTTCGCTCATGATGGCGGCAAGCCCAGCGGCGGCGCACCGGGCGCAGCGCGGCGCAGGATCTCGGCGGCGAGCTGGATATAGGCCTGCGCGCCGGCGCAGCGATGGTCGTAGATCAGCACCGGCTTGCCGTGCGAGGGCGCCTCGGAAACCCGCACGTTGCGCGGGATCACCGTATCGAAGACCTTGGCCCCGAAATGCTCGCGCACATCGAGCGCGACGAGATCGCACAGATTGTTCCGCCGGTCGTACATGGTCAGCACCACGCCTTGCAGTTCCAGCCGCGGGTTCAGCCCCCGCTTGACCCGCTCGATCGTGCGCATCAGCTGGCTCAAGCCTTCGAGCGCATAAAATTCGCACTGCATCGGCACCAGCGCCGCATCGGCGGCGACCAGCGCATTGATGGTCAGCAGGTTCAATGAGGGCGGACAGTCGATCAGCACCTCGTCCCAGTCGGGAACGGCTAAGCGGACCGCTCGGCTCAGCAGAAACTCGCGGCGCTCGCGGGTCAGCAATTCGAACTCGGCGCCGCTCAAATCCTCCGAGGCCGGCACGATCGACAGCCCGGGTATTTCGGTCGGGATAATCGCTGCGCCGAGTTCGGCCTCGCCGAGGATCAGCTCGTAGCTGGTCACCCGCCGCGCCGCACGCCCGATGCCGAGCCCGGTGCTGGCGTTGCCCTGCGGGTCGAGATCGATGACGAGGACGCGATGACCGGCCGCGGCCAATGCCGTCGCCAGGTTGATCGCGGTCGTGGTCTTGCCAACCCCGCCCTTCTGATTGGCGACGGCGACGATCCGGGCGCGGCGTGCGGCCGAAAGCGCCGGCGGCCGCGCTTCAGCCCCCGTCAGGCTCACTGCCGACCAATCGGACCAATCGATGCAAGCGCAGAACCACCCCCCGCGGATCGGCAATGCTCTGGTGACGCGACACAGCCATTGTCCAGTCTTTGCGCGCCAGGGTCAATTCCTCCTCGGCCCGCTCGCCTTTCGGCAATAGGCAGACCGTGCCGGGAGCGAGAAACGGCCGAGCCAGGTCAAGCAGCCGATCGAGCGGCGCGAGCGCTCGCGCGGTCACGACATCGACCGGGTGCGGCGGCAGCGCGGCGATCCGGCAGGGGCGGATCGTCACCTTTGCCTCGGTGACCCGTGCGGCCTCGCGCAGAAACGCCGCTTTGCGCGAATCGGCCTCGACCAGCTCGACCCCGGGCGCGCCGAGGATCGCCAGCACCAGGCCAGGAAACCCGGCGCCGCTGCCGAGATCGATCAGGCTTTGCGCGCCGTCGGGCAGCAATGGCCGCAATTGCGCCGAATCGAGCATGTGCCGCCGCCACAAATCGGCCAGCGTGTCGCGGCCGACCAGATTGATGCGCGCCGACCAGCGCGTCAGCAGCGCCGCATAGGCTTCGAGCCGCGCCAGTGTTTCACGTGAAACCGGAAAGATTTCGGCAAAGCCCCGCGCGTCGAGCGGCGGCAGGTCAGGCCGCACGCGCGCCTCACATGCCTCAACAGCGCGACCAAGGCCGCCGGGGTCACGCCGGAGATCCGCGCAGCAGCGCCCAGCGTCGCTGGCCGGCCCACGGCGAGCTTGTCGCAGATCTCACGCGACAGGCTGCCGATTGTCGCGTAGTCGAGATCTGCGGGCAGCAGCAGCGCTTCGTCGCGGCGGAACTGCGGCGATGTCACGCTCCTGACGTTCGAGATAGCCCGAATAGCGCGCGTCGATCTCGACCTGCTCGGCGATTTGCGGCTCGATCCCGGCGAGTTCGGGCCAGATCGCGGCAAGCCGCGCCAGGTCGATTGCCGGATAGGCGAGCAGTTCGGCGGCGCTGCGGGCAATCCCGTCCTCGTTGACCGTGACACCATGGCGTTTCAATGCCGGCGGCGTCATCCGCAGCCGTGCGAGCCGCGCGCGGGCCTCGGCCAATGCCATCATCTTTGCGCCAAAGCGCTCGGCGCGCCTGGCGCCGACCAAGCCGAGGCGCAACCCAATCGGGGTCAGCCGCTGATCGGCGTTGTCGGCGCGCAGGGTCAGCCGGTATTCGGCGCGCGACGTGAACATCCGGTAGGGCTCGCTCGCGCCGCGGGTGACGAGGTCATCGATCAGCACGCCGATATAAGCGTCGGCTCGGTCGAGCACCAGCAGCGGCTCCGCCCCCGACGCCGAGAGCGCGGCGTTGAGCCCGGCGACGAGCCCTTGCGCCGCAGCTTCCTCGTAGCCGGTGGTGCCGTTGATCTGACCGGCGAAGTAGAGACCCGGGATGCGGCGGGTTTCAAGGCTCGGATAGAGCTCGCGCGGGTCGACGAAATCATACTCGATCGCATAGCCCGGCCGCTGCATCGCCGCGTGTTCGAGGCCGGGGATCGTCCGCAGCATCGCCTGCTGCACCTCGCGCGGCAGCGAGGTCGAGATGCCATTCGGATAGATCGTGTCGTCGTCGAGCCCCTCGGGCTCGAGAAAGATCTGGTGCCGTTCGCGCTCGGCAAAGCGCACGACCTTGTCCTCGATCGACGGGCAATAGCGCGGGCCAATGCCGGTGATTTCGCCCGAATACATCGGCGAGCGGGCGAGATTGGCGCGGATCAGCGCGTTCGTCGCCGGCGTCGTCGTGGTGATGTGGCAAGGGATTTGCGGCGGTCGTGATCCGGTCGGTCATGAACGAGAACGGCGGCGGCGGGTCGTCGCCCGGCTGGATGTCGAGCCCGGCCCAGTCGATTGTCGTCCCGTCGAGCCGCGGCGGGGTCCCGGTCTTCAGCCGGCCGAGCACGAAGCCGGCGCGCGCCAGGCGTCTGCGCCAGCCCGCTGCGACGGCGCCTCGCCGACCCGCCCGGCCGGGATCTTCTCATCGCCGATATGGATGAGGCCGTTCAGAAAGGTGCCGGTGGTCAGCACCACCCTTCCCGCCGCGATCTGCCGGCCGTCGCCGAGCACGACCCCGCACACCCGCCCGTCGTGGTCGAGCCGCAAATCCTCGGCCGCGCCCTCGGCGATGTCGAGGTTCGGGCTTTCGGCCAGCAATTCGGCGACCGCGCGGCGGTAGAGCTTGCGGTCGGCCTGGGCGCGCGGGCCGCGCACCGCCGGCCCCTTGCTGCGGTTCAGAACGCGAAACTGGATGCCGGCCCGGTCGATCGCGCGCCCCATGACGCCGTCGAGCGCATCGATCTCGCGCACCAGATGCCCCTTGCCGAGCCCGCCGATCGCCGGATTGCACGACATCTCGCCGATTGTCGCGGTCTTATGGGTCAGCAGGAGCGTGCGCGCGCCCACTCGCGCCGCCGCCGCCGCCGCCTCGCACCCCGCATGCCCGCCGCCAATGACGACGACGTCATAATTTCCCGAACGACCACTCATGGCCGCGGACTGTATGGACAGCGGTTAATCCTGTCGAGGTTTCACGTGAAACATCGCTCACGCGGCGGGCATAGAATTTTTAGCAAATCACATCCGAAAGACCACTCCACGGCGCGATGCACTTACCTGGTGGGTGGGTGGGTGGCCAGGCGACGGAGCTTGCGCGCGCGGTTGGTTAATCTCCCGCATGACGTTCTCGACGGCCCGATTAGCGCAGGCCAGCGCTAGCTCGGGGACTTGCATAGCCTATCTCCTTGATTCAAGAGATAGCCCATCTCCGCCATTCAATATATCATCCCCCAAATCAGTACGTAACAGGAACATTAGCGCTGTTCGGCGAGTTTGGCCAGCAGCATTTCCCGGTCGGTCACCGGCAGCGAGCACACCGGGCCGACGCAGATATAGGCGGCCGGTCGATCGTCGACGAGGCCCTTGCCATGCGCCGGATGATCGGTGGGCAGGTCCCGACCGGGCGGCAGGGGCATGATTACCCGGTTCGGCAGCGAAACCTCGTAGACGACCCGCCGCAGGGCTTGCGCTGCCGGATCGCCGGGCTCGCCGGCGAGCACGATCTGCACCGGCTCGGCCAGCAATTCGGCATTGTTGAGCAAGGTCGCGAGCGGAAAGAAATTGCGCGCGAGCTCGCCGGAAAAAGTCTCGACGATCGCTTCGGCGCGGCGGCGGTAGGCGTCCTCGCCGGTCAGGATCGAGAGCCTGGTCAATACCCCGACGAGGGTGCCGTTGCCGGCCGGCACCGCCGAGTCGGCGGCGGTCTTGGCGCGGGCGATCAGCGCTTCGGTGTCGTCGGCCGAAAAGAAATAGCCGCCGCCCGCCGCATCCCAATAATGCCGATCGAGGATCGCCACCCAGTCGCGAGCCTGGACGAGGAGCGCCTCGTCGCCCGCCGCCTCGTGGAGCGAGAGCGCGGCGCGGCAGAGATTGGCGTAATCGTCGACGTTGGCCGCATGCCGGGCGCGGCCGTCGCGCCAGCTGTGCGAGAGCCGCCCATCCGCCGCCGTCATCCGCTGGCGGACGAAATCGAACGCGGCGCGCGCGGTCTCGAGCCAGTCGGGCCGCTCGAACACCAGCCCGGCATTGGCCATCGCCGCGATCATCAGCCCGTTCCAATCGGCCAGCACCTTGTCGTCCCAGCCCGGCCGCACCCGCGCCGCCCGCGCCCGCAGCAAGAGCTCGCGGCAGCGCGCCAGCTCGTCCTCGGTCGCCACGTCGGCGAGGGAAGGCGAATTCAGCCGGTTGAGGATCGTGCGCCCCTCCCAGTTGCCCGCCGGAGTGACGTCGTAAACGCGCTTGAACAGCGGCCGCGTGGTCGCCCAGCACCGCGTCGATCTCGGCCGCGGACCAGACGTAGAACTTGCCCTCCTCGTGCTCGCTGTCGGCGTCGAGGCTGCTGGCGAAGCCCGCCGCCCGGCGCCCGCATCTCGCGGGCGACCCAGCCGAGCGTCTCCTCGACCCGCTGGCGATAGAGCGGGTTGCGGGTCTCCTGCCAAACCAGGGTCAGCAGGTCGACCAGCTCGGCATTGTCGTAGAGCATCTTCTCGAAATGCGGCGCCAGCCAGCGCGCGTCGGTCGAATAGCGGGCAAAACCGCCGCCCAGATGGTCGTAGATGCCGCCCTGGCACATCGCGTCGAGCGCCTTCACCACGGCATCGCGATAGGCGGTCTGGCCGGTCCGCTTCCAGCCCCGCCACAACAGTTCGAGGATGCCGCATTGCGGGAATTTGGGGGCGGTGCCGATGCCGCCATGGATCTGGTCGGTCTCGCGTAAGAGCCGCTCGGCGATCGGGTCGAGCTGCGCGCGGGCGATCGCCCCACCGTGCTGCGGCTGGCCGAGCCGCTGCAACGCCTCGCGCAATACCGCGACGTTCTTCGCGACATCCTCGCGCTTGCCGGCATAGGCCTCGCTGATCGCTTCCAGCACCTGGGCGAACCCCGGCCGGCCCCAGCGCGCATCGGGCGGGAAATAGGTGCCGCCCCAGAACGGCTCGCCCTGCGGCGTCAGGAACATGGTCAATGGCCAGCCGCCCTGCTCGCCCATCAAGGAGAGCGCGTGCTGATAGATCTGGTCGAGATCCGGGCGCTCCTCGCGATCGACCTTGATGTTGACATAGAGCCGGTTCATCGCCGCGGCGATCTCGGGGTCTTCAAAGCTCTCATGCGCCATCACATGGCACCAATGGCAGGCGGCATAGCCGATCGATAAGCAGGATCGGCTTGTCGGCTTCCCTGGCCGCGGCCAGGGTTGCCTCGCTCCAGGCCTGCCAATGCACCGGGTTGTCGCGGTGCTGCAGCAGATAGGGGCTGGTCTCCTCGCCGAGGCGGTTGCGGTCCATTTCGGGCTCCTGCCATGCGATCTACGCCGTCGGGCGGCGCAGCGGACGCATTGCCCTGCGCGCCGCGACGCGGTAGGCTTTCACTCTACTCCCACAACGGCGGTCGGCGTCATTCGCTCCGCCGTGTCCTGCCCACTTCGGAGAAACGTCAAATGGCAGACGCACCCGCCGATCCGGCGCTGTTTTACACGCGGCACATTTTCATGTGCACCAATGTGCGCCCGGAAGGTCATCCCCGGGGCTGTTGCATGGCCCGCGCCGAGGCGGCCGGTGGCGTCGAGAAGGTGCGCGGCTACATGCGCGAGAAGGCGCGCGCGGCCGGCGTCGAGAACATCCGGCTCAACGCCGCGGGCTGTCTCGACCGCTGCGAATTCGGCCCGAACATGGTCATCTACCCCGAGGGCGTGTGGTACCATTACGAAACCACCGCGGATGTCGACGAGATCGTGCAGAAGCATCTGGTCGAGGGCGGCCGGGTCGAGCGGCTGATGCTGCAGCCCGACCAGAAACCGCCGGCGCACTGACCCCAGCCGCGCTCGCCACCGACACGATTTTTGCGCCGGCGACGGCGGCGGGGCGCGCCGCCATCGCCATTGTGCGGCTGTCAGGACCCGATGCGGCGCGGGCGGTCTCGGCGGTCGCCGGTGATCTGCCGCCGCCGCGCCGGGCCCGGCGCCGCCGGCTCGTAGATCCCAAGACCGGCGAGCCGCTCGATGATGCGCTGGTGCTGTGGTTCCCGGCGCCGGCGAGCGCCACCGGCGAGGATGTCGCCGAATTCCACGTGCACGGCAGCCGCGCCGTGCTGGCCGCTATCATCACGGCGCTGACCCGGCTTGGATTGCGCCTCGCCGAGCCCGGCGAATTCACCCGCCGCGCCTTTCAGAACGGCAAGCTCGACCTGACCCAGGCCGAAGCGATCGCCGATCTCGCCATGGCCGAGACCGAGGCGCAGCGCCGCCAGGCGTTGCGTCAGCTCGACGGCGAATTGGGCGGCCTCTATCGCGACTGGTCGCGGCGGCTGACCCTCATCCTCGCCCATCTCGAAGCCGCGATCGATTTTCCCGACGAGGATCTGCCGCCGGAAATCGAAGACCGCATCCTGGCCGAGACTGGCGATCTCGCCGCAGACATCGACCATCATCTCGCCGACGGCCACCGCGGCGAGCAGTTGCGTGACGGGATCGGTGTCGCGATCGTCGGCCCGCCCAACGCCGGCAAATCGAGCCTGCTAAACCGGATCGCCCGGCGCGAGGCGGCGATCACCTCGCCGATCGCCGGCACCACCCGCGACATCGTCGAAGTGGCGATCGACCTCCACGGCTATCCGGTCCTCCTCGCCGACACCGCCGGCCTGCGCGACAGCGACGACCCGGTCGAGCAGGAAGGCCTGCGCCGCGCCCGCGCCCGCGCCGACCAGGCCGAAATCCGCCTCTTCGTCTTCGACGCCCGCCACCCGGCCGAAGCCCGCGTCGCCGCTGCCTGGCCGGGCCCCGACACGATCCTCGTCGCCAACAAAATCGACCTGCTCCCGCGGAATCCCGATCCAGCCGCGCCGTTCATCGCTCACCCCCTCTCCCCCTTAGGGGGAGAGGGGGGGTGAGGGGGGCGCGCTCCGCGGCCGGCCGCGAACAGGATTGCCTGCCGGCCAACGCCCTCGCCGTCTCGGCCCTGACCGGCGCTGGCCTTGACCCACTGCTGGCCGCCCTCGCCACCCGGATCGCGCAAGCTTACCGCATCGAAGCCCCGCTGCTGACCCGCGCCCGCCATCGCCAGGCGCTCGAAGAAGCCGCGGCATCCCTGCACCGCGCCCGCGCCGCCACTCTTCCCGAACTGCGCGCCGAAGACCTCCGCCTCGCCCTGCGCTGCCTCGGCCAAATCACCGGCACGGTCGATGTCGAAGCCCTCCTCGACGTAATCTTCCGCGACTTCTGCCTCGGCAAGTAAGCGGAATTATGTAGGTGTCTCACCCTAAAATTTCCGCGAGCACCGGGCCACCTCTGCGTAAGATGATGCCGGGGCAGACATACGCGGCAGAACCCCTTAGCTTTTCGGCCGCGCGCTTAACGCCGAATGTATGTGTTCGGCCACCCTGCCCGGCACCGGCGGCGCTGCCCTCATATTTCCAATCGTCGCTTTCCAGAAATACAACGTCGACGCGCCAAATCACGACGGGCCGGCCGGGCTTGATCGTGGCCGTAGCGTCAACAAGATATCGCCAAACAATGTACCAGCCGGAATGGTTGTAGTGCGACTGGATAGCCCACGGCCGCCGGCTGCCCTTTAATTCAAGCGCCAAGTCTGGCGCCGGGCTAAGCCTTCCGCCGAGCGAGAGATCAGGAAAACGCTGCTGGGCAACGTCCGGATGCTTGTGTTTCTTGTACGGGCTAATCGCGTCAAGGGCCTTGATGCCGGCCATGCCGACTATCGCGCTAAAGATGTTCGCCTGCTCAAAATACAGGTCTACCCATTCACCCGTTCGCTGTTCGACGTAATCGACGGCGCGGGTGATATGAATTGGCTGTAGTCCCGTCGGTAGAGGCAATGCCCGTCTCCCCCGATAGGGAGGATGCACATTCGCACTCTAACCGCGCAAGCTCTGGAATCGCGCGCTGCGCGATTTCGAAATAAGCCTGATCGATCTCAATCCCTATGCTGCAATAACCCACGGCGGTCGCAGCTGCGATCGTCGAGCCAGCGCCCATAAAGGGGTCCAACAGCGCACCGTGACCGAGCGGCAGGGCCGCATGCACGATCTGACGCATGAATGCCTGCGGCTTCAAGGAAGGGTGCGGCGCAATCTGGCGCTCGTTTGGCCGCGTCGGGGTGGATCGGATCACGTCGAGAAAGGGCTTGGTTTTTGAGATGCGGCGCAGGCCACCAGTCCCCCACCTGCGAAGGTTATCCTGTACGCGTCCCTCGCATGGTTTTCGGAACAGACCCCATGGCTCCCAAGCCGAGCGGGGCATAACCGACACGCCGCTGAATTCGTCGTGGGCGTTCTTCGGCCGATCCCCGCCGCGGAGCGTCTGAACAAGTCGGATGATCTCGCCGCGCTTCTCAAAGCCGGCATCCATCATCGGTGAATAGACCAGATGCGACAAAAGTGGATTGGTCGCGATCAGCACATGGGCACCCGGCACCAGCACTCGTATGGCGCCCGCCGCAAACTCGACAAAAAAGGCCCGCAGCGCCGCCCGGTCGGCTTCGTCAAGGACGGTGAAACGTGGAAGCGGACTACGCTTGCACCCATCGAATGAGGGTGGAATGCGCCAGACCCCGCCGCGCCCTTTCCGGAGCTTCCGTTTCTCTGGCTCCGTGTACTCCTTCAAGCCGTAGGGGGGGTCCGTCACGATGGCGTGGATCGAGTTTTCTGGCGCGCTTCGCAACCATTGAATCGCATCCCCCCGGCGCAGTTCATACGGTCGCAGATCGAGCGCCACAACGCCGTCCATGGCTTAATCCCCGCTGTCAAGTTGGAGGTTTTTGACGCCGATTGCCTCCATACACTGCACCAGGAACACTGCTTTAAAGCCCCCGCGCGTGATCTTGTTTTGAATGTTGCGCGGGGTTTCCTTGACGCCGATCGCCGCGAGCCGGTCAGCGAGGTCGGCATAGCTTAGGTTCCGGCGCTTCAATTCGCCCCGGATAATCCCCTTGGCCTGCGCTTCCCAATCGCCAGCGGACTTCATCCAGGCTCACCAGATCGATATCTGGCGTCATCGTAACCGATGATATTGCCGTTGACAAGAGTGCGTCGTCTGCATTATATTGGTGTTGTTATACACCGGATACGGTTATGTCGCAGCACTTCCTCCTTTCCGCAGCCGCAAGGACGCTCTCGCTGAGCGCCGTTGCGCGTATGTCGGATGAGGAAGCGCATGCGAGGTTCACTGCGATCCGGTGGGCCGATAACGACGGCCAGCCATACTGCCCGAAGTGTGGTTGCCTCAGGTTTACGCCTTCGCGCCCGCAAGCTCTGGAAATGCGCCGGGTGCCGGTATCAGTTCTCGGTGACGGCGCGGACGATTTCGCCGACCGCAAGCGGTCGACTGCGCGATTACCTGCTCGCTATCGCGATCTTCACCAACGGCGCCAAAGGCCATTCGGCGCCGCAACTCTGCGCGATCTGAATTGCCAATACAAGACCGCCTTCGTGCTCGCTCACAAGCTCCGCGAGGCGCTGGGATCGATCGTTCACGGCGGCAGCGAGCTATAGGGCGAGGTTCAGGTCGATGGCATGTACACCGGAGGCCACAAGAAGCCGGAGAACAAGAAAGCCGAGCGCGTAGATCGCCGGACCGCCGAGGAGCGTACAGGCAAGCGGCAGGTCGTGGTTGTCGCCCGCGAGGTTATCGGGGCGCACCCTGCCGTTCGTCGTACCCCGCGAGAGCGCAGCGGTCCCGCTGATCCGCAAACACGTTGCCTCCGGCACC
>CAWFER010000011.1:0-133644 GCA_963814805.1 uncultured Alphaproteobacteria bacterium | reverse complement strand
GTGGATAAATTTAGGACGTTCCGACGAGTTCATGCCACCCACCTCAGCCGCCGTCGGCGCCGGTCGGTAGACGGGCCCCGGCCGCGGCACGTCGCGGCAGACGGATCGTGAACTCGGCATATTCGCCCATCACGCTATCGACCTCGATCGTGCCGCCATGCTGCTGGGTCACGATGTCCCAGCTGATCGAGAGGCCGAGCCCGGTGCCCTCGCCGGTCGGCTTGGTCGTGAAGAACGGCTGAAACAGCTTGTCGCGCAACTCGGGCGCGATGCCGGCCCCGTTGTCGCGCACCCGGATTTCGACCCCGCCGTCGAGGTCGCGGGTGGCCACCCTCAGCATCGGGCGAAAAGCCGCGCCCGCCGCTTCGCGCCGGCGCTTGTCTACGGCGTAGAAGCCGTTGCCAAACGGGTTCAGGAATACGCGGGTCAGGTCCTGCGGCATCAATACGATCGGCGCGATGTCGGGTTCGAGGTCGCGTTCCAGGGCGACGTTGAAACCTTGATCCTGGGCGCGAGCGCTGTGATAGGCGAGGCTCAGCGCCTCCTCGACCAGTGCGTTGATGTCGACGCTGCGCTGCTCGCCGCTGCCGCCGCGCGAATGGTCGAGCATGCTCTTAACGATGCCGTCGGCCCGGCGCCCGCGCTCGGCGATTTTTTCAAGGTTGCCGGTCAGCGTCGCGACGATTTCCTCGGCCTCCGCGCGCATCTCGTCGCTGAGCGCCGCCAGCGCCGGCGCCGCCATCTCCTTCAACTCATCGAGCAGCTCGACCGAGAGCCCGGCGAAATTATTGACGAAATTGAGCGGGTTCTTGATCTCGTGGGCGATGCCGGCGGTCAATTGCCCGAGGGCCGCCATCTTCTGAGCGTGGATCAGATTGGCCTGCGCCGCTTTCAGTTCGCGAAGTGCGGCTTCCGCCGCATCGCGCGCCGCCCGCGTCTCGGTCATGAGCCGCGCATTCTCCATCGCGATCACCGCCTGCGCCGCGAAATTCTGCAACAGCGCGATCTGCTTGTCGGTGAAGGGGCGGACGTCGCGCCGGGAAATCGTGAAGCAACCCAGGCAGCCTGAATCCTTCACCAGCCCCACAAAGGTGATCGAGCCGACCCCTCCGTATTCGGCCGCCGCTTCGATCACCGGCCCGTGCGAGCGGTCGGCCGCGACATCGAGCAGTTGAATCAGGCGTTCGCCGCGCATAACCCGGCGCACCGGGTTCTCTCGCCCGGATCGGCCCGCTCCCGCCGGTCGCGCAGGATCTCGACAAACTCGGCGGGTAATCCCTGCGAGGCGACGAGCTGCATGCGCTCGCCGCAGAACGTCCAGAGCGTGCCCTGGACGCCTTCGCAGAGGCGGATTGCCTTTTCGAGCATCGCATCGAACACCGGCGCGAGGTCGCCCGGCGAGGAGTTGATGACCTGCAACACCTCGGCGGTCGCGGTCTGCTGCTCCAACGCCTCGCGCGTCTCGGTGATCAGCCGCGCGTTCTCCATCGCGATGACCGCCTGCGCCGCGAAATTCTGCAACAGCGCGATCTGCTTGTCGGTGAACGGCCGGACTTCCTGGCGGTAGATCGTGAAGAGGCCGAGCGCCCTGTCGTCCTTGATCATCGGCACCATCAGCATCGTTCGGATGCCGCCGAGCTCAACCGCCGCACGCGCCAACGGCGCGCCCTGGCGGTACGGTTCCGCGACCGCGGCGTCGGCAACATGTATGGCCGAGCGCCCGCGCATTGCACGACCGAGAAATGTCTGGGGATCGAGCGGGAGCGGACCGTTGGTCAGGAATTCGATGAACTGCTTTGGCACGTTGCGTGAGGCGACGGTGCGCGCCGCGTCGGCAACGGCATCGCCGACCAGCAGAATGCCGAACGCCGCCTCGCACAGCCGCATGGCCTTTTCGAGCATCGCGTCGAACACCGGGGCGAGGTCGCCCAGCGAGGAATTGATAACCTGCAGCACCTCGGCGGTGGCGGTCTGCTGCTCCAAGGCCTCGCGCGTTTCGCCGAGCAGCCGCGCGTTCTCCATCGCGATGACCGCCTGCGCCGCGAAGTTCTGCAACAGCGCGATCTGTTTGTCGGTGAACGGCCGGACTTCCTGACGGTAGAGCGTGATCGCTCCAAGCGTTGCGATATCCTTGCGCAATGGCTCGATGACGACGCTGCGGGCGCCGGCGAGGTCGACAATGGCCCGGGTCAGCGCATCCCCGGCGACATAGGGCGGATACTCGGCCAAATCAGCGAGTGCAAAGCCGCTTTCCCCCTGCATCATTCGAGCGGGACCAGACCCGGGGGTGGGGTGAAACGGGGCGCAGCAGAGTTCGGCGTATGCCTCCGGGACCCGGTGGAGCGCGCCCGCAACCGCGAAGCCGTCGGTAAAGTTCCAAAGGATGCCGAAACTCGCATCGCAGAGGCGCGTCGCCCTCTCCAGCATCGCGTCAAACACCGGCGCGAGGTTCCCCGGCGACGCGTTTATGACCCCCAACACCTCAGCGATCGCGGTCTGCTGCTCCAACGCCTCGCGCAGTTCGGCAGTGCGCTCGTCGAGCTGCTGCCGCAGCTCGGCATTTTCGCGTTCGAGGGTGGCCTGCCGGTCGTCGAGCACCGTCGTCACCCGATGCCCCCCTTTTGTCGCGCCAATTCCCAGTCTAATCGCGGGGCCGCAGATGATCCACCACCGTCGGGCGGCGAACAAAGGGGCTTTCTCTCTGGCGCAGCGGTAACATATCCCTCCCGCGGTGTTGTGGGGCAGCAGATCGTGAGCCGGGCGTTCCGCTGCTCGGCAAATCGCGGTAGCCTGCCCCGGTCCCAGCGGAGGAAGCCGCCGATGAAGATCGTCAGGGTCGAAGATTTGCATTGCGACGCCGGCTGGCGGGTCAACTCGTTTCTGAAGGTCACCACCGACGAGGGCATCACCGGCTGGTCGGAATATATGGAGGGCTACGGCGCGCAGGGGCTGAGCGCGGTCATCCACCGGCTTGCCGAGCGCTTTCTGATCGGCCGCGACCCGCGCCCGGTCGAGGCGATCTCCACGTTGCTTTATGCGGCGACGCGGCAGGCGGCGGGCGGCATCAACCAGATGGCGATTGCGGCAATCGAAAATGCGCTCGTCGACATCAAGGCCAAGGCCCTGGGCGTGCCGGTCTACGAGATGCTGGGCGGCCCGGTGCGCGACCGGCTGCCGCTCTACTGGTCGCATTGCGGCACCTACCGCGCTCGCCACGCTGACCGGATCCGCGAATGGGCCGGGGTCGAGCCGGTGCGCTCGCTCGACGACATCGCCCGACTGGGCGAGGAGGTCAGGAAAAAGGGCTTCAAGGGCCTCAAGACCAACCTGATCCGCTTCGATCGCGACAAGCCTTATATGTACGGCCCCGGCACCGGCAACCCGCCCGGCTTTCCCGAGCTCAACGCCGACCGTCAGATCGCCGCCGCCGCGGTGGCGCAATTGGAGGCGTTCCGGCGCGGCGCCGGTCCCGATGTCGGGCTGCATCTCGACACCAACTTCAACTACAAGATCGACGGCTACATCCGGCTGGCGCGCGCCCTCGAGGCGCTCGACCTGGTGTGGCTCGAGATCGACCTCTACGACCCGGCCGGCCTCAACCTGATCCGCCGTTCGGCGCGCACCCCGATCGCTTCTCTCGAATCGATTTATGGCCGGCGCAATTTCCGGCCCTATTTCGAGAACCAGTCGGTCGATTACGCGATCATCGACGTGGCCTGGAACGGCATCCTCGAATCGTTGAAGATCGCGGCGATGGCCGATGCCTACGAGGTCAATATCGCGCCGCACAACTTCAACGGCCACCTGGGCTCGCTGATCAGCGCGCATATGTGCGCCGTCGCGCCCAACTTCAAAGTCATGGAAATCGACGTCGACGACGTCCTGTGGAAGGACGACATCGTCACGGTGCCGCCGGTCATTGACAATGGCGATCTGATATTGCCGACCGGCCCCGGCTGGGGCGCCGACGTGAACGAGGAGTTTGTCCGCGCTCATCCGCCGAAGCGGTAGGAGTTCGGGGAGAAAATCAATGCAGATCATCGACGCGCAAATTCACCTGTGGGGATCGGGTCTGCCGAGCAACCTCGCGCATCGCCAGGTGACCTCGTTCACCCCCGAGGAGGCGATCTCCTTGATGGACGAAGGCGGGGTCGATGCGGCAGTGATCCATCCGCCGGGCTGGGACCCGAATTCGACCGAGATGGCGTTCGCGGCGGTTCGCGATTACCCCGGCCGCTTTGCGATCATGGGCGCGCTGCCCCTCGACCGACCGGAATCCCGCGCCCAGATCGCCGGCTGGCGGCAACAGCCGGGCATGCTCGGCCTGCGCTACGGGTTTCTCGCCGACCCGGCGCGGCGGTGGCTGCACGGCGGCGCGATCGAGTGGCTGTGGGCGGCAGCCGAAGAGGCCGGCGTCCCGATCGCCGCGCTGGCGACGGATTCCTTGACCGAACTCGGCCGGGTCGCCGAGCGCCACCCCGGGTTGCGCCTGACGATCGATCATCTGGGCGGCCGCGGCGGCACCAGCACTCTGAAGGATGCGGCGGCGATGACCCACATGCCACAGCTGCTGGCGTTGGCGAAGTTCCCCAATGTCGCGGTCAAGGCGACCGGAGTGCCGCACTACTCGGGCGAGGCCTATCCGTACCCGGCGATGCACACCTGGCTGCGGCAGATCTACGACGCATTTGGTCCCAACCGCATGTTCTGGGGCACCGACATCACCAAGATGCCGTGCTCGTGGCGCCAATGCGTGACGATGTTCACCGAGGAACTGCCCTGGCTCGGCGACAACGACAAGCGGCTGATCATGGGCGAGGCGCTCCTCGCCTGGTGGGGCTGGGACCGCGCCGCCTGACGCGGTCGCCGCCTGAGCCGGTCCGGGACCGCCTGCCGGCATCGCTGGACAAGATCGGCCGGCCTGAAGTCACTCTCGATCGATGGACAGGCAAGTATTCAGCGCGCGCGAGATCCTAGCAGGCCGGGCGCCGCAGGACACGCCGGTCACGGTCAAAGGGTGGGTCCGCACCCGGCGCAACTCGAAGGCCGGCATCTCGTTCGTGCATTTGTCGGACGGGTCGTCGTTTCACCCGGTGCAGGTGGTGGCGCCGAACACCCTGGCCAATTATACGGACGAAATCCTGCGGCTGACGGCCGGCTGCGCGGTCGAGGCGAGCGGGACCATCGTGCCGTCGCCGGCCAAGGGCCAGCCCTTCGAAATGCAGGCGAGCGCCGTCACGGTGGTTGGCTGGGTCGACGACCCGGAGACCTATCCGATCCAGCCCAAGCCGCACACCCTTGAGTACCTGCGCGAGGTCGCGCATCTGCGGCCGCGGACCAACGTGATCGGCGCGGCGACCCGGGTGCGGCACACGCTCGCCAAGGCGATCCACCGATTTTTCGACGAGCACGGCTTTTTCTGGGTCAACACGCCGATCATCACCGCCTCCGACGCCGAGGGGGCCGGGGCCTTGTTCCGGGTGTCGAGCCTGGATTTCGCCAATCTGCCGCGCACCCCGGACGGCAAGGTCGATTTCGCCCAGGATTTCTTTGGCCGCGAGGCGTTCTTGACAGTGTCGGGCCAGCTCAACGTCGAGGCGTACTGCCTAGCCTTGACCAAGGTTTATACGTTCGGGCCGACCTTCCGCGCCGAGAACTCGAACACCAGCCGCCACCTCGCCGAGTTCTGGATGATCGAGCCGGAGATCGCCTTCGCCGACCTCGCCGACAATGCCGCGCTCGCCGAAGCGCTCTTGAAATACACGTTCACGGCGTTGCTCGACGAACGCCAGGAGGATCTCGCCTTTTTCGACGAGCGGATCGAGAAGGGGCTGGTCGCCAAACTGGAGGGGATCGTTTGCTCCGAGTTCGTGCGGATGGATTACGGCGAGGCGATCGCCGTGCTCGAACGGGCGAAGGGGCAGAAATTCGAGTTCCCGGTCAAATGGGGCATCGACCTGCAATCCGAGCACGAGCGCTACCTGACCGAGAAATACGCGAAGAAGCCGGTCGTCGTGATCAACTACCCGAAGGACATCAAGGCCTTTTACATGCGGGCGAACGACGACGGCCGGAGCGTCGCGGCGATGGACGTGCTGGCCCCGGGGATCGGCGAGATCATCGGCGGCAGCCAGCGCGAGGAACGGCTCGATGTGCTCGATGCGCGCATGGCCGAATGCGGCATCGACCGCGAGCACTACGCCTGGTACCGCGATCTGCGGCGCTACGGCACCGTGCCGCATGCCGGCTTCGGCCTCGGCTTCGAGCGCACCCTGGCCTACGTCACCGGCCTTTCGAACGTGCGCGACGCGATCCCGTTCCCGCGCACGCCCGGCAACGCGCGGTATTGAGGCGGACCGCGTCCGCGCTCGCGTTCGCAGCGGAGCGCCATCGGCTTACGGCTGGCGGCTTAAGGCTGGTTCGGGTCTTGCTTTTTACGCAACGCCTTTCGCCCTTGTTCGGCCGTCTGTTTCCATAAGACGCCGCGCCAGCGCCGGCGCCGCTCGACATGGGCTGCGTCGAGGGTGCGGGTGAAGCTTTCGACCATCTGCGAGAGCGCCACCGCCTCGTCCGGGGTGACCATGCCCTGCGCCGCCGCCGCGGCGATCGCGGCCATCGCCGCGGCCAGATCGGCGATGCTGGCGATCGGCGGCAGGGTGAGGTCGACCGGCCGGCCGCGGCGCACCCCGACGATGCGGTCGAGACAGAGCCGCAGCGCCGCCGGATCGCCGGCCAACGCCAATTCCACCGCCTTCCTGGTCAGCGCCTCGGCCTCGCCGTCGAGCAGCAGGACCGCGGCCCGCGTCGCCGAGTTGACCGACCCGACCGGCCGCCCCGCCGGGTTGCCCGAGCGCCCCTTGCAAAACCGCCCGCGGCGATCGCGCGCCGCTCCTGTTTCCCCTGTTTTTTGCAGGTCCGTATCAGGCATCGTCACTCTCCTCCGCCCCGCCGCACCCGCCGTTGAACAGCCGGGGGCGGGCAGACCGACGAGGCGCAGGATCGCATGCGATTATGGCAATTCTATCGTCGCTGTTCGCAACGATGGTGGAGGGCAGGGGGAGGATGGCGGATCAACCTGACCTGTTCGGGCAGAGGCCGGCGCAGGGCAGCCTGTTCGGCGAGGGCGAGGATCGGCTTCAGGCGCCGGCGCCGCGGATTTTGCCCGACCCGGAGAAAGTCCGGCGACGCCTCAAGGGGCTGCTCGAAAAGGCGCGATCGGCCGAGACGATGCCGTGGTCGGAGCGGGATGCGCGGATGTGGCAGATCGTGTTTCCGAACATGGCCAACTGGCTGCCGGAGGACGAGGCCGAGCAGCTGCGCTTCGAGTTCGCCCAGGAAATGGAGCGCCTTAGGGCCGGGTGAGGTCGTGGCCCCTGCCGGCGATGCTGACGGCGGATTTGGCTTTGCTGATCGGCGCTGCGGGTTCACCATCCGCCCGAACGCCGACGGACAAAATAGAAGGGTTTTCGAATGAGCGCAGATCGCAGGAAGAATGCCCGGGGCAGGCCGGTCGCGGTGGTGGTGGGGGCCACCTCGAAGTGGCAGGCCGACGGGCGCAATACCCGGCTGGCGCACGGCCGGGCCGTGGACGACAGCGAATTGCCGGTCGGCGTGCGCTGGGGTGTCGGCGGCGCCGTGGCGCAGAAATTCGCGCGAGAGGGTTTCTTCACCGTGCTGACGACGCGCAGCGCGGCCAATGCGTCGGCCTTGGCGGCAGCGATCGGCGAGCAGGGCGGCCAATGCATGATCGTCGAATTGGATCTGGTTTCGCAGGATTCGATCTCGGGCGCGTTCGCCACGATCCGCCGCGAGGCCGGCGACCCGCAGGTTCTGGTCTATAATGCGGGCTATCTCGAAGGCCGCGATCTGCCGCCCGACAAGGAGCTGCTCGAGCACGTGCCGGTCGAGATCCTGGACACCGCACTGCACGTCGCCTGCCGCGGGCCGTTTCTGGTCGCCAGAGAAGTGCTGCCGGCGATGCGCAAGATGGGCGCGGGGTCGTTCTTCTTTTCCAACAATTCGAGCTCGCTGCGCGGCAAGAAGCGGATGACCGGACAGTCCTTGTATTATCCGCGGGTGATGATGCGCACCTTGGCGCAGGTGCTGACCGAGGAATATTCCGAGCACGGCGTGCACGTCGCCAACATCGTGATCGACGGCACTATCGATTCGCCCGGAACGCATGCGTTGCCGCGCAACCAGAACCGCCCCGATCTGGTGATCAACCCGATCAAGATCGCCGAGGCGTTCTGGTATCTGCACACCCAGGACCGCTCGTGCTGGACCCACGAGCTGCAGCTGACGCCCGCCGCCAGCAAGCCGAGCTACTGACAGCGCGTCGCGCAATGCGTCGCTCAGCGTGGGTGGCAAGCTTGACCATCGCATGCGACCCGAAAATAAAAGCGATCGAGCCGCGATGGGCGAGAAGTCGCCTCTACGAGGGTGCTGAAACGGGGTAAATTTCGGCGATTTGCGGCTGCACATGCGGCGGCGGTCGCGCTCACCTCTCGCCGCGCCGCCGATGCGCGCGCAGAGCGATGAAGAGGCCGGAGGCGATGATGATCGCCGCCCCGGCCCAGGTCGGCGGATCGGGGAAATTGCCGAAGATCAGATAGCCCAAGATCGTGGTTCCGATCAGCTCGCCATAGCCGAGCGGCGCCAGGACCGCGGCCGGGCCGCACTGAAAGGCGCGGATCAAGAGGTAATGCCCGGCGCCGCCGACGAGGCCGATGCTGACGAACAGCGCCAGGTCGAACAGGCTTTTCGGCCGCACGAAGATAAAGGGCAGCGCCAGGCTCATGACCGCCGAACCGAGCAGCGCCGAAAAGACGATGCCGGTCGCGGCCCCGTCAAACGCGGCGACCCAGCGGGTGGCGATCTGATAGAGCGCGTAGCAGGCGGCCGAGACCAGCAGCAGCAAGACGGCCGGATTGGCCAATTCGCCGCCGGGCCGAATGATCAGCAAGGCGCCGGCGAACCCGACCAGCACCGCACTCCAGCGGACGGGCCCAACCCGCTCGCCGAGCAGCGGCGCCGACATCGCGGTGACCAGCAGCGGCGCGGTGAAGCCGATCGCCGACGCCGTCGCCAGCGGGACCCGCCCGATCGCCATGACGAAGACGAGGTTGCTGACCAGCATCAATAAGGAGCGGCCGAGCTGGACCGCCAGCCGCCGGGTCGCAAACAGGCGCCGCCCATAGCGCGGCAGAAACACCGCCAGCATGACGATCAGGTGCCCGGTAAACCGCGCCCAGACGATCTGCGCGACCGGGTAGTGCGCGGTCAACAGCTTGACCCCGGCGTTCATGAACGGGAACATCGAAACGCCGGCGCACATCAGAAGGACGCCGCGCAGCACATCGGGCGGACGGTGGCCGGCCGCCGCCGGCGCCGCCGCGGCGTGGCTTAGAGGCAGGCGCGCAACACCCCGGCGCGCGCGGTCGCGGCGCTCATCATAAAGCCGAGATCGCCGCCGCCGAGCACCAGCCGCACGCCCATGCCGATATAGCGGCGCAGCAGGGCGTCGTCATAGACGCCGCCGATGCCGGCATGCTTGCCGTGCGCCTGGCAGGCGTCGACCACGGCGCGATAGGCGGCGACGATCCGCGGGTCCTCGAACTGCCCGGGGATGCCGAGCTCGATCGACAGGTCGCTGGTGCCGATCAGTAGGGCGTCGATGCCGGGCACGGCGGCGATCGCCGCGGCGTTCTCGATCGCCCGCGGGGTTTCGAGCATGACGACGACGAGGGTCGCGGCGTCGATCGCGACGGTGGCGGCGGCGGTCGACACCGGCGCATAGCCGAAATGCGGCAGCCCGCCGGCGATCGAGCGGTGGCCGCGCGGTGGATAACGCAGCCGGTCGGCGATCTCGCGCGCCTCCGTCACGGTGTCGACATGCGGCATGACGATGCCGAGCCCGCCGCCGTCGAGGATGCGGGTGGCGAGCCAGTGCTGGCCGGCCGGAACCCGCGCGATCGGGGCGATGCCGGCGCCGAGCGCCGCGACCGAGATCTGCACCGCGGTGTCGAGATCCATCGAATTGTGCTCGAGGTCGAGGAACAGCCAGTCATAGCCGCAGGCCTTCATGATCGCGGCGACGTTGACCGTGCGGCTCTGGCGGATGCCGACGCCCAATGCCAGCTCACCGGCGGCGAGCCGGTCGCGGGCGAGGTTGCGCAGGGTCGGTTCCATCGGGCGTCTCCTCGAGAAGCGCGGGCCTGCCGCCCGCCGGTGGCGCGATCCTAGCCGGCCGGGCCGCACGCGTCACCGTGGCAGACCGATCAAGCCTGGGTCGGCTTGCGATCGACAATAATGTCGTTGAGCGCGCTGCGCAGCATCGCCATCGCCCGCAAGAATTGTTGGTTCTTCGGATCCCAAGCCGGCGCGTCGGTGAGGCAGGCTGGCGGGTCGAGGCTGGCGGGCGAGGCCATTCAGCGACGCGGCGGAGCGCTTCGACAGACCGCCGCGGCCGGTCAGGGCTAGGGCCGGCCCGGCGGCTGACCTTCGGGTCTATTCCGCCGCGGCGGCGAGCTTGGTGTCGCGGAACGCCGGGATCACCGCCTTGGCGAACCGGTCGAGATCGTCGAGCTGAATCTCGAGCGGGGTCCCGAGCGGGGTCGCGCAAATCACCCGGCCGATACCGGGATAGCGCTTCTCGACCGCCTTCAATTGCTCGATGATGTCCTCCGGCGGGCCGGCCAGGAAGCCGCCGGCCTTGACCGCGTCCTCGATGGTCGGCAGCTTGGCCGTGGCCGCCAGCCGCGGATCGCGCATCGCCGCGATCTGCTCGTCGCTCAAGGCGCGGACGAGGCGCAACTCGCCGAACATCTTCATGTTCTCTTCGTAATGCGGAGCGGCCTCGCGGATCGCCTGCTCGCGGGACGGCGCGATGTGGAACTGGTAACCGATCGCCAGGCGCTCGCCAAGTTCGAGCTTGACGCCGCGCCGGGCATAAGCGGCCTGGAAGCCCCGCATGTGGCGCTCGACCGCGCCGCCCTCGCCCGAGCCGCCGCCGATCACGCCGCAAATGCCGTGCCTGGCCATGAAGTCGAAGGCGCGCTCGGAGCCGCTCTGGATCGGCTGCCAGCATTCGACCGGCAGCCGCTCCGGCGCCGGCACCAGGGTGATCTCCTTCAAGGTGTAGCCGCGATACGGCACCTCGGGCGGGATCGTATAGAACCTGCCCTGGTGCCGGAACGGCTTGCCCTCGAACGCCTTGAACAGGACCTCGACGCCCTCTTCGAACATTTCGCGGTTGGCGGCCTGGTCGATCAGCGGCGCGCCAAAGCTCTCGACCTCGCGGCTATGATAGCCCCGGGCGACGCCGAAGATGACCCGGCCGCCGGTCAGGATGTCGGCCATCGCATAGTCTTCGGCCAGCCGCAGCGGGTGCCACATCGGCACGACGTTGAAGCCGCAGCCGATCTTGATGTGCTTGGTCACCCCGCACAGATGCGTCGCCATCATCAACAAATTGGGGATCAGTTCGGCGCCTTCCGGCTGGAAATGGTGCTCGGCCATCCACAACGTGTCGTAGCCGCGCTCGTCCATGCATTGGGCGTAGGCCACGACCTTGTGCAGCGCCTTGGCCAATTCCGTGTTCGAATAGCGACGCTCGTTGATCGGCGTGCCCTTATAGCCGAGGTTCTCCATGTCGGCGGTGCCGTAATAGGAGCTGTCGAATTTCGTGATCATCGGGCCTGTCCCTCGCGATTGCGGCCGGCACCATAGCTCAGACTAAGCACGGCGCCCATTTCGTCGCTCGGCGACCCGGTTGACCGAGCCGCCGTTCGCCGTCGCTGCCGCATGCCGGCGCGGCGCTCGAAACCTGGCGCCGGAATTATGACGCCGAGCGCCGGCGTTCGAGCCTCGGTTGGCAGCCGCCGCTGGCCTCTGCGGCAAGCCGGCCGGGCCCTTGCGCGCAACGGGACAGGACGCTGTGGCGATCTGCGGGCCTCGCGTCCCGTCCGCTGCGCCGGGCGGTGACAACCCATTCGATCACCCGCAGACTGCGGCTTCGCATGGGTGTTGATCGGGGAGCGCATCACCTATTCAGCACCATCTCCGCCGCCTTTTCACCGATCATGATCGACGGCGCATTGGTGTTGCCCGAGGTCAAGGTCGGCATGATCGAGGCGTCGGCGACCCGCAGGCCGGCAATGCCATGGACGCGAAGCTGGGCGTCGACGACTGCCATCGGGTCTGACCCCATCTTGCAGGTGCCGACCGGGTGGTAGGTGGTTTCCGCCGCCTTCTTCACCCAGTCCAGGATTTCGTCATCGGTGGTGCGATCGGCGCCGGGCGCGACTTCGCTGACCTGAAAGCGGGCCATGGCATGGGCGGTCATGATCGCGCGGGCGATGCGGACCGCGCGGACGGTCAGCTCGGCATCGGGCGGCGACGACAGAAAATTGAAGTTGATCGCCGGCGGCCGGCGCGGATCGGCGGCGATGATGTGAACCTGTCCTTTGCTCTCCGGACGCATCGGGTGGGCATAGCAGGTCATGCCCGACTGGCCGGAGATCCGCGGTCCCCGTGGGCCGGGTTCGGTCAGCATCGGGACCCAGCCCAGCATTAGGTCCGGCGCCTCCAGGCCCTCGCGCGAGCACACGAACGCGCGCAGCGGGGCGCCCACCATGGCCAGCAAGCCCTTGCGGAACAGCGCGTAGCGCAGCGCCTGATGCACCAGGCCGAGGCCGCGCCCCCGATCGTTGAAGGTGACGCCCTTTTTACCGACCAGCCAGCGGGTGCGCGGCGCGTAATGGTCGCGCAGGTTTTCGCCGACGCCAGGCAGCGCATGGCGCACCTCAATGCCGAGATTGCGCAGGCGCTCGGGCTGGCCGATGCCGGATAGCTCCAGCAATTGCGGCGAGTTGAAAGTGCCGGCGCTGACCACGACCTCGCGCGCCGCCCGGGCCTCACGCACCTCGCCGGCGGCGGAGTAGCGCACACCGGCGCAGCGCCCGCCATCGAGCGCCAGCCCCTCAGTCAAGGCCTCGGTCTCGATATGCAGGTTCCGGCGCTTGCGGATCGGCTCCAGATAGCAGCGGGCCGTGCTCATGCGGCGGCCGGCGGCGATCGTCGCCTGGCTCATCGCGATGCCCTCCTGAGCGGCGCCGTTGTAATCCAGGTTGCGCCGGATGCCGATTTGCGCCGCCGCCTCGATGATCGTGGCGAAGATCGGATCGCGCGGTTCCGGGTTGGTGACGCGCAGCGGGCCCTCCCGGCCGCGGAAGTCGTCGTCGCCGCCGGCATAGCTTTCCATGCGCTTGAAGAACGGCAGGACCTCGGCGTAGCTCCAGCCGCGATTGCCCATCTGCGCCCAGGTATCGTAGTCCTGCGCCTGGCCGCGCACGAACGCCATGCCGTTGATCGCGCTGGAGCCGCCGAGCAGCTTGCCCCGCGGCACCGGGATCCTGCGGCCATTGGTGTTGGCCTCGGGCTCGGAGGAATAGAGCCAGTTGGCCGCGGGATTGGTGATCAGCCGGGCCATTCCGATCGGGATGGGAGACCAAGGATGGCTCGCCCGGCCGGCTTCGAGCAGCAGCACCTTGTTGCGCGGGTCTGCCGACAGCCGGTTGGCGACGGCCGCGCCGGCCGACCCGGCGCCGACGACAATGTAATCGTAGGTTTGCATGTGCTGAAGCTCCGATATCGGCTTCATCCAGTATTGCGACGCCCAGCCTCCCCGGCGATGGCGAAGCGTGCGATCCGCTGCCGCAAGGCGGCTGCAGGTCAGGTAGTATCGGAACATCGCAGCCGATGGGAGGAGATGATGATCGACGACGCAGCTTGGCGACTGGCTCAGCATGTCTGCCGCACCGGCTATGCGGATCTGCCGGCGAGCGCCGTCGAATCCGCCCGTCGCGATATTCTCGATACGTTTGGCTGCATGCTTGGCGGCAGCGGCTCCCCAGGGATCGACCAGCTTTTTAGCGTGATCTCGCGCTGGGGCGGGCTGGCGGAAAGCCGCGTCCTGCTGCGCGCGATTTGCTTGCCGGCGCCACAAGCGGCGTTCTTAAACGCCAGCATGGGTCATGCGCTCGATTTCGACGACACGCTGGATACCGGCGGATCGATCCACCCCGGCGTCTCCGTGTTGGGCTCGGCGCTCGCCCTTTGCGATAGCCTGGAGGGCGTCACCGGACAGGATCTCCTGTTGGCCGTCGCGCTGGGGCTGGATGTCTCGTGCCGCATTGCGCTCGCGAGCACGCTCGATCGGGGCTGGCACCGCACGGCGGCGATCGGGGTATTCGGCGCCACGGCGGCGGCAGGCAAGCTGATCGGCCTCGCGCCGGAGCAGATGCTCGACGCCTTCGGCATCGCCTACAGCCATGCCGCCGGCAATCGTCAGTGCATTCTGGACGGGGCGCTGACCAAGCGGATGCAGGCCGGCCAGGCGGCAAGCGCGGGTGTTTTCTCCGCCGTTTTGGCGCAGACCGGGTTCACCGGGGCGCATGACATATTCAATGGCCGTTTTGGCTTCTTCGAGCTGTATCAGCCGAACGGATACGACGCCTCGGCGCTGCTGCGCGATCTGGGCGCGGCGTTCCGCGGCGAGGCGCTGAGCTACAAGCCCTATCCCTGCGGTCGACCGCTGCATGGCGCGATCGACGCCGCGCTGGCGGCGCGAGCGCGGCTCGCAATCGAGCGGCCTGACGAGGTTGCCGCGGTGACGATCGAGGCAGACCCCGCCGCGCACAGCGACCAGTTCGGTCGCGGCCCGACAAAGCGCCGCCCGACCCAGGTGGTGGAGGCGCAGTTCGCGCAACCCTTTCTGGTCGCCACCGCTCTGGCGCATGGCAAGGTCGGCATCGCGCAGGTCGACGGGCTCGGCGACGCCGCGGTGCTCGATCTGGCGGATCGGATCGCCGGCGTCGCCCAGGATGGCAGACCGAAGGGGTCGCTCGGCATCACGGTGCAGACCGCCGACGGGCGTTCGGTTACCATCGAGGCCACCGATCCGATCGGGTCGCCGCAGAAGCCGCTCACGAAGGCTCAATGCGAGGCGAAGTTCCGCGACTGCGCGCGCAACGCCGTGCAGCCGCTCACCGAGGCAAGTGTGGATGCCGTGCTGGCGACAATCGAGCGATTGGAAAACCTGCCGGAAGCGCGGGAGCTGCTGACGCCATTCGCCAGGTGATAGAGCGCTGCTCACCCGAAGTCCTCGTGGCGTCACCCGCCGAGTGGCCGATCAGCGCCGTGCGGGGATCAGCGATCCTCATCAGTCCGGCAAAAAATTCATCGCAATGCCGTTGATGCAATAGCGCAGATGGGTCGGTGGAGGGCCGTCATCAAAGACGTGGCCAAGGTGGCTGCCGCACGTCGCGCAATGGACCTCGGTTCGCACCATCCCGAGGGTGCGATCGACCGAGGTCTCGACGGCGCCCTCGATCGGATCATTGAAGCTCGGCCAGCCGGTCCCGCTTTCGAACTTTCCTTTTGATTCAAATAGCGGCTGACCGCAGCCGGCGCAGGAAAACCTGCCGGGCCGCTTTTCCAGGAGCAAGGCGCAGCTCCCCGGCGCCTCGGTCCCGTGAGATCGCATGATGTCATACTGCTCGGGCGTCAGGAGCTGGCGCCATTCGGCATCGCTGTGCGTGACTGCATAGGCCTTACCCGCCATGTCGGTTCCCTCTCGCGGCGCTCAATCCCGACAGGCTACGTCGCTTCGCATCGGCGGCGCTACCGGGGCTTTCGGTTTTCCGGCGAAACCAATTGAACCCTATATTTGGATTTGGTCGCGTGGTCATGCCCGGCAGATCGGCCGCAGCGCGAGATCGACGCGACGTTGCGTCCGGCTGGGTCTTGGAGAGCAGCTCGCCATGAAAGCATTTCTGTCCCGTTTGTTCGGCCGGCCACGGATCGAGGCGCCGGCATGGATCGAGGTCGCCGCATTGAAGGGCCGCCTCGCGGCCGGCGAGACCGTGGTCCTGGTCGATGTGCGTCAGCCCGAGGAATTCATCGCGCCGCCGGGTCACCTGCCCGGGGCCGTCAACATGCCGCTGGCCGATTTGCCAGGCCGGGTCGGGGAACTTGCCGCCCGGCGACAACCGGTCGTGCTGGTTTGCCAGACCGACCGCCGATCCGCCCAGGCGGCGACGAGGCTGCTTGCCGCCGGCTTACGGGATGTCGCGGTCCTGCGCGGCGGCACCGAGGGGTGGCGCCGGCAAGGGCTGGCTCTCGAATAATGGTGGGAGCGTCGGCCGGTCGCAAATCGCAATCGATCGAGGACTGATGGCGATTGCCTGGAGCGCCGACCGTCGCCTCAGCCCCGGCTGCAGGCGGCGCCGCCGAGCATGCAGAATTTGGCGCAATGCGGGTGGTTGAGCGCCACTGGGCCGCTTGCCCCGGCCAGGCTCGGGCCAAGGTCCCAGAGCGAATCATAGGGCAGAAGGGTGCAGGCGATGACGCTCGGCTGTGCGGCGCCCTGGTGTTTCACCACCATGCGCGAGGTGGCGCACATAACGCTCTCCGGCGATTTGCCGAGAATCCCCCAGCATGCCTCGGTTATCTCCGGGACATCAACGCTCGCATCCATTTCCGGGAAAATCATCAACGCCACCGGGTCATCCGCGTCGAGCGCGACGCCGAGCCTGGCGAACAGCTGGGCGAAACCGCGCCGCAGCGCGGCTTCCGGCTCGCCCGACAAATATCGGCTCGCCACATTGATCGAGAAGCCGTTTCCGGCGAGCCAGAGGAGCCCGTCGAGCGTCGGCGCCCAACTGCGCCGGCCGCGCTCCAGCTCATGGACGGCGCGGCCGTAGTGGTCGATCGACACGCGCAGGGTCAAGCGGTCGCCAAAGCGCTCGCGCAACCGCAGAAGCCCCGGCTTCATCCTGTCCATCGGCTTCATCGCATTCGTCAGCACGATCGCGCGAAACCCGCGCGACAGCGCATCCTCGAGCATCGCCGGCAGCTCGCGGTTCATAAAAGGCTCGCCGCCGGTAAACCCGATCAGCTCGGCCCCGAGCCGCAGCTCGATGATCTCGTCGAGATAGCGGGCGACCTCGGCGGCGGTCAAATAAGCCAGGCGGTCATTTGTCGGCGAGGATTCGATATAGCAGTTCCGGCAGGTCAGGTTGCACCGCGTCCCGGTGTTGAACCACAGCGTTTCCAGCGCCTTGAGCGCAACGCTGGCCCGCGGTTCGCCGTTGGCGGTAACGCGCGGGTGCTGGAATTTGCCAGGGTCCAATCGCGGCGCGGCGGCGAGCGCCTGGGTCATCAGCAGCCTCGGATCGGGAGGACACAACAGCTTCGGCTGGCGAATGTTACCCGAAATAGCCGAACGCCCGAGCGACTGATTTCCACCGCCGGTCGCGCGCCGCCGACGACGACCGATAGCGGCGCCCCGATCGAAGAGCAGGTCGGCAACGAATGGGATCCCGGCGAAAACCGCTGGGTGCTGCCCGAGCGGCATGGCGAGACCTGGCTGTTCCGCGAGGTCGATGTCGCCCGGGTCGAGCTGATCCTCGAAATCGGCCACGAATACGCGATCGACGACGAGGCGCTGCCCTTGGTGCTGGGCCTGCTCGACCAGGTCTACGGCCTGCGCCGCCAGCTGCGCCGCCTCTGCGACGCCCTCGCCTCCCAGCCCCCCGAAGTGCAGGACGCGGTAAAGCGAACCTTGCCGCGAAGGGACGACAATGGTCGGCCCAATTAAATTGGACATAGAGGCCGCAACGAAGATCACGCAGATCGTGGACGCCAAGGCGCAGTTTCGTTCCTTCCCCGAGCTGTGGCGGACACGGCACTAGCAGGCTGCTGAAAAAGAGAGAGTTTTCCGGTTTTTTCTGGTTGCGGACGGCTTGACATGAGCGATTACGATGAGTTCTTGATGCGCTCTTCATCGAAGTGGCGAGTGGGGCGGGGATATTGGCCGGCGAGCGTGATGGCCGGTCACGACACGGGCTCGGCGAGCAATTTGGGCAGGCGGACGAGATCGTAGGCGGCCATGGCGAGGGTGAATTGCCAATCGACCTTGGGCAGCCCGCGATGACGCATCTTGCGCAAGCCGGCCACCGTTTTGGCCCAGCCGAAAGCCTCTTCGATCCGTTTGCGGATACGCTGGGAGACCACATAGCCGGGATGCCGGGTGGTGCGGCCGTCGATCGCCGAGCGCCGGCCGTTTTGGTTCTGGGCAACATGCGGGGTCACCGCCTTGTCGCGCAGCTCGATCACGAAGTCGCCGGTATCGTAGCCCTTGTCGGCGCCGAGCGTGACCAGTTGTGGACGATCGGCATGCGGGTCGATCAGCGCCAAGGCGGCCAGGCGCTCGGCATGTCCCGAGGCGCGGGTCGTCACCGCGCCGACAACCAAACCATTGCGGTTCTCCATCAGCGCATGGCCGATGAAACAGAGCCGGGCCTCCTTGCCCGGCCCCTTACGAGCTGCGCGACAAGGCGGTGACCCCGCATGTTGCCCAGAACCAAAACGGCCGGCGCTCGGCGATCGACGGCCGCACCACCCGGCATCCCGGCTATGTGGTCTCCCAGCGTATCCGCAAACGGATCGAAGAGGCTTTCGGCTGGGCCAAAACGGTGGCCGGCTTGCGCAAGATGCGTCATCGCGGGCTGCCCAAGGTCGATTGGCAATTCACCCTCGCCATGGCCGCCTACGATCTCGTCCGCCTGCCCAAATTGCTCGCCGAGCCCGTGTCGTGACCGGCCATCACGCTCGCCGGCCAATATCCCCGCCCCACTCGCCACTTCGATGAAGAGCGCATCAAGAACTCATCGTAATCGCTCATGTCAAGCCGTCCGCAACCAGAAAAAACCGGAAAACTCTCTCTTTTTCAGCAGCCTGCTAGGAATGGCGCGTGAGTTTCCGCAGATCGGGCCGGAAGCCGTCAGGGGGATTGAGGTCAATCCCTATGCCGCGGACTTGGCGCGCGTGACAGTATGGATCGGTGAGATCCAGTGGATGCGTCGGAATGGGTTCGACGTTTCACGAAATCCGATCCTGAAGCCGTTAGACACGATCGAATGCCGCGATGCAATTTTGAATGCGGACGGCACGGCAGCCTATTGGCCAGAGACAGATGTGGTGATCGGCAACCCGCCATTCCTCGGCGGCAAGATGATGCGTTCATTGCTTGGTGACGATTACGTTGATCAGTTGTTTGCGGCTTATGCTGGTCGGGTCCCGGCTGAGGCGGGTCTTGTGATTTATTGGTTCGTCAAGGCATGGGAGCGGGTGTTTCTTGGCGATACACAACGTGCCGGGCTCGTCGCGACCAATTCGATCCGCGGTGGAGCAAATCGTCGTGTACTCGACACGATCAGTCGCGCTGGCGTGATTTATGATGCCTGGGAGGATAAGCCCTGGGTTCTCGATGGTGCGGCCGTGCACGTCTCCCTGATCTGTTTCGCTAGAAATTGGCCGCTGGGAGATATTAAGCTCAATGACGTTTGGGCGGCACGGATCAACGCCGATCTCACGGGAGCGGCGATCGATTTCACGACGGCACGGCCCTTACAGGAAAATCGTGGCGTTGCTTTCATGGGCGATACCAAGGGGGGCGATTTCGACGTTCCGGGCGAGTTGGCGCGTCAGTGGCTCAGACTTCCGTTGAATCCCAACGGTCGGCCAAATGCTGAGGTGCTGCGTCCCTGGGCCAACGGAATGGACATTACGCGGATTGACCGGACGGTGGATCATCAACTTCGGCTTGGAGATGGATGAAGCCGAGGCTGCTCTTTATGAAGCGCCTTTCGGGTATGCGCTTACGCATGTTCGGGCTGAACGTGTTGGCCGCCAAGCGCGAGGGTACGCAATAGACTGGTGGCATCACGAACGTCCACGACCAGAGATGTGGCGGGCAATAGCTGGGAAAGATCGTTACATTGCTACAAGCATGGTCGCAAAGCATCGTGCCTTTGTGTGGCTCCCTGCGACAGTGGTGCCTGCAAACGTCGTAATCGTGATCGCTCGCGATGACGACTCGACGTTCGGCATACTACATTCCCGCTTCCATCAGGCGTGGGCGCTTAGGATGGGCACCAGCTTGGAAGATCGACCACGCTATACCCCCACAACCACATTCGAGACCTATCCATTCCCTGATGGCCTCATCCCCAGCCGTTCCGCGGCGTTCTACGCCTCTGATCCGTTAGCATGCGGTGAGGACCACAGGCCGGCTACTCGGCGGATTTGACCTGAGGCGGTGCGCGGCCGGCGGCTCGTTGGTCAGCGATGATCTGGCGCAGGTTCTCTATGCCGTCCTTGGTGAAGGCGGGCACGCCATCCTCGCCGACGCCGTAGACCCAGAGGCAGCCGTCTTCCGGGAACATGTCGGTCGACAGGTCGTACAGCCAGTCTTCGTCCTCGCCGAGCAGGTTGGCGACATAGCTGATCGTGAAGACCTGGGCGATGGCTGCCATGATCAGGCCGCCTGACTTTGCGGTGCCGAACGCGGCCGCCAGTTCCATGGCAGCAGTTCATCGAGCCTCTGGGCCGAATGCTCGGCGATCCGGGCCAGGACGTTGGCCAGCCAGGCTTGCGGATCGACATCGTTCATCTTGGCGGTGACGATCAGGCTGTACATTGCCGCCGCCCGCTGCCCACCCCGGTCGGAACCCGCGAACAACCATGATTTTCTGCCGAGAGCGATACCTCTCAGCGCGCGCTCGGCGGCGTTGTTCGACAGGCAGATGCGGCCGTCGTCGAGGAACCGGGTGAACGCCGGCCAGCGCTTGAGCAGGTAATCCATCGCCTTGGCGAGATCGTTGCCGCGCGACAGCTTTGGCCGGTGCTCGCGCAGCCAGCGCTCGAGATCAGCGACCAGCGGCGCGCTCAGCTCTTGCCGGACGGCTCGGCGTCGCTCGGCGCTCTGGCCGTTGATCGTGCGTTCGATGTCGAAGAGGGCATCGATGCGCCGGACTGCGTCCAGCGCCAGCGGCGATATCACCGCCGTCGTCTTGCCCTGCGCCTTGCGGCGGGCGTTCTCAGCAAGATCGGCCATGACGAAGAACGGTCGACGGGCGTGGCTCCAGCATCCGGCCTCCAGGATCGGGCCCGGTTGGCGGTCGGGTTCGTAGAGTTTGTTGTATCCGCTGAAGGCGTCCGCCTGGAGGATCCCGGCATAGCCGGCCAGATGTGTCTGCGGGTGCTCGCCGCGGCGATCGCGCGAGTAATAAAACATCGCCGCCGGCGGGTCCGGTCCACCGAACGGTCGATCGTCGCGCACGTAAACCCAGCATCGCCCGATGTCGGTCTTGCCTTTGGCCAAGACCGGCACGGTGGTATCGTCGCCGTGCAAGCGCTCGGCCGCGAAGACATGCGCCTCAACCCGCCGCAGCAGCGGGGTCAGCACCGCGCAGCAGGCCCCGACCTGGTCGGCCAGGGTCGACAGGCTGAGGGGTACGCCTTCTCTCGAATAGCGTTCGGCCTGGCGGTTCAGCGGCTGATGTTGCCCGAACTTCTCGAACAGGATCATCGCCAAGAGGCTCGGGCCGGCCCAGCCGCGCGCGATCACGTGGAACGGCGCCGGCGCCTGGCTGATCTTCTCGCAGTCGCGGCAGGTGAACTTCTCACGAACATGCTGGATCACCTTCCACTGCCGCGGAATCACCTCCAGCGTCTCGGTGATGTCCTCGCCCAGCTTGCGCAGCCGCGAGCTGCCGCAGCACTGGCAGGCGGTCGGACCCGGTTCGACCACCCGCTCGCGCGGCAGATGCTCGGGGAAGGGCTGGCGTGCCGGGCGCTTGCGGGTGAAGGCCACCACGTTGGTGGTCTTGGCCACGGCCCGCTCGGCGGCAATCTCGTCTTCGGTCGCCGAACTCTCGAACTCCTCGAAGGCCAGCGCCATCTGATCGAGCAATTGCCCACTGCGTTCCGAGCGCTGGCCATAGAGCTCACGCG
The DNA here is from genome assembly GCA_963814805.1 of uncultured Alphaproteobacteria bacterium. GTDB lineage: Bacteria > Pseudomonadota > Alphaproteobacteria > ATCC43930 > CGMCC-115725 > AP-15. The sequence continues at coordinate 111,783 of CAWFER010000011.1, read as the reverse complement.
TGAGCTTGGCGATCTGCAATCGCTGATGGGCGATCAAGGCCTGATCATCGGAAGCCTTGGCCTTGGCCACCGCCAATTCGGCCTCGACCCGCGCCGCTCTTTCGCGCTCCGCGATTAGCGCCGCCTGCAGCGCGGCAATGGCGTCGGGGAGGTCCTCGGGTGTCGTCACGGGCCCGATTATCGCACATCACCGGGCCCGAGCGCTCCTCAACCATAGGGTGAGTCAATCCGCCGCATCCCTGATCAGGTCAGGGGCAGGCTCTCAGCCGGCCACTTCCGGACGCCAGGTGCGAACCGGGTTCCGCCAGTCGATCCCGTCGAGCATGTAAGCCAACTGCGCCGCGCTGATCGCGACGATCCCGTCGGCCGGCGATGGCCAGATGAATCGGCCGCGCTCCAGCCGCTTGGCGTAGAGCGACATGCCGATCCCGTCATGCCACAGAATTTTGATTAAATGACCCCTTCTGCCTCTGAAAACGTACAAATCACCGGCATGCGGATCGCGATCCAATACTTCTTGGACTTGCAGTGCCAAGCTGTTCATCCCACGCCGCATGTCGGTGTGGCCGACGGCTAGCCAAACACGAACTCCCGAAGGGACCGGGATCATCGCCCCGACAGCGCTTTGACCACGGCCGCCGCCAGCCCGGCCGGGATCGAAGCCGGGATCCGCATGCGCGCCTTCCCCACAAATTCGATCTCGATCACCGGTGCCGCAGGCCACCCGGCGTCATCCCCGCCCGGCGCGATCAGAACCTGAGCAAACCCCCGGCCGACCCCAAGCTCCCGGCGCCAGCGATAAATCTGGCCGGTCCCAATCTCCGCGCGGCGAGCGATCTCTGTGACCACCGCCCCAGGCGCCAGGCTCTCGGCAACAATCGCCCGCTTCTGCTCGGCGCTCCAACGCCGCCGCCGTTCCGGCCCCGTTATAACCTCGACCCGCGCCATCGCACCGTCTCTAACACCGGTGCAAACACCATCATTTGCACCAGTGCTTACCAGCCCATCCCACCTCAGTTACGCAAGGCGGCCATCACCGGAGGGATACTCTGATCCTCGCGCCACAGCCATTGCGGTAGCGGCGCGCCGCCTTGACGATCTGCGCCGCAATTGGCTGAACCCTGCGAATTTGGTACGCGTTGTACCAGAGGCTGCGCCTGGCTTTCCTGATCGAATGCTTCCGGCAGACGATGCCGCCGCCGCGGTTCTTAAGGCGCGCACGCTAACTAACCTCTACAATGCGCGACCCGCTTGGCTCGACAATGCCCACCGTAATCTCGACGCGGCGGTTGCCATCGCTTATGGCTGGCCAGCCGACATTTCGGACGAAGATGCTCTAGGGCGGCTCTTGGAAATGAATCTAGCGCGCGCAGCGGTACAAGAGACGCGCCCGAGAAGGGTCCCGCGGCCAAGTCCGCAAGGAACACTGTTGCTGCCGCTCGCCGGTGGCGAACAGCCGACGCCAGAGGATATCATTCCCGAACCTTTGCCAACTCAGCACCCGCGACGGCGCAAGCGGAGCGGCTAGCGCTATTTTGAGAGCGCAAATGACTCATCCGACCAATGCCGCCCCCGGAACGCATATCCTCGCGTTCCTCGATCACGCGCACCATGTCAGTGAGCGACCATAGCGTCTTTGTCACGCCCGCTGCCATCGCGGGCGTCACCCGGAGGCTTTGATGAATGCGCACGAAATTGTAGTGCATGAAGTGGATCGCGACCGAATGAGCATGATTCTCGGCCTTCTTTGAGAAGCCGTTGCTCAACCGGGTGAAGCGCCGCATTGACATGCGCATGGTGAGGTTCTGGCGCTCGACGTAGGACGTGCTGACGTGCGCCCGATTAGGGTCGCCGGTGCAGCAAAAGGTTTTCGTCCCTTGGATCTGCGCCGGGCTGTAGCGGCCCGCAGGATGCGGAACCTCGCCATAGAGCTTCACGAGCTGAGCATAATCAACATCGGCACCGAACCCGGCTTCAATCGCCTCCAAATATGCGCGATGGCCGTCGCTGGTAATCTGAACCCGATTTGCCAGCCGCCGAGAGAGATCGCACACGAACTCGATCGCGGTCGCTCCGCTGCGATCACCAACGCGCCAGGAGGGGACCAGCTTGGTATCCGCGTCGAGCGCAACCCATGTCCACAGGTCGCCAGCCTCTTCCGGCGCACTCTTCGCGAACGGCACGTTGCGCTGTTTCGCGTAACAGAAGGCCCAAATTTCGTCGAGTTGGAGTCGCTTGCACGAAAGGTCGCGGTAAGCCTTATCCTGGTATACCGAGAACGCCTCGCCAGCGTCTTCCAGCAGCTTGACGATCGTGTTCTTGCTCGCCCCGGTCATGCGCACGATAGCGCGAATGCTGTTGCCCTCGACCATCATCCCGAGGATCTGGGCGCGGCGTTCGGTGGGGAGCTTGTTCATGCCCTCCTTATATGACCTTTGCGCTTGAGCGTCAAGCATAAAGGTCATTTTATCGGCGCAGCGCTATCGCCGAATTTCGCCTTTCCACACTTACCGGGTAGCCGGCAAAGGACCTAGGAATATGGGTTATATCGATCTCATAGCGCGGGTTCACCCGCACTATGAGGCGAACCGAACCATCATCGTCATGCCACGCCCACACGGTCACTGCCGCCTTTGGAGCGGCAATGTTTGCCCTCAGTGATTCTGCTGCCGCCCGTGGTGTCATGGCTACCTTTAGATGTGGTGTCCTCCGACCAAAACAATGTCGAAATAATCCAACACCTTACGTATAGGGGTCGCGTAGGTCAATGCTCCGTCTTTGCTTACAGCTATAACGATCCCTATCGCGTATCGGTTCCCATCCGACGCTAAGTGCGTTATAAGAGAACCTGAGTCTCCCATTTCGGCGAATGCGTTCGGAGAGCCAGTTATTACAAACATGGGCTCGAAGAATACTACTTTCTTTACCCCAGTTTCCTCGATAAAATATTCTACATCTTCCGCGCCTGCCGACGTAGCTCTAATCCGACCTTGTGTAATCCCTGTTGTGCGCCCGACCTTCTGGACTTCCATGCCATCCGCATGATCCATGATTAAAGTTGGTGTGTCATAAATTGACCTCTGCATAGAACTCACGAGGTCTTCATCTTTAATTCTGAAGATTGCCGCGTCGAGATTGGATTGGGCGCCACATTCAGCTCGGCCCCGTCCACAAACGGCATACATTGGAAATGGTGCCCTAAATAGTAAAGGGGTCTAATCCGCCAGCCTTTACGTCAAGCGATCCTGGGGCCATAATAGGCAGTGCGGGCTCGGCGTAATTACAACCGCCTGTGACATGATTATTACTTAGTCCATAGAGAACTCGATCGGTCCCGCGCACAAGGGCACCAAGTGTGCCAGCACCGATCATATTTCCAATATAAATCGATGTCCCGCACGTATATCTATGTCTGTGTTGATGATGAGGAAGCAGTCCCGGCGATGGCGTAGGCCGCCCTGTAACAGACGCCGCCGCCGCCTTAAGATAGGTAACGGTGGTGTCGTCAATTGTCTTAGGTAGTGAATCCAATTCCTTTTGTAGTACGCGGGTATTAGTATAAACGATAACTTCGTTTGTTTCTTCGTTTGATCCAATAAATGTTATGTGCCGCCGTTGTAGAATATCCGCGGCCGCCGCCCGTCGCTCGCCAACGAGCGAGCGGTCCAACTCAGTTTCGCGATCCTCGATAATCCGATCGCCGCCAAGCATGCCGTTCTTGGCGGCCCAAATTTTGAATTGAGGTGCAGCCTCTCGTGCGGGCACGGCGCGCGCCTCTCTGGAAAAGCGACGCCAGAATTTATATCCATTCGGGCGCGGCATCAACCGCCGATAGAACGCCCTCTTACGATTTGGGTTTCCAGCGTGCTGACGCAGCGCGAGCCGCTATTTCCCGCCGTCGCTCCGGAGACAAACTATCTGCTCGTGCGCGACCGCCCTTCAAACCGCCGAGGCGCCCTAGGTCGGATGCCGCGGGGTCTTTCTCATCGTCTTCCCGATCCTCCACTTGACCCGTAGCGATATCGACGATCAGCTTGCCGAGCTGGATCGGGTCGCGCGGGCGTTTGAGACGTTTGGTCGCCATCATGGTAATATGGCACGGCGAGCGGCGATCGGAAACCCGGCGCGAAACGCGTTACAATCAAACTGACCCACTACCAGACGTTGCGTCTGCGGGCGGTAATCCGCCATACACTGTAAAGAAGCCCCGGCAGTATAAAGAATAGCCATAGGACAACTTCCATCAGGAAACTGCCCGGTGTAAAGGTCTTGGGATTTCCTTGCGTTCCGCATTGGGGGCAAATCATCTGTGCCATCGCCAGAGCCCTTCACAATGTGCTCATATGCGTGCGCGTCGTGGCAAGGGTAACCGGGGGCGGACTAAGTCCGCCGCTTTAGACCGTCCCTTCCTTCTTCAGCGCCGCGACATCGCCGGCGTTCATGCCGAGCCATTCGCCGAGCACCTCGGCCGAGTGCTGGCCTAAGAGCGGCGCCGGTTCGAGCTTGGGCGGCGCCCCGTCGAAGCGCACCGGCCAGCTCGGCATCTTGAACGGCTCCCGACGGGTGCTGCATGGTCTGCAAGATGCCGCGCCGCTCGAACGACGGTTCGTTCATCAGTTCCATCGTGTCGAGCACGGCGCCGGCCGGCACCCCGGCCGATCCGATGAGCCGCATCGCCTCGTGCTTGTCGTGGCGGCGAGTAAAATCGGCGACCATTGCATCGACCTCGTCGCGGCGCTCATGGCGCGCCTCGATCGTCTCGTAGCGCGGGTCGCCGATCAGCTCCTGATGGCCGATCGCCTTTAGGAGATTGTGCCAGTGGTCCTTCTGGCGGGCGAACACATAAACCCAGTCGTTGGGCCCGCCCGGTGCGCACGGAAAAATGCCGGCCGGCGGCGGCGACCCGGTGACGCTGCGCGAGCCGGCGCGGCCGGCGGCCTTGCCGGTCACCGCCTGAGTTTGAAAGGCGATCCGGATGTAATGCAGCATCGCGTCCTGCATCGCGATCTGCAGCCGGCGTCCCTGGCCGGTCGATTTGCGCTCGTAGAGGGCGCCCAGAATGCTGATCGCCATCAGCATGCCGGTGCCGGTGTCGCCCAGTGACGGGCCGGGTTTGCAGGGCGGGCCGTCGGGCTCGCCGGTGATGCTCATCGTGCCGCCGCAGGCTTGCGCGATCATGTCGAAGGCGAGGTTCTTCTCGTACGGGCTGCCCTCGCCGAATCCCTTGATCTGGCAATAGATGATGCCGGGGTTGATCGCTCGGATCACGTCATAGCCGAGGCCGATGCGCTCGATCGTGCCGGGCGCCATGTTCTCGACCATCACATCGGCATGCCGCGCCATGTCCTTGACCAGAGCCAACCCGCGCTCGGATTTCAGATTGACCGTGACCGATTTCTTGTTGGCGTTGAATTCGAAGAAATAATACGAAGTCGGGGCTGCCCTCGGGGCCGACAAAGGCGGTGCGGCCGGGTTCGCCCCCCTTCGGGTTCTCGACCTTGACGACCTCGGCGCCGAGCCAGGCCAGCGCCTCGGTCGAAGTGGGGCCGGCCTCGAACTGGGTCAGGTCGAGCACCTTGATCCCGGCGAGGCATTTGAGCGGCACGCCCGTTCCGTCCATTGCTTTGCACTCCTGCATGACCCGAATTAATCACGATAGCGCACGCGGTCCGGTTTCGGAAATCGGCATCGTGGCGCGTCCATGCTGCTGTACCGGCAAAACTCTTTTGCGCCGCTCCCCCAATTGCGCTAGGGCATGGGCGACGAACGCAAAGTTCCCGTGGGGTTCGCGTTATCTGTGTGCGGGGAATGAAGACATGGCAGCCAACCGCCCCAGCGTGTTCATCGACGGCGAAGCTGGCACGACAGGGCTTGGCATCCGCACCCGCCTCGAACGCCTGCCCGAGGTCACGGTCAAAAGCCTGTCGTCGGCGCAGCGTAAGGACCCGGCGGCGCGCCGCGACATGATGGCGGCGGTCGATCTGGTGGTGCTGTGCCTGCCTGACGAGGCGGCGCGGGAGGCGGTGGCGCTGGCCGACGGGCTCGGCCCGGACGCGCCGAAGCTGCTCGACGCCAGCACGGCGCATCGCGTGCACCCGGACTGGACCTACGGCTTTGCCGAGATGGAAGACGGCCAGGCTGGGCGCATCGCCGCCGCCGGCCGGGTCGCCAATCCGGGCTGCTATCCGACTGGCGCGATCGCGCTGTTGCGGCCGCTGGTCCATGCCGGAATGGTGCCCCCCGACTACCCGATCGCGATCAACGCGGTCAGCGGCTATTCGGGGGGCGGTAAGTCGATGATCGCAGCGCATGACGCCGCGGGCGGACCGGCGTTCGAGCTTTACGCGCTCGGCCTCGAGCACAAGCACGTGGCCGAGACCGAACGCTATTCGGGGCTGACGCGACGGCCGATTTTCGTGCCCTCGGTCGGCCATTTCCGCCAGGGCATGCTGGTGTCGGTGCCGCTGCACCTCGACACCTTGCCGGGGAAGCCGCGCGGCGCCGATCTGCGCGAGGTGTTAGCGGCGCGCTATCGCGATTGCGCGCTGGTCTCGGTCGTCGCCCCTGCTCCAGACGGCAAGCTCGAACCGCAGGCGCTCAACGACACCGACCGGCTCGAGCTCTCGGTCCATGCCAACGAGGCGCGGCGGCAGGTGGTCCTGGTTGCCCGGCTCGACAATCTCGGCAAGGGCGCATCGGGCGCCGCGGTGCAAAACATCCGCTTGATGCTGGGATTGGATGCGGATGCGTGAACGACGATCCGGACGGCTGATCGGGACTGGCCGGACGCGACAGCCAGGAGCAGACACCCACCGTGATCGAGCCTCGCGCTTTATCCTCTAGTGGATAGAACCTGACAGAAGAATCCTGATTTTGGTGTTTCCGCGGGGCCGGCTGTGCCACAGTGCGGCATGCGCAAGGGGATCACCATCGAGATTACGCCGGCCGATCGGAAGCGCTTGCAGTCGATCATCCGGGATCGCAACAGCCCGCAGAAGCACGTCTGGCGCGCGCGGATCGTCATGCTGACGGCCGATGGAGCGGGGACCACCGCCATCATGCGCGCGGTTGGCAAAGGCAAGACCGTGGTCTGGCGCTGGCAGGAACGCTTCATGCATGAGGGGGCCGAGGGGCTCGCCCGCGACAAGACCCGGCCCGCGCGCATCCCGCCGCTGCCGGCCGCGACCGTCGATCGGGTGGTGGCGCTGACCAACCAAGCCCCGCCGCATGAAGCGACCCATTGGACGGCTTCGGCGATGGCCAAGGTGGCGGGGGTCAGCCCGTCCTCGGTGCGCCGCATCTGGACGCGGCACGGGCTGCAGCCGCATCGGGTGCGTTCGTTCAAGCTCTCCAACGATCCCAAATTCGCCGCCAAGCTCAAGGAGGTTGTCGGTCTTTATATCGATCCGCCGGATCATGCCGTGGTCCTCAGCATCGACGAGAAAAGCCAGATCCAAGCCCTTGACCGCACCCAGCCGGGGCTGCCGATGAAGAAGGGGCGCTGCGCCACGATGACCCACGATTACAAGCGCAACGGCACCACCACCCTGTTCGCCGCCCTCGATATCCTTGAGGGCAAGGTCATCGGGCGTTGCATGCAGCGCCACCGGCATCAGGAATTCATCCGCTTTCTCAACACCGTCGAGCGCGAGGTCGCGGTCGACAAGGCGATCCATGTGGTGCTCGACAATTATGCCACCCACAAGCACCCCAAGGTGCGCGGCTGGCTCGCCCGCCATCCGCGCTTCACCTTCCACTTCACCCCGACCTCGTGCTCCTGGGCCAACGCGGTCGAAGGCTGGTTTGCCAAACTCACCCGACAACGGCTCAAACGCGGCGTCTTCACCTCGATCGTCGAGCTGCAGACCGCCATCAACCGCTTCATCGCCGACGCCAACGGCAAGCCCAAGCCGTTCGTCTGGACCAAATCCGCTGACGCCATCCTCGCCGCCGTCACCCGCGGGACACAAGCGTTAGAAGCGATCCACTAGCGAGGAAGTTTCGCGTCGTTCGATCGCGCCGGTTCGCGCCCGCGTCATTTTTTGGCGACGCCCCACATGAACAGGGCCGGGCCGATATCGACCCCGACCAGATCCTTGTGGAAGGCGTACCGCGCCGAATATTCGCCGAGCGGGATATAGGGCACGCTTTTGTAGGCCTCGCGCTGGAGATCCTCGGCGATCGATTTGCGCTCGTCGTCGTTTGGCGCGAACAGCCATTGATTGCGCAGCTTCTCGATGATCGGATCGGTCGGCCAGCCGACCCAGGCGGCGGCGCCGTTGGCGCGCAAGGGGGCGTTGACCGACGGATCGAGGATCGCGATGCCCGGAAAGGTCGTCAGAAAAATGTTCCAGCCGCCTTGCCCGATCGGCGCCTTGGAGGCGCGGCGGGCGAGGAGGGTCCCCCAATCCATCGACTGCACCTCGACATTGATGCCGAGGCGGTGCAACAGGTCGGCGGTGACCAGCGCCAGCGCGTGCAGGCTGGCGAAGTCGGTCGGATCGAGCAGCACCACCTTTTCGCCATGGTAGCCGGCTTCTTTGATCAGCTCTTTGGCCTTGGCTAGGTCGCGCGGCCCCTCGAGCGGTTTTGCCCCGGCGTTGCTGGCCATCGGCCCGCCGCACGAATAAAAGCTGTAGCAGGTGTTCCAGTATTTGCGGTCGCCGGCGACCGCCGACATATAATCCGCCTGATCGACGGCATAGAGCAGCGCCAGGCGCATCAGCGGATTGTCGAACGGCGGCTGCAGCTGGTTGAACCGCAGCAATCCGGCGACGCCAAATGGGCTGCCCTGGATCAGGGTCACGCTCGGATCGCGATCGAGCAGCTTGTAGAAATCGGGCGGCGGATTTTCCCACCAATCGGCCTCGCCGGCGGTGAACGCCGCCAGTGCGGTGGTCTCGTCCGGAATATAGAGCCATTCGACCCGGTCGACGTTGACGACCTTGCCGCCAGAGGCCCAGCTCGGCGGTTCCTTGCGCGGCACGTATTCCGGGTTCTTGACAAAGACGACCCGATGGCCGGGCTGCCATTCGCTGTTGACGAATATGAACGGGCCAGAGCCGATCGTGCTCTTGATCTGCTGGTTGGCGCTGGTTTCGGCGACGCTCTGCGGCATGATGAACGGCACATTGCTGTCGACCTTGCCGAGCGCCGCGAGCAGCAGCGGAAACGGCTTTTTCAGCACGATCGAAAAGCTCGTGTCGTCGACCTTGCGGTATTGGGCGACCAACGAGGCGACGGTCTGGCCGAGCGCGTCGCGCTTGCTCCAGCGCTCCAGCGAGGCGATGCAATCGGCGCTGGTGACCGGCTGGCCGTTGGAGAATTTGAGGCCGGCGCGCAAGGTGAAGGTGTAGGTCAGCTGGTCGGCGCTGACGGTCCAGCGGTCGACCATCTGCGGATGCGGCTTGAAGTGGCTGTCGAGCGCAAACAGCGTGTCGTAGACCATGTAGCCGTAATTGCGGGTGATCACCGCGGTGGTCCAGATCGGATCGAGCACGCGCAGATCGGCCTGGGCGATCAGCCGCAGGGTCGTGCCCGGCTTGGCGGCCAGCGCCGATGCGCCAGGCAGGGCGAGGAGCAGCGTCAGGGCGGCCGCGGCGAAGCGCTTCATCTGATCGCGTCCCTTTTTCCGTCCGGCGGGCATTCGAACGATCGGATCTCGCTCGCCCGTCCGGCGATTTCCGACGGTTTATCCTAGCGCGCGTCAAAGGCGGCCGATAGAACCTTACGTCGACTGGTGGGCAAACCCGAGCAACCCGCAGCGCCAGCCGTCCCGACGGGATAGCGGCGCAGTTCCGCTATCGTCGGCGATGCCGTAATATCCCCCAGCCCTTGCCGACAGCATCGCCCGCCCTTGACGGAGGTGAGACACATGGCCGACACCGCGATCTGGAATTTCCGGCAGCTGGCGCATCACGAGCTCGACGGCTTTGGCGGCATCGGCGAGGGCATGTCGATCCAGATCGCCAAGGACGGCCGGCGCATCCTGTGGCTCGCCCACGAGAGCGCGCCGAAGAATTTCACCGCGGTCGACGTCAGCGACCCGCGCGCGCCCAAGATCGTCGCCCGCCGCGACCTGCCGCAATCGCATATGCGCTCGAACTCGCTGGAGACGGTCGGCGACGTCATGGCGGTCGCCTATCAGACGACGATGCCCGGTCTGCAGCCGGCCGGGTTCGAGCTGTTCGACATCTCGGTTCCGGAAAACCCGCGCTCGATCACGTTTTTCGATTGCTCCGGCCCGACCTCGCGCGGCGTCCATCAGCTGTGGTTCGCCGACGGCGAGTACATCCACATGAGTTCGGGCGCGCCCGACTTTCAGCCGACCCACCCGAAGGACGACCAGTTCTATCGGATCATCGACGTGAAGAACCCGTCAAAGCCGCAAGAGGTCGGCCGCTGGTGGTTGCCCGGCACCCGCGAGGGCGACAGCGCGCCGCCGCCGGCCCGCCATCCCGAAAACGCCGACACCGGCTTTCGCCCGCACAACACCAACGTCTATCCCGAGCGCCCCGACCGCGCCTATCTGGGCTATATCGACGGCGGGCTGGTGATCCTCGACATCGCCGACAAGGCGCACCCCAAAATGGTGTCGCGCTGGGACTACCATCCGCCTTATTTCGGCTTCACCCACACCGTGGTGCCGTTCTTCGAGCGCGGCCTGCTGATCGTCAGCGACGAGTGCACCCGCACCGAGGGCGCCGACTGGCCGAAGCTCGTCTGGGTCGTCGACGGGCGGGAGGAGACCAACCCGGTGCCGATCTCGACCTGCCCGCTGCCGCCGCTTGAAACCTATATGCGGCGCGGCGCCCGTTATGGCGCGCACAACCTCTACGAGAACCTGCCAAAGCCGAATGCCTGGAAATCGGACCGCATCGTGCTCGCCACCTATTTCAACGGCGGCCTGCGCGCTTATGACACCTCGAACCCCTATCAGCCGGCCGAGATCGGCTATTTCGTCCCCGAGCCGCCGGAGCGGGCGCCGAGCGGGGCGATCCAGATCAACGATGTGTTCGTCGACGAGCGCCAGATCGTCTACACCGTCGACCGCCACGTCGGCGGCCTCTACACCCTCGAAATGGATTTCTGAGCCGGGCTCGCGAGTGGGGCCGGAACGCCTGTTCGCCGGCAAGGAGGCGCTGCCGTTCGGACGGCGCCAGCGCCGGGCGCGGGGGGCCCGGCTGCCGGTCATCGCGGTGACCGGCTTTCTCGGCTCCGGCAAGACCACCCTGATCCGCGCCCTTTTGGATACGCCCGAGGGCGCCAACACCGCGATCGTCGTCAACGAATTCGGCGAGATCGGCATCGATCAGGCCCTGCTGCGCGCCAGCAGCGACGCCACAGTGCTGCTCGGCAACGGGTGCCTGTGCTGTAATGTGCGCACCGACCTCCAGGAAACGCTGCGCGCGCTGTTCGCCGACCGCGTCCGGGGCGCTGTGCCGAGCTTTCTACGGGTGATCGTCGAAACCTCGGGCCTCGCCGATCCGGGGCCGATCCTGCAGACCTTCGCCACCGACCGCGCGCTCGGCCGCGAGTTTCATCTGCAGGCGCTGGTGACCGTGGTCGACGCGGTCGCCGGCGCCGGCAACCTCGACCACATGCCCGAAGCGGCAAAGCAGGTGGCGCTGGCCGACCGCATCGTCCTGACCAAGACCGACCTTGCCGATGCGGCGGCGATCGCCCGGCTGACCCGGCGGATCGCCGGGCTGAGCCAGGCCCCGATCGGCATCGCCGAGCATGGCGCGATCGCCCCGGCCTTTGTCCTCGACGAGCCGCCGCCGGCGCCGCAGCGCGCCGATCCCGGAGCGGGCGAACATGATCATGCCCACGCGCACACGCACGGGCTGGAAAGCTTTTCGCTGATCTTCGAGCGGCCGCTGTCGTGGCCCGAGGTCGAGCAGGCGATGGCGGTGCTGACCGCATTGCGCGGCCCCGATCTATTGCGGGTCAAGGGCATCCTTGCGGTCGAGGGGTGCCGCGGCCCGGTCGTCGTCCATGCGGTGCAGCACACCGCCCACCCGCCGGTCGAGCTCGAGGATTGGCCGGACCCCGACCATCGCTCGCGGCTGGTGTTCATCACCCGCGGGCTCTCGCGGTCTCCGGTGGCCCGGCTGTTCGCCGCGATCGGCGCGATCGCCGCGCCGGGCGAGGACAAAGCGCATCGGTCGTGAGACTTCGCCATTGACGCCCGAGGCGGCCATCGCCGCCGGGCATAAAAAAGCGGCGCCTGAGGGCGCCGCTTCGTCGCGAGCTGAAGTATTTTTTCGCTTACGCGGCCTTGTTGTTGCTGCGGCGGCTGCGGAGCGCGCCGAAGCCGACGAGGGCCGAGCCGAGCAGTGCCAAAGACGCCGGCTCCGGGACGGTAGGCAACGGAATGCCAGGCACCGCGATCGAGTCGGAACAGCTGACCAGGTTGCTCGAGGGACCGGCGGTCTGGGTGCAAGTCTCCGACATCGATGCGGTCGCGTTCGACAAGGCGCCGCTGCTGTCGGTGAAGGTGCCGACAAAATCGAGCGCCAGATCGCCGCCGACCGATGTGGTCTGAGCGGTCAGCGCCACCAGTTCCTCGGTGGTCAGATCGACCGTGAGGCTGCCGACCGTGACCAACTCGGAAATCGGTGTCGGGGTAAGCAAGGCGGTTGGGATCGGGATCGGCTGCGGGCTAACCGTCACCGTGGCGCCCGGCGTGACGCCGGTGCCCAGGCCCAGATTGCCGCCCACTGCGGTTAATGTTAGGGCGCTGATCGTTTTGGCGGTGGTGCCCACCAGGATATTCGGGCCCGGCGTTAAGGTAACAGTCGCCCCAATCGCTTCGCCGACCGACAGCGATCCGCTCGGTACGGTGGCGGCGTTAGCCGGTCCGATCGCGGCGGCCGCCACCAGCCCGGCGGCCCCGAGTAGGCTTAGTCCAAGTTTCCTCATCTTGACCTCCTGAGAAAGGGCGCGGAAGCGGCCCATGCCTTCGATCATGTTTAAAGCAATCGCCGTGCCAGCGGCTTGGCGTATGATAAATCAATGGGTTAATAACACAGGTCCGGGCGTCGGCGGCGCTGGTGTTAAGAAATCCGACAGGCTTTCCGTGCCTCGCGCCGAGCGTCGCGTCAAAGTTTCAATGATATCAACAGAGTGCCAAAACCCGGCCATTTGGCCGACGTAAAGAATTCCGACACGCCGGTGATGTGGCGGCAAACCCGCCGCGCAAAGCCCTGCCGAACTGAGGCGAAGCGCGCGCTCCTCGGCCATGCGAGGCGGATCTTGGCCAAGCCGAGAGATTTGCCGCAGGGCGCGAAGGGCAGCCGGCAAAATGTTGAACCGTCACGATCTCGAAACAACCGTCGGCCAGTCTAGCCGGTCCTCGCCCTTCGCGGATAAGGAGCGGCAGGCGGCGAGCGGAAAAAGCTGCTTGCCTGATCTTTGACATAATCGCTAAATTGACAGGCGCGTAGCGATCGGAGAAACTCAAGGTTGCTGTAGGGCTGACTTGCCGTTTCGCGGCATGGCCGATTTCGCGCGTCCTTTTACGAACCATCCTCCTTCCCTTCGACAGCGCGGCGCTAGACAGAAAATCTTAGTCAATGTTGGGGGAAGTATATTGCGCTGTGTTGGTGGTCCATCGGACCGACCTGGTGGTCGCCGATGCGGTTCGTCGGCCCAATTAGGCAAGGCCGCCGACCGGCTCCGCGGCAATCCGCCCGCCCCGGAGAGCGAAGGCGGCGGCGCGAGCGGCTACGGGCGCCGAGCCGCCGATCCGAAGCCTGGCCCCATGGCGCACGGACGCGGCGGTCCGAGCCGCCGCCCGCCTCGTAAACCGATCATCAAGAGTTTTCGCCCCAGCATGCGCCGTCGGCGACCGCGCGCTGGTGCCCGCCGCGTCCGAAAAGGCCGCCCGTTACGCACCCCGCCTGCGCCGAAGCTAGGCCGTAGGCGGTCAGGCTGCCACGCGCGGGCCCGCAATTGCGCGGCGCTGCGCCGGCCGCCCGCTCGTTCGATCGCTTTCGTCCGCGCTTAGTCGGCGCGGTCCAAACAAGGCTGAGCAGGGAGTAAGACCAATGCATTCCGTGGCGCCGTCGGCAAACCATAGATCGTTCCCGCCGCCGCTTGCCGGCGCCGCGTCCGCCCAGGCGGGATCCGACCTGTCGGATCTGCAGCCGATTAGCCCCGGCAATCGGGGCTCCGGCTCGCTGCGGTTTAAGCGAAGCATCGCAGATAGGTTCGGGAATTGTTTGACTGTTGTTTGTGCGAATTCAGAAGACATGCTCGACCAGGTGTTTCGTCTTCGATTTCAGGTTTATTGTCTGGAACGCGGCTTCGAAGATGCGGGCGAGCATCCCGACGGGCGCGAGCAGGATAGCGACGATGCGCGATCGCTGCACTTCCTCGTTCTCGATCGCGCGACCGGCTGCGCCATGGGCACCGTGCGTTTGATCCTGCCGCGCGCCGGCGACGAGCTCCCGGCTCTCAAAATGATCGCGGCGAACGAGCGGCGGCGGCTTGATCTACCGCTCGCCGCCACCGCCGAGATCTCTCGATTTGCGATCGCCAAGGTGTTGCGCCAACCGCTCGAAGCGGGCTGGCGTCACGCTGATGGCCCGGCGTTGCGGGCCGGCGGGCGCTATGAGCCGGCGCCGCCGCTGGTGACCTTTGGCCTGATCCAGGCGGTCCTGATGATGACCTTGGCCGGCGAAATCACCCATATCGTCGCGATGATGGAGCCGGCGCTGTTGCGATTACTGCGACGTCTCGGCATCGAATTCCACCCGATCGGCGGGCCGGTTCAGCATCATGGCTTGCGCCAGCCGGGCTGGGCGGCGGTGGCCCGCCTGGTCGACCGCGTCAAGGACTGCCGTCGCGAGCTTTGGGACGTCGCCACCGATTTTGGGCGGCGAACCGCCTGACCGATCCCGCGTGGCGCGATCGTCGTCATGGTTGCGGCCCTGCCCGGTCGGCCGCGGCGCCTGGCGGCGGCGAATTCCCGTTACCGGCGGCGGGACGCGCCAGCACGGGCAGGATCAGGCGCCGCGTGAATAGGCCGACCCCGGCCCACATAACGAAGGACCACAGCGGAACTCCGCCGTAATTTTGGCCGCGGTAGTGCCATTGCCCAGTCGACACCCCGACATATTCGATCAGCCCTCCCACCGCGGCCATGTAGCCGGCATAGGCGAAGTCCATCGGCTGGCGAAACAGCCCGAGACCGGTGGCGAGCATGAGCCCGCAGACCGCCAGCAGCGCCGTCGGATCGGCAATCAAGGCAAACGGCAGCGCGAAGACCACGGCCGCAGCCAACGCGAGCGCCAGCCTGCCGCGAGGCGCCGCGCCGTCGAGAAAACGGATCGTGTGGAGCGTATAGAACCCCCACATCAGATATTCGTAGACCGGCATGCCGAGCAAATCGGGATGGTCGAAGGCGAAGACGCCCCGGTTCAACGCCGCGACATTCATCACCACGAAAAAAAGATCGACGCCGGCCATCGCCAGCCACTCGGCCGCCCGAATGCGGCCAAAGCCCAGCCCCCAGACGATCAACATCGTCAGCAGCTTGGCCGGATTGCCCGGAACCCAGCCCAGGATCGCAGCCGTCGCCAATAGCTGCGCGGCCAGCGTCATGCGGATCCGGCGCAAACCGAACGGGAGAGATAGGTTCCGGAAACCTTTCACTGCTTTTCTAGCGCAGGAGCGGCGGCCAATTCGGGTTTACGCCCGGGCATTCTGGAGCGAGAAAACCCTGCCGGCGGCGTCGAGACAACCACACGGGGCGCGGCTGGGGTCCGGATCGAAGGCCTTGCGGATGCTGCGGCTGATGCTGTGCGAAACCGTCCTGCCGCGTTCCCTGGCGCGAACCCCTGAACCGACCGCCGTCATGGATTCGGCCGCAAGCATAGCGGGATTCGACGAACAGGGAAAAACGAGCCTGCTGCCGATCTATCGCTTCAACGCCCTGGCGATCCACCGCCTTGCGCCGCGCGGCGCGCACATCGTCGACCTCGGCTGCGGCAGCGGGCGCTTTCTCGCGCACCTTGCGGCGCATCGGCCAGATCTCACCATCCTCGGGCTCGACTTCTCCGAAGAGATGGTGCGCCTTGGGCGGCGGCATCTGGCCGGCACCGGGCTCGACGGCCGGGTGCGCCTGCAATGCGGCGATATGCGGGAATTCCGCAAGCTTGTCCCGGCCCGGACCGACCTCGTCACCAGCATCTTCTCGCTGCATCACCTGGCCACCCGCGACGAGCTTTTCGCCTGCTTGCGCGAAATAGCCGCCGCGCTCGAAGACCGGGACACGCGGCTGTGGATTTTCGACCATGTGCGACCGCGCCGGCAGCGCACCGCCGAGGATGTGCCGGAAATCTTTACACCCGATGCGAGCCCGGCCTTTTGCGAGGATTCCCGCAATTCGCTGCGCGCCTCGTGGAGTTTCGACGAACTGCGCACGGCGCTGCGCGAAATCCTTCCGGCCCGGATCCGGGCGGCGCACTCGAGGCTGCTGCCGCTTTACCAGATTCACTGGATCCCGCCCCGCTCGGCCGCGCCTGCCGGACCATGGATCGAAGCCGAGGCGCTGCCGTCAGCCGTCCGCCGAGACGCGCAGCTGCTGTCGCTGCTGTTCCGCACGATGCCGCGGACCCCCGCCCGGCACAGCCTCCGCGCTCGGCCGACCGCGCCTTGATCGGGAACCACCGCGGCGCATCGTCGGGAAAATTTACACATTGCCGGTCCCGGCACGGACCCTGATCTTATAAATTCTAACAACCATTTGTTACCAAACATATTTTTGGTAGTGGCCCGAAAGTTGCTGGGATATTTGCATCGTGGTAAATGCCTTTTGCGGGAGACAGAAATTGAGACACCATCATCTGCTGGCAGGAACGGCGCTGGTTACCGCTTTGCTCGCCGGCAGCGGATTGGCCAATGCGACCCCGTTCCTGGCTCCGCCGGTTGGACCGATTCAAATTCACCTAAACGATGACGAACAATTCTCGGCAAGCAACGACATAACAGGCCCCAACAATGCGGCTCCCTACTCGGCGATCAACGCTGCCGGGACCGAAGGCAATTGGGGTATTGTTGAAATTTCCAGCATTCAACAGGGCACAGTTCAGTCCCCGATCGGCTCGGACATACAGGGCGGCGGCCCAACCTTATTCGTCAATGGTCAGAATGGCGGCGAGCAGATACTCGGAATTTTTTACGGCATCCACATAGATTCTAGCGGTCCACCAGCCTTGGCGTCGGGCGGCGTGCTCGATCTCTACGGCTTTACCGGCAGCAGCCAGAATGTTGGGACAGAAATTTCCAGCAGCGCGAACCTCGCCAAACGCACCGCCCAGAACCAATATACCGGTTTCACCTGCGCCAGCGGCAATACCGCAAACTGCACCTTCCTCGCCCAGCTTGACTTCGTTTACGGAGCCAACACGGCCGCCGATATGACATCCACGATCGTGTCGCCGGTAAATCCCGCGACCAGCGATGGCACCGCTCAAAGCTATCTGTCTGTCAATACTGCCGATCCCGGAGCGTGGAGTGCGGCGCTTAACGACAACTTCTTCACCCTGGACCCCAACAATAATCCTCTTCCAGACACGCCTGATGTTCGGTTGAGCAATAGTTTCGCCCATGGCGGCGCCACCGCATGGAGCGGACCAAGCGACATCGTCGGCCTGATCAGCAGCGATCCTGGACGCGCGGCCCCGCTCCCGGAGCCGGGCTCGCTCGCGCTGTTGGGGACGGCGTTGCTGGGTTTGGCATCCCTGGCGCGGGTGCGCGGGCGTAAGGGCGGGTGACCGTCGACCAGCGCAGTCGGTTTTTCTTACAATGAGGCGCCGCCCGCCGGCAGCGCCGGCCCGGGCGCGGCGGTTGGTCGCGGCTCGCACGCAAGCGACTGTCACAACTGATTTATTCGATGTCGACGTGAACCGGTTCGGCCGGCTGTCGGGCGCCGGGCCGGCGGGGCGGCGACCAGGCGGCTGCCGGGTGCTGTAAAATTCTCCGACAGTTATCATTATTTTGATCTAACGAGGCCGATGGACGCCGAGAGCCTGCTTTTGGCGATGCGGGAGTGGCGCGCTCGCATTGGAGAGCCAGCGGTGCTCGAAGGCGCTGCGGCGCAGCAACGCTACGGCATCTGCACGATTGGCGTCGAGCGCGCGATCCCGGCGGCGCTCCTGCCGCGCAACGTCGAGGAGATCGTCGCCATTGTCGGCGTCGCCCGGCGCCATGGCGTCCCGCTCTACCCGATCAGCACCGGCCATAATTGGGGATACGGCAGCGCCGTTCCGGCGACCGATGGGTGCGTCGTCGTCGACCTGTCCGGCCTCGACCGGATCGTCGACATGGATGGCGAACTGGGCCTGGTCACCGTCGAGCCCGGGGTCACCCAGCAGCGCCTCCACGACTACCTCGAACGCAACGCGCTCCCGTTTCTGGTTCCGGTGACCGGAGCGGGGCCCGATTGCAGCCTGGTCGGCAACGCGCTTGAACGCGGCTACGGCATCACCCCCTACGCCGATCATTTTGCCGCGGTCACCGCCATCGAGGCGGTCTTGCCGAACGGCCGCATCTACCGCTCGGCGTTGAGCGAACTGGGCGGCGCCGCGGTCGACCGGGCCTTCAAATGGGGTGTGGGACCCTATCTCGACGGTCTGTTCGCCCAAGGCAATTTCGCCATCGTCACCCGGATGACGATCGCCTTAGCCGCGCGGCCCGAGCGGACCGAGGCGTTTTTTTTCGGCATCGGGCAGGATGCCGGCCTCGAACCGGCGGTCGCGGCGGTCCGGCGAATTCTGCGAAGCCTCGGCGGCGTCGTCGGTTCGATCAACCTGATGAACGCGCGGCGGGTGCTGGCCATGATCGAGCCCTATCCGCGGGCCGAAATCGGCGCAAGCGGAATACTCCCCGCCGGGCTGATCGCCAAACTCGCCGACACGTATCGGATTTCGGCGTGGACTGGGCTGGGGGCGCTCTACGGCGAGGCCGAAATCGTCACCGTGGCGCGGCGCGCGGTCCGCCGGATTTTGAAGCCGGCGGCGAGTCGACTGGATTTTTTTAGTCCCGGCCGCGCCGCGGGCCTCAACCGCTTCCTCCATCATATTCCGCTGCTGCGCCGCGGCCGATTGGCGCGCAGGGCGCGCGCGCTCGATGGCGCGATGCAGTTGATCACGGGCAAGCCCAGCCGGGTCGCCTTGCCGCTGGCGTACTGGAGATCGGCGACCCCGCCCCGCCCCGACGCCGCGCTCGATCCCGCGCGCGATGGCTGCGGACTGATCTGGTACTCGCCGCTGGTGCCAATGACGCCCGACCGGGTCAGACGGTATGTATCCGTCGTCGGCGATATCTGCGCCGGTCACGGAATCGAACCGCTAATCACTTTGACGAGCCTATCCGACCGGTGCTTCGACAGTTCGGCGCCATTGCTGTTCGACCGCCGCGACGCGAACCAGACCGCAAATGCCCAATCTTGCTATCGCGCTTTGCTGGAAGCCGGCCGGAAAGAGGGGTTTCTGCCCTACCGCCTGGGCATCGGGTCGATGAGTTGGTTGACCGACTCCGAAGCGCCCTGTTGGGAGATGGTCGCGGCGATAAAATCGGCCCTCGATCCAACGGGCATCATCGCTCCAGGACGATACGCTCCATTGGTTCGGCCATGCCCGCCGCGATATCGCAAACATAGAGTGGCGGGTGCGCATTGAGCCGCAGCCGGAGATAGTTCAGTCGCACAGCACCGCCTTGCCGATAACCGCGCGATCGATCAGCGCCTGTGTCGCCTGGGCCGCCTGCGCGAGAGGGTAGCGGCGCCAGATGCGCGGCTGGAGCTTGCCCTCCGCGGCGAGGTCGAGCAGTGCCCTGGTGTTGGCGGCGGCGATTTCCGGATGGTTCTCGATGAGCCCGCCGATGCGTACGCCGATCGCCTCGACGCCCTTGATCAGCAGATAGTTGGTGCGGGCCAGCGCCGGGGCGCCGCCGAGAAACCCCAGGATCAGGATGCGCCCGCTCCAGGCGAGGCAGCGCAGCGACTCCTCGAATGTCGGGCCGTTGACCGGGTCGTAGATGATGTCGACGCCGCGGCCTTGGGTCAGCTCCATGACCTGGTCGCGGAACCCGCCCTCGTAGGGGATCGCGTGGTCGGCGCCCTCGGCCAGACAGACGGCGCGCTTTTCTTCGGTGCTGGCGGTGGCGATGACCATCGCGCCGAACAGCTTGGCGATCTGGATCGCCGGCAGGCCGATGCCGCCGGCCGCGCCATGGATCAGCACCCGGTCGCCGGCCTCGAGCCGGCCGCGCTGCAACAGCGCGTGATAGGCGGTGGTGTAGGCGCCGCGGAACACCGCCGCCTGGTCGAGGCTGAGCGCCGCCGGCGCCGGGTCGCAACTCTCGGCGGCGGCATTGGCCAATTCGGCGAACGCGCCGAGCCGGTGCCGGCTCATCACCCGGTCGCCGGGCTTGAAGCGGGTTACGCCGGACCCCGCCGCGACGACTTCGCCGGCCCCCTCGTTGCCAGGAATGAACGGCGGCTCCGGCCGGAACTGGTATTTTCCGGCCAGCATCAGCACGTCGACATATTGGATGCCGCGCGCCCGGATCCGCACCTGGACCTCGCCCGCTTGCGGCGGCGGCGGTTCGGGCATCTCGCGCAGCGCCAGCACTTCGGGACCGCCGAACGCCTCGCACACGACCGCCTTCATCGCCCGACCTCCGCTACGCCGCAAAGCCAAAGCTTGCCCTGACTGGGCCGCCGCGCGCCAGCGCGTTTAACACCAGCCGGAAATTTCGGCATGCTGCGCCGCGGCTGAGGAGACGAGATGATCGACGGACCTGGCGCCGCCATCGCTGCGTCGCAGCAACGGCCGGCGTCCGGCCAACCACCGGTCCGGCTGGCGCTGTCGGGCCAGATCGCCGTGTCCTTGCTGTGGTTCGCGCTGTTTGCCAACTGGCTGACCGTGGCGCCGGTCATCGCGCCGGATCAGGTGGCGACGATCCTCGGGCCCGATGCCGCGGTCAAGGAGGGGATCAGCGGCACGATCCTGGCGATCGGCGCGCTGATGGCGCTGATCATGGCGCCGGTCGCCGGCGCGCTCTCCGATCGCGGGCACCGCCCGAGCGGGCGCCGCCGCCCGTTTTTGATCGCCGGGATGATCGGCGACCTGCGTCGGCTTGGCGCTGCTGGTCCCGGCCGCCGCCGCCGGCAATCTGATGGTTTATCTGCTCGCCTATGTGAATTTGCAGTTCTGGTGGAACTGGGCATGCGGCCCCTATGCCGGCCTCATTCCCGATGTCGCGCCAGCGGCCGAGCAGGCCAGGGCCAGCGCCTGGATGAACATCATGAGCATCCTCGGCGCCTTTACCGGCAACGCCATCGCGGTCGCGCTCTATGTCCACGGCCGCCCGGCGCCGGCGATCGCCGCGCTGATCGCGGTCAATCTCGCCTGTCTGGCGCTGACCCTGCGGGGGGTGCGCGAGCCGCCCGGCCCCGGCAGCCGCCGCCGCTTCGAGTTCGGGGCTTTCTTGCGCTCGTTCTGGCTCAGCCCTGCCGCGCACCGCGATTTCTACTGGGTGCTGGTCAGCCGCCTCTTCGCCAATCTCGGCGTGTGGTCGGTGCTGACGTTTCTGTTGTATTACCTGCGCGATGTGATCGGCGTCGCCGAGCCCGCCAAGATGTTGCCGATGCTGCTCGGAGCGGGCGCCTTGCTCGGCATACCGGCGAGCCTCCTGGCCGCGCGCCTCGCTGATCGCTTCGGCATCGTCGGCGTCGTGCGCGCCGCCAATTGGCTGATGGCCGCGGCGGCGCTCGCCTATGCGCTGATCGCCTTTCACCCCGGCATCGCCCTGACCGCGCCGGTGTTTCTCGTCTACTTCGCCGGCTGGGGCGCCTATCAGGCGGTCGATTGGGCCTTGGCTCTGAAAGTGCTGCCGAAAAGCGAGGACGCCGGCAAGGACATGGGGATCTGGCATGTGGCCCTGGTATTGCCGCAGATTCTCGGTCCGGCCCTGACCGGGTGGCTGATCACCGGCGCCAGGCTCGCGGTCTCGGCGCGCGTCGCCTATGCGTTCGCTTTCGCGATCGCCGCGTTGTGGTTCGGCCTTTCGGCCGTGCTGGTCGCGCGGGTAAGGCTGCCGCAAACCGCCTGACCGGCCGTTCTTCGGCAACCCGATCAGCCCGCAAAAGCTCCACCCGAGGAAACTTTCCCGGCGCGCAAGCGTGCCTCAAGGGAAGGTGAGCCTTGGGACGAAGGGAGAGGCAATGCCAGACCATCACCCGCGCGCTGATCGCAGCCATGTTGCTGTGCGCCAATTTCGGCGCGGCCGGAGCGCAGCCGCAAGGCGAGAAAACCAGCGCCGCCACCAATTCGAGCCCGGCCGACCCGAGCCCGGCCGACAACAGCCAGGCCGCGCCGGAGGCCGGCAATGCCGGCCAGGCCGCGCCGCAAGCGCAATCGAATTCGGACGCCGCATCCGGCTCGCTGAGTCACGACCTCAGCCGGTCGGGCGGGGTGATCCGCCCGCCGCCGACCCATGACCGGGGCGTCGTGTCGCCGCCGAACCAGGGTGTGAGCCGCACCCCGATCATTCCGCCGCCCGGCAGCCCCGGCGGCAACCCCGCAATCCAGCCGAAATAATCGGGCCCGCATCGTACAGGAGGCGAAAATCGGCTACGGCGATCAAACGTAACGGAAGGTCGTGAACATGCCGGCCGCCATGTGGTACAGCATGTGGCAGTGAAAGGCCCACCAGCCGGGGTTGTTGGCGTCGAATTCGGCCACGACGCGCTGCGCCGGCGGCACCCTCACAGTGTCGCGCACCGCCCCCGGAAACCGCACGCCGCCGATCTCGACCACCTGAAACCGATGGCCGTGCAGGTGCATCGGGTGCGGCATCCCGGTCGAGTTGGTCATCACCAGGGCGACCCGCTCGCCCTTGGCGATCGGCAATGGCGGGACCTGCGGGTTCCACACGACGCCGTTAATCGACCAGATGTATTTCGACATCTCGCCGGTCAGGTCGATCGAGTGAACCCGGTCGGGGCGGCGCGGGGCGAGCGGCTCCAGCGCGCGCAACCGGCTTTCCAGCTCCATTGTGATCGCCGGCGCCGCGCCAACGCCCTTGAGCCGCGATGCGGGTGATCGGCGCCCTGCCGGCGGCGAGCACGATGCCGGTGCGGTTTCGCTCGCCCTCAACCGTGGCCAAAAGCGGATACGCCGCGGCGCCGCGCGGGATCGTCAGCACGATGTCGAGCCGCTGGGCGACGTTGATCGGGAAACGCCGCCCTTTGATCGGCTGCACCAATGTCCCGTCGACCGCGATCAGCCGGCCGTCGAGCCGGCCCAGATCGAAATGGTAGCCCGACATCGACGAGGCGTTGATCACCCGCAGCAGCACCTGCCCGCCGGGCTCGACCTTGACGACCTCCGGGTCGGCGAGGGTGCGGCGGTTGGCGAGAAAGGCGTCGTAGGCGACATCGTTGAGGTCGGGCGCGCCGGTCGGCCCGGCC
The DNA here is from genome assembly GCA_963814805.1 of uncultured Alphaproteobacteria bacterium. GTDB lineage: Bacteria > Pseudomonadota > Alphaproteobacteria > ATCC43930 > CGMCC-115725 > AP-15. The sequence continues at coordinate 88,298 of CAWFER010000011.1, read as the reverse complement.
TGGGCCATCCCGTTCATGCCGTTCATGCCGGCCATCGGCGCCGTGCCGCCTCCCAAACCCATCCCCGGCATCGACGCGCCTTTTTTCAGATTGGCGAAGATCTGCGCGGGCGGGGTAAAGCTGAAATCTTCGAGCATCAGCACGATTTCCTGCAGGCCCGGCTGGTCGCGCCCATCGCGGATGATCAGCGGCGCCGACAGCAGCTGCTGCTCCTGAAATCCCTGGTGCGAGTGCATCCAGAAGGTGCCGCCAAAGGCCAGCGGAAAGTCGTAATCGGCATGGCCGCCGGCCGGGATCGGCGGGCCGGAGATGCCCGGCACCCCATCCTGCTGCCAGGGCGGGGCGAGGCCATGCCAATGAACGAGGCTCGGCCGGCCGATGCCGTTCTCGACCCGCACCCGAAACCAATCGCCGACATGGGTGGTGATGCCCGAATTTCCATTGGGCTGTCGGATGTCATAGACCGAAGCCGCCTTGCCGTTGACCTCGATCGCCGTCCGCTGCAGCCGCAGCACGGTTTGCCCCGGCTCGGCTTGCGCGTCGCTCAGGCGAGGCCGGATGGCCGCCGCCGCGGCAAGAGCGGTGGTCAGCACGGCGCGGCGGGTCGGCATGGGGTTTCCTATGGTAGAAAACAGGATCGAGGCAGTCGCGCGAGATTATCCTGAAAACATTGCGGCTGCGATATCCGGGCGGGGACGCCGGAAAATCGCGACCGCACCAACCCGGTCTGGGCCTCCACGGATTTCTGCACTTTTCGCGGCACCTGCGCGGCCGGGGGGATCATCCCGACCCCGGCATCCGCCGAATTTTTATCAAGTCAGGCTTGACCTTCATGAGATGATTAATCTTAAGTTGGACGAACAGGCGACTGAGACCGGTCCGAAGCGGCCGGCCCAGGTCAGCAGGTAGGGAGAGGGCAATGCACATTTCACCAAAAAGGAGTGCGGTCTATCTCGTCCCCTTAATCGCTGGCGGTACAACATCTGGGTATCAATCTCCTTTCGATCAGGTCTATTCGTCCGCGAGCTGCCTCTCCCCTTCGTCCTGCGTCTCCGGTCAGGGGTCCGTGCCACCGCGACCACAACCGACGCAGGCGCCTCAGCCCGCGGCTGCGTCGAGCGCAACTGAGTCAACCATTCGCTCGGCAATTTGTCCTGATAAACCGGGAACGAAACTATATGCGAGCGGTGGTAGTAGTAATGGAGCCAGCGGCTCCGGTTGGAATCCGACCCCTTGTGAGACGATTGTCGTTGCCGGCGCGATTAGTCACTGCTTGCAGGTGACTTAAAGAACAGCCATCTGGGATGACTTCGCAACCATTACACAACAGAGTGCAGGTGTCGGAAGCGCGATTGCGGGAGCTGCGAGTACCATTGCCGGCGCAGTCACCAGTACGCCGCCTGCTTATCTCGCCGGTGCCGCGTTACTCACCGCTAATCTGGTCACCAACGTAAAATCGTTATTTTCTGCAACCCCCCCCCCAACACCCACTCCCTCTAACATGATCACTATCAGGCTGCTGAAAAAGAGAGAGTTTTCCGGTTTTTTCTGGTTGCGGACGGCTTGACATGAGCGATTACGATGAGTTCTTGATGCGCTCTTCATCGAAGTGGCGAGTGGGGCGGGGATATTGGCCGGCGAGCGTGATGGCCGGTCACGACACGGGCTCGGCGAGCAATTTGGGCAGGCGGACGAGATCGTAGGCGGCCATGGCGAGGGTGAATTGCCAATCGACCTTGGGCAGCCCGCGATGACGCATCTTGCGCAAGCCGGCCACCGTTTTGGCCCAGCCGAAAGCCTCTTCGATCCGTTTGCGGATACGCTGGGAGACCACATAGCCGGGATGCCGGGTGGTGCGGCCGTCGATCGCCGAGCGCCGGCCGTTTTGGTTCTGGGCAACATGCGGGGTCACCGCCTTGTCGCGCAGCTCGTAAGGGGCCGGGCCAGGAGGCCCGGCTCTGTTTCATCGGCCATGCGCTGATGGCTTGGGACAGCATCGCGGCGAGAAATTGCCCGGCCGCCTCGCCCTCCAGCAGCCGGTCGCGGTTCTTGGTGAAGGTGGTGGCGTCCCACACCGGATCCTCGATGCCGAGCCCGACAAACCAGCGAAACAACAGGTCGTGGTCGAGCCGGTCAACCAATTGCCGCTCCGATCGGATCGCGTAAAACGCCTGCAGCAGCAAGGTGTAAATTCGCGGGCGATAGTGACCCCCTGAGGGGCGGTTTTCGCATTCAATCGTGACCCTCTGACGCGGCGTGTCAGCGTCCCTTCCTTTTCGGCCGGTGCCGGCTGGGAAGGGTTGGGGGATGATTGGGGTGGACACGATCGGCGAGATACGGCGTGCCTATTTCGATCAGCACCGACCGATCAAGGAGATCGTACGGAGGCTGTCGGTGTCGCGCGCGACGGTGCGCAAGGTGGTCCGCGGTCAGGCGACGGAGTTCAAGTACGAGCGCGGCGTGCAGCCGACGCCGAAGCTCGGCGAGTGGATCGAAGTCCTGACGGAGATCCTGGAGGCGGAAGCGAGGCTGCCTCGGCGTGAACGCCGCTCGACCCAGCGGCTGTTCGAGGAGTTGCGCGGCCGTGGATATGACGGCGCCCACGACAGTGTGCATCGGTTCGTAAAGACGTGGCGGGAGGAACGAGCGCGGGTTCCGGCGCATGCCTATGTGCCGCTGAGCTTTGCGCCCGGCGAGGCCTACCAGTTCGACTGGAGCCACGAGACGATCACGCTGCAGGGTCTGCCGCTGATGATCAAGGCGGCGCACATGAAGCTGTCGCACAGTCGCATGCCGTTCGTGCGCGCCTATTTCCGCGAGACCCAGGAATTGGTTTTCGACGCCCACGACAAGGCGTTCGTGTTCTACGGCGGGGTCTGCCGGCGCGGCATCTACGACAACATGAAGACGGCGGTGGAGGCGATCTTCGTTGGCAAGGCGCGCCAGTACAATCGCCGCTTTCTGCAGATGTGCTCGCACCATCTGATCGAGCCGGTGGCCTGCACGCCCGCCGCTGGCTGGGAGAAGGGTCAGGTTGAGAACCAGGTCGGCAATCTGCGCGACCAGCTGTTCCGTCCCAAGCCACGGGTGACGAGCCTGACCGAGCTGAACGGCTGGCTGGAAGATCAGTGCATCGCTTACGCCAAGCGAACCAAGCATCCGGAGTTCAAGGGGCGGACAATCTGGGAGGTATTCCAGGATGAACGGGCGAGCCTGATGGAGCCGCGCGGGCCGTTCGACGGCTTTGTCGAGAAGGCGGTGCGCGCCACGACCACCTGCCTGATCATGGCCGATCACAATCGCTACAGCATCGACGCGCGGGCCGCCGGCCGGATGGTTCTGGTGCGCTCCCACGCCGAGCGCATCGTCGTTCTGTTCAACGACGAGGTGGTGGCCGACCACCCTCGCCAGTTCCGGCACGACCAGATCATCTACGATCCCTGGCACTATCTGCCGGTCCTGGTGAAGAAGCCGGGCGCCTTGCGCAATGGCGCTCCGTTCAAGGATTGGGACCTGCCGCCGGCCTTGGCCCAGGTCCGCGCCAAGCTGAAAAGCCACGCCGACGGCGATCGTCAGTTCGTCAAAGTGCTGGGCGCGGTGCTCGACCATGGGCTGGGTGCGGTCGAGGCCGCCTGCGCCGAAGCGCTCGCGGCCGGCATCGCCAGCGGCGAGGTGATTCTGACCGTGTTGGCGCGCCAGCGGCAGCCGGAGGCGCCGCCCAGCATCACCACGCCCGACGCGCTGCGCCTGAAGATCGAACCCATGGCCGATTGCGGGCGCTGCGACAGCATAAGGAAGGTAGCCTGATGGAACGCCACGAGATCCTCGAAGCCATGACCGAACTGAAGCTCTATGGCATGCGCGCCAGCTTCGACGAGATCGCCGGCAAGGGGCTCGCCCGACGCGACGAGCTCTACCCCCTCATCGCCAGCCTGCTCCGGGCTGAGCGCACCCACCGGCAGGCCCGGTCGATCAGCTATCGCATCGGCGGAGCCAAGTTCCCGGTCCTCAAAGACCTCGACAAGTTCGTCTTCGCCGATACGCCGGTCGATGAGGGCCAGGTGCGCGAACTCGCCACCGGCGCCTTCCTCGACGCCAGCGCAATGCGATCTTCATCGGCGGAACCGGCACCGGCAAAACTCATCTATGCATAGGCGTCGCCTCGGCCGTCATCCGCACCCGCGCCAGGGGCCGCTTCTTCAACCTGGTCGACCTCGTCAACCAACTCGAGCAGGAGAAGGCTGCCAGTCGCAGTGGCCGGCTCGCCGAGAACCTGCTGCGCTACGATCTCATCGTCATCGACGAGCTCGGCTATCTGCCGTTCAGCCAGCCCGGAGGCCAGTTGCTGTTCTACCTGATCAGCAAGCTCTACGAGAGCACCTCGCTGCTGATCACCACCAACCTCGCCTTCGCCGATTGGCCCCAGGTGTTCGGCGACGCCAAGATGACTACCGCCATGCTCGATCGCCTGACCCACCACTGCGACATCATCGAGACCGGCAACGACAGCTGGCGATTCAAAAACCGCACCTGACCGTCACCCCGGCTTGCCCCGGTGGGCAAACAGGCACCTCCCGCGCATCGCTCCGTCAAACTCGGGCGGTCACTCCACGATGCGCGGGTCCCTCCTGTTCGCTACCGGGACAAGCCTGAACCAACCCCCGCTGAGGGGTCCCGATTGGACGCGAAAAGGGGGTCGCAGTTGCAAGCGATTTGACACGCCGCTCCGATCGGATCGAGTAAAACGCCTGCAGCAGCAAGGCCCGCAGCAGCCGCTCCGGCGGGATCGAGACCCGCCCGATCGGCGAATACAGCTTGGCGAACTCGCCAGAGAGCGCGTGCAGTGCCGCGTTGGCAATCTGCCGAATCAGTCGCAGCGGAGGGTCCGCCCGGACCCGTTTCTCAAGATCGATGTAACTGAAAAGGCTGCCGCAAATCCCATCGTCGCCGCGCATCGCTCCCCCCATCCCCACCTCAAGCAAGCACAACCCGCAAAATCAGCAACCCCTTTTTCAGCAGCCTGCTAGCGCTCAAAGCTACGCCTCCCTTTTGCGAACTCGACAGCACCCCCTAATCGTCCGGACGTTTTTTATGCTGGATTATGGAATGCCGCCGGGTCCGCATGCCCACAAAATCTCGTATTTGGGAATTTTCAAAGAAAGAGTATATCATTGGAGGAGGCAAGCAGCCCGAATTATTTCCCGATACCCGTAACTTCGTCGTCTTCCTACTCTATCTCGTTCTCACCAGGCTCCGCTGTGCTCGATATGAGCAACAAATCAAATTGGGACGCAATTGAATCTCTCTATGCTGAATATCATGATAATAGCGGTGATCCCAAATTTTTAATTAAGATATCTGGTGAAGCAACTGAGGCCGAATTACTCAATGATAAAAACCTTGCCGAGTCTCGAGAACAAGCCGTAAAAAAAGAGCTTGTGGACCGGACCATACCCGCTGCCAATATTACAGATGCAACAACGAAAACGTCCGCTCCGGCTCCGGGAGCTAGTGTCACGGCCGGATCACAAACTGGTTAAGGTGCGTGCGAGTTTCATCCCGCACGGCTACAAGCCGAGTTTACAAAACTGGCTGGATCGCTGTACTCAGCTTAAGGACAATGGATTCGAATTAGCGACGGAGGCGGTTGATGAGTGCGATGGCGGCAGCGACCTTGAGCCCGGAAACGGTGCTCGCCGAGATGAAGAAGCATGGAGTGACCCATGTCGTTTACCTGCCCGACAGCGAGACCAACTGGCTCTATTTGCTGATGAAGGCCGATCCGGCGGTGCGTCTCGTCGGCGTCGGCCGCGAGGGGAACGCCTGCTCGATCGCCGCCGGGCTGTGGCTTGGTGGCGCGAAGCCACTGATTTTGATCCAGAATACCGGCATGCTGGAAGCTGGAGATTCGATCCGCGGCTGGCTGATGAGCCTCAATGTCCCGGTCGTGCTGATGGTCGGCTATCGCGGCTGGACCCGCCACGGCGTCACCACCGACACCGTCGCGACCTATACCGAGCCGTTCCTGATGGCCTTCGGTCTCAACTACTACCTGGTCGAAAGCGACGCGGATTCCGAGCGGATCGGGGTCGCCTTCAGAGAGGCGGAACGCACTCAGAAGCCAGTAGTGATCCTGGTCGGCGACGAATATCACGGTTTCAACAGATAGCGAGTGCGAGACCCCTGCCATGATGCACACTGTCGACATGATGAAGGCCGTCGCCCATTACCGCGGTGACGCGATCCTCGTTCCCGGCCGCAGCGGCCGCTACTGGATCGACCTCAGCGACAATCACGCGCTCGATGTCGAAGTCGGCGACCCGGCGATGGGCGGGCATGCCGGGCTCGGCCTCGGTCTCGCCGTGGCCCGTCCGGATAAAAAGGTCATGCTGTTCGATTCCGAGGGCGACATCCTGATGAGCCTCGGCATGTTGGCGACCGTGGCCGAACAGGCGCCGCGGAACTTCTACCATTTTCTGATCGACAACGGCGTCTATGCGACGACTGGCGGCCAGCCGGTGCCCAACGCCGACAACATCGCCTATGATGTGGTTGCCCGCGGCTGCGGCTATCCGCGCACCTTTGCCTTCGCCGAGATCGCCGATTTCGAGCGCGAATTGCCCGCCATCATGGCCGGGGCGGGCCCGGTCTTTGTCGCCTGCAAGGTCGTGCCGGAAATCGAAAACGAGCCGATCGGCCGCCGCCGCCGCTGGCAAACCCGCACCCGCGAGCAGGTGGTCAAGGATTTTCGCGCGAAACTCGGTATCGCGGGGTAGCGCCCCCCGCATTTGGAATTTCGACCCGATCGAGGCGGAGAGCGGCAATGCAACACCGCCGGTTTTTTGCTGCCGCCATGCTCGCGGCGGCTATCTTACCCATTTGCGCCAACGCGCAGATGCCGGATTACGATGTCGAGGCTTACTGCCGAAGCATTGCTTCGGTCGGCGGACCTTTCTCGGATTTAACAATGCAGACTTGTCTCCAGATGGAACAAAGTGCATATGACGCCTTGAAGCCGAGTTGGGACGCCCTGCCGGCGCACGTGCGCGCCTATTGTGATGAGATTGCGCGCGTCGGTGGCCCTGGGTCGTTTTCTAACTCTGCAAACCTGCCTAGAAATGGAGCAAAATGCCGGGCAGTCGAACCGTGCCTTTCACTTTCAGCGATAGGCTTACGCGGGCTCCGGTCGCGCTTATATTCCGGCCGTCCCATTCGGGAGATCAGATGTTGCGGGCACAGCGAGCAATCCCGGCGTTGCGCACGCTCCCTTTGGATCGCCGCGTCGCCTAGTGCCACCTCGCAATAACAGCCGCCGCAGCCCGAGGGTGTGCGTGCGGCGAAGATCGGTAGAATGCGTCGAGGGTAAGGCGGCAGCGCGGGCGCGGTCATGCAGCAGGATGCGGAATTCGATTATATCATCGTCGGCGCGGGCTCGGCCGGCTGCGTCTTGGCCAACCGGCTCAGCGCCGACCGCAGCACGCGCGTGCTGCTGCTCGAGGCCGGCGGCAAGGACCGCAACCCGTGGATCCACATCCCCGCCGGCTTCTATCGCAACATCTACCACCCGAAGATCACCTGGCAGTTCGAGACCGAGCCGCAGGCCGAGCTCGGCGGCCGGCGCCTGGTGTGGCCGCGCGGCAAGGTTCTGGGCGGGTCGAGCTCGATCAACGGGCTGATCTACATCCGCGGGCAGCGCCAGGATTTCGACCTGTGGCGCCAGCTCGGCAATACCGGCTGGTCCTATGACGACGTGCTGCCCTATTTCCGCCGCGCCGAAAACCAGGAGCGCGGCGCCGATCAGCATCACGGCGCCGGCGGGCCGCTCGCCGTCTCCGATCTGCGCGCCCGGCACGAGCTGCACGACGGCTTCATCGCCGCGGCCGTCGAGGCGGGCTATCCGCGCAACGACGATTTCAACGGCGCCGAGCAGGACGGGGTCGGCCCACTGCAGCTGACCGTGCGCCACATGCGCCGGTGCAGCGCCGCGGTCGCCTATCTGCGCCCGGCCTTGAAGCGGCCCAATCTCTCGGTCGAGATCCGCGCCCTGGCGCACCGGGTGCTGTTCGACGGCAAGCGCGCCAGCGGTCTCGAATTCGCCCAGGACGGGGCGGTCCGCCGCGTCCTCGCGCGCCGCGAGGTGATCCTTTCGGGCGGCTCGATCAACTCGCCGCAATTGCTGCAGCTCTCCGGCGTCGGACCGGGCGAGCTGCTGCGCGCGCACGGCATCCCGGTCGTCCACGACCTGCCCGGGGTCGGCGAGAATTTGCAGGATCATCTCAATACCCGCATCGTCTATCGGGTGAGCCGGGCCAACACGCTCAATGAAATTTCGCGCAGCTGGGTGCGGCAAGCCCGCGCCGGGCTCGAATATGCGCTCGCCCGTCGCGGCGCGCTGATGATGGGGGCAGCCCCGATCGGCCTTTTCGTGCGCACCCGTCCGGGCCTCGACTTGCCCGATGTGCAATACCAGTTTCTCGCCGGCAGCTTTATCAAGCCGGGTGAGGCGATGCACGATTTTCCCGGCTGCCAGGCGACCTGCATTCCGTGCCGACCGGAAAGCCGCGGGTGGCTCAAGATCCGCTCGCCCGATCCGGCGGCGCCGCCGGCGATCCAGCCCAATTATCTGTCGACCCAAGCCGACAAGGACACCCTGATCGCCGGCCTGCGGATCGCCCGCACGGTGTTCCAGAGCCCGGCGATGGCGGCGCTCGTCACCGGCGAGTTTCTGCCGGGTCGCGCGACCCAAACCGACGAGCAGTGGCTCGACCACATCCGCCAGAACGCCGGCACGACCTTTCACCCGACCTCGACCTGCATGATGGGGGGCCCCGAGCGCGCGGTCGTCGACAGCGAATTGCGCGTCCACGGCGTCGAGGGGCTGCGCGTGATCGACGCCTCTGTCATGCCGGCGGTGGTGTCCGGCAACACCAATGCGACGGTGATCATGATCGCCGAAAAGGGCGCCGAGATGATCCTCGCCGCGGCGCGCGCCACCCCTTCGGCCAGGGCGGCCTAGACAACGCTGCCCGGTTTTTGCCGCAACGGAGGCCCGCTATGACCACCAACCCGCCCGCCGAGATCGGCATGCCGCTCGACGAGGTCGACACCCCGGCGCTGGTCGTCGATCTTGATGCCTTCGAGCGCAATCTCGCCCGCTTGCCGGCGCGGATCGCCGGCAGCGCGGTGCGGCTGCGTCCGCACGCCAAGACCCACAAATGCCCGGTCATCGCCTTGAAGCAGATGGCGTTGGGTGCGGTCGGCGTGTGTGTGCAAAAGGTCGGCGAGGCCGAGGCGATGGTCTATGGCGGCGTCCCCGACGTGCTCGTCACCAACGAGATCGTCGGCCGCCGCAAGCTGCGCCGGCTCATGGCGCTCGCCGGGATCGCCCGGATCGGGGTATGCGCGGACGACCTTGGCCAGGTCGCCGAGCTCGAAGCCGCGGCGGCCGAGGCCGGGGTGAACCTTCCGGTTTATGTCGAGGTCAACATGGGCGGCAATCGCTGCGGAGTCGAGCCGGGCGAGCCGGCGCTCGATCTGGCCCGGCGGGTCGCCGACGCACCGCATCTGGGCTTTGCCGGGCTCCAGGCCTATCACGGCTCGGCCCAGCATCTGCGCGGCTGGGACGAGCGCCGCGCGGCGATCGCCCAAGCCGCGGCCAAGGCCGGAGACACCCGCGAGCTGTTGGAGAAGAACGGCATCCCCTGCCCGGTCGTGACCGGCGCCGGCACCGGCAGCTTCGAATTCGAAAGCGCGAGCGGCGTCTATACCGAATTGCAATGTGGCTCGTACATCTTCATGGACGCTGATTACGGGCGCAATCTCGACCGCGACGGCGCCCCGACCCGGGCGTTCGAGCCGAGCCTATTCGTGTGGGCGACGGTGATGAGCCGCCCGACCGAAGACCGCGCGATCGTCGATGCCGGGCTCAAGGCCCTGGCCTTCGATTCGGGTCCGCCGCTGGTCTGGGATGAGCCGGCGGCGAGCTACGAGCGCGCTTCGGACGAGCACGGCCGCCTCGCCGTCACCGCCGCCACCAACCGGCTGATGATCGGCGACAAGATCCGTCTCGTCCCCGGTCATTGCGACCCGACGGTCAACCTATACGACTGGTATGTCGGCGTCCGCCACAACCGGGTCGAAGCGATCTGGCCGATCACCGCCAGGGGTGCGGTGTATTAGGCAAGCGGCCGGGAGCCGTATATGCGGAACGGCGGCTGAGGTCCGGGCGTTGGCGCGCTGCCCTCCATCATCTTGGGCCCGGTCTGACGATCGAGGCGTCTCTATGCAAACCGTCAAATACCGATTGTTCGAACCGCGGTTGGCGCCGCGCCGCACGAAGCTCGAGGTCCCCGGCTGGGGCGGCAAACCGGAGCCGCGCCGTGACGGCTCGCATGAGCAGGCTTGGCACTGCATGCCATTCAATGAGGGGGCGCAGTACGGGATCGAGCTGTTCTACCCGTTCGACAACGAGCTGCACGTCACAAAACGCGACGGCCGGGTGGTGCTCGAAGGCGATTTCGGTCCCGATCCGATGACCGGCATCGAATGGCCGCCATTTCGCCCGTTTGGCGAGAATTATTACACCTATCAGCTGCTGCTCGACCTCAAGGTCGCCGACGACATGGCGGTGCGGACCGAGCCGCACCCCCGCTTCTATACCTCGGCCGATGACGACGTGCCGATCGCGGTGCCGGCGCTGCTGCGCACCAATTGGTGGCCGATGATCTCATTTGTCGTGTTCAAGGCGCCGCCGGCGGGCCGAACCCACATTTTCCGCCCGGGCGAGCCGTTCATGCAGATTCTCTTTGTGCCGGCGGAAATCCAGTTCGAGCTGGCGGCCATGAATGAAGAGGAAGCGGCAGAGCGCGAAATGCGCTCCCGCCGCATCTACGCCAGCCGCGACACCTTGGCTAAGGAGACGACCTGGACGTCGTCGACCGACACCGTGTTCGACGGCACCTATCGCCAGATCCTGCGCGCGGCGCGGGCCAAGGCGCGGGAAGCCGGCGGCTAAACCTCGCGCCTCCGGCGCTCACGCGGTTAATGATTGATCACGACGCCGCCCACGCCCGGCACACCGACAAAAGTACCGTGATGATGATGGTGGGGACGCCGCACGTACCTGTGGTGATGATGGTGATGGTGGTGGTGGTAATAGCGGGAGTAGGCGTAGGGCGGCGGCGGGTTCGGGTACGGGTAATATGCCTGCGCGACCTGTAGATCGGTCGAAGACTGGGTTGCCGCCTGCTGCGCCCGCATCGCGTCATCGGCCTTCAATAATTCCGCAGCGTTGGCGACCGGCGCCAAAAGGTCGGCGTAGGATTTCGCCTGCATCGGTTCGGTAGCGACTGTAGGTGCGGGCGCCGCTTGCGCCGCGCTCATGGTCGCCAATCCGGCAACCGCGCCGAGCAATCCGGCGATTTTCTTGTCCATCGGGTCCTCCTGTTTCGCGACGCCAGCGCGCCGGGGTGGCGTTGACCTGTGCCAACCCAAACACGAGGGGCGAATTGGAGGTTCCGAAAAGCGCCGCCTTGGCCCATTACCGCCGTCGACTGTGTTTTATCTCCGTAGCGGCCGAAATCTCCTTAACCAACGCCGAAAGCGACGGATCGAATAGTCTGCCGACCGCGACCGACGCGATTATTGCACTGGCGCAGCCGTCATAGGATCAGATCCGTCTCCCCTCGACCGCCGGCCGGCCGGCGAGGGATTCGGTGCGGCTTCCGCGCAGCGCCAGCAGGCCGGTCGCCACCGCGGCGATGATCGCGAACAGGCAGGCGCTCAAAAAGATGTGCGTCGGCTTCAGCCCGCGGGCCAGCAGATAACCGCCCAGCACCGGCGCTACGATCCCGCCGAGCCGGCCGACGCCGAGCGCCCAGCCGAGCCCGCTGGTCCGCATCCGCGCCGGATAGAGCTTGCCGCAGGTGGCGTTGGCGCCGGTCTGGCTGCCGATGATCGTCATGCCGGCGAAAAAGGTTACCAGCAGCAGCAGCGCATAGGGCATTGCCACCAGCGCGATCACGGCGATGAAGATGGCGCCGGCCGCGTAGTGGAAGGCGAGCGAGCGTTCGGGGCCGACCTTGTCGATCGCCAGCCCGAGATAGAGCACGGCCCAGATCGCGCCGAAATCCCGAAAGCTCGAGGCGAACACCGCCTGGCTGGGCGTCATGCCCATCAGATTGAATACCGTCGGCATCCAGAACACGAATAGGAACAGGTTGAGCAGGCTGGAGAAGAAGATGATCCACAAGAGGATGGTCTGCAGCGCATAGCCCGGGCCAAACAGCATCTTGATCGGGTTGCCCTGGGCGACGTCGATCGCCTGCCGCTCGACCTGTCCAGGCACGATGTCGAGGCGCTGCAGCAACGCTTGCTCGCGCGGCGTCAAGCTCGCCTTCGCCGCCAGAAAGCGCGGCGATTCCGGCAGCCACACCGCCATGACCAGGACCAAGGCCAGCGGGAACGCGCCGCCGATGATGAAGATGATCGGCCAGCCGAAATGCGACAGCAGCACGGCGACGATCTGGCCGCCGAAAAAACCGCCAACCGGCGCGCCGGTAAAGCTCGCCATAATCATCAATGCGCGCCGGCGCTGCGGCGCGTAGTCGCCGGTCAAGGTGGCCGCCCCCGGAAAGGCGCCGCCGATGCCGAGCCCGGTGAAAAAGCGCAAGACGCTGAGCACGAAAAGCGAAGGCGCGAAGGCGCTCGCCAGGGAGCCGAGGCCGATGATCAAGGCGCTGACCATCAGCAGCGGCCGGCGCCCGGCGCGGTCGCCGATCGGACCGGCGGCGAGCGCGCCGACCATGATGCCGATGCTCGACCACAAAAACGCGACAGTGAAGGCCGGCGGCGGCAAATGCCAGGCGCGGATCAGTGACGGCACCGACCAGCCGATCGAATTGAGGTCGTAGCCGTCGCAGATCTGGATCAAGGTGCACAGCGCCGCGACACGGACTTGCAGCGCGCCGATCGGCTGGTTTTCCAATGTCATTTCGGTCGATGACAGCGGCGCGTGCGCCATTTTTCTCTCCCTGTTCCCGATCATTTTTTTGTCGATGTCGCATGTTGGCGACGCGCGCGCAAGCCCTTGGTAGGCGTGCTACGATCCGCGCCTTTGGCCGAGAACGGCAGATGGCGCGCGGTTGCGAGCCGGGAGATCGCCGGATGAGAACAGGCGCCGATTACCGCTGCGCGCTGGGCGACGGGCGCAGGGTCTGGGTCATGGGCGAGGGCCGGGTCGACGATGTGACGACGCACCCCGCGACCCGCGCGATGGTCGAGGAATACGCCCTCTGGTACGACCGCCATTCCGATCCGGCGTGGCGGGAAACCCTGCTCTCGCCATACCAAAGCCAGGGCGAACGTCTGCCGTGGGGCTATGTCGCGCCGAACAAGACCGAAGATCTGGTCGGCATGGGCCGCTCCTTTGCCAAGACCTTGTTCTCGAATGCCGGCAACGTCACCCACACACCGGCTTACGGCAATCTGATCGCGCTCGGCGTGCTGAGCGCGGTGCAGGCGAAGAACCTTTCGTCCGAGCACACCGCAGCGGCGATCGGCTATCGCGACATGATCGCCCGCACCGGCCGCTTTCTGACTTTTTGCGGCGGGGCGCCGATCATCGGCCAGCGCATGCGCCGCGACCCGGCCGAGCGAGTGGCCCTCACTCTGGTGCGCGAGACCGACGCCGGGGTGGTGCTTCGCGGCCGGCTCGGCATGCACACGAGCCCGGCCTTTGCCGAGGACGTCTATATCGGCCATCTTTCCGGGGTCGATATCGGCGGTCAGCGCGCGAGCTTTATCGTCTCGGTCGCCGCCCCCGGGGTTACGGTCTTGTGCCGCAAGCGCGCGGCGCGTAGCGAAAACCCGTTCATGGCGCCGCTCTCCAGCCGGTTCGACGAGCTCGATGGCCAGATGTGGCTCGACGATGTGTTTGTCCCGTGGGAGCGGGTGTTCTTTGTCGACCCCACCCCCGAGGCGATCCCCCGCTGGCTGCGGTGGCACCATCTTTACGGCTGGCTGGCGAAGGCCGAGTTCACCCTCGGTCTGGCGCTGGCCCTGACCCAGGCGATGGGTCTCGCGCAAAACCAGCAAACGGTCGAATACCTGATCGATCTGGTGGCCGCGGTGCAGACCGTGCGCAGCTGCCTCGTCGCGGCCGAGCACCAACCAGATTTCACCCCGGCGGGGCTCTGCTTTCCCGACCACGCCCACCTCGCCGCCGGCGGCATCGCGCTGTTCCAGGCGCGCCAGCGCATCTCCGAGATCCTGCGGATCGTGCCCGGCTCCTCGCTGGTCGTAGCCCCGTCCGACGCCGATCTCGGCGACCCCGAGCTTGCCATCGGCCTTGAAGATGCATTTGGCGGCGGCGGCTATACCGCCTTGCAGCGCGCGGCATTGCTGCAATTGGCCGGCGATCATGTCTCCTCGGCGCTCGACGGCCGCGAATCCGCGTTCGAACTGCATGCCAGCGGCGGCATGACCAATTGGCGCCACTGGCTGCGCCGCAGCTTCCGCGATTACAACGATCTGGCCAATGCCGTGCAAGGCGCGCTCGACTTGCCGATGCCCGAAATCGACCTCGGCCATATCCGTGACGCCCCGATCGCCGCCCGCCGCGCCGGCCCGCCGGGCAAAGCAGAGCCCGCTTGACCAGCCGGCCTCGCGCCACGCTTCACCGCTCCCCATATCGATCCGAGCCATGACCCTGGCCGCTTCGCTGTTTCACCCGGCGGTCGCCGAATGGTTCGATCGCAACTTTGTGGCGCCGACCGCGGCGCAGGCCGAGGCGTGGCCGGCGATCCAGGCCGGCCGCCACTCCCTGATCGCCGCGCCGACCGGGTCGGGCAAGACGCTCGCCGCCTTTCTCGCGGCGATCGACGGACTGGTGCGGCAGGGGCTCGCCGACGGCCTCGCCGACGCGACGCAGATCGTCTACGTCTCGCCATTGAAGGCCTTGTCGAACGATATCCGGCGCAACCTCGAGGCCCCGCTCGCCGGCATCGGCGAGGCCCTGCGCCGACAGGGGCTGCCGGAAGTCGATATCCGAACCTGGGTGCGCACCGGCGACACCGCGCCCGGCGAGCGGGCGCGCATGCGCCGCACCCCGCCGCATATCGTCGTCACCACGCCCGAATCGCTCTACATCCTGCTCGGCTCCGATTCCGGCCGCAAGATGCTGGCGACAACGCGGACCGTGATCGTCGACGAGATCCATGCGGTGGCGCCGAACAAGCGCGGGTCCCATCTGGCGGTGTCGCTCGAACGGTTGGCGGCGCTGTGCGAGAAGCCGTTGCTGCGCATCGGGCTCTCTGCCACGCAGAAGCCGATCGAGGCGGTCGCCCGCTTTCTGGTCGGGGCTGGTCCGGACGATCGGGCGAGCCCGCAATGCACGATCGTCGATACCGGCCACCGCCGGGCGCGCGACCTCGCCCTCGAAATCCCCTCCTCGCCGCTCGAAGCGGTGATGTCGGGCGAGGTCTGGCAAGAGGTTTATGGCCGCTTGGCCGAACTGATCGAGGCGCACCGCACCACCCTGATCTTTGTCAACACCCGGCGCCTCGCCGAGCGGGTGACGCGGCAGCTGTCGGACCGGCTTGGAACCGATCAGGTGAGCGCGCATCACGGCAGCCTTGCCAAGGAGCAGCGGCTCGACGCCGAGCAGCGGCTGAAGCACGGTGGGCTGAAAGCGCTGGTGGCCACCGCCTCGCTCGAGCTCGGCATCGATATCGGCGATGTCGATCTGGTCTGCCAGCTCGGTTCGCCGCGCTCGATCGCAAGCTTGCTGCAGCGGGTCGGCCGCTCCGGGCACGCGGTCGACGGCACGCCCAAGGGGCGCCTCTTCCCGCTGTCGCGCGACGAACTGGTCGAATGCGCGGCGCTGATCGCCAGCGTCGGCCGCGGCGAACTCGACCGGCTGCGGGTTCCCGATGAACCGCTCGACGTGCTGGCTCAGCAGATCGTCGCCGAGGTCGCGGCCCGGGAATGGGGCGAGGACGAGCTCTACGCGCTCTTGCGCCGCGCCTGGCCCTATCGGCAATTGGCGCGCGCGGATTTTGCCGCGCTGGTGGCGATGCTGGCCGACGGCTTCACCACGCGCCGCGGCCGGCGCGGGGCCTTGATCCATCACGATGCGGTCAATCATGTGCTGCGCGGCCGGCGCGGGGCGCGGCTGACCGCGCTGACCTCGGGCGGGACGATCCCCGACAATGCCGACTATCAGGTCTTGCTCGAACCCGAAAATCATGTCATCGGCACGGTCAACGAGGATTTCGCGGTCGAAAGCCTGGCCGGCGACGTCTTCCAGCTCGGCAACGCCGCCTATCGCATCCTGCGCGTCGAGCGTGGCGCCGTGCGGGTCGAGGACGCGGCCGGGATGGCGCCGACGATCCCGTTCTGGCTCGGCGAGGCGCCGGGCCGCACCGACGAATTGTCGGGCTCGGTCTCGCGGCTGCGCGCCGAGATCGCCGCTCGCCTCGCGACCGACCCGGCTGGCGCGAGCGCAGCCGGTCCTAACATCGTGCGCTGGCTGGCGGACGAGGCCGGCATCGCCGCGCCGGCGGCGGAGCAGCTGGTCGACTACCTGGCCGCGGGTCACGCCGCGCTGGGGGTGCTGCCGACCCTGGAAACGCTGGTGTTCGAGCGCTTCTTCGACGAGGCCGGCGGCATGCAACTGGTCATCCATTCGCCCTATGGCAGCCGCATCAACCGCGCCTGGGGGCTGGCGCTGCGCAAGCGCTTTTGCCGCAAGTTCAATTTCGAGCTGCAGGCGGCGGCGACCGAGGACAACATCGTGCTGTCCTTGACCGGGGCGCACAGCTTCGAGCTTGCCGATGTCGGGCGCTACCTGCATTCGGCCAGCATCCGGCAGCTCCTGGTCGAGGCCCTGCTCGACGCGCCGATGTTTATTACCCGCTGGCGCTGGGTCGCGGGGGTGTCGCTGGCCTTGCCGCGGTTCCGCGGCGGCCGGAAGGTGCCGCCGCAATTGGCGCGGATGGCCGCCGAAGACCTGATCGCGGCGATTTTTCCCGACCAGGTCGCCTGCGCTGAGAATTTAGCCGGGGCGCGCGAGATCCCGGATCATCCGCTGATCCGCCAGACGATCGCCGATTGCCTCGGCGAGGCCATGGACCTCGACGGTCTAACCCGGCTGTTGGCCCGGCTCGAAGCCGGCGAAATTCGCGTCGTCGCCCGCGATCTGACCGAGCCCTCGCCGCTCGCCTTCGAAGTGCTGTCGGCCCGGCCGTACGCCTATCTCGACGACGCGCCGTTGGAAGAGCGCCGCACCCAGGCGGTGATGAGCCGGCGCTGGCTCGCGCCCGAGGCGGCGAGCGAGATCGGCCGGCTCGATCCGGAGGCGATCGAGCGGGTGCGGGGCGAAGCCTGGCCCGACCCGGCGAACGCCGACGAATTGCACGATGCGCTCGTTTGGCTCGGCTTTCTCAGCGCCGATGAGGCGCAGAACGCACCCGCCTGGAGCGACTGGTTCGACCAGCCCGCCCGCGACCAACGCGCGGCGCGGCTGTCGGCGCCGCAAACGACATTATGGGTCGCCGCCGAGCGCTTGCCGCAGTTTGAGGCGCTGTGGCCGGGGGCCCGGCTCGACCCGGCAATTGCCGCGCCGGCGCCCTATTCGGAGCGGGTCTGGTCGCGCGAGGAGGCGCTGGTCGAGATCCTGCGCGGCCGGCTGGAGGGGCTGGGGCCGGTCGCTGAAGCGGCGCTGGCCGAGCCGCTCGGGCTTGGCCCAGAGGAGATCGCCGCCGCCCTCGCCGCCCTCGAAACCGAAGGCTTCGCGATGCGCGGGCGGTTCACTCCGGATGCCGCGGCCGACGAGTGGTGCGAGCGCCGGCTGCTGGCGCGGATCCACCGCTACACCGTCAACCGGCTGCGCGCCGAGATCCAGCCGGTCGCCGCGCGCGACTTTCTGCGCTTTCTTCTGGGCTGGCAGCGGGTAACGCCGGAGACCCGCATGGAGGGGCCGGACGCGCTCGAAATTCTGGTCCGCCAGCTCGAAGGCTTCGAGGCCGCGGCCGGCGCCTGGGAGACCGAGATCCTGCCGGCGCGCCTCGATGGCTACGAACCCTCGTGGCTCGACGACCAGTGCCTGGCTGGACGGGTCGCCTGGGCGCGACTGCGGCCACGCAACGGCCGCCCGAACGGCGGCGAGCGTAGCGCAGCACCGGTGCGGACGACGCCGATCACGCTGTTGGCGCGCCGCCACGCCGGGCTGTGGACATCGCTGTCCGCGGCCGACGAGCCGGCCCGACCCAGCTCGCGGGGACAGTTGGTGGTCGACTACATCCGCCAATACGGCGCTTCGTTCTTCGATGAATTGGCCGATGGCGCCGGCCTGCTGCGCCCGCAGCTCGAAGAGGCGCTGGCCGAACTGGTGGCGCTCGGCCTTGTTACCTGCGACAGCTTCGCCGGGTTGAGGGCGCTGCTGGCGCCGTCCGCCCGGCGCGGGCCGAGCGCCGGAGGGCGGCGGCGCAGCGCGATGTTCGGGATGGCCGATGCCGGCCGCTGGTCGCTCGCCCGACGCGCCGCATCGCAGCCGGCCATGCCCGAAGCGATCGAGCATCTGGCCCGCACCCTTTTATTGCGCTACGGCGTCGTCTTCTGGCGTCTGCTCGAGCGCGAGGCATCCTGGCTGCCGCCGTGGCGCGACCTGTTGCGCGTCTATCGCCGGCTCGAAGCGCGCGGCGAGATCCGCGGCGGCCGCTTTGTCGCCGGCTTCTCGGGCGAGCAATTCGCGCTCCCCGACGCCATCGGCATGCTGCGCGAAATCCGCCGCCGGCCGGATTCCGGCGACTGGGTGTCTTTGTCCGGCGCCGACCCGCTCAACCTCGTCGGCGTCCTGACCCCCGGCCCGAGGCTCGCCGCCTTGACCGGCAATCGGGTCCTCTACCGCGATGGGCTGCCGATTGCCTGGTTCGCCGGCGGCGAGGTCCAGTTTGTCGAGAGCCTCGACCCGGCCAGCCGATGGGAGGCGCGCAAGGCGCTGCTGCGCGGCGCCGTACCGGCCGCGCTCGTGGCCCTAGCCGGAACCTGATCCTAGCGTTAGCCCGGCCGGCCCGAGCGAAACGCCCGCACAAGCTCGTCCGGCCGCACCGGCGTCGCGTTGATTTCGACCCCGAACGGGGCCAGCGCGTCGCACACGGCGTTGGCGATCGCCGCTGGCGGGGCGACAGCGCCGCCTTCGCCGACGCCTTTGACGCCGAGCGGGTTGAGCGGCGAGGGCGAGTGCTGGTGCACGATCGTCATCGCCGGGATGTCGGTCGCGACCGGCAGCGCGTAATCCATCAACGAGCCCGAAAGCAGCTGCCCGTTCGGCGTCGTAGACGATCGCCTCGCCGAGGATGCCGCCGAGCCCTTGCGCGGCGCCGCCCATGATCTGGCCCTCGACCAGCATCGGGTTGACGACATTGCCGCAATCATGTGCGACCGCGTAGCTGTCGATGCGTGACTCGGCCGGTGTCGCGGTCAACCTCGACGATCGCCGCATGCGTCGCATAGCTCCAGGTGACCGTCTCCGGCTGCCAGTACGAGGTCTCTTCGAGGCCGCCTTCGACCCCCGGTGGACGGGTGATCTCCCAGCCGGGGCGCGCCGCCTGCGCCACCTGCTGCAGGCTGACCGCGGCGCCCGGCACGCCCCCCGGCACGCCGATGATGCCGACGCCGCCGCCCTGAGATCCCGGGCGCAATTCGAGATCGGCGGGCGCGCATTCGAGGAGATTGGCGGCGATCGCAAACACCTTCTCGCGCAGCTTGGCGCTGGCCTGGTGCATCGCCGCCGAGGCGGTGACCGTGCTACGGCTGGCCATCGTGCCGAACCCGATCGCGATCGCCGCGGTGTCGGCAAAGGTCAGGACGACGTCTTCAGGCGCCACCTTCCACAGATCGGCCATCACCTGGGAAAAGATCGTCTCCATGCCCTGGCCTTGCGGGGCGGCGCCGCACGAGACATAAATCTTGCCCGATGGGTCGATGCGGACAAAGGCGCTCTCGAACGGCCCGACCCCAGTGCCTTCGATGTAGCAGCCGATGCCGAGCCCGAGATAGCGGCCCTCGGCGCGCGCCTGCTGCTGACGCCGGCGGAACGCCTCGACGCCGCCCACCGCATCGAGCGCCTTGGCGAGCGCGCCCGGATAATCGCCGCTGTCATAGACGATCGGCTCGCC
The DNA here is from genome assembly GCA_963814805.1 of uncultured Alphaproteobacteria bacterium. Classification (GTDB taxonomy): domain Bacteria; phylum Pseudomonadota; class Alphaproteobacteria; order ATCC43930; family CGMCC-115725; genus AP-15. The sequence goes on along the minus strand of CAWFER010000011.1, from coordinate 68,121 downwards.
GTCGCGGTAGGGAATGCCGACCCGGTAGGGCATCTCCTCGGCCCGGATCATGTTGCGCCGGCGGACCTCGGCCGGCTCCAGGCCGAGCCGACGCGCCACCAGGTCGATGGTTCGCTCCATCGCGAACGCGGCTTCCGGCCGGCCGGCGCCGCGGTAGGGGGCGTTCGGCGCCTTGTTGGTGACGACGATCCGGCCCGACGCCGCCAGATGCTCGATCTTGTAGGGTCCGGTCAGGTGGACCGCGGTGTTGTAGGCCACCCCCGACCCGATCGGGTTCCAGGCGCCGCAATCGACGATATAGTCGTCGCGCATAGCCAGGATCCGGCCGCTGTCGTCGAAACCGGCTTCGACGTCGTGCAGTTGGTCACGCGAATGCGTAGCGCTCATCAGGTGCTCGCTGCGGCCTTCGATCCAGCGCACCGGGCGGCCGAGCCGGCGCGCCAGAAACGCGACCAGCAGGTCTTCGGGGTAGACGTGGCCTTTGCCGCCAAAGCCGCCGCCGACATCGAGCGCGACACAGCGCACCCGGGCCTCGGGCAGACCCAAGAGCGAAGCGGCTTCGCGCCGCACCCAATGCACCACCTGGGTCGAGGACCAGATCGTCATCGCGTCGGTGCGCGGATCATAGGCGGCGACGACGCCCCGGCACTCCATCGGCATCGCCGCATAGCGGTGATGGTAAAAGCGGCGTTTAAGCCGGTGCGGCGCCGCGGCCAGCACCGCGTCGGCCTCGCCCCGCCCGATCGAAAAGGCGCCGACGAGATTGGTCTCGAACCGGTCGTGGACGATCGGGCTGCCCGCCCGCAACGCCGCCTCGGGATCGACCACCGCCGGCAATTCTTCGAAGTCCAAGCCAACCTCTTCGGCCGCGTCCTCGGCCTCCTCGCGGCTCTCGGCGACGATGACCGCGATCGCCTCGCCGACATGGCGCACCTTGTCGTGCGCCAGGAGCGGCTGCTGCGGATTGAGAAATTTGTGTTGGACGACCGATGCCCATTTCCTCGGCATCGAGATCTGGCCCTCGGGCACCGGCGGCAGCAGGCGCAATAAATCGGCGCCGTCGAGCGCCAGTACGATGCCGGGCATCGCCGCGGCGCGCGCGAGGTCGACCCCGCGGATGCGGGCATGCGCCGCCGGGCTGCGCGCCAGGACCGCATGCAGCATGCGCGGCAACACCAGATCGGCGATGAACTGCCCCTGGCCGGTCAGCAGCCGGCGGTCTTCCCGGCGCAACAGCGAGCGGCCGACAAATGGGAGTGCGGCATCGGTCATCAGTCAACCCCTCGCTGCCGGCCCGAGTTTGCGGGAATTGCCGGCGCCGGTCCAGCGCCGGCGCGGCTGCACCCGATGCTTGCACGAACCCGGTCGACAGTAGATAAACAGGCGATTACTGCCAGATGAGTACAACCATGCGCACTTTACGCCCTCACTGGGTCTTCCTGATGCTCGCTCTGCTTGTCGCTGCCTGCCAGGGGCCACCCCCAGCCGACCAGGCGAACTCGGCGCCATTGGCCGACACCACCATCTCCGCCCAGCAGCCGGGGACCCCACCGACCTCTCCAGCCAGCCCGATGGACGTCGTCATCGGTCCGAGCGGGCTGCATCCGCGCTGAGCGGGCCGCCGCCGGCATCCTGTTTAGCGTCGTGCCGAACTCACCCGCCGGGCGCAGACCACAGCGCCGCGTCGGCAAAGGCAAAGTGCGCCAGGATCTCGGCTCGCGGAACCCGGTGCACGACAAAAACGAGGCGGCTGCGGCGATCCTGTCCGGTCGGGTCGGCCGGCCAGTCCTTGGGCCACTCGTCGAGCCACTCGGGTGCGAACATCGCATGCTGCGCCGCCTGCACCACCGCCGGCCGCTCCGGCCGGTCGGCGAAGCGCACGATCCCCTTGACCCGTAGGAGATCGTTGCCGCGGTCGCGGGCGAGCCCACCCAGCGCGCGAGCGAAGTCGAGCCGGGTCATGTCGCCGCCGAGACTGACGGTGAAAGCGTCGATGCCGTGGCTGTGGGCGGCGGCGGGTTCGCTCGGTGGGGGTTTTGACGCGGCCGGCTTGGCAATGGCAAACAGCACTGCGCCGGGGTCTTCGGCCGCCAGCGCCGTGAGCCGTGGGGCGCGGTCGTTGATCCGGTCGAGCCGGCGCGCCAGATCGGGGCCGAGCGGGGCGAGATCGGTCTTGCTGATGACGAGCGTGTCGGCGAGCGCCACCTGCCGCGCCGCCTCGGCGAAGCGGTCGATCGTTTCGGCGCCGGCCATGGCGTCGACGATGGTGACGACCCCGGCCAGGTGCAGGCAATGGTCGAGCATCGGGTCGGCGCCCAAGGTGTAAAGGATCGGCGCCGGATCGGCGAGGCCGGTGGTTTCGACGACCAGCCGGCGGAATGGGCGGATCTCGTTCTCGGCGCGCCGGTCGAGCAGGCTGCGCAAGGTGCGCGCCAGGTCCTCGCGCACGGCGCAGCACAGGCAGCCGCCCGGCAATTCGACGACGCTGCCCTCGACAAAATCGACCAGGTGATGGTCGATCGCGATCTCGCCGATCTCATTGATGATCACGGCGGTGTCGGCGAGCGCCGGCGAGGTCAGGGCGCGGCGCAAGAGGGTGGTCTTGCCGCTGCCGAGAAAACCGGTCAGCACGGTTATCGGCAAAGTCTCCGGTTCGAGCATCGTTGTTAATCACCTCAGCGCAGCCGATCCGGGCACGATCGTTTCACGCCGGCGCGGCGCAGGCAAGCATCCGCGGCGAAGCCCGGCCGGCCGCTAGCGATGTGGTTGCATTCTACGCTCTGCGTCCGCATCATGCCGGCCATAAGCGCGCGGCATGGATAGGTCGGCGGGCGGGCGGGGAAATGCGGACGGTATCGTGTCGAACATTGTGAGCGGCCATGCGCCGGCGGAGGGCGGCGAGACCTTGCTCGCGGTTTCCGCAGTTTCGAAGCATTTCGGCGGCGTGCGCGCGGTCGAGGACATGTCGCTCGAGGTGCGCCGCGGCGGGCTGACCTCGATCATCGGCCCGAACGGCGCCGGCAAGACCTCGCTGTTAAACATCATCAGCGGCTTCTACCGGCCGGATACCGGCTCGGTCTCGTTCGAGGGCCGGGACGTGACCGGGATCCGCCCGTCGGGGATCGCGGCGCTCGGCATTGCCCGCACCTTTCAGAACATCGCGCTGTTCAGCGGCATGACCGTGCTCGACAACATCATGCTCGGCCGTCATGTGCGGATGCGCGCCGGGGTCTTGTCGTCGATCGTCTATTGGGGCATGGCGCAGCGCGAGGAGGTGGCCCATCGCGCCCGGGTCGAGGAGCTGATCGAGTTCCTCGAATTGGAGGATCTGCGCAAACAGCCGACCAGCGGCCTCGCCTACGGCTTGCGCAAACGGGTCGAGCTCGGCCGCGCGCTGGCGCTCGACCCCAAGCTGCTGCTGCTCGACGAGCCGATGGGCGGCATGAACCAGGAAGAAAAGGAGGACATGGCCCGCTTCATCCTCGAGGTCAATCGGGAGTGGGGCACGACGATCATCCTGATCGAGCACGACATGGCGGTAGTGATGGACATTTCCGAGCGGGTGGCCGTGCTCGATCACGGCCGCAAGATTGCCGACGGCACGCCCGATGAGGTGCAGCGTCACCCGGATGTGATCCGCGCCTATTTGGGCGGCGCCCAGCGCGCCGAGGCGGCGGAATGACCGGCGCCGCGATTTCCCCCGCGCCGACCACGCTGCCGCGGCTGCTGCGCCGCAACGGTGCGACGATGGCCGGGCGGCCGGCGATCCGCGAAAAGACCCGCGGCATCTGGCAGGGTTTCACCTGGGCCCAATACGAGGGCGAGGTGCGCGAGTTCGCGCTCGGCCTCGCCGCTCACGGCTTTGGCCGCGGCGACAAGCTCGCGGTGATCGGCGACAACCGCCCGCGGCTCTACTGGGCGCAGCTCGCCGCACAGTGCCTTGGCGGCATCGCGGTGCCGATGTACCAGGACGCGATCGCCTCCGAGATGGCCTACGTGCTGAACCATGCCGAGATCCGGGTCGTCGTCGCCGAGGACCAGGAGCAGGTCGACAAGATCCTGTCGCTGCGCGCCCGGCTGCCGCACCTCGACCTCGTTGTCTACGACGACCCGCGCGGCATGCGGCATTACCCGGCGCCGGCGCTCGAACCCTTCGAGCGGGTGCAGGCTGCGGGCCGCGAGCTCGGCGCGGCGCAGCCGGGCTATCTCGACCGCGAGATCGACCGGGGCCTGCCCGCCGACGTGGCGCTGCTCACCTACACCTCGGGAACCACCGGCCACCCCAAGGGAGTGATGCTGTCGCACGCCAATCTGCTTGGCCGCGGCCGAGGGCTTTGTCGCCGCCGAAGACATCCGCCCGACCGACGACATCCTGTGCTACCTGCCGATGGCGTGGATCGGCGAATTGCTGTTTTCGCTGGTGCTGACCTTGCTCGTCGGCTTCACCTGCAATTGCCCGGAGCGCCCCGAGACGGTGCAGCGCGACCTGCGCGAGCTTGGCCCGACCGTGGCGCTGGCCCCGCCGCGCATCTGGGAGAACATGCTGGCCCAGCTGCGGGTGCGCGCGGCCGATGCGAGCCCGCTGAAGCGCCGAACCTTCGAGCTGTTCCGCGGCCTGGCCGAGCGCGCGGCGGCCGCGCGCCGACGCCGGGCGCAGGGCATCGCCGCTGCAGCGTCTCGGGCTGGCGCTCGGCGAGGCGCTGGTCTACGGGCCGGTGCGCGACCAGCTCGGCCTCGGCCGCGCCCGCTGGGTCTATACCGGCGGCGCCCCGCTCGGCCCCGACACCTATCGCTTTTTCCGCTCGTTCGGAATCAATCTGAAGCAGGTCTGGGGCTCGACCGAGCTGTCGGGCCTGGCGTCGTTGCAGCGCGACGGCGAGGCCGATCCCGACACCGTCGGCCCGGCCATTCCCGGCGCCGAGATCCGTATCGCCGCGGACGGCGAGGTGCTGGTCCGCTCCGCCGCCGTCTTCTGCGGCTACAACAAGGATCCCGAGGCGAGCGGCGCCGCGGTCGACGCCGAAGGCTGGTTCCGCACCGGCGATTGCGGTTTTCTCGATCGGCGCGGCCATCTCGTCGTCGTCGATCGCGCGAGCGATGTCGGCAAGCTGGCCGACGGCACCCCCTTTGCCCCGCAATTCGTCGAGAACAAGCTCAAATTCAGCCCCTACATCGCCGAAGCGGTGGCCTTTGGCGATCGCCGGGCGTTTGTCGCGGCGATGATCGTGATCGATCTCGGCACGGTCGGCAACTGGGCCGAGCGGCACGGCCTCGCCTATACCTCGTTCCAGGATCTGAGCGCCAAGCCCGAGATCCGCCGGCTGATCGGCGAGGAGATCGCCCGCTGCAACGCCGGCCTGCCGGCGGCGGTGCAGATCCGACGCTTTCTGCTGCTCAACAAGGAATTCGACGCCGACGACAGCGAGATCACCCGCACCCGCAAGGTGCGCCGCCGCTTCATCGCCGAAAAATACGCGGCCGCGGTCGAGGCGCTTTACGGCGCCGCCGACCAGATCGAGCTGATCACCGAGATCACCTATGAGGACGGGCGTAAGGCGGCGCTCGCCGCCAGCATCGCGATCGACACCGTCGCCGGCGCGGCCGGCCGGCGCCGGGCGAGCCCGCTTTCGCCTGAGCCCAGCGATGGCCGGGATCGACTGGCAGTTCACCCTGGCCCTGGTCATGAACGGGGTCATGATCGGGCTGATGTACGCGCTGATCGCGCTGGGATTCGTGCTGATCTACAAGGCGACCGACGCGATCAATTTCGCCCAGGGCGAGTTCGTCATGTTCGCCGCCTTTATCTGCCGCCGGGGCCGGCGATCTCGGCGGGCTGTCGTTCTGGCCGTCGGCCCTGCTGGCGGTCCTCGGCATGGTGGGTCTCGGCTTCGGGATCGAGCGCGTCGTGCTGCGGCCGATGATCGGGCGGCCGGTCATTTCGGTGATCATGGCGACGATCGGCTTGGCCGCGGTGCTCAGAGGCTTCGCCACCCTGGTTTTCGGCGCCGGAACCCGGGCGATCAACATGCCGGTCGGCGACTTGCCGATCCTGCTTGGTCCGGTGAGCCTGCCGCCGGTCCAGCTGGTCGGCGCCGGGGTCAGCCTGGTCTTTCTCGCCGGCTTCAGCTGGTTCTTCCTGAAGAGCCGGGTCGGGGTGGCGATGCGCGCGGTCGCCGACAGCCAGCAGGTGGCGATGGCGATGGGGATCAATGTGCAGCGCTATTTCGCGCTCGCGTGGGCGATGGCCGGGGCGGTCTCGGCCTTGGGCGGCATCGTCTGGGGGGCGATGCTCGGCGTCGACAACCAGCTGGCGCTGGTCGGCCTCAAGGTGTTTCCGGTGGTGATCCTGGGCGGCCTCGATTCGATTATCGGCGCGATCGTCGGCGGGCTCATCGTCGGCGTCGTCGAGAATCTGGCGGCCGGCTATCTCGACCCCTATGTCGGCGGCGGCACCAAGGATTTCGTGCCCTATGTGCTGATGATCGCGGTCTTGATGATCCGCCCCGAAGGCATCTTCGGCCGCCGCCGGATCGAGCGGGTGTAGTCATGTTCCACCGCGAAGCCGGCGTCTTCAAGACCAGCTACGCCGCCGATATGGCGCTATTTCCGCTGCCGATCGCCCAATGGAGCGTGGCGGCGGTTGCGGCGTTGTTCATCGTCGTCGTGCCGCTGACCTTCAGCGAATACTACGTTTCGCTGCTCAATCTGGTGCTGATCGCGATTGTCGGCGCGCTCGGCCTCAACATCCTCGTCGGCAATACCGGGCAGGTGTCGATCGGCCAGGGCGCCTTCATGTCGGTCGGCGCCTACACCGCGGCCAACCTGATCACCCGCCTCGGCATGCCGTTCTGGGTGGCGATCCCGGCCGGCGGGCTGATGGCGGCGTTCGTCGGCCTGATCGTCGGCATCCCCTCATTGCGCATCAAAGGGATCTATCTGGCGATCGCCACTCTGGCGGCGCAGCTGATCATCGAATGGACGATCAATCACGTCCAATGGATCTCGGGCGGGGTGCAGGCCTCGATCGAGATCCCGCGTCCATCCGTTTTCGGCGTCGTGCTCAAGCACGAAGTCCAGATCTACCTGTTCCTGATGTTCTTTGTGGTGCTGGCGATCATCGCCACCCTCAACCTGGTGCGCAGCCGCATCGGCCGCGCCTTTGTCGCGATCCGCGACCAGGATATCGCCGCCGAGATCATCGGCATCAACATCTTTCGCTACAAGCTCTATGCGTTTGCGATCTCGTCCTTCTATGCCGGGGTCGCCGGCGTGCTCGAAAGCTATTATCTCGGCATCGCCAATTACGAGCAGTTCCAGATCGACGTCTCGATCGACTATCTGGCGATGGTGATCATCGGCGGCCTCGGCTCGGTGCTGGGTTCGGTTCTGGGCGCGATCTTCGTCACCCTGCTGCCGATCGCCACCCGCTGGTTCCTCGACTCGTTCGGCGGCTTGATCTTTTCCCACGCCGACCTGCTCAACGTCGTGCCCAATCTGCGGCTGGTGATCTTCGGCGCGCTGATCATCTTTTTTCTGGTGGTCGAGCCGGAAGGGCTGAACCGGCTGTGGCGCAATATCCGCACTTACTTCCGGGTCTGGCCGTTTTCCTATTAACTGGTGAAGCAAAGGGAGGAGCGACGATGACGGTATTTTCGAGGGGCGTACTGGGGCTCGCCGCCGGCGCCGCGGCCGGGTTGATGCTGGCCACCGCGGCCGTGGCCCAGCCCAAGCAGATCCTGATCGGCGTCCAGTGCGACCGCACCGGCCCGACCCAGATCGTCGGCACCGTGCTGTGCCCGGCGATGCAGGACTATTATAAGCTGATCAATTCGCAGGGCGGCGTCGACGGCTGGATGATCCGCGGCGACGAGATCGACAACCAATACCAGGTGCCGCCGGCGATCGAGGCCTATCAGCGGCAGAAGCAGATGGGCGTCGTGATGATGACCCTCTACGGCACGCCGCAGACGGTGGCGTTGAACCAACGCCTCGAGCAGGACCACATGCCGACGACCTCGCCCGGTTTCGGCATTTCGGCCTCAGCCGACGGCACCCGGTTTCCTTATCTGTTTCCGATCGCCGCAACCTATTGGTCGCAGGCCGCCGCCGCGGTCAAGTTCGCCAAGGACAAGCTCGGCGGCAGCCTCAAGGGCAAAAAGATCGCCTACGTCTATTACGACAACCCGGCCGGCAAGGAGCCGATGCCGATCCTCGACGCCCTGCAGAAGTCGGAGGGCTATGAGTTGCGCACCTTCGCGGTGCCGCCGCCAGGGATCGAGATGGGGGCGCAGATCCTCGACATCACCCAGCGCTATCACCCTGATTTCGTCATCATGCATCTGTTCGGGCGCTCGCCCTCGGTGGCGATCAGGGGGCTCAAGGGCGCAGGCTACCCGCTCAACAAGGTGATCGGCCTGGTCTGGGCCTCGGCCGAGGCCGACATCAAGGCGGCCGGCGGATGGGGTGTGGCCGAAGGCTACAACACGCTGCAATTCGCCGGCGCCGGCGACAACTATCCGGTGCGGCAACAGATCAAGGCGATGTACAAGAAGGAGGGCAAGGAGCCGCCCGCGACCATGGACGACACGGTCATCTACAATCGCGGCTTGCTGCAGGCGGCCATCCAGGTCGAGGCGATCAAGAACGCGCTTAAGATCAGCGGCGGCAAAAAGCCGACCGGGCCGCAGGTCAAGCAGGGCCTCGAAGAGATCCACGACTTCACCTTGGGCGGCCTGGTGCCGCCATTGCAGATCACTCCGACCGATCACGAAGGCGGCGGGTGGGTGCGGATCTTCCAGGTGCATGACGGGAAGTTCGTGGCCGAGACCGGCTGGTTCCGCGCCTACCGCGACGTGGTCGAGCACGCGGTCAAGACCGCCGAAGTCGACTAGAGCCGGAGCGGCGGGGCGGCGGATCGCAGGCCGAGGATCGTGCGCGATGCTGGCGCTCAACAACATCGAAGTCGTCTATGACGGCGTGATCCTGGTGCTGAAGGGCGTGTCGTTGGAGGTCGAGGAGGGGCGCATCACTACCCTCCTCGGCGCCAACGGCGCCGGCAAGACGACGACCCTGAAGGCGATTTCGGGCCTGCTGCGCAGCGAGCGCGGCGAGGTCACCAAGGGCACGGTCGAGCTCGACGGGGCGCGGCTCGACCGCCTCGCGCCGCACGACGTCGTCAAGCGCGGCGTCAGCCAGGTGTTCGAGGGCAGGCGGGTCTTTGAAAACCTGACGGTCGAGGAGAACCTGGTCGCCGGCGCTCATACCCGCAAGGATTTCGCCCGCGCCCGCCAGGCGATCGACGGCGTCTTCGACACCTTCCCGGCGCTTAAGGAGCGCCGCCACCAGCCTTCGGGTTATCTCTCCGGCGGCGAGCAGCAGATGCTGGTGATCGGCCGCGCCCTGATGAGCGAGCCCAGGGTGATCCTGCTCGACGAGCCCTCGCTCGGGCTGGCGCCACTGCTCGTGACCGAAATCTTCGGCATCATCCGCCGCCTGCGCGAGGAGCGCGGGCTGACCGTGCTGTTGGTCGAGCAGAACGCCGCCTTGGCGCTCGATATCGCCGACCACGGCTATGTCATGGAAAACGGCCGCATCGTGCTCGAAGGCCCGGCCGAGGCGTTGCGCCAGAACTCCGACATCAAGGAATTCTATCTGGGCTTGAACGAGGCCGGCGCCCGCAAATCCTACCGCGACCTCAAACACTACAAGCGCCGCAAACGCTGGCTGTCGTGAGCGCGGCCTCGACGAAGCCAGGCGTGCATCGCTGGAAGCGGGGATTCCATTACGCCGCCACCGGCGGCGTGCCGCAGCGCTCGCTTTGGGTGGCGCTCGTCGTCGGGACCATCCTCAATCTGATCAATCAAGGCGACGCGCTGATCGCCGGCCGGCCGCTCAACCTCATCAAACTGGCGTTGACCTATATTGTGCCGTATTGCGTCTGCTCCTATGGAGCCGTGTCGTTTCGCCTGAATGCCGAACGCAGTGCGACGCTGAGGCAAGATTAACGCCGAACCCAGCATGGCTGAGGCGAAGGCCACCGAAATTTGAGGATTTGCAATGTCGGAACCACTTCCCCGCATCGCTGTGATCGGTACCGGCGGCACGATCTCCTCGCTCGGCGCGTCGAGCCTCGATGTGCTCGACTATCCCGATTTCGGGCAGAAGCTTACCGCCGAGGCGCTGCTCGACCGTTTTGCCGAGACCCGGCTCGTCGCTGACCCGCTGCCGGTGACCTTCCGGCAGGTCGGCAGCACCGATATCGGGCCGAAGGATTGGCTCGAATTGCGGGCGTTGATCCACCAGACCGCGCGCGACGACCCGGCGATCGCCGGCTTCGTGATCCCGCACGGCACCGCGACCCTGGAAGAAACCGGGTTTTTTCTGAACCTGACCTTGCGGGTGACCCAGCCGGTGGTGCTGGTCGGGGCGCAGCGCCCGGCGAGCGCGCTCGGCACCGATGCCGGGATGAATTTGGTCAACGCGCTGCGCGTCGCCGGTTCGCACCAGGCGCGCGGCATGGGGGTGCTGGTTGTTCTCAACGACGAGATCCACGCCGCGCGCGATGTGGTCAAGACCTCGACCTACCGGGTGCAGACCTTCCGCTCGCTCGATTTCGGCGCGCTCGGCCATGTCGATGGCGACGGCGTGCATTTCTACCGCGCCCCGTTGCGGGCTCACATGCCAGATACCGCGTTGGCGGCATTCGACCTCGCCATGCCATTGCCGCGGGTCGACATCATATATTCCTATGCCGGCGCCGATGGCGCGCTGGTCGATGCGGCGGCAGCGGCCGGGGCTCGCGGCCTGATTTCGGCCGGGTTCGCGCCGGGCAGCCCGACGCCGGATCAGCGCGCCGCGTTCGAGCGCGCGGCCAAGGCCGGGATCGTCATCGTCCAATGCAGTCGCGCCTTCAGCGGCCGGGTCGCCCCGCGCCGCCGGTTGCGCGAGAGCGGCATCGTCGCCGGCGAAGATTTCAGCCCGCAGAAGGCCCGCATCCTCTTAATGCTGGCATTGTCGACGACCAGCGAAATCGCCGCGATCCAGCAGGCTTTCCAGAAATATTGAACCCGCGTTTAGAATCGAATTCCGTGTTCGTGGTTTTCTATTGCTTTACCTCAGCACCTCAGCGCGTCTCCAAGAACTCGGATCGCGGGCTCTCTATCCTTTCGATAACTCATGCTTTCAGCCGCGCAGCGCTGCCGCTTATCTGGAAACGGCCGGGACGCCTCACCTCGAAGATTAGCCGGGATAATTCATGGCCTGAGCCTGCCTGGCTTGGCTCGGCGGCGCCGGCTCGCCCGCACAGGATGCACGGAAGGCTCTCTGACTTCGATCCATTGCAAGGAAAGGTAAGAATATGGACGCATGGTTTCATTGCGAGAACCCGTACCCGTTTGTGCCGGACGACGTGCTCGATGCGGCGGATTCGGTGCGCGCGAGCCTGCCCAACCGCTATTGCGACCCGAGGGTCGCGGCGCGGCTGTTCGAGGAGACGCTCGACGAGTACCTCTTATGCGACGAGCTCGGCCTCAACATCACCTCGAGCGAGCATCATGCCGGGATCAACTGCCTCTATGGCGCGAGCCCGGTCGTCCTCGGCATCGTCGCGCGTCAGACCAAGAACATCCGGCTCCTCAGCATGGGAACCCTGGTCACGGTGCGCCAGGACCCGGTGCGGGTCGCCGAGGAATATGCGACCGCCGACGTGATCTCGCGCGGGCGGCTCGAAATCGGCTTTGTCAAATCGGGCGGCACCGAGATGGCCTCGGGCAACGCCAACCCGATCGGGGTGCGCGAGCGATTTTGGGAGGCGATCGACCTGATCGACAAGACGCTGACCCACCACGACGGTGCGTTCAGCTGGGAGGGCAAGCATTTCACCCATCGCCACGTCAACATCTGGCCGCGGCCCTATCAAGAGCCGCATCCGCCGATGTGGGCGGCGACCTCGGACCCCGAGGACACTGCCGAACTGGGCCGCCGCGGCATGGTCAACATCATGGTCATGCGGGGCGTCGACGTGACCCGGCGGGCCTGGGCCTCCTATCGCCAGGCGCGGGCCGAGGCCGGTCTTTCCAAGCCGGCGACCGACCGCTTCGGCTATTCGGCATTTGTCTATGTCGGCGACACCGACGAGGAAGGGGTGCGGGTCGGCTCGAAGCTCCTATGGTTCGTCAACACCAGCATGAAATCGGCGCCGCAATACGCGAAGTTCCTGCCCGGCCAGACGCCGGCGGAATTCGCGCCGCAGCTCTATCGCAGCCCCGCCGGCGCCGCCGGGATCGGGCGGCCGGGCCGCGATTCGGCATTGAACCGGCCGGGCGTCACCGCCGAGATGGCGATGGCCGGCGGCCGCATGTATGCCGGCAACCCGGATACGGTATACCGGCAGATCATGGAGTTCTACGACAAGGTCGGCGGCTTCGGCCACCTGATCATGGTCGGCAAGACCGGGTTCATCACCCATGACGAGGCGGTCAAGAACATCACCCTGTTCTCAAAGGAAGTGCTGCCCCGCCTGCGCGAGGTGAAGCCGGTCGTGGTCGAGTAAGCTCGCGCTCGGGTTCAGCCGCCCGGCCGCCGCTGCCCGGCCTCTATCGAGTTGTCTGAGAGCAGCTAATCAGAAACACGACATCGGGCTCCGGGCAGCGCGCGCGGACTTCATCCGGCGGGGTCGGGGCAAAGCGCAAACAGCAGCACGGAGCGCCCGGTCGCGGCGTATTTGTCGCCGGTGGCGAAGCTCTCCGAGTTTTTTATCTCATCAAGGTTGGTGTCGACCAGCAACGACCATTCGCTGCCGCCCGCAGCCTTCGGAAAGGTGAACTCGACCACATCATGATGGCCGTTGAGGACCATCAGCAAGGTCGCGTCCTCGCCGCGGCGGCGGATGCCGGTCGGCTGCGCCCGGCCGTCCATCAGCATGCCGAAGCAATGCATATTGCCGTCCTCCCACTCCTCGGGACGCATCTCGGTGCCGGCGGCGTTGATCCAGGCGAGGTCCTTGACGGCGAGCTCTTCGTTGTATTCGCCGGTCAGAAACCGGCTGCGGCGCAGGATCGGATAACGCGCGCGCAGCCCGGTCAGCAGCTGGACAAAACGGGTCAGCGACCGGCCCTTTTGCGCGATGTTCCAATCGAGCCAGCTGATCTCGTTGTCCTGGCAATAGGCGTTGTTGTTGCCCTGCTGGGTGCGCCCGAACTCGTCGCCGGCGAGCAGCATCGGCGTGCCTTGCGACAGCAGCAGGGTGGCCAGCACATTCTTGATCTGGCGTTCGCGCAACGCATTGATGGCCTTATCTTCGCTCGGGCCCTCGGCGCCGCAATTCCACGAGCGATTGGCGGAGGTCCCATCCTTGTTGTCTTCGCCGTTCGCCTCGTTGTGCTTGTCGTTGTAGGTGACCAGATCGTTGACCGTGAACCCGTCATGGGCGGCGACGAAATTGATCGAGGCCCAGGGCTTGCGCCCGCGATGGTTGAAGCAGTCTCCGGAAGCGGCCAGGCGCGGCGCCAGCGCGCTGGCCGAGGCCTCGCCGCGCCAGAAATCGCGCACCGCATCGCGGAACTTGTCGTTCCACTCGGCCCAGCCCGGCGGGAAGCCGCCAACCTGATAGCCGCCGGGACCGCAATCCCAGGGCTCGGCGATCAGCTTGACCGCGGCCAGCACCGGGTCCTGGCAGCACGCCTTCAAAAACCCGCTTTGGTTGTCGAAGCCGTTGGGCTCGCGGGCGAGAATGGTGCCGAGATCGAAGCGAAACCCGTCGACATGGGTTTCGCCGGCCCAGTAGCGCAAGCTGTCGGTGACCATCTGGATCACCCGCATGTGGCTGAGATTGAGGGTATTTCCGGTGCCGGTGTCGTTGATGTAGTAGCGCGGCTGATCCGGCGTCAGACGGTAATAGGAGGCATTGTCGATGCCCTTGAACGACAGCGTCGGGCCGCGTTCGTTGCCTTCCGCAGTGTGGTTGTAGACGACGTCGAGGATCACCTCGAGGCCGGAATCGTGGCAACGGGCCACCATCTCCTTGAACTCGCGCAAGGTTTGCTCCCGCTCATGCGCGTAGCGCGGGTCGGGGGCGAAGAATCCGATCGTGTTGTAGCCCCAATAGTTCGTCAGGCCGCGTTCGAGCAAGTGGCTGTCATTGATAAAAGTGTGGACCGGCAACAACTCGATCGAGGTTATCCCCAGGGATTTTAGGTAATCGATTGTGACTTTACTGCCAAGTCCCTTGTAGGTCCCGCGGTGGGCTTCCGGCACCTCAGGGTGCAGCTTGGTAAAACCGCGCAAGTGCGTCTCATAAAGAACGGTGCGGTCCCACGGGACAGCGCGCCCGCCGGGTTCGCCGGTCCAGTCGAAATTGGGGTCGACGACGACGCATTTTGGCATGAACGGCGCGCTGTCGCGCTCGTCAAAGCTGGCGTCGTCGCCCGATTCCATCTGATAGCCGAAGACCGCCGGGTCCCATTTCAGGTCGCCGAAATGCCCTCTGGCGTAAGGGTCGAGCAATAGCTTGTTCGGGTTGAAGCGGTGGCCCTGGTCCGGCTCGTAGGGTCCGTGCACCCGATAGCCGTAGATCGTTCCCGGCGCGACCCCCGGCACATAGCCGTGCCAGATCTCGTCGGTGTACTCGGGAAGCTCGATGCGCGCGGTCTCGCGCTGGCCCTGCTCGTCGAACAGGCAGATCTCGACCCGCGTCGCATGCGCCGAGAACAGCGCGAAATTGACGCCGGCGCCGTCCCAGGTCGCACCGAGAGGGTGCGGCAGCCCCTCGGTGACGTTAGGCTTGCTCATCTCGTCCGGCCTCTCGCAGATCGGTTTGTGACCAAAGATAACGTTTGGCCGCGGCGGTTCATCCGGTCGGGCCCGGACCCTGTCGTGTTGTCGGGCTCGGTGGGCGACGCCGCGCTCGCAACGGCGCGACGGTTGGCGCAGCTTCAGGGCGCTATTTTGGCGCCCTTCGAGGCCGGGCGAGGCCGACCGGCGCGACGGTCCCGCCGCGAGCTGAGTGCGGCGCTTAGCATCCGAGCCAGATCGTCGCGGCGATAGGGCTTTGAGAGGATCGGAAAATCGCCGGATCCGAAGTCGCCGCCGCGCAGCGCCGGATAGCCGGAGGTGAGGAGGATTTCGAGATCCTGGTCGATGGCGCGCGCCTCGGCCGCCAGTGCTGCCCCGCTGATCCCGTGCGGCATGACGACATCGCTGAACAACAGGTCGATCGGCGTGTCGCCCCTCAGCAGCCCGAGCGCTTCGACCCCATCGGCCGCCACCAGGACGTTGTAGCCGAGGCCGCGAATCATGGCGACGGCGATCTCCAGCAGTTCGCGATTGTCTTCGACCACAAGAATGGTCTCATGCCCGGCGCCGGGACCGGGGACCGGTTCGACCGCGGAGCCGCGAGCCTCTATCTGCCCGGTCGAGCGGGGCAGATAGAGGGTGAAGGTAGACCCTGCGGCAGGCGCGGTTTGGACCGTCACATGCCCGCCGGACTGGGTGACGAAGCCGTAAACCTGGCTGAGCCCCAATCCGCTGCCCTGGCCGACCTCCTTGGTGGTGAAGAACGGTTCGAAGGCGCGCTCGGCGACGTCTGCTCCCATGCCGACGCCGTTGTCCGACACCGAGACGTAGACATAAGCGCCCGGCTCGCATCCCAGCTCGGGGCGATCCCCGGGATCGCCGACCTCAACGTTGCCGGTGCGAATGCGCAGCTCCCCGCCGCGCGGCATCGCGTCCCGGGCGTTGACGACAAGGTTGATCAGCGCCGCCTCGAATTGCACCCGGTCGACATGGCAGGGCCACAGACCGGGCGCATAGGCGACATCGAGGCTGACCGTTTCGCCCAGCGCCCGACGCAGGAAGTCGCCGAAGCCGGAAATGACCGCGTTCAAATCGACCGGTTTCGCATCGAGCACGCTGCGCCGGGCAAAGGCGAGCAGCTGGTGGGTCAGCTGCGCACCGTGATCGGCGGCATTCTGGGCCGCCTCGACCAGTTTCAGCTGGCGCTCCGCCGGCAGCTTGCGGGAACCGGCGACGACCTCCTGCAGCATGTCGAGACTGGCGGTGATAACGGTCAAGAGATTGTTAAAATCATGCGCGACCCCGCCGGTCAGCTGACCGACTGCTTCGAGCTTCTGGGCGTGCCACAACACTTCCTCGGCGCGATCGCGGTTGGCGCGCTCGACCTCCAAGCGGCGATTGGCCTCGCCGAGCTCGGCCGCCCGCTCGGCCACCCGCGCTTCGAGGGTCTCGTTCAGCAGCCGCAGCTCGTGCTCGGCCTTGCGCATGCGCAGCAGGGCCTTGACGACGGCGACCAGCTCGTCGGGCTCGATCGGCTCGATCAGGTACGAATCAGCCCCGCAATCGAGGGCCGCGGCGCGATCCTGCGCGGTAACCCGGGCCGACGATGTCTGCAGCACCGCGATCTGCGGAAACGCCGCTTTGATCCGGCGGCAGAGCTCGTTGCCGTCGATGTCGGGCAGCTTGACGTCGAGCAGAACGAGGTCGGGCGGGGCTGCAGCGATTTGCTCGATAGCCGCATGTCCGAGCCCGGCTTCGTCGACCGCATAGCCGCTGCGGGCGAGAATATGGGTCTTGAAATACCGGCCGGCGGCATCATCGTCGACGACGAGGATTCGGGCCGCCCCCAGGCTGCGCGCGGTCTCTGCGGTCATGGCGCGGACTTCCCGGCGCCGGACAGGGTGGCGGCGATCGCCTCCATCAGCACCGCCGCCGACAGATTCGATTTCGAGATGATCCTTGCCGCCCGGCCAAGCCGCAGCTCTTCCTCGCCGCCGAGGATCTTCGATGTCAGGATGATCGCCGGCGCGTCGGCGAGATCGGCGGATCGCTCGAGGAACTGGTAGCCGTCCATCCCCGGCATGCTGAGATCGAGCAATATGACGTCGGGCTGTTCATGCTGGAGCTTGGCCAACCCGTCGACCCCGGTCGCCGCCTCCTTGATGTCATAGATGCCGCGCGGCAATAGCTGGCGCACCAGGTAGCGCGAAACCTCTTCGTCGTCGATCAGCAGCACGCGCGTGACCGAGCGCCGCCCGCTCACCTGGTCGAGCAGCCGGATCAGCTGGGCCGGATCGACCGGCTTTTTGAGGTATTCGTCGGCGCCGAGATTGACCGCCTTGCGCTCCTCGCCAGCGGAGGAAACGACCAGCACCGGAATATTGGCGGTAAGATCGCGCTGCTTCAGCTCGATCAACAGCCGCCAGCTTTCGTCGCCGAGCAGCACCACGTCGAGAATGATCACCGCAGGGCGCACCTGGGCCAGCGCGCGCCGGGCCTCGGCGACCGTGCGGGCGATGATCGCCTGATAGCGTGAGGGCGCCAGAATCCGCTCGACGGCAAAGGCGTCGGCCGGATCGTCTTCGACCACCAGGACCGGCGTCTGCCCGGCTTGCACCCGCCAATCGTCGGGCCTCTCGACAAGGTCGGCAGGGCCGCGGCAACGGCGCGGCACCGTCACCGAGAACACCGAGCCCTTGCCAGGCGCGCTCTCGACCGTGAGGCTGCCGCCCAGCAACTCGGCGAGCTTCTTCGATAGCGGCAGCCCGAGACCGGTGCCCTTGACCCGCCGCTGCATCGGGTTGGCGACCTGTCCGAACTCCTGAAAGATGATTTCGAGATCTTCCTCGGCAATGCCGATGCCGGTGTCGCGCACCCCGAACGTGACGCTATCGCCGTCTTCCTCATAGGAAGCCCAGATCCGCACCTCGCCCCGTTCGGTGAATTTGATCGCGTTCGAGATCAGGTTGCGCAGGATCTGCGCCAGCTTGCCTTCGTCCTGCAGCAGGACCGGAACGTCGACCGGGTCTTCGAAGACCAGCGCCACGCCGTCGCCGACCAGCAACGGGCGCAGCATGCCGCGCAACGTCGCGAACAGCCCGTCGGCGCTGCACTCGATCGGGGTCACGACGATCTTGCCAGCCTCGACCTTGGCCAGGTCGAGCAGGTCGTTGACGAGCTCGGTCAGGCTCTCGGCTGCCTTGCGGATGAACTGGATCTGGCGCTCCTGCTCCGGCGTCAATTCGCCGTCGGCGCGTCCCAGCAACAAGCGCGACAAGGCCAGGATCGAGTTCAGCGGGGTGCGGAACTCGTGGCTCATATTCGATAGGAAGCGCGACTTCAGCTCGTCGGCGCGGCGCAGATGGTCGGCGCGCTCGTCGAGCTCGGCATAGAGGGCGACGACGCCCCGATTGGTGTCCTGAAGCTCCTGGTTAAGCAGAGCGAGCTCCTCCTGCCGCGCGCGCAGCTCATCGAGTTGGATCACCATGTCCCGGTTCTGCCGCCGGATCTCGGCGATCGCATCGGGCGGGTCTTCGGCGCCGAGGGCTACGGCGATGCGCTCCACCTCGGCCGGGCCGACTACAGCGGCGCGCCGCGGCAGCATTTTGGCGAGCCGCACCGCGGTTCCGCCGCCGGGCGCCGCGTCGACCGCGAAATCGTCCATCAGCCGCCGGGCGCCGTTCAGCCCGATCCCCAAGCCGGTGGCCGATCGCCGCGAGCCGTCGAGGATCGCGTCGAGATCGGCGATGCCGGGGCCGCGATCGGCGACGATGATTTCGAAGCGCTGCGGCGCCGCCTCGCCCGCAATCCGGAATTCGACCCGGCCGCCGCCGCCGTATTCGAGCGCGTTGCGTGCGATCTCGGAGACGGCCGTGGTGATGCGGGTCTGGTCCTGGGCCTCGAAGCCGACCAGCTCAGCGAGCCGCCGGGCGCGCTTGCGCACCAGCACGATGTCGGTCTCCGCCTCGAGCGCCAGGAGCAGAAGACGCGCCGTCATGACGCACGCATGGCGACAACCGTGGCGTCGTCGGGTCCGCGACGGTAGTCGCGAAACAGCACCCCGGCGATCAAGGAGGGATGGCTCATCGCCAGCCCCGGATAGCCCGCGAGCTCCCATTTCGCCGACAGCCCGTCCGAATGCAGGATTACCAGCGGGTCGCCGGCGAACGGATAGGTGAACTCGCGGATCCTGGGCGCAATGTGTCCCGCCGTCCCGTTATTCGAGACCATGCGGCGCACATCGCCATTGCTGACCAAGGCGCCGGCAATGTTGCCGACGCCGACGAACCGCACCAGCTTCTGGCCCGCGTCGACGCGGGCGACCGCGAGTGCGGCGCCACGGGTCGGCGCGAGCGCGCGATGCAGGCGTTCGACCAGCCGCTCGCAATCCTCGTCGAGGTGCTGGCCGAAGATCTGCGCCGCCAGCCGCGCGGCGCGCGCGGCCTCCGGCCCATGACCCGAACCGTCGACGACGAGCACGGTCCGCCCCGCCTTGCCGGCGCCGAAGGCCCAGTGATCGCCGCTCACGGTTTCCCGCGGATGGGGCGCGCTGACGACGCCGAGCTCGGTTCGGGACGGCAGTTTCGCGGCCGGCGCGAAGATCAGCCGGGCCATCACCACAGTACCGAGGCCGGGGCGCGAAAACACCGCCAGCCGGTCGGATTGCCGGCCGATCGCGCCCAAGCCGGTGCCGGGGCTGCCGGCCGTCGAATAGCCGTCGACGAGGCTTCTGCCGACATCGGCCATGCCGGCGCCCTGATCGAGCGCCATCAGCTCGATGCCGCTGCCGTCGGCGTCGTCAAAGCGGTCGACCACGAGAATGCCGCCGCCGCCGTGCTTGATCAGGTTCGTCGCCATCTCGGTGGCGATGAGGGCGATGCGGGCAAGCTTGCCGTCGTCCGCCCCGGTCCGCCGCGCAAATTCGACCGCGAGCCGGCGTCCTTCGCTCACCTGGCTGGGATCGACAATCCGCGTGTCCATATCACCGCCAACGCGCCAAGGTGACGATGGTGCCCTGACCGGGTGCGGTTTTCACCAGGAATTCGTTGCACAACCGTTTGGCGCCGCTGAGCCCCAGCCCCAATCCGCCGCCAGTGGTATAGCCGTCGGTCATCGCCTGCTTGAGATCGGCGATGCCTGGTCCTTGATCGGCAAAGGTCAGGCGAACGCCGCGGCGCGCGCCTTCGCGCAAAAGTTCGAGGCAGAGCGTGCCGCCGCCGCCGTAATCGACCGTGTTGCGGGCGATCTCGCTCGCGGCGGTCACGATCTTGGTCTGGTCGACCAGGCTGAACCCGGCGGCGACCGCCCGCGCCCGCACCGCCTGGCGAACCCGGACCACGTCGTCGGCGCTCTGCACCGGCAACGTGTCACTCGCTTCGACCGGCACCCCCGTCCTCCTCGGCATCGATGATGCGGCGGATCATGGCGAGGCCCTTGTCGACATTGAGCGCGGTGCGCACCCCGGTCAAGGCGAGGCCCAGCTCGACCAAGGTGATCGCCACCGCCGGGCGCATGCCGACGACGACGGTGACGGCGTCGAGCACCCGCGACATGCCGGCGATGTTGTTCAGCATCCGGCCGATGAAGGAATCGACGATCTCCAATGCCGAGATGTCGATCATCACGCCGCGCGCCCGGCTTTCGACGATCCGGTTGGTCAGATCGTCCTGCAGCTCCAGAGCCAGCCGGTCGTGCATGTCGACCTGGATCGAGACCAGCAGGCAATCGCCGATTTGCAGGATCGGAATCTCGCCCATGGCCGGCTAATTCCGCTGCCGTCTCGGGCGGAGCCGGTCGCCGCCGGCGCTGCCGAGATCGGTCACGGTTTTGCCGAGACGGCGAAGCGCGAGCGCGAAGGCGTCGGCCATCGTCGCCTTGGAGACGACATCGAGATCGAGCCCGAGATGCACGATGGTCTGGGCGATCTGCGGACGGATGCCGCTGATGATGCAATCGGCGCCCATCAGGCGCGCCGCCGATACGGTTTTGATCAGGTGCTGCGCCACCAGCGTATCGACGGTCGGCACCCCGGTGATGTCGATGATCGCGATCTCGGCGCCCGAGGCGACGATCTGCTCCAGAAGGCTCTCCATGACCGTCTGGGTGCGCGCGCTGTCGAGCGTCCCGATCAGCGGCAACGCCAGGACGCCGTCCCACAGCCGGATCACCGGGGTCGACAGTTCGAGCAGCTCCTCCTGCTGGCGGCGGATCACCTCCTCGCGGCTCTTCTGGTAGAGCTCGGTCGTGTACAGGCCGAGCTTGTCGAGCAGCGCGGAAATCGTCCAGGTCGCCTCGGCCAGCGCCGGTGCATCGCCGATCAATTCGCGCTGCAGCAAGGCAAAAATCGGCTCCTTCAACGAAAAAACGAAACCTGCCGTCTGCGACGGGCTGAAGCCCTGGGCCGCGCAGCTGCGCGCCAGCTCCTCGATCAGCTCACGGGTCCGCGCCCATTCGGGTCCGGCGATGTCGTCGGTTCGGCCGGTCGCCGCACCGCCGCGCAGCTCGCCGAGAAAGCGGCGCGACTCCTCGGCAAGCTCGGCTTCGCTGATCTGGCCGCCGCGCAGGACGCCCTCGCGCGCCTGGCAGCTCAGCCAATCGTTCAGCAATCTCTGGTGATGCCGCTCGATCAGAGCGGGAACTATCGTCTCTGCCGTCTCGCTCATCGGCTGGTCCCTCGCGATGATTGCCGCAACTTGTGAGACCGAGCAGCGTAACAAGATCCGCCCGGAACCTGGTCTCCCATGATGTCATAGGTTGCGATCAAAGGGTGCAGGATGCTAAATTGACGATCGAAAAATCGGTCCGCCATCCCGGCGCCGGGATGGCGGAGGACGAGCAAGGTGGCTGAGATGAACTCCGATCCATCCGCTGCGCCGATCCGGTCGCCGGCCCGCATTCTGTTTGTCGATGACGATCCGGTGTTCGCCGAGGCTTCGGCCCAAATCCTGCGCGGAGCTGGCTATCAGGTGCAACTCGCTCCGGATTATCGGTTGGCGCTGCAGCTGCTGGAGAGCGATGCCGCGATCGATGTGATGATCTGCGACATCGTCATGCCCGATCGGGTGAACGGGCTCGCCCTCGGTCGGATGGCGCGCCTGCGCCGCCATGAACTCAAGATCATCTACATCACCGGCCATGACATACCCGGCATCGAGGACGAGGCGTTGGGCCCCGTGTTGCGCAAGCCGATCGACAATGATTTGCTGGTTTCCGAGATGGAGCGCGTCCTGGCGCCGTAGGGTGCGGCTCCAATCGGCCGGCGAAGGCGACGGACCAGGGGTTCGCGGCGCCCGCCCGCGCGCCCGGGAAAATAGCCGGCGGTTCTGCGGCTGGCGCTGACTGTCATCGCCGGCATCGTCATCGGCTACGACCGCAGCGAGCACGGCAAAGCCGCCATCAGCGCACCAACGTCTTGGTCTGCATGGCGGCATCGGCGGCCATACTGCAAGTCAATTTGCCGCCGCCGATGGCCGGGCGGCCGCCCAATTCGTTCGTCATGAAGGATTGATGCGACCGGACTGCGGCGCCGGAAATAATCGGCGAGGTGGCGCAAGAACAGGGTGTGGCCGGGATCGAACAGCGCCGGCGGCTGAGCCCGACAAAGGAAAGCGACCGGCGCTGGAACCGGGCCGCGCGCACCGGGTTTTCCGGGACAGGAGGGCCATGCCTTGGATGCGGCATCAGGGGGTGTTCCGTTCGGTCAGGCGCAGGCCCGGGCGGCGCGGCTGTTCACATTGGAGAGCGAGCTGCTGTTAGCCCGGGTTACCGATTACGCCGGCATCCTGGTGTCGCTCGAGGCGCCCGGTCGCGGCCCCTGGCGCGAGCATGTGGTGCTGGGCTTTGACAACGTCTCGGGCTACCTCGACAATCGCGGGTCCTTCGGCGCGCTGCTCGGGCGCAACGCGAACCGCATCGCCAACGGGCGGATGGTCATCGACGGGCAGGCCTATGAACTTTCCAAAAACGACAATGGGTCGACCCTGCACGGCGGCGTCGAGGGCTTTAGCAAACGATTCTGGTCGGTCGCGGAATTCGACGCCCGGCATCTGACCCTGACTTTGGTCAGCCCCGACGGCGATCAGGGGTTTCCGGGCGAGGTCAGCGCCGAGGCGACCTGGAGCGTCGAGGGCCTCGAGCTGTCCCTCTCCTTTGTCGCGCAGACGACCAGGCCCACGGCGCTGTCCTTGAGCGCCCACCCCTATTTCAATCTCGATGGGCCGCTCGCGCGCGATTGCCTCGATCACGAGGTCGAGATCTTCGCCGATGCCTATTTGCCGACCGACCAGAAGCAGATCCCGACCGGCGAGATCCGAGGCGTCGCCGGCACGCCGTTCGATTTCAGCTCGCCCCGGCTGATCGCCGAGCGGATTCGCGAACCGGACATTCAGTTGCGCTACGGCCGCGGCTACGACCATTACTTTGTACTTCCCAAGGGCGATCCAGAGGCCTTGCGCTTGGCGGCGCGCGTCCGCAGCCCGACGAGCGGCCGGGTGCTGGAAATTCTGACCACCCAGCCGGGCTTGCAGTTCTACGCCGGCAACAACCTCGACGGCTCGGCGCCGGGCCGGGGCGGGCTCTATCGCCAGTCGGCGGGCTTTGCCTTTGAGCCGCAGGGCTTTCCGGATGCGCCGAACCAGCCGGATTTCCCGTCGACCATCCTGCGGCCGGGCGAACTCTATCGCCACCAGATCGTGTACCGCCTTGCAATCGAGAAGCCGGAGCCTCGCCAATGATCGTCGTTGTGACCGGCGCCAGCGCCGGGGTTGGCCGCGCCACCGCACTCGAATTCGCCAGGCGCGGGTGGGACGTGGCGATCCTGGCGCGCAATCTGCCGCGCCTCGAAACCGTCGCCGAGCTGATCCGCCGCGAAGGCGTCCGGGCGCTGCCGCTGGTCGCCGATGTCGCCGATTTCGCCGCGGTGGCAAACGCCGCCAATCGCGTCGAGCAAGAACTCGGCCCGATCGACGTGTGGGTCAATAATGCGATGGCGACGGCCTTCGCGCCGGTGGCCGAGATCACCCCGCAGGAAGTCCGCCGCGCCACCGAGGTCACCTATCTCGGTCAGGTGCACGGCATGATGGCGGCGCTGTCACACATGCGGCCGCGCAATCGCGGCGCCATCATCAATGTCGGCTCGGCCCTGGCCTATCGGGCGATCCCGCTGCAATCGGTTTATTGCGCCGCCAAATTCGCGGTGCGCGGCTTTACCGACTCGTTGCGCAGCGAGCTGATCCACGACCAGTGCAAGATCAGCCTGGTGATGGTCCACCTGCCCGCTATCAACACGCCGCAATTTGACTGGGCGTTAAACAAGCTGGAGCGGCGAACCCAGCCAGTGCCGCCGATCTTTCAGCCCGAGGTTCCGGCCCGCGCGATCGCTTTTGCCGCCGAGCACCCGCATCGCCGCGAAATCTGGGTCGGCTTTTCCACGGTCAAGGCGATTGTCGGCAACGCCCTGATGCCGGGCCTGCTCGATCGCTACCTCGCCAAGGCCGGCTATAACGGCCAGCTGACCGACGAGCCCGAGCCGCCGGACGCGCCGGCAAATCTGTTCGCGACGGTCGACGGCGAGTTCGGCGCGCATGGCCGGTTCGACGATCGCGCCCGCGGACACTCGTGGGAGATGTTCACCAGCCGGCACCGCAACACGGTAGCGGCCGGGCTGGTCGGACTTCTCGTTATCGGAGCCGCGGGCCTGCTGCGCGCGGCCTGGGCGCCGCGCGGCAACCGGGTCTAGCTGTCGAAAACCGACCGCGCCAAAGGCTGGGTTCAGTTGCTGAAATCTGCTCGGGTGTTCCCTGGCGCGCGGTCTCGATCAGTTCGGACCGGCGGCGCGGCGCCGCCGCGATTGCGCCGGACTGGTTTCGAGGCCCGAGTTAAGGGCGCGGCGGACCCTCGCGCTGCGAGCAATGTTTTGCCTCCCGCGGGGATCGCTGTCGCAAAATTTGCGTTTAGCGCATGCAGGACAGCGCGTCGGAGGTCGTGCCATGCGGCTCGCGCCATTGCCGCACTCCACCGGGTCGACGTTCAGGCTATGAGCGCGGAAAGCTCGTCTTCAGCAGCCCCGGTAGCGGCTGCGGTTGCTGTCGAACCCGCCAGTTGGCCGGACGAATTATGGGCCGAGACGGTCAGCTGGTGCGACACCGTCCTGCGGACCTGCTATGGCATCTACGAATTCACCGATGATCCGGCTTGCGTTTTCCGCGTCGGACTGAGCCGGACGCGATCTGCGCTGTCGCTCTCCGACGGTACCCGGCTTGATGCCGGGGACGTGGTCGGGGTGCTGCATTTCTGGAACGAACACCTGCCGCGCTACACCCGCAGCGGACCGGGGCTGGACTGGGCCCGGGCGATGCACAACCAGGTGGTTGGCTCGCTGGGCGCGCTGGCTGCCTATGTCGAGGCCGACAGCGCCTGGCGGGAGGTGCGGGCGCTTCGCGCCGAGGCCGCCCTTTATAGCCGGCGCCGGCCGCGACCGCATCGAGTGGCCCAGCGCTACGGCTTTGAGCAGATCGCCACCGACAGGTCGTTGCTGAGGCGGGCGCATGACCTCGGCAACGACTGCCTGTTATGGGGTCTGGCCCGCGCCTTCAATCCCGCGGCGCTCGCCCGCCTGCCGTTTCGCCGCGACTATCGTGAGCTATGGATCTCGCGCACGCGGCTGCTGCACGACTACCTTCCTCGCTGAGCGCGCGGCGTGGCGGCGGCGAACCGGTTTCGGGTGGAACGCAAATGCCCGCCCTGCTGACCGGAGTGATTTGGGCCGGACTGGTCCTCTACCTGCTGTCTCGGGCGTTGCGCCAGTTTGGCGCCCACCGCGCCACGACGCTCATTGCCGCGGCCAAGCCGATATCGTCTGCGCCGGTGTCGATCATCGTCCCGGCGCGAAACGAGATCGACAACATCGAGACCTGCCTGCGCGGGCTGACGGCGCAGGCCGGGTTGCCGGGCGGCTTTTCGATCATCGTCGTCGACGACGGGTCGGAAGACGGCACCGCCGCAGCGGTCGTGCGGCAGATCGAGCGCGGCTGCCCGGCCGAGCTGCTCGCCGCCGGCGCCCTGCCCGACGGCTGGGTTGGAAAGCCGCATGCCTGTTGGCGCGGCGCGCTCACGGCGGGGGGCGCCTGGCTGTGTTTTGTCGACGCCGATGTTCGCGCCGCCCCGCGCCTCGTCGCCGCCGCGCTCGATGCCGCCGAGCGCCAACGGATCGACATGCTGTCGCTTCACCCGTTCCAAGAGCTCGGCAGCTTCTGGGAGCGGCTGATCTTTCCCGCCGGACTGCTGATCATCGCCTGCGCCAAGGATCCCGCCGCAGCGGCGAGCCCAGGGTCCTCGGCGGCCGGCGCCAATGGCCAGTTCATCCTGATCCGGCGCGAGGTTTATTTCGACCTCGGAGGACACGCTGCGGTGGCCTCGGCGATTTGCGAGGACCGGGCGCTCGCCCTCCGAGCGCAATCTTCGGGGTACCGGGTTCGCGTGCTGGCGGCCGAGCATCTCGCTTCGACCCGGATGTACCGCGACTTGCCCTCGCTCTGGGAAGGCCTGTCGAAAAACGCGCTCGAAATCCTCGGCAGCAGCGGCCTCACCTTGGCGGCGGCGGCGGCCGGCATGGCCGTCGGCTGGGCGGCATTGGCGCTTCCCGCCGCAATCGCCGTCGCGATCTTTCCGCAACCGAGGGCGATAGAGTGGGTTGGGCTCGGACTGGCGGTGGCCGGCGCGGCGATCGTCCTGACGGTGCAACTCGGCGCCGCCCGCCATTTTCGCATCCGGGCCATCTTTGGCATATTGCTGCCCTGCGGCTATACCGCGGCTTTCCTGCTCGCCTGCCACAGCTTGTTGCTGCGCCGCGCAGGAGGGGTGACATGGAAGGGGCGGAAATACGATTTCCACCGGAAGACCTCGGCGCCAGGGTCGTGAGCGGAACGATCGTGATTCCGGCCGCGCGTTAGGGCCGAGTTCCGGCATCGCTGGCGGCACGGCCCCGGGCCCGCGCCGCTCGCGCGTCGGCGGCTGGCCGATCGCCGCGGTTTTGGCGGTTCTGGCGCTGCTTCTCTACGAGATCCGCATCGCGCTGCTGCCCTTTATCTTCGCAGTGGCCGTGGCCTTTGTGTTGGACCCGCTGACCAAGCGCCTGCAGCGGCGGCTCGGGATCCCGCGCTGGCCGGTGGCGGCGGCGCTCTATCTATTGGTTCTGGCGGTCTTGGGCGCAGTCGGATACGGGATCGGCGCGACCGCGGCGCGCAGCTTTATGCATCTTGTGGCGACCGCCCCCGATATCCTGCGGCGCTTCCTCGGCGAGCTCATCGGCGGCAACGGCGTCACCCTGTTCGGGCAGATCTATACGCCCGACAAGCTGGTCCAAGCGCTGGGCGAGGCGCTGGAAGGGGTGATTGGGCTGAGCGCCGTCGGGCGCGCGGTAGGATTGGCGGCATCGGGGATTTTCGGCGCGTCGCTGACCCTCGTCCTGCTGCCGTACTTCATGATTTCGGGGCCGCGTCTCGCCAGCGGAACGATCTGGCTGCTGCCGCCCGAGCACCGAGGCTCGGTCGAGGATCTGCTGCCCAAAATCGTGCCCATTCTGCGGCGCTACCTGATCGGGCTGGCGATCGTCGTCTCATACACCTCCACCGTCGCCTGGATCGGCTTTGGCCCGGTATTCCATCTGCCCGACGCCGTCCTGCTGGCCTTCACCGTCGGAGTGCTCGAGCTCGTTCCGGTGATCGGCCCGTTTGTCTCGGCGGCGCTGGTCGGAATCATCGCCCTTCAGCAGAGCGGGATCGCGGCGGCGGCGCTGTTGTTCGGGTTCGCCATCGCGCTGCGCCTGTCGATCGACAACTTGGTCGGCCCGCTGGTGCTGGGCGAGGCGGCTCGCATCCACCCGGTCGTGGTGATCATCTCGTTTGTCTGCGGCGCGATCCTGTTCGGCGTCGTCGGGCTGCTGATCGCGGTCCCGGTGGCGGTATGTATCAAGATAACGCTCGAGCATTATTATGCCGAGGCGGTCGCCCCGATCGACGGAAACGCGGCAGGTCGCCGATCCTGAAGAGCCGGCGGCAGCTAGACTAGCGCCGGCCATGCAACCCCCTCAGAGCTCACCGCGGGCGGCCAGCGCGCGGATGCGGTCGGCGGTGCGGCAGGCGATCGCCTGGATCGTCAGCGAAGGGTTGACGCCGCCGACGGTGGGAAACACCGAGCCGTCGCAGATCCACAGATTGGGGATGTCCCAGCTGCGGCAATCGGCATCGACGACGCTCTTGCGCGCGTCGTCGCCCATGCGCGCGGTGCCGTTCAGATGGCAGGTGTCGTCGGCCTCGTCCCACAACTCGCCCACCCCGGCGAGTTCGAGGCATCGCCGCATCGAGCCCATCGCGTGGCGGATCAGCTTTTTGTCGTTCTCGCCATAGGAAAACGTCACCCGCGCGACCGGCAGGCCGAAGCGGTCCTTTTCGTCGGCCAAGGAGACCCGATTGTTCTCGTTCGGCATCACTTCGCCGACGATCTTGACCCCGACCTGATGGTTGTACTTTTGCATCTCTTGACGCAGCCTCTCACCCCAAAGGCCGCGCGCCCCGGCGACCACCCCGGACCAGGCGACCGGCAGCGGGCCCTGGGCCATAAAGCAATAGCCGCCGAAAAAATCCTTGCCGGCATCTTCGTAGTTCCAATGTTCGGTCAGGCTCAGCGATGGCGGCCCCTTGTACCAGCGAATTTCCTGCTCCATCGTCCCGTAGACGGCTTGGTTCGCCTGCACGATGAAGTTTTTGCCGACCAGCCCCGAGCTGTTGGCAAGACCGTCGGGCCAGCGCGGGCCGGCCGAATTCAGCAGCAGCCGCGGGGTTTCGATCGCATAGCCGGCGACGACGACGTTCTTCGCCCGCTGAAACCGCCAGCTCCCCTCCCGGCAATAATGCACCCCGGTGACCCGCCCGCTATGGGCGTCGGTCTCGATGCGGCCGACCATGGCCAGATCGCGGATCTCGGCCCCGGCCTCGACCGCGCGCGGGATCCAGGTGACGAGAGCGCTCTGCTTGGCGTTGGTGGCGCACCCCGAGGTGCAAAAGCCGCGGTACACGCACGGGTGCGAGCGGCCGCGCGGCGCCGAAACCGTAGCGAGGGGCGTGGGCGCCCAGGCGATCCCCATCGCCTCAGCCCCCTTGGCCAGCACCAGGGCCGCGGCGTTCAGCTCATGCGGCCGATAGGGATAGCGCGGGCGCTTCGGGCCCCACGGATAGCTGACCGGCCCCGATATTTTGAGCGCCTGCTCGACCTCGCGGTAGTAGCGCCACATCTCGCGCCAGTCGATCGGCCAGTCGGCGCCGTACCCGAGCAGGCTGCGCGCCTTGAACCACTCTGGCCGGAAGCGCAGCGACACCATCGCGAAATGGACGGTGCTGCCGCCGACCGACTGGCCGCTGTTGTTAGAGCCGAGCACCACTGGGTCGGCGCCATCGCAGATGCGCTCGTCGGTCCAGTAGAGCTTTTGCTGATGGGTTTCGTCGGAGGCGAAATCTTCGAGCGGCCGCCACCACGGCCCGACATCGAAGGCGACCACCGAAAACCCGGCCTCGGCGAGCCGGCAGGCCAAGGCGCCGCCGCCGGCCCCGGTGCCGACGATGGCGAAGTCGACCGCGTCGTTCTCGGCATATTCGCGCATCGGTATCCAGCCGCCGAGGGACAAAGACATCGGGCGCCCGGCCGTTCTTGCCGCGCGGCGTCTGCTGCGGATCATCCGACACGGGAATTTTCCCTGGCGGCTTCGGCCTCATGGCCGGGTTTGGCCTCGGCCGCCTCCCACGGGTCGCGCCGATCGAAATTCATCCGCACATAGCCACGCGGGCTCGCCGGGCCGCCAAAGCCGATCTCGCTCCAGGCGGTCGGATGGGCGTAATAGGCGGCGACGATATCGGGCGCCAGGCGTTTGGCGAAGAAAATCGCGCAATCCATTCTTTCCCAGGCGGGATCGGAAAGCCGACCCTCCTGGGCCGCGTGCAGCAGCCCGTCCTGCTCGGCCTCGTCGAGCGCGTGAAACCCGACCCCGTGCGCCCGCCGCGCCTCTGCGTCGATCGCCCGCAAGCCGCGCTGCCAAGCCTCGCGCAGCGGCGGCAAGCGATGATCGCGGTAGCCGTCCCCGCGATTTTCGAGCAGCTTCGCGTCGACCATGGCGGCAGCCGGCGCCGGCGGCCGGGTTTTCGGCTGCGGCACGATGCGCGCGCACACGGCTTCGAGCGTCTTCCATTCGGCCTCGGCCAGAAAGCGCGGCTCGCGCGGCAACGCCAGCCGCTGATCGATGACCTGCCGCGTCTTGCTCGTTCCACGACGGCGTGTGCCGCTTGGCAAGCACGTCATAACCCGGAAAGCGCCCGCTCACTCTTTCTCCTCCTCGATCAGCCGCAATGCCGCGAGCCCGGCGATGGCGAGCGCGGTGAAGGCCGGCGGCGCCGGCAATGGCGGCCCGTTCAACAAATTTTGCGACCAGTTACGCCAGCCGCCCATGTTGCGTTGGATGCCGTAGGCGTGAAACGCCGAGCCGGCAAACCCGATCCCAGCCAAGAGCCGCAGCGCCCAGCGCGCGACAGCCGGTCTCGACCGCGCCGACAGCGCCGCTCGCGCCAAGCAGCGCCGCGGCGGCGGGGCCGGCGGTGATCGGGATCACCATCGCTGGATGGTGATAGGCGCCGCGGAAATGCAAGAGGCCGGCCTCGCCCGCGGCGCCGAGCAGGCCGATCGACACCAGCCCGGCGAGCAGCGGGCCGGAGGGCGTGGTTTCGCCGCGGCGCAGCCGGTGAGCCGCGGTTCCCAGCAACCCCGCCAGGGACAGCGCCGCCGGCGCGCCCAACGGGGCGGCGTAGAAAAGGTTGAGCCAGCCAAAGCCGCCAGGGCGCTTGGTGATGTTGTAGAGGTGGAACCCGGTGCCGGCGATGCCGGTCGCCACCGCCAATCCATTGACGATTCCGCGCTGTATGGGGCGACCCGGAAGACGGCCCGTGGCATCCAGGACGCGCGTCCCCAGGGTCAGCGCGGAGACGCCGAGCGGCACGTACATCGCCTTGTTGTGAAACGAACCGCGGTAATGCTCGACCGCGCTGTCGGCCAGGGCCGAGGCGGCGAGCAAGGCCGAGGCCCGATCGAGCCCGCCGGCCACCAGTTTGGGCGCAGGCGGCGCTTTACTTGCAGGCGGGAGTTCCGGCCGCCCGACAGCGGCGCCTCGCCCGGCGCGGCGAGCTTGCGCCACGGCGG
This sequence comes from uncultured Alphaproteobacteria bacterium, assembly GCA_963814805.1. Classification (GTDB taxonomy): domain Bacteria; phylum Pseudomonadota; class Alphaproteobacteria; order ATCC43930; family CGMCC-115725; genus AP-15. The sequence continues at coordinate 37,095 of CAWFER010000011.1, read as the reverse complement.
TGACCGAGGCGGCCGTGACCAGCGCCGCCAGACCCAGGAGCAATGCGGTTCGGGCCATGATCACCGTACCCGGAAGCGCTCGGCGTCGGCTTCCTTGAAGACGAGGCCGAAACCCGGCCGGCTCAGATCCGGCGCGATGACGCCGTCCCGCGGTTCGGGTGCGCCGTCGAACAGCATGTGCTCGAGGCGGACATGATCATGAAACCATTCGAGATGGCGCAGCCGCGGCGCCGCCAAGGCGATGTGCAGGTGGATCGCCGGCGCGCAGTGGCCCGAGAGGTCGAGATGATGCGGCTCGCACAAGGCGGCGGCCTCTAAAAACCCAGTGACCCCGCCGCAGCGGGTGGCGTCGGCCTGCAGCACATCGACTACCGGCCCGGCGAGCCAGCGGCGGAAATCATCGAGATTGTAGCCATATTCGCCGGCGGCGATGTCCATGCCGGCCGGGGCGCGCTGGCGCACCAGCGCCAGCCCGGCGAGATCGTCCGAGGACACCGGCTCCTCGAACCAGGTGACCTGCTGCGCGGCGAAGCGCTCTGCCAGGGCGAGCGCCTGGGTTGCCGTATAGGCGCCGTTGGCGTCGACGAACAGCCCGGCGTCGCCGATCGCCACGCGCGCCGCCTCGACCCGCTCCGGATCGCGCTCGGGCTCGCTGCCGATCTTCATCTTGACCCAGTGGCAGCCATCCTCCTCGACCCAGCCGGCAAGTTGGCGGCGCAACCGCTCGTCCGAATAGGTGGTGAAGCCGCCGCTGCCATAGATCGGCGCGGCGTCGCGGCAGCGGCCGAGCAATGAGGCGAGCGGGGCGCCGAGGAGCTTTGCCTTCAGGTCCCACAATGCGAGGTCGAGCGCCGAGATCGCCGTCGCCGCCAGCCCCGAGCGCCCGAGATTGCGCACCCGCCGCCACAGCGCTGCGTTCGCCGCGGCGATATCGAAGGCCGAGCGGCCCGCCAGCACCGGCGCCAAAGTGCGCTCGATCAGTGCTGCGACCGATGCGTCCGAATAGGTATAGCCGAGCCCGGTCTCGCCGCCGGCATCGATCTGCGCCAGCACCATAACCGTGCTGTCCCATTCGAAGGTGCCATCGGCTTCGGGCGCGTCGGTCGGGATCTGATAGGCCCGCGCGGCGACCCGCCCGATCGGCGCCTCGCCAGCCTTTCCCGTCATCGCTCAATCCTTGCCGGGCAGGACCGCGGCCAGCACCTCGCGCGCGGCGCCGAGGATGACGCCGCGCTCGTTCGGGTCGCCCTTGATCAAGGTCTCGGTGAACGCCTTCGCCTGCTTTAAGGTGATGTGCGGCGGCAGTGGCGGCACGTCGGGGTCGGTCTTGAATTCGATCACCACCGGGCGGTCGGCGCCGAGCGCCTCTTCCCAGGCCAGGCCGACCCGGTCCGGATTGTCGACATAGATCCCCTTCAGCCCGATCAGCTCGGCGAATTTGTGGTAGGGGAAGTTGGGTATGTCCTGCGAGGCCTCGAATTTCGGGTCGCCTTCCATCACCCGCTGCTCCCAGGTGACCTGGTTCAAATCTTCGTTGTTGAAGACGCCGCAGATCCAGCGCGGGCTTTCCCACTGCCGCCAGTATTTGGCGACAGTGATCAGCTCGGCCATGTTGTTCATCTGCATCGCGCCATCGCCGACCAGTGCTATCACCGGACGTCCGGGATGGGCGAATTTGGCGGAGATCGCATAGGGCACCGCAGCCCCCATCGAGGCGAGCCCGCCCGACAGCGAGCACATCATGCCGCGGCGGACCTTCAGGTCGCGCGCATACCAGTTGGCGCAGGAGCCGGAATCGCTGGTGATGATCGCCCGCTCCGGCAGGCGCGGCGACAATTCCCAGGTCACGCGCTGCGGGTTGATCGGCTTGGCCGGCTGCTTCGCCCGGTCTTCGAGGGTCTTCCACCACTCCTTGGTCCAGCCCTCGATCCGCTTGCGCCAGGCGCGATCGGACTTTTCGCTGAGCAAAGGCGAGAGCGCCCGCAAGGTCTCGGCGCTGTCGCCGACGAGGTTGACCTCCATCGGATATCTGAGGCTCAGCATGTCCGGGGCGAGGTCGATCTGCACGCCCCGCGCGGCCCCTTCCTTGGGCAGGAACTCCGAATAGGGGAAGCCCGAGCCGATCATCAGCAGGGTGTCGCATTCGGTCATCATGTCCCAGCTGGGCTTGGCGCCGAGCAGCCCGATCGAGCCGGTGACCCAAGGCAGCTCGTCGGGCAATGCCGCCTTGCCGAGCAGCGCCTTGGCGACCCCGGCGCCGAGCTTGTCGGCGACCGCGATGACCTCGTCGGTGGCGTGCAACGCGCCGGCGCCGACCAGGATCGCGACCTTCTTCCCGGCGTTCAGCACGTCAGCGGCGCGTTTGAGTTCGCGCTCATAAGGTACGGTTTTGGGCTTGTCGTAGCCGACCCCCGAATGGAGGGTGTTGTGCGCGCGCGGCGGGTCTTCGTAGGGCGCGTCCTGAAGGTCGTTCGGCAATACCAGCGCCGTCACCCGGCGCTCGCCGAGCGCGATGCGCACCGATCGATCGACCAGATGGCGGACTTGCGTCGGCACCATCGCGGTCTGCACTGAGGCGCCGGCGACGTCCTTGTAGAGCGCAGCGATATCGACTTCCTGCTGGTAATGGCCGCCGATCGCCGAGCGCGCCGATTGTCCGGCGATCGCCAGCACCGGCATGTGGTCGAGCCGCGCGTCGTAGAGCCCGGTCGTCAGGTGGGCGGCGCCCGGGCCGGAAGTGGCGATGCACACCCCCAATTCGCCGGTGAATTTGGCGTGCGCCGAGGCCATGAACGCGGCCATCTCCTCATGCCGCACCTGGATGAACTCAATCTTGCCTTTGGCCCGCTGCAGCGCGCCGAACACCCCGTTGATGCCGTCGCCAGGAAAGCCGTAGATCCGTCGCACACCCCATTGATGCAGACGCTCAACAATAAAGTCGCCGACGGTTTTGGCCATGATGTTCGCCTTCCTGAGCCGGATCCGTGAAAACCGCTGCGGCTGCATCGTTGGCGCGCACCAAACCGCCGCCGCGGTGTTTCCCCAATAACCGCGGTCGGCGATCGACAGTTCCTCTCAGCGATCGGACCAGATGAACCCAGCTCGAAAACCGCGCATCGAAGACTATGCCGTGATCGGCGACCGCCGTTCGGCGCTCTGGCGTCGCAGCGCCGGATCGGTCGATTGGCTGGGCAATACCGCTGGCCTATGCGGCCCGGTTCTGCGCCGCGGCGGCTAGAGCCGACAATCGGGCGCCGTCCTACAGCGTCTAGCGGCTATGCGCCGATCGCGCTCGAATTTTCTTGCCAGGCGGTTCATCATCGCCAATCGTAAGTTCGATTACCCGCCCACGAGCTTGGGAAGTCGGGATTGTCTTTTGACCGCCGCAGAGCAGCCGGGCCAGCCGTGCTAATCGGCCATTGGACTTCCACGCGAAAGCGTGCGGGCTCCCGCACATGCCGCCGCTTGGCCGGCGCGGAAAGGAGAATTCGCGCCAGCGCGGAGGCGCCGCATCAATCGGAAGAGTGAACCCAGCGAACCAGACAGGACCGCACTTACGGGAGAACCCATCATGCCGAACCGTGTACGATATGCCGACGCCATCGAACCGTTAGTACAGTTCATCGAGGAAACGCCCCCGGCCGAAATCCTCGACCGCGCCCTCGAAAAGCTGCGCGCCGGAGTGCCGACGCAGACCATGCTGACCGCCTCGGCCCTGGCGGTCGCGCGCTCGACCGACCTGCCGCCGGGCCATCATGGCGGCCCGCTGCATCCCTTGGTGGGCCTGCATGCGGTCTCGCAGCTGGTCGGGCGCCTGCAGGGCGAAGAGCGTTTTGTCCCGGTCCTGCAGCACGTCGCGCTGTCGAACAAACACATTCACCACCCGGCGATGGGACCCTACGCGCTCCTGGAATTCGCCCCGGAGGACGCCGGCGGGGTCGAGGCGACCAAGGCGGCCTTTCTGATGGCCTGCTCGCGCGGCGAAAGCAACAAGGCCGACCATCTTTTCCTGTGGCTGTGGGAGCATGCGCCGCGGATCGAAGCCTTCGACCTGCTGCTGAGCGTGGCGATCCCCAAAAACATCATCGACGATCATTATTTCGCCTTCCCCGCTTTCACCTGGCGCGCGCTGGAGACGGAGTCGATCGAGCCGGAATATTTCTCGGTTCTGATGCGGCCCGCGGTTCGTTATGTGTCGCGCTTCCCGAGCGCCCCGATGCTCCCGGAGATCGAGGCGCTGATCGGAGAGCACGAACTGATGACCCGGGTCACTCGCCAACAGAGCGGCGAGGACGAGACCGCCGCGATCGGCAGTCTCGGCGAGGCCCTCGGGCGGGTTGATGTCTTTAGCGAGATTCCGGTGCTGATGGCCACGGCGCTCGGCGACGGGCTGTCCCTGGAGGGAGCCGGCGAAGCCTTGTCGATCGGCGCTGCGGGTCTGTTCCTGCGCTCGCTCGGCGGCAATCCGATGGACGTCCACCTGCACACCAGCGCGAACATCCGACGCTATTTGCTGAGGATGGATGGCTTGAGCCTGCGCAACAAGCTGTTGCTGCTGCTGACTTGGCAGTCCGGTCCGGAGATCCGGTCAACGGCGAGCCGGATGCAGCCGGCGCCGCAGCCGGATTGGGCCGCCGTCGCGGCCCTGCCGCCGCGGTCGCAGGAGCAGCTCTTGGACGCCATCACCCACAGCGTCTACAACCAGCCTCCGACTGATTGGTCCCAGGTCAGCAATCTCGGGCTGATGAGGGCGGTGCCGGAGGTCAGGGCAACCGTGAACCTCGCCCAACAATACGTGAACAGCGGCTATGACGCCCAGGCGCTGATCGCGCGTCTCGCCGAGATCGTGTGTCATGACAATTTCACCGAGATGCACGCTTTCAAGCATCATCAGGCGATCATCGAGGAATTTTACACCACCCACGAGCCTTGGCGCTGGATGCACTTGGTCTGCGGCGTCCAGGCGGCGGCGATTTCCTTTGGCAAGAACATGGCGGTCTATGAGGAAGCGCTGGAGCTGCTGCACGCAGCCTAGCCCTCCCGAAGCAAATCTGGCACGGATCGGGAGGCTTTGGGCCTCCCGATTTGCGTCCGGCCGGACGATCGATCCAGTGTGCCGCGTCGGCGCCTACCGGTGACCGCGCAGGATTGACCGGGCCGGCCATATATCGCGCAAAAAAGGGACGGCCGCGGCCGTCCCTTCCATGTCGTTGCCGATCAGAATCCCCGGGGCCGGATCGCGGCGTCGCCCTCTTGAACTAAGGCCGGAGACCGAAAACGGCGGTCAGATCAGTTGATCAGGCCGTAGAACTTGCCGGCGTTCTCGCAGGTCATCTTGTAGGTCGTTTCGGCCGGCAGGTGGCTGAACTGGTCTTCGATGTACTTTTTCGATTCCGGCCAAACCCCATCCGGGTGCGGGTAGTCGGAGCCCCACATCAAGGTCTCGATCCCCATCTCGTCGATCAACTTGGTGCCGACCCGATCGTATTGAAACGTCGCCTTGCACTGACGGCGCCAATATTCGCTCGGCTTCAGCTTGAGTTTGAGATCCTGGTACTGGTCCTCGAATTCGAAATCCATCCGGTCGAGCACATAGGGGATCCAGCCGATGCCGCTCTCGCCCAGCACCATGCGGATGTTGGGGAAGCGCTCGAACACCGCCGCGCCCATCAGGTCGGTCAGGATCGTCGCCAGGGTCATCTGGAAGCGGCACAGCCCGCTATAGGTCATCCGCCGCGCGATCGTCGGCTCGAGCGACTTGCGCAGCTCGGGGTCGGTCGCCGGGAAGGTGTGGAAGTGCAGCGGCAGCTGCGTCTCGTTGACCGCTTCCCACAGCGGGTCCCACATCGGATGCCACATCGGCGTCATGTGCCACGAGCAGCTGAGCTCGACGCCCTTCATGCCGAGCTTGGCGACGCGGCGCACTTCGGCGGCGGCGGCGTCGATGTCGCTGTACGGCAGGCAGGCGAGGCCGATCTCGCGATTCGGATAATAGCTGCAGAAATTGTTCATGAAGTTATTGTAGATGCGCAGCACCTCGTTCGCCGCTTCGCGGTCCTGGATCTTGGCGCAGGCGGCGAGAATGCCATAGATCACTTCGGCGTCGACGCCGTCGCGGTCGAGTTCCTTGACCCGCAGATGCGGATCGCCCGGCCGGCGGTGACCTTTTTTGGTGAAGTCGTCATAGAGGCCGGCCTCGGCCATCTTGTCGACGCGCAGCTGCTTGCCCGGCACAAACGGCGTGCCCGACGCGCCAACCCCACCGGCCATGCCGAAATCGGCGCCGTCATGCGACACCCAGCGCTTGGTCCCGTCCGGCTGATCGGCGACAAACGGCATCTTTTCCTGTAATGCCCGCGGCGCCTCCGACGTAAACAGATCGGGCGGCAGCCAGATCATGTCGAGATGGCAATCGGCCGAGATTTGCCGGTACTGCATGACGTTACCTCCACTCCAAGTTGGAACCGGGCGGAACCACGAGAATATTCTGCCCCAGTGCGATCTAGCCACGATCCGCCGCGGCATCCTAACCCGATATGCGCAGGGCTCCGATGCAGGGGGATCAACCCTGCCGCTCTAGCCGCGGCTCCACTGCAGCCGGCTCGGCTCGGCGCGGCCGGCGCGGCCGCCGCCGCCATCGGTTTGGTTTAGCGCACCGCCGAATATCTGCTAGAATACGACAACAGCGCCGGTAGCGGCGGCATACGGGGTATGGGGGACGCCGGATGGCACAATCGATCGTAACCTGGGTCGATGCAAGACTCGACAACGCGCCCTTGGGGCCGATCCACCGCCGGGTCCTGGCGCTGATCACCGCCGGATATTTCTTCGACGTCATCGATTACATCATTCTGGGCTCGCTGGTGCCGGACATGATCCGGTCGCACTTTGCCACACCAGGTGAGATCGGCACGGTCGGCAGCGCCACCCTGATTGGCTTGTTCTTCGGCTCGATCGGCCAGGGCGAGTTCACCGACCGTTTCGGCCGCAAGGCGGTCTTTCAGTTCGCGATTTTTCTCTACAGCGTCGCCACGCTCGCGGCCGCTCTGGCGCCGACGGTATGGTGGCTGGCGTTCGGCCGGTTCATCGCCGGGATCGGGCTTGGCGCCGCGCAGCCATTGTGCTTTTCGTACGCCGCCGAGTATTCGCCCAAAGCGATCCGCGGCCGGATCACCGCCTTTATGCAGTTTGTCGGCGGCGCCTGCGTGTGGCCGCTCGGGACCCTGCTGGCGCTGGGCTTGCGCGGCACGATCGGCTGGCGCGGCGTGTGGATCGTCATCGGCATCTGCGGGGTGGTGCTGTTCTTCTTCAGCTTCGCGCTCCCCGAATCGCCGCGCTGGCTGGTCACCCACGGGCAGGGCAAGCGGGCGCTCGATCTGTTGGAGCGGATGGGGCTCGGCCGCCCCGCTGCCGGCGAGGAACTGGTCGCCGACCGGCTCGCCGACATCCACAGCGACCCGATCGGCGTCGTCTTCCGCCGCTACCGCGGGCGCATCATCGCCGCGATGATCTGCTTTATCGCGTTTTTCGGCGCCGCCACCGGGATCGGCGGCTGGCTGCCCAACATCCTTGCCCAGCGCGGTTTCACGATCACCAAGTCGCTGACCTTCAACTTCGGCATTACCCTGGCCTTCCCCTGCGCCAGCCTCTTTATGATGTATTCGCTCGAACGCTACGGCCGGATCAGGACATCGGTCACCGCGTTCATCATCGCCACCGTCCTGGCGATCCTGTTCTATTTTTCGCAGTCGGATGTGATGGTGCTGGTGGTCGGCTTTGCCATGACCTTCTTCATCCAGCTCGCCGGCAATTCGATGCAGATCTTCACTTCCGAGGTGTTCCCGTCGAATGCGCGGGCCTCGGGCTTCGGGCTGTCGCAGGCGGGCGGGCGGATCGGCGCCGCGATCGCGTTCCCGCTGATCGGCATCGTCAGCGTCTATGGGCTCGGCTACGTAATGGGCGGGATCGCGCTGATGTTGGCGATCGCCGCCTTCGCGGTGACCCGGATCGGCGACGAAACCCAAGGGCTCGCCCTCGACACGATCGCCCCGATCACCGAGTGAGCATGGGGCTATACTGATCGGTGCAAGATGCCGTCATTGCGAGCGAAGCGAAGCAATCTCGTCCCGGTCACGCTCGTCCATCGAGATTGCTTCGTCGCCACACTTCTCGCAATGACATCGGTGCACGCGTCCCGCTACTATCCCTTGAACAGCTTCGGCAGGCCCTCCCAGCACTTGTCGTAGTCGCGCTGCAGGGCCGGGGTTTCGAGCGCGAACCGGGTCGGGCGGATCGGGAACCGCGTCTCGAACATGAAGGCGAGCGTGTCGGCGATCTTCTGCGGCTTCAGTTCGGCGGTACGCGCCTTCTCGAAGGTCGCGAGGTCGGGGCCGTGCGCGGCCATGCAATTGTGCAGCGACATGCCGCCCGGCGCAAAGCCTTCGGCCTTGGCGTCGTAGACACCGTGAACGAGGCCCATCAACTCGTTCATGACGTTCCTGTGGAACCAGGGCGGGCGAAAGGTGTGCTCGGCCACTAGCCAGCGCGGCGGGAAGATCACAAAATCGCAATTGGCGGCGCCGGGCGCCTCGGAGGGCGCGGTCAGCACGGTGAAGATCGACGGGTCAGGGTGGTCGAAGCTGACCGAGCCCAAGGTATTGAACCGCGCCAGATCGTATTTGTAGGGCGCGTAATTGCCGTGCCAGGCGACGACGTCGAACGGGGAGTGATCGATTTCGGCCGCCCATAGATTGCCGGCGAACTTGGCGACAACCTCGAACGGCTCGTCTCGGTCCTCGAAGGCCGCGGCCGGGGTCAGAAAGTCGCGCGGGTTGGCCAGCCCGTTGGCGCCGATCGGCCCCAATTCCGGCAGCCGCAACAGCTGGCCGTAATTTTCGCCGACATAGCCGCGGGCGCGGCCGTCCGGCAATTCAACCTTGAATTTGATCCCGCGCGGGATCACCGCGATCTCGCCGGGAGCGGCCTCGACCACGCCGAACTCGGTGCGCAGCAGCAGCAGCCCCTCCTGCGGCACGAGCAGCAATTCGCCATCGGCATCGTAAAAGACGCGGCCTTCCATCGGCCGGGTCGCGCGATAGATGTGCACGGCGATCCCGGCATTGAGGCCGGCCTCGCCGTTGCCGCCGATCGTCACCAGCCCGTCGACAAAGTCGGCTTGCATGTCGGGATAGGGCAGCGGGTCCCAGCGCAGCCGGTTGGGCGGCGGCGCCGCCTCGTCGAATGGCGCGCTGCGCAGCAGGCCATTATCGATCCGGTGAAACGCCGGATGCGCCGCCGACGGCCGGATGCGATAGAGCCAGGAGCGCCGGTTCTGGGCCCGCGGCGCGGTAAACGGCGTCCCGGAGATCTGCTCGGTATAAAGCCCCAGCGGGTGACGTTGCGGCGCGTTCTGACCCTCGGGCAACGCGCCTGGCAACGCCTCGCTCGCCTGCTCGTTGCCGAAGCCGCAGAGATATCGGGTCACGGCCGTCACTCCGGCGGCAGCCGGGATGATCACCTTTTCCTCGACGACAAAGCTCTTGATCCGGCCGATGAAGAGCGCGCCGTCATCGTGCAGGCGCCTGGCCTCGGGGGTGGCGTTGGCGCGCTCCATCGCCGCCTGGTCGTCGTACCACAGCTCGGCGATGCCGTCGATTTCGACACTTGTCGCCGGGATGTCGGGCCGGGTGCGCTCGCCCAGGATATGCGACTGCACATAGCGCCGCACCCCCGGCACGGCATGGGCCAATGGCCCGTGCACCTCAAACCAATGCTTGACGAAGTCTTCGTGGCTGAGGCCGTCCTTGCGGGTCAACAGCCCGACGCTCTTGATCATATGCGTTGCTCCTTTCGCTTCCCCGGCCGACAAACGCCATCGCTCGCATCCGCGCTGCCGATCATGATACGTTCGGCGCAGCGGGCATAGCGCGAGGATCGGGGCCATGGATCTGAAGCTGGTCAGAGAGGCGGCGATCGAGGGAACCTCGCGCTTTTTCTGGGACAAGCAGGGGTTTGTGCCCGACGAGGACAGCGAGGAGTGGGAGGCCGAATACCGCCGTCAGTTCGAACTGGCGAAGCAGCGTCAGACGATCGCCATTCCCCGGCCCGACGCCGCCGTCACGCGCGCGCCGACGCCCGCGGCGCCGACGCCGGACCCGACCGGGTGGGCGGAGTTGACCGGCCCGCCGACGCAGATCCGCTGGGCGGCCGCGCTGCGCGCCGAACGGATCGGCGAGATCCGCGATCCGGGCATTCGCGACTGGCTCGCCACCACCTGGACCAAGGCGAAAAGCTGGATCGACACCAGCGGGCTGGGGACCCCGGTGTTCTTGCAGCGGATCGCCCCGCATTACGCCGAATATCGGAAAGGGGCCGACGAGCGGGCGCGGGTGCTGGCGAGCGAGCGCCAGGCCAAAGCGGCGGCGGCCGAGCAGATCCGCCGCGAGGTCGAGGAGGCCGGGATCAGCGTCGAAGGCCTAATCGAGCTGATCGACATCTGCGAGCGTCTGCCGCCGGCCCCACTCGGGGCAAAGCTCGCCGAGCTCGACGGCGACGGGCGCAATCTGCGCATCTTCGAGACCGCCGACCCGGCGCTGCTGATGGTGCTCGACAAGGGCGCCGCCGGGGAAAAGTCCGAAGCCGGGCGCAGCGAATATGCGATCGAGCGCGATCAAGGCCTCGTTGCCGACCTCGCGCTCCTGATGCGGGCAATGGCGTTGTCATAGCGGGAGGCACGGATCATGGCGGTCGACGCGCGCGAGGCGATGGAGCGGCTCAATGCCGAGGCGGCGCCGCTCAATATCTGGCTGCGCACCCAGGCCAATGCGCCGGCGCAGCGGCCGTGGTTCCGCGAGACCGGGCTCGAGGCGAGCGGCCGGGTCGCGTCGGGCCGGGTGGGCGCCGCCCAGCTCAAGCCTGTCGCTCATCATTGGCGCTGGCGTGAGATCGCCCCCTATCTCGACCGCATCGCCGAGATCGCCCGCGCTGCCGAGGTGTCGCCGATCGATTTCGCCGAACGCCAGCAGTTCCTGCTGACCAATCCGGGGCTCGGCGGCCGGCTGCAGGTGACCTCGACGATGCGCTGCGCGGTGTCGATCTACAATCCGGGCGACGTCGCCCCGGTCCATATTCACACGCCGAACGCGAGCCGCACGATCCTCTCCGAGAGCGGCGGCTATACGACGATCGAGGGCGAGCGCTGCAAGGCCGCGCGCGGCGATCTGATCCTGACCCCGAACGGCGCCTGGCACGATCACGGCAATGACGGCGCCGACCCGGTGGTGTGGATCGATGTGCTCGATTTCCCGCTGATGGAGTTTCTCGATTGCGTCTGGCTCGACGAGAAATTTCCCGGCGCCACCGAAGGCAACGCCCGCGCGCAGGCGGCGACTTACGATGGCGGCTATTCGCAACGGCTCTACGGGCGGGGCGGCCTGGTGCCGGGGTTTGTCTCGCACCAACGTGGTTTTGGCCGAGGCACCTCGCCGATGTTCCATTACCGCGGCGCCGAGGTGCGCGCCGCCCTCGACGGGTTGCGCGACGAGGCCGGCGATCCCTACGAAGGCGTCACCCTGCGATTTGTGAATCCGGCGACCGGGGCATCGGTGTTCCCGACGCTCGAATACCGCGCGATGCTGCTGCGCCCCGGCGAGGAAACCCGATTCAAGCGCGAGACCGCCGGCGCCCTCTATCAGGTCATCGACGGCAGCGGCTCGACCGAGATCGCCGGCGGGCGCATTAACTGGCAGAAGAACGACATCTTCGTGGCGCCGGGCTTCAGCTGGCGGCGCCATGTCAACCGCGGCGAGACCGACGCCGTGCTCTATGCTATCTCTGACATGCCGCTCCTCGAAAAGATTGGCCAGTACCGCGCGCAGGGCCGCCTCCCCGACGACTCCGTCGCCGAGCTCGGCTGATAAAGAACGTGGCGGATCACGCCATGGCGTGGTCGATCAAACTTAGTATGGCCGGTTGCTGCGACCTGTCCGCCGGCCTAAGATCCGCTGCGGCCCCATCTAGGGCAATCGGAAGGCGAGAGGGTAATGACCATGGCAACGGCCGATCAAGAAACGACGCGCCTTTATAGCGAGCTCGAGGATCGGCTCCTCGCGCGCGATCAGGTGGGCGGCAGCCGGGTCTATTATGAATTGCTGCGGCGCGGCCGGCCATTGCCGGAAATCATGGCGCAAGGGGTGCGCATCCATGCGCCCTATACGCACGTGCCATACCATCAGCGCATCGACGACGGCTTTCCCAATTTCGTCAACAACGACCATTGCCTCTTGTCGGCGCGCGCCGCGGTCAATCTGCAAAAGATGCTGCCGGAAAAGCTGGCGGCATTGCCGCTGGCGCAGACCATCTGGTACATCCCCTCCGGGCTCGACATCTGGAACCAGAAGATCCTGAAGGCGCCCGGCCACTATGCGACCCGCGGCTACAAGATGCCGAATACCGAGCCGCCAAAGCCGGTCGTCTATTGGCCCGACCAGGAGCCGCTGGCGGAATCCGGCCCGCTCGCCGAGCGGCTCAACCACTGGCTGACCCTGGTCGAGCGCGGCCAGGTGATCGACGCCTACCGCATTTTTCTCGGCCTGATGGAGGAAACCGAGCACCGCAAGGAGGTCCTGGCCCAGCTGGTCTTTGCCGGGCTGATCGATGTCCAGGACCGCATGCTCTACAACCGATCGTACACGACCGGGCATAAGGCCTATCGCGCCCGCTCGGTGGTCGAGATCGGCAACATGGTTGGCTGGGACAACGCCCATGACGTGATCTACGCCGGTGCGCTCGACATGGCGGTCGGGCCGCGCTGGCATTCGGTCTACGAGATGGCGTGCAATGTCGTTACGATCTTTATCGAGGGCGCCGAGGTTCACGCTGTCCCGCAGGGCGGCACTACCGAACGCGAGCGCGCGCTGCTGGCGAATACCGGGGCTCTGGGCCAAGGCGAAACCGACGAACTGGTCGACGCGCTGATCCATCAGCACGAGCCGGCCTATATCGAAAAGATCAGCGCCCTTTTACTGGCCGGAACATCGCCACGGCGGATCGTCGACGCGATCCAGCTGGCGGCGGCGCAGGTGGTGCTCGAAACCGACGGCCCAAACGCCTATTCGATGCCGCAGCACACCTACGAATATTGCAACACGCTCGGCTGGTTCTACGACAATTTCGCGCATCCGCAGCGCTTGAAGCTGCTCTGTGTCGCCGGGTCGATGGTCAACCAGGCGGCGTGGAACCAGAAGATCCAGGGCTGGACCAAATCGGCGCCGATCAGCGCCCCCGCGGGCGCCGCCAATATGACCGGCCCTCAGATCATCGGCCGGCTCGAAGCGGCGATGACCGCCCTCGATACTGCGGAGTCCGAGGCCTGGACCCAGGCCTACCTCAATAGCGGCGACGACCGCTCGCTATTGGTGCAGCGGCTGGCTCTGATGGCGGCGCGGTTCGGCAACGACCCGCACAATCAGGAAATCCCGCAATGCCTTCTGCAGGATTACGGGAAAAACCAGTGCGCCGACCGCGATCGGCTGCTGCTCGCCTGCGCGCACATTTCCGCCGGGCACCGCAAATACGGCGACACCTTTGAGGCCAGCCGCCGTTTCGGCGAGGCGATGGGCCTCTCCGAATTGCACTAAGAGCCGGCCGGCGGACCCCTTTCAGGCGCAACACGGCGGCCCGCAACAGGGAAGCGTGCAGCGCAACGGCGCGCGCGCCGAGCTGCGCCGCGGCTGGACCACCGGCGCCTGCGCCACGGCCGCCGCCAAGGCGGCGTTTGTCGGCTGGCTCACCGGCGAGTTCCCGGACCCGGTCGAGATCCTTTTGCCGCGCGGCATGCGAGCCTGCTTTGCGCTTGCCTGCCACGAGCGCCTGACCGATGGGGCCCGCGCCGGAGTGATCAAGGATGCCGGCGACGACCCGGACGCGACCCATGGCCTCCTAATCGTCGCCACCGTGCGCCTCGGGCCGCCCGGCAGCGGCGTCGTCTTTCGGGCCGGGCCCGGCGTCGGCACGGTCACCCGGGCCGGCCTGCCGATCCCGCCGGGCGAGCCGGCGATCAACCCGGCGCCGCGTCGGATGATGTGCGAGGCCATCGCCGCAGCCGCTGCAGCATTCGACGCCGCGGCCGATGTCGAAATCGAGATCTCGATCCCCGGCGGCGAGGCGGTCGCGCGCAAGACCTTGAACCCGCGGCTCGGCATCGTCGGCGGGCTTTCGGTCCTCGGCACCACCGGGATCGTCGTGCCGTATTCCTGCGCCGCCTGGATCCACAGCATTTACCGCGGCATCGACGTGGCCCGCGCGGCTGGGCTGGCTCACATCGCCGGTTCGACCGGCGCCACCTCCGAGGCGGCGGTCAAGGCCTTGCACGGATTGCCGGACCATGCACTGATCGACATGGGCGACTTTGCCGGCGGCATGCTGAAATATTTGCGCCGCCATAAGGTGCCGCGGGTCACCGTTGCCGGCGGCATCGCCAAGATCGCCAAGCTCGGCCAGGGCTTGCTCGACTTGCATTCGCGCGCCGGGGCGATCGATTTCGACTGGCTCGCGCAACGCCTGGCCGAGGCCGGCGGCGACAGCGCCGCGATGGCCGCGGCACGCGCCGCCAATACCGCGCTCGAAATCTACGAGAATGCCGAGCAAGCCGGCCTGCCGTTGGCCGCAATCGTCGCCGAGCACGCCTGGCGCACCGCCGCCGCCGTGCTGGAGGGCGCCGGCGCCGAGCTCGAAATCGCGATCTTCGATCGTCAGGGCCGCCTCGCCGGGCGCGCCCCGTTCCGTTCGGTCGGCTGAGCGGCGCCGGCAGCAGTGGCGCCGCGGCGGAAGCGCCGCTCGTAGCCCGCCGAATAAAGCGCACTGTCGCGAAACCCACCGGGGTCGAGCGCCCGGCCGACCAGGATCAGCGCGGTCCGTTCCAAACTTTCGGCCTGCGCCAGCGCCGCGATCTCGCCGAGCGGGCTCGCGATGACGCGCTGGTCCGGCCACGACGCGCGCCACACCACCGCGGCCGGACATTGGGCGCCGTATTCGGGCAGCAGCTCGCCGACCACACGCTCGATCGCCTGGATCGAGAGATGGATCGCCAAGGTCGCCCGCGTCGCCGCGAAGGCGGCCAGCCGCTCGCTCGCCGGCATCGCCGAGGCGCGCCCCGAGGTTCGGGTCAGCACCACCGACTGCACGACCTCCGGCACGGTCAGTTCGCGGCAGAGCGCCGCCGCCGCCGCGGCGAAGGCCGGGACCCCGGGGGTCACGGTATAGGGGATGCCGAGATCCTCCAGCCGGCGGATCTGTTCGCCCATCGCGCTCCAGATCGACAGATCGCCCGAATGCAGCCGCGCGACATCCTCGCCGCGCGTGTGGGCGCGCACGAATTCGGCGGCGATCGCGTCGAGATCGAGCGGTGCGGTATCGATCCGGCGCGCGTCCGGCGGGCACCAGTCGAGCATCTCGGGCGGCACCAGCGAGCCGGCATAGAGGCAGACCGGGCAGTGCTGGACGAGGTCGCGGCCGCGCACCGTGATCAGATCTGGCGCGCCGGGGCCGGCGCCGATGAAATGCACCGTCATGCCGGGGCATGCCTCACGGCTTGGTCGCGGCCCATTGGGTGACCGGCATCGCCGGGCGCCAGCCATAGAGCCGGCCGAGCCGCTCGGCGCGGGCGATCGCGATGCGGCGCAAACTGCCGCCATGATGCGCGAACAGCTCGGCCAGCCGCGTTTCGGTCTCCAGCGCCACGGCGTTGATGACGAGCCGCCCGCCGGGCTCGAGCGCCGCCCAGGCGGTCTCGAACACCGCCGGGTCGCCGGCCCCGCCGCCGATAAAAACCGCATCCGGCCGCGGCAATGACGCGAGCGCCGCGGGGGCCCGGCCGACGATTGCTTCGAGCGCATCGACCCCGAGCGCAGCGGCGTTGCGGCCGATGCGCGCGGCCCGCTCGGCCCGCTCTTCGATCGCGATGCAGCGGTTGCGGGAGTGGCGCAGGCACCATTCGATGCCGACCGAGCCGGCGCCGGCGCCGACATCCCACAGCAGCTGCCCCGCCCGCGGCGCCAGGGCGGCCAGCGTGACGGCGCGGATCTCCGCCTTGGTCAGCTGCCCGTCATTCTCGAACCAGCTGTCGTCGAGACCGGGCACCAAGGTCACCACCCTTGCCTCGCGGGCAGCCTCGACCTCGATCGCCACCGTGTTCAGCGGGTCGATCGCGGCGATCGCGAAATCGGCCGCGGCCGCACGTTGGATCCGCTCGCGCGGGCCGCCCATCGCCTCGAGCACGGCCAGGGTCGAGCCGCCAAAGCCGCGCGCGGTCAAGAGCTCGGCCAGTCGGCCAGGCGTCGTCCCGTCCCAGCTCAGCGCCAGGATGCGCGCCCGCGGCTGCAGGTAGGGAATGACGCGCTCCAACGCCCGGCCATGGAGGCTGAGGCATTCGCAATCGGGCAACGACCAGCCGAGCCGGGCGGCGGCGAGGCTGAAGGCCGACGGCAGCGGGTGGCAGACCATCTCCTCGGCCGGCGCCAGCCGGGCCAATTCCGCGCCGACGCCGTAGTGAAACGGGTCGCCGCTCGCCAGCACGCAGGTCGGACGACCGCGCCGCTCCAGGATCGTCGCATAGGCGCTGGAGAACGGCGTCGGCCAGGTGAGGGTGCATGCCGCGATCGGTTGGACGAGGCGCAGATGCCGCGCCCCGCCGACCACGAATTCGGCCCGATCGAGGATGCGCAGCGCCGCTTTCGACAGGCCCTGCCGGCCGTCCTCGCCGATGCCGAGGATCGACAGCCACGGCGTTGCCGCCGGGCTGGACAGCGGGTCAGCCATCGGCGAAGACACCCTTATGCGCATCCTCGTTCTCGGCGGCACGGCCGAAGCTTCGGCGCTGGCGGCGGCGCTCGCCCGGCGCGCCGATATCGACGCGGTCTTGTCCCTGGCCGGGCGCACCAGCAACCCGCGTCCCTCGCCGCTGCCGAGCCGAACTGGCGGCTTTGGCGGCGTCGAAGGCCTGGCCCGGTGGCTGGCCGAGCACACTATTGAAGCGGTTATCGACGCCACTCACCCGTTTGCTGCGATCATGTCGGGCAACGCCGCCGCCGCCAGCGAGCTTCTCGGCCTGCCGTTGCTCGGGCTGCGCCGCCCGCCCTGGCTCGCCCAGGCGGGCGATGGCTGGATCGAGGTCGCAACGATGGCCGAGGCCGTGCCGGCGCTCGGACGCGCGCCGCGCCATGTCTTCCTGACCGTCGGCCGCCTGGAATTGGCGCCGTTTGCCGCGGCGCCGCAGCACGCCTATCTGGTGCGCTCGATCGAGCCGATCGGCGACGCATTGCCGGCGCCTCGTGTTCAGCAGCTGCGCGCGCGTGGGCCCTTCGACGAAGCCGCCGAGCGAACGCTCCTGGAACGCGAGCATATCGAAATCCTCGTTACCAAGAACTCCGGCGGCTCGGCCACCTACGCCAAGATTGCCGCCGCCCGCGCGCTCGGACTGCCGGTTATTGTCGTCGCCCGGCCGCAAAAGCCGGCGGTCACCGAGGTCGCGACGGTCAGCGCGGCGCTCGACTGGATCGCGGGTCAACAGCGGGCCCTGATGCTGCGCGGCGTATAGACAAAGGGGATCGCATCGCCGCCGCGGTCGATCGATCGGGTCGCGCTCGCGCCGATCACGACCAGCGTCGCCATATCGGCGGCCATCGACCCGGCCTTGGCGAGACGCCCGACCGCTACGCGCTCGTCGGGCCGGCCGACCGCATGGGCAAATATGACCGGCGTGTCGGGACTGCGCATCTCGGCAGCGATGTGCAATGCCGCGTCGAGCTGATGGGGGCGGGCGATCGACGCCGGATTGTAGACGGCGATGACGAAATCGGCGGCGAGGACGGCGCGCAGCCGCTGTTCGACGACCGCCCACGGCTTCAGATTATCGGACAGCGAGATCGCGCAGAAATCATTGCCGAGGGGCGCCCCGACCCGCGCCGCCGCGGCGAGCATCGCGGTGACCCCCGGCTCGACCCGGATGTCGAGCGCGCGCCACGCCGGTGGTCC
Source organism: uncultured Alphaproteobacteria bacterium (assembly GCA_963814805.1). Classification (GTDB taxonomy): domain Bacteria; phylum Pseudomonadota; class Alphaproteobacteria; order ATCC43930; family CGMCC-115725; genus AP-15. The sequence goes on along the minus strand of CAWFER010000011.1, from coordinate 19,065 downwards.
CGCGTCGACCGCCTCGAACACCGCCGCCGCCATCGCGAACACCCCGGGGTCGCCGCCCGAGACGACGCAAACCCGCCGCCCGAGCGCAGCAAGATCGAGCGCCAGCCGCGCGCGGTCGATTTCGCTGCGGTTGCCCGAGCCGTGGCGCTGCTGGCCGGGCGTCGCCGGGACCCGCTCAAGATAGGCGTGATAGCCGACGACATCCTCCGCCGCAGCGAGCGCCGCCGCCGCCGCCGGGGTCAGCCATTGCGGGTCGCCCGGTCCGAGGCCGACCACTGTCAGCTTGCCCGGCGCCGTCACCGGCGTCGGCCCCTTCCGGGCACCAGGATCAGCGAGAAGTAAGGCGCCTTCTCCTCGGTCAGTGCGGCGAGCGGGCAGATGCGCTGAGCCGGCATTGCCGCGCGCTCGACATAGACCGCGCGGTCGAAGAGGCCGGCGGCGGCGAGCGCATCGCGGACCTTCGGCAGATTTCGCCCGAGCTTGATGATCGCCGCCGCGTCCGCGGACCCTAGCCGCTCAACCAGATCGGCATAGCGCAAGGTCGCCGGCAGCACCGTCACCACGTCGTCGCCCCAGCCAAGCGGCAGCCCCGCGCATGTCGCCGCCGCCGACATCCCGGTCACCCCGGGCACAATTTCGATCGCCATCCGGTCGTTGAGCCGCAGCCATAAATGAATGAACGAGCCGTAGAAGAACGGGTCGCCCTCGCACAGCACCGCCACCCTACGCCCGGCCCCGACCTCCTCGATCAGGCGGGCCGCGGCGCGGTCGTGAAACGCACCGATCGCGGCTGTGTAATCCGGATCAGCCACCGGGATCTCGGTCGTCACCGGATAATAAAGCGGCAGCTCGCGCTCGGGTTCGGGGCCGGTTATCGCGTCGGCGATGGTGCGGGCGTTGCCGCGTTCGCCGCGTTTGGCGAAATGCACGAGGCGATCGGCGGCGCGCAGCACCTTGACCGCGCGCACCGTCAGATAATCCGGGTCGCCGGGGCCGAGCCCGACGCCGACGAGGCGCGCGGCCGATGGCCAATCGCCGCTCGCGCTCATTCGGCCGGGCTCGCCAAGGCATTGATCGCGGCGGCCGCGATGGCGCTGCCGCCGCGCCGCCCGTGCACGACCAAAAACGGGGCCCGCCGGTCCTGCGCCAGGGCGCGCTTGGCTTCGGCCGCGCCGACAAAGCCGACCGGAACGCCGATCACCGCGGCCGGCGGCTGAACCCCTTCATCGAGGATTTCGAGCAGTCGGAACAAGGCCGTGGGGGCGTTGCCGATGACCACGACGGCGCCCTCCAGCCGCTCGCGCCACAACTCGAGCGCGGCGGCGCTGCGGGTGTTGCCGAGCTGTTGCGCCAGACCCGGCACGCGCGGGTCGTCGAGGGTGCAGATCACCCGGTTGGCGGCCGGCAGGCGGGCGCGGGTGACGCCGTGCTCGACCATTTTCGCATCGCACAGGATCGGCGCGCCGTTCCGCAGCGCCGTTTCCCCCACAGCGGCGAAATCCGCGGACAATTCGACCTCGCGCGCCAGGTCGGTCATGCCGCAGGCATGGATCATGCGCACCACGATGCGCTCGGCGGCGCCGGAAAAAGCGGACAAATCCGCCTCGGCCCGGATCGCGGCGAACGAGCGGCGATAGATCTCGCCGCCGTCGCGCAGATAAAGGCGGGAGCTCATGTCTCGGTCGCAAACCGTGAGGCGAGGTCGGCAAGGTTCTCGACCGAGCGCAGGCGGTCTTCGATGGCGCCGATTGAGAAGCGGGCGATTGCCGGGTCGCGCGGGCTCCCCTCGACGACGATCCGATAGGCGCCATCGTCGCCGACCAGGGTCAGCGCCGCGGGGCCGCGACGGGCGCAGCCCTTGGCGCACCCCGAAACGTGGAACTGCGCGCCGCCGCGCAGCAGCGGGCCGGCGAATGCAGCGAGCCGGAGAGCATCGTACCGCGTTGGGACCGAGGCATTGGCGCAGTCCGGGCTGCCCGGGCAGGCGAAAATGGCGAGGCGGGGGTCGCCAGGCTCGGCGATCAGCCCGGCGCCGGACGCCAGCGCGATCACTGCCCCGAGGCGCTCATGCCGGACCGAGGGAAATACGATGCCGCGCCAAGGCGACAGCCGGACCTCGCCATCGCCGAACCGCTCGGCCCAACCGGCGATCTCGATCAGCTGGGCTGCATCCAAGCGGCCGAACGGCGCCGCCACAACGACCCCGGCCCCGCCATCCGGCATTTGCAAGATGCCCGCGCGCGGTCCGGCCGGGCGCGATCTGGGGACCCTCGGCGGCCCGAGCCGTGCCGTGGCAGCGAGCGTGGCGCGCAAATCGTCTGGCAGGTCCCGCCTCGCGGCCGACTGGCCGCTCGCGGCCGCCGCGGCGAAACCGGTCAGCAGCGCTGCGAGCGCTGCCGGCAATTCGGCTGGCGCCGTCGTCCCGCACCAGCGCGGCCCAGTGTCGGCGCCGAGGCCGATCGCCACCGCCGCATGATCGATCGCCACTGCGCAAATGTCGGCATCGAGCTCGACCAGCGGGAACAGCCCGCCGCCGTCGATCGCGATCGCGAGCTTAGGCGGCAGCCCCCCGACGGTCCGAATTGCCGCCTCGACCTCCTGCGCCAGCGCCGCAGCGTCGAGATGATCGGCCGGGTCGCGCCCGGCGAGCGGCGAGACGATCGCCCGCGTCGGTGCGCCGGGGTCGGCCAGGCCGACGGCGGCGAGGTCATCGACCAAGCTGGGGTGCGAAGCTTCACCGATGCCGCGGATCTGCAGGTTGCCGCGCCCCGAGATGTCCAGGAGCCCGTTCCCGTGACGTTGCGCGGCCGCGGCGATTGCCCGCAGCTGGCCGGCATTCAGCCGGCCGAGCAGAGGATGAAGCCGCACCAGCAGACCGTCGCCGGTCGCCATCGGATGCAGCACATCGGGACACCAGCCGCGTTTGGGCGAGCGCCGCGCGCGAGGCCTGGACATCGGCTCGGCTGTTGAATCTGCAAACAAATCGTGCGTTCCCGGCAACAGCGTCGTCCGTCACCCGCAAGCCGGCCGCGCCCGCCGAGAAGGGCCCGCCCCGCCGGTTCACCCCGCCCGGCGCGCTCGCGCGTGACCACGAGCGGATGGCCGGTTTCCTGGCTTGCGGGTCGCCGCCCTACGCGCCGCCTTCCCAGGCCTGGGGCCCAGTGGCATCACAGCGCTTGGCTCGCCGCTCACAGTTGCGGGGGCAGCCGCGGCATGGGCATATCGCAGCCGCACCGCGTTCCCGTTTGATCCCCGTGGGAACCATCCGCGCTCCAAACTAAGGGCGGACATGGGCGCGGTCAACGCCGGCGCGATCGATGCCGGCCGTCGCCGGGAGCCGAGGCATTGCCGCACCAACATCCGCAGTTTTCGAGAGCTTCGCCCAGATTGCTCAGACGCCTCGCCCATGGCGGGAACGCCGCCCTCTGCCTGTTGTGGCTGCTTGCGGCGCCGGCTGCGATGGCGCGGCCGGCGTCGATTTACGTGATCGCCGGCGGCTGGCACACCGAGCTTGCGGTGCCGGCGGCGGCGATCAGCGGCCCGCTGGCGTCTCTGACCCGCGGCTTCGCCGGCGCGCCCTATGCGATTTTCGGCTGGGGCGCACGCGGCTATTACATGGCTCGCAACCCCGGACTGGGCGATCTGCTGCGCGCGGCGACGCCCGGGCCGGCGGTCATGCTGGTATTTCCGCTGTGGGTCTCACCGGCGCAGTATGTCGGGACAGCGAATGCCTTTGCCCTTCGCGTGTCGCGCGACGGGCTCGATGGCCTTTTGGGGTTTCTCTGGCGCAGTCTGGCGAAAGATCGCAGCGGCCAGCCTTATCAAATCGGCGCCGGTCCCTATCCGCACAGCGTCTTCTACGCCGCGGCCGGGAGCTATGATCTGTCGCACACCTGCAACACCTGGACCGCCGCGGCATTGCACGCCGCCGGTGTGCCGGTGACCGCGGCGGGCGTCGTCTTCGCCGGCCAAATCCTCGACCAGCTGCGCGAGGAGCGATGATTACGGGATCTCGTAGACCGCCACCTCGTCGGCAATGCCGCGCAGCGCGCGCGATTGCGGCACTGGCCTTAGCCCGCTGCTTTCGAGCAGGCTCATCGCCGTCGGGTGGTTGACGACCGGCCCGGTGGCGAAGATCGACCGCGCATCGGCGAGCCCTTGAACCCGCGCCGCGATATTCACCGTTCGGCCGAAATAATCCTGCCGGTCGTTGAGCACGACCGCCAGGCAGGGCCCCTCATGGATGCCGATTTTGAGCAGCAGCTTGTTGTCGCGGTGCGCGTCGTTGAGGCCGAGCATCGCCTCGCGCATGCGCAATGCCGCGGCGACCGCCCGATCCGGCGTTGCAAAGGTCGCCATCACCGCGTCGCCGCTGGTCTTGACCACGGCCCCGGCCTCGGCGGAGACGATCTCGTTGAGGATCCGGAAATGCGCTCGCACCAGGTCGAACGCAGCGAGGTCGCCGACCCGCTCGTAAAGCTCGGTAGAGCCTCTCAGATCGGTGAACAGGAAGGTCAGGCTGGTGATTTTGAGGCGCTGATCGACGTCGATCGCGTCGGCGCCATAGAAATCGCGAAACACCTGGTTGGTCAGCAGGCGCTTGGCGGTCAGGAACGGCTTGCGCCGACGCAGCAGCGCCTCGAGCATGCTGCCGGCGACCCACAACCCAGGCAGGACCCGGGTGTCGATGCGGTTTTCGAGCGACAGGCGCAACGGTCCCGACTGAGCTTCACGGTTTCGGTCGGCGCCCGCACCTGGTCGAAGACCAAGGACAGGCTCTGGCGTTCGCGCGTCGGCTCGCCCTTGACGTCGAGGAACTGGGTGGTGTGCGTCACCGGGTCGAGGATGATCACGAAATCGGCCGGCAGCTGCAGCGAAAGCTGCGCCTTGCCGCCGGGCGGCAGCTCGACCGTGTCGAGGGTGATCTCGTGGATCAGCCGATCGAGGTCATCCGGCAGATCGATCGCCGAGCTCCAGAATATCTGGCGGAAATATTCGGCCAAGGGCAGCTCGTTCGGATCATGGGCCGCAATCCGCCGCACCCGCCGGCTGACCGTAATCGTCACCTCGACGATCTCGTCGAGGGTTAGCGCATAGCCTGCCGCGCACCAGGCGCAGTGATACTCTTCCTGATTTACGCTCTTCAGTGACGTGCTGGCGTCGAGCACCCCGCCGCAACTCGGGCATAGCACGTTCCACGAGAGCTCAAACAGGCCGAGCCGGGCGGCGTGCAGAAAGGCGGCGATCGCCCGCTCGTCGTTGATCCCGGTCCGGGCCGCGAAATCGAGCACGTTGATCCGGCAGAGGTCGCGGTCGGAGCCGTCGCGGACCAGTTCCTCGATCGCGGCGACCGCAGCCGGATCGGCCGATTGGCGCAGCACCGCAAACAGATTTGAGGCTTCGCTCATCGCAACCATTGCCACGAGACCGAGGCGCTCTTGGCTGTTCGGTCCCCGGCGCCGGCGTCCGGCAAGTCGCGGGCCGCCACCTGTTGCGAATGCGGCCAGGATGAGGCCGCATCGGCATAGGTTGCCTTGGTCAGAAACTCGGCCAATTCCTCGGGGCTCTTGCCGGCGGCGAGCCCGATCCCGAGCGCGTGCGGGACATAGCCCTGATAGATGTAATAGGCGTCTTCTAGCCGGGGCGGGTCGACGACCAACCACGGCGCCAGCTCGCAATACTTTTTGTCGAGCCGCGAGACCGACAAATCGGGCGGTTCGCTGACATGCGAATCCGCGCAGATCGGCTGGCAATCCGCCATCGTCACCCTCCCTCAAAAACCTCCGCCGCGATTGCCGCGTCCCGGCGCCCCTGATGACGCTCTCAATCGGTTACGATAGATGAGCCTCCGGCGCCGCGTCCAGGCTTGCCCGCTTCGGCGGAGCGGCTGTGCGACCCGGGCGTCAGGGAGCGGGCGTCAATCGGCGGCTGGGATTGCGGAGGGGGTCCGAGATGAACGCGCGCCGCATCGGCGGAAGTATCACATCGCGGCTGGTCGCCTGGCTCGGCGCCGCGCTGCCGGTCTTGGCGATCGCCGGCGGCTGCCATGCGCAATCGGTGCTGAGCTATCACGGCAGCCCCGAGCGCAGCGGCAATTTCACGATGCCGGGGCTGAGCTGGGACCGGGCCCGCCGGGTCCATCTCGATGCCGGTTTTCATCCGAGCTTTTCCGGGCACGTCTATGCCCAGCCGCTCTACTGGCAGCCCCCGGGATCGCCCCCAGGATCGGCTTCGGCGGTGCTGATCGTCGCCACCGAAAGCGACACGGTCGAGGCGATCGACGCGGCCTCGGGAAAGATTGCGTGGACCCGCAATCTGGGGCGGCCGGCGCCGCTGTCGGCGCTGCCATGCGGCAATATCGACCCGCTGGGGATCACCGGCACGCCGGTCATCGACCCCGGAACGCAGGCGGTCTACCTCGACGCGATGGTCGCCGAGGCCTCGGGCCCGCGCCACCAGATATTCGCCTTGTCGCTGAAGGACGGCGCCGTCCTGCCCGGCTGGCCGGTCGATGTCGCCGCCGCGCTCGCGGCCCAGGGCCGGCACTTCAACGACCCCGATCAGAACCAGCGCGGCGCGCTCGCCATCCTCGACGGCCGGGTCTATGTCCCCTATGGCGGGCATTTCGGCGATTGCGGCGACTATCACGGCTGGGTCGTCGGCGTCGGCCTCGCCAATCCCGGCGACGTCGTCGCCTGGAGCACGCGCGCGCATGGCGGCGGCATCTGGGCGCCGGGCGGGATCGCCAGCGACGGGCGCTCGCTGTTCGTCGCCACCGGCAACACCATGGACGCGCGGGGCTGGAGCGACGGCGAGGCGGTGATCCGACTCGCCCCCGACCTCGCCCATAGCACCAGCACTCGCGATTATTTCGCCCCGTCCGACTGGCGCGCTCTCGATGCCAGCGACGCCGACCTCGGCGGCGCCAACCCGCTGCCGCTCGACGCGCCGGCCGCAACCGGCGCGCAGCCGCTGATCTTGGCGCTCGGCAAGGATGCGCGCGCCTACCTGCTCGATCGCAGCAATCTCGGCGGTATCGGCGGCAGCCTCTTGACCGAAACCGTCGCCACCGGCCCGATCCGCACCGCGGCTTCGGCCTACCCCGCCGCCGACGGCGTCTTTGTCGCGTTCGCCGGAGCGGGCGCGCATTGCCCGGCACCGCGCCGCGGCGATGCGCTGACCGTCCTCGAGATCCGCGCCGGCTCGCCGCCCGCGCTTACCACCGCCTGGTGCGGCGCGCTCAGCGGCCGCGGCTCGCCGGTCGTCACCACCACCGACGGCCACTCGGACCCGGTGGTGTGGATGCTCGGCGCCGAGGGCGACAACCGGCTGCACGGCTTTCGCGGCGACACCGGCGAGCCGCTTTTCGCCGGCGGCGGCCCCGGCGACCGAATGAGCGGCCTCCACCATTTCCAGGATCTGCTGCCGGCCGGCGGCCGGCTCTATGTCGGGGCCGACGACCGCCTCTACGCCTTCTCGTTCTGACCGGTCACTTAGCGCCAATCCAGCCGGACTGCATTCCCGGTTGCAGGGCGTTGGCGGTCACCAGGTCGCGGGGATAACAAAAGGTGTTAAGATCGTAGTCGCCCGCTGCCCACTCGAACTCGGCGCGGAGCGGCGCATCTCATATCGCACAACAACTTGGGATTCCGATCGAAGCAGAATTCCTGCGGAGGGCTAACGAGGGAGCCTCCTTTCCAGGAGTAACCGGACGCCTGTCCGCTTAGCTTTACGGTTCAGCGTGCGATCGAGATTGCAGCTCATTGTTCCCGGCGCGGCGGCTCGAGTGTACTTTTGACTGCGTTCCGGACCTCGGGGGGTTGGGAGGCGAGCGCGTCGCACAGGCGGCGCAATTGGCGGCGCAGGCCGTACACCTGGTCGAGCAGGCCCAGCACCAATGGCAGCGCCTCGTCGTCGATCGCGAATTCGTGGCGAATTTCGAGGATCAATTCGACGCGGGCGACATCAACCTCGTGAAACAGCCAGGTCTCGCCATGCCGCTCGGGCAATACCCAGCGGTTTTCGACCCAGCGCGCGAGCTCGCCGCGGTCGAGCCCGGCGAGGCGGCCCAACAGCTCGTCGAAAGCGATCATGTCGACGCCATCCCGCGCCGCGGGTCGAACGGATGCTGCTTTGCCCAGTCTTCGAGGAACTTCGCCAGGTCGGGATCGCCGCTGTGCCCGATCACCACCTTCAAGGTCACATACTGGTCGCCGGCGCCTCGCGGGCTCTGCACGCCCTTGCCGCGCAGACGCAGCTGGCTCCCGGTGTCCGAGCCTTTGGGGATCGTCATCGTCACCGGGCCGGTGACGGTCGGCACCTCGACCCTGGCGCCCAGCACCGCCTCGGCGAGGCTGACCGGCAATTCGATCCGGATCGTCGTACCCTCGCGCCGGAACAACGGGTGGGGGGCCACATGCACCTCGATCAGCGCGTCGCCGGCGGCGCCGCCGCCAAAACCGGGGCCGCCCTTGCCTCTGAGGCGCAGCACCTGGCCGTCCTCAAGCCCGGCCGGGATGGTCACGTCGAGCCATTCCTCGGGGCCGAGCGCCAGGCGCTTTTTAGCGCCGGTCGCCGCCTCGACGAAATCGACGGTCAAGGTGAAATGACGGTCGCCGCCGCGCGCGCGCAACCCCTCGCCGCCCCGACCCCGCCGCCCGCGCCCGGCCGAGCCGAAGGCCGCGAACAGATCATCGAGGTTGCCCAGATCCATCTCGCCCTCGGGCTGGTACTTCCACCCTTCGGCGCCCTCGGCGTGCGGGCGATAGGAGTAGCGCGGCCGCTCGGCGCCGCTCTCGTCGATCTCGCCGCGGTCGTAGCGCGCGCGCTTGTCGGCATCGGACAAGAGATCGTAGGCCGCCGAAACCGATTTGAACCGCGCCTCGGCCTCGGGCTTGCCCGGGTTCAGATCGGGGTGCAATTGCTTGGCGAGCTTGCGATAGGCCTTGCGGATCTCGTCGGCGCTCGCGTCGGGCTTGACCCCGAGCACCTGGTAGGGGGTTTGCGAGGTCGCCATTGGCGCTCAGCGCTGCCCGAGCCGCTGGCGCTCGGCCACCGCCCGGCCGATGCGGACCGTCGACGGTGCGCTCGGCGCCGGCGCGGTCGACGGTCAGCGCGATCTCGTCGCCGATCGCCGCCAAGCCGATGCGGTTGCGCAAATCGGCCGCGCTGTGGATCGGCGCGCCATTGACGGCGACCACCAGATCGCTGCTGCGCAGCCCGGCGCGCTCGGCCGGCGAGCCCGGCAGCACCCGGGCGATCAGCGCCCCCTCGGTGCGGGTGGTGCCGAGCGCCCGGGCGAGATCGGGGGTCAGGTCCTGGATCGCCACCCCGATCTGGCCGCGCCTGACCTTGCCGTAGCGGATCAGCTGGTCCATCACGTCGCGCGCCATATTGATCGGCACGGCAAAGCCGATGCCGACATTGCCGCCCTCCGGCGCCAGGATCGCGGTGTTGATGCCGATCAGCCGGCCGCGCAAATTGACCAGCGCGCCGCCCGAATTGCCGGGATTGATCGAGGCGTCGGTCTGGATGAAATCCTCGTAGCCCTCGATGCCGAGCCCGGTGCGGCCGAGCGCGCTGACGATCCCCGAGGTCACGGTCTGGCCGAGGCCGAACGGGTTGCCGACGGCGAGCACGAAATCCCCGACCCGCAGATGGCTCGAATCGCCCAACGGCACCGCCGTCAGATTTTCCGCCGGGATTTGCAGCACGGCGATGTCGGTGGCGGCATCGCGCCCGATCAGCCGCGCCTTGAAGCGGCGGTTGTCCTTGGTGGTGACTTCGATGTTGGTGGCGTTCTCGACGACGTGGTTGTTGGTCAGCACATAGCCTTGCGCGGCATCGACGATGACGCCCGAGCCGACCGCCTCGGTCTCGCGCTCGATCGGCTGGTCGCGGAAGTTGAAGAACTGGCGGAACACCGGGTCCTGCGCCAACGGGTTGTTCTCGCGCACCTCGCCGCTTGCACCGCGATGCCGACGACGCCGGGGGTGATGCGGCTGACCACGTCGGCGACGCTGGTCACCGGCGCCCCGTCGCTCGGCCTCGGGTATCGGCGCGCCGGCCTGCGCCGGATGCGACAGCGCCGCCGCCAGCGAGATCCCGGCCGATACAATGAGCGCCGTCAATACCCGGTTCATTCGATCATGCCTTCGCTGCGCGCGCCTCGGCGAACGCCGCGCCAACCGTTTGGTTTCCGGAGGCCTGTATCTAACGCTTCGTGCGAGCGCTTCAAGGGAACGACCGTCGCGTCCGCCGCGGTCCCCGCCCCGCCCGGCGCGGGGGCTCGATCATTGCAGTTTTTTGCCGTGGGGCGCGAGGCGCAGCCCGAGCAGGGTCGCCGCCGCCTCCGGCGGCAGTTTCGAATATCCGGCCGGCACCTCGAAGAGCGCTGCGTCCTGCGGCCCGATGCTGCAGGTGGCGCAATTCCCAATGCACCGTCGAGACCTTTCCGTTCTTGCGGGTAAGGCTGCCGTCGCAGCGCATCGGGATGCCGTCGGCGCTGAGCCACAACCGGCCGGACAGGCGGCCCTCGGGAATATCCTTGTCGACCGCGTATTTGGTGGTGGCGACGCCGTCGATGATCTCGCGCCCGACCGGCTTGCCCAGCAGAGCCGGCTGCGCGAGGGCGCTCAGCGCCGGCGGCAGCACGAACTCGACCGCGGTATGCAGCTGCGGCAGCAACACGTCGGCGACGCGTGCTGTCGGCGCGCAGGATGAACACCGGCTTCAACGATGGCAGCTGCTGCTCGTGCCGCTGCTCGCCCGGCATGCTCCACATCCGGCCGACATAGCGATGACCGTCATACACCAGGACCCGCTCCGCGCTAAAGCCGACCCGCGGGTCGCCCAACGTCGCAGCCTGTCCCGCAGGGGCGATCGCAAGCTGGATCGCGAGCACGATCAAGGCGAAAAAAAACGCGCGCATATTGAGCCTTGGCGTTGCCGGCGGCGGCTCGTTAGTCGGCGAATGCGGCCGTTTCGCGGCGCTGGACATGCATCCCACAAATCCTATCCTGAGCCGGGCGGGATTGGCGGAATGAGGACGAGGCAGCGACGATGAACCAAAAAGACGGCGGGCGATTTTCCCGAACCTGTCGGCGAGCCGGCGATGACCGATAGCGGCGGCTCGGTTACGGTCCAGGTCCACGCGGCGATCGCCGAGATCCCAGCGGCGGCCTGGGACGCCTGCGCCGGGGATGTCAACCCCAGTGTGTGCTACGCCTTTTTGAGCGCCCTCGAAGACAGCGGCTCGACCACCCCGCGCACCGGCTGGACGCCGCAGCACCTCTCGCTCGCCGGCCCCGACGGCACGATCCTCGCGGTGGCGCCGCTTTACGCCAAGACCCATTCCTATGGCGAATACGTCTTTGATTACGGCTGGGCCGACGCCTATGAACGGGCCGGCGGGCGCTATTACCCGAAGCTGATCTCGGCGGTGCCGTTCACCCCGGTGCCGGGGCCGCGATTGCTGCTGCACCCGCAGGCGCCGCCGCAAGCGCGCGGGCACCTGATCGCGGCGATGGTCGAACTCGCCAGCCGGCGGCGAATCTCCTCGGTGCATGTGACCTTCCCCGAGCGCGGCGACGCCGAATCCTTGACCGAGGCCGGGTTTTTGCAGCGCATCGGCCAGCAATTTCACTGGACCAACGAAGGCTATGGCGATTTCGACGATTTTCTCGCGGCGCTCAATTCGCGCAAACGCAAGGCGGTCAAAAAGGAGCGGCGCGAGGCCTTGGCCGAGGGCCTCGAGATCGAGGTGTTGAACGGAGCCGATCTCGACACTCGGCATTGGGACGCGTTCTACCGGTTTTATCTGGCGACCTCCGACCGCAAATGGGGCCAAGCCTATCTCAATCGCAAATTCTTCGCGCTGATCGGCGAGCGGATGCCGGAAAAGGTGGTGCTGGTGATGGCCCGGCGCGACGGCAAATACGTCGCCGGCGCGCTCAACCTGTTGGGCAAGGACACCATCTACGGCCGCAACTGGGGCAGCTATGGCGACTATAAATTCCTGCATTTCGAATGCTGCTATTACCGGGCGATCGAATTCGCCATCGCCCGCGGGCTGAAGCGGGTCGAGGCCGGCGCGCAGGGGCCGCATAAATTGCAGCGCGGCTATCTGCCGGTGCCGACCTACAGCGCCCACTGGATCCCCGATCCGGCCTTCCGCCGCGCCGTGGCGCAGTTCCTCGCCCGCGAGCGCGACATGGTCGAACGCAAGATCGACGCCCTCGGCGAGTATTCGCCGTTCCGCCAGGAGGATTGAGAGCCCCCCTCTCGGAGACTTGGATTTGGCGCCAAGGTTGGGTATGCAGTTGCGGCAGCGGACAGGTGTCACGCACGGGCTCGGGGGGCAACTCCACCGAGGCGCGTTCAACGCGCCAATAGCTCGCTCACCGCGTCGTCGAGGAATTTGGCGTCGGCCGGATTTTGCGCGGGGTTGCCGGCGCGATGGCCCCAGATCGATGGGATCGGGCGCAGCTCGGCCCGCTTCATGCGCGCGACCTCGCGGCGATTGTCCTCGACGGTGAAATAGAGGTCGGTCTCGCAAGGCATGATCAGGGCGTCGGCGGTAATCGCTCCCAAGGCCTTGCCGAGATCGCCGCCGTAGAGCTCGTTGGCGCTGATGTCGGCGTGCTGCCAAGTCCATAGCATCGCCAAGAGATCGTTGGCGTCGCGCCGGCGAAAGCCGGCCTCCCAGCTGCCGACGAGAAAATCCTCGAGCGACGAAAAGCCGAGCTTGCGCCACTCCTCCTCGCGATAGAAGGCCTGGCTCAGCCCCCAGCCGGCATAGACCCGGCCCATCGCCTGAAAGCCGCGGGTGGGCGGGGTGGCGAACCAGCCATCCTCAAGGCGGGATCGGCGGTTAGCGCCGCCTTGACCCCTTCGAGAAAGACGAAATTATGCGGCGAGGTCCTGGCCGAGCCGCAGATCGCGGCGATGCGCTCGACCTGGTCGGGGAACAGGGCGCCCCAATGAAACGCCTGCTGCGCGCCCATCGAAAACCCGTAGACGAGCCTGACCCGCTCGATGCCGAAGACCTCGCGCAGCAGCCGCTGCTGAACCCGGACATTGTCGGTCATCGTGAAATGCGGATACCGGCCGCGGTCGAAGGGCGGCGGCGTATTGCTCGGCGACGACGACAGGCCGTTGCCGAACTTGTTCATGACGATGATGAAATATTTGGCCGGGTCGAGCGCCTTGCCGGGGGCGATCGCCCATTCGAGATCGTAATGCTGCGCGCCGTACGATGTCGGGTAGACGATCGCGTTCGACCTGGCAGCGTCGAGGCTGCCGTAGGTTTTGTAGGCGAGGCGGGCGCGGCGGTAGGTCAGGCCCGGATTGCAGGACGACATCGCCCGCTTCAAATATCTGATAGTCAGGCATCAATCACCGAGCGGCTCGCCGCACGATCGGGGCCGCATTCTATGCGCCCTACTGGACAAAGCTGATCTGGCCGGCGCCGTTGACCTCGGTGCTGCGTTCCTTGGGATTGCCGGAAATGGTGATGGTCCCGGCGCCGGAGATGTTGGCGACGATCCGCTGGCTGGCGTTGACCGCCGCATCGCCCGACCCGTTCAAGGCGACATTTGCCGAACCCGCCGCGAGCCCTTGCGCCGCGAGGTGATTGGCGCCGCTCATCACGCAGCTCAGCGCCTCGACCCGGCCGGTCAGGACCACATGGTTGGAGCCATCGAGCGAGATCGACAGCGGGCCGCCGGCAAAACCATCGGCCTGGATCTGGTTGCTGCCGGACGCAGAGATGTCGGTGATGTTCGGTGAGGTCACCGTGACCTTGATCCGTCGGTTCACCGAATAGGAACGGTCGGAATATATATCCAGCCGGCCGTTTTCGATCGTCGTCTTGATGATCGGCAGAATATTCTTGTCGGCTTCTATGGTCAGCTTTGGCGCCGGCCCGATTTTGATGGTCAGCGCGAAGGCGCCATCGCTGTGGATCGCATCGACCGGACCGATCGGCCGGTCTTCCGACGCCGGCTGCCCGTCGCCGACGACCCGGCCGCCGCCCGAGCGCGTGGTGTCGACCGAAATTGCTCCGCCGCTGATCGTCACGCTGCTGCCCTCGCCGCTGCCGTTGACGCTGATATTGTTCTGCTGGATCGAGCCCGGCTGCGACGAATTGCTGTTCTGCTGGATCACGCTGGTCTGCGCGCTAGCCGCACCCGCGAGAAACATCGTCGCGGTGACCAGGGCAGCGTAAATCAGGTATCTCATTGGCGATCGACCACTTTTCGAACGATCCGGCCTTTGCAGCGAGTCAGCGCACTAGCTGCTCCGCCTTGCAGAACGCGGCGGCGGCGAAGACCGCGGAGCCTAGCCCATCGCGACCCTAACCCGGCGCCGCCGCGGGAGTCGACCGTTTCACGCGGCCGATCCATGCGTGCGGCGCGCGGCCGCGGCCGCGCAACTCATTTTGCCGGCGGCGCGTTCACTAATTGCTGCAAGACGAGGAGGTCCGGATGTCGGAGCAGCTGGTTGTCGGTCTGTTTCAATCGAGCGGCATCGCGCTCGACGCCTATCATCGGCTGCGCACCGAGGGCGTCCCGGCCAGCCGCCTGGCGCATCGGGTGCTGAAGGAGATCGGGCCGCCGCCGCCGACGGTGCAGGCCGAGCTGGCGGCGCTGCAGGTCGATCCGATGGTGTTGGGCGACGTGCGAAATTCTTTTGTCAAGTTCATCCATAATGGGGAAACGGCGGTGTTTGTCAGCGTCGCCGATGACCACGAGGCGCAATTTGCCGCCGGCATTATGAAGCTCTATGGACCGGTCGCGATCGAGATCGCGCAGCCTGCGCCGGGAGCGAAGGTTTCTTCCCCCTCAACCGGGCGCGCGCGCTGAACGATCGAGCGAAAGCCCCGGCCATCCGGGCGATCGGTCAGGCCGCCGCCGACTGGTCGGTCATCGAATGCAGGTTGGGCTCCGGCCGCGTCGTCACCTTCCCGCGCTCCACCCGGTGCACCAGCGCGCCGAGATGCGCCGGCATCTGCCTGCCGCAGCCACGGCTCCGCCGCCAGTGCGGCCTGCATGTCGCGATACCCCGCCGCCCGCCGCTCGGCGATCGAACTGCGCGAGAACTCCGCATCGCTGTTGGCGATCTGCGTCCGTCGTCCGGGCGATAGACGATGTGCACGATGTCCAGCCGCTGCGTCGCCAGCACCGGATCGTCCGGCACCGCCGCCACCTGCCGGCACCCCGCCGCCTTCAGCAGCCGCATCGCGTGGCGCAGGTTCACCTTGGTCGCCACCGCATCGACATGGTGCGCCGTGCGGCTCGCATACTGGATCTGCTTGGCCCGCCACAGCACGTCGTTCATCGTCTCCGGCGGCGGCCCGGCGGCGTCCCACAGGTCGATCAGGAACACGACCATGCGGGGATGCCGGGCTCGTCGATCGACCGCGTCCAGCGGCGTGTTGGAAACGCAGCCGCCGTCCCAGTACAGCTTGCCGTCCACCAGCGTGGCCGGGAAGCCCGGCGGCAGCGAGCCGCTGGCCAGCACATGCTCCGGCCCGATCGTCTGCCGATGGTTGTCGAAGAACTCCAGGTCGCCGGTGGCGATGTTGGTCGCGCCCAGGCTGAGCCGGACGGCGCGGCGGTTGATCAGCGCGAAATCCGCGAACCGCCGCAGCGTGAGCAGCAGCGGCGTGGTGTCGTAGAAGCTGACCTCCTGCGGCGGCGCGGGTGGGCGCAGATAGGGGTTCACCGGCCGCGGCGTGAAGAAATTCGGCTGGCCGAACAGCAGCGCCTCGGCGTTGCTGGCCATGTTGTGCAGCGTCTGCCACGGCGTCAGCGTCAGCGGCGCCGGCAGATCGGGCCAGGAAATCGCCTCCCACAACGCGGCCAGGCGCTCCACGCGGTCGTCCGGCGGGTTGCCGGCGATGACCGCGGCGTTGATCGCGCCGATCGAGATGCCGGCGACCCAGTCCGGATGCAGGTCATGCTCGGCCAGCGCCTGGTAGGCGCCGATGTGATAGGCGCCCAGCGCCCCGCCGCCTTGCAGCATCAGCGCGACGGTGGGGCTCTCGAAACTGGCCGAGCCCGCCGCCTTAGGCAGCGTGGGGCTGGTCCTTCGGCAACAGCTCGGCGCGATAGGTCGGGCGCAGGATGTCGAGCCGCAACGGCACCGGGGTTCCGAGCCACAGCGCGTTCTTGCTGTGATCGTCGTAGGAGCTTTCGGTCAGCGGATGGACCAGAACGTCGAGGCCCTCGCGATTGAGCATCAGCCACGGCACGATGTTCTGGAATTCCTCGGTCTTGAAAATGACATTAAACTGCGAGACCGGGTGCGGTCCTCGGGGCTCGTCGCTGAAGCCGCCGGGCTCGACCGCGAATTTGCCGACGATCGTGTCGCGCAGCCGGGCGGCGGTCGGCTTCGTCTCGGCATTGTAATAGACGTGGGCGTGATAGCCTTTGACTTCGGTCATCGGGCGCTCCCAGGTTCTTTTTGCGACGCGATTGCATCGCACCCTGAATTTTCTCACGAAGCTTCCCGTCGCGCAACCTGGCGCCCCAGGCCGACGCCGACCCGCTCCACCTGTTGATATGGTATTTGACGTCGGCGGTTGCCTATTCTACCGTCCTTTCAGCAGCATCGGACTGTTGATCCAGTCGCGGAGGACATCATGGACGGCTTGGCATCGCTCGAACTCAAAGGCGTGACGGCGCCGCTGAACTTTCTGGCGCCGATGGCGGAAAAGCCGGTCGCCTACAATTACGAGCCGCCGCCGGGAACGCCGCAACGCACCGGCCGCAACGTCGAGCACCAGGTGACGATCCGCGACGCACGGCCGCTGATCGGGCAGCTGTCGCTCGATCGCGAGGGGTTCGTGCTGCTGCGCCATCAGACCGCGGTCAGCGACTTCTACGATGAAGACGAGATCGCCCGGGTCTATTACCCCGAATGCGAGCGGGTCATGAAAGAGGCGACCGGGGCGGCCCGCGTCGTCGCCTTCGACCACATCGTGCGCAACGCCGGCATGTCGGAAAAAGGCAACACGATCAAGATCCCGGCCAAGCGCGTGCATAACGATTATACCGCGTGGTCGTCGCCGCAGCGGGTGCGCGACCTGATGGGCGACGAGGCCGAAGAACTCTTAAAGCACCGCTATGCGATCATCAATCTGTGGCGGCCGATCCGCGGGCCGGTGCTCGAATCGCCGCTGACCCTGTGCGACGCGCAGAGCCTTTCGCAAGAAAACCTGATCGCCAGCGATCTCCGGTACCCGGACCGCACCGGCGAGACCTATTCGATCACCTATAACCCGAAGCAGCGCTACTATTACTTCCCGAAGATGCAGTCGGACGAGGTGGTGCTGATCCGCTGCTTCAACTCGGCGGCCCAAGGCGCCGCGCGGTTTTCCGCACACACCGGCTTCGACGACCCGACCTCGCCGCCCGACGCGCCGCCGCGCGAAAGCCTCGAAGTGCGCACCCTGGTGTTCTACCCGCCCGGCGCCTAGCAGGGCGCCGCCTCGACCTCTGCTCATCGCGGCTGCCCGCACCTTGCGGGCGACCGCGCCCCCGGACGTCCGTTGCTCGAAGGGGGTGTTCCGGTCCTAATATATAGGACCGGTAACCCCTTGATTTGACGAGGGCAAGCGGGCTTGCTGAAAGTTTTGAATTACGCAGCACCCGTCGTCGCGTCTCAATCTCAACCGGTTGGGCTCGGTCTCCGCTCCTGACGCCGGGCGGCCCGCTGCCAAACGCATGATTGACGACCTGGCATGGACGTGTGTCTGATACGCGAAAGGTCTGAGCAAGCGTAGGGCGGAAAAGCGCAGCGCCTTCCGCCGTGCTTGCGCCTGGCTTGGCCGTTTTGATCTCATCGCCGCTCACCCGTTTCTGGCGGCTCGTCGCTGCCGCCCATCCACCCCGTCGGGTAAAGCCCGCCGGCGACACAGCGACGAAAGGAGGAATGCGGCCATTCCGCCGGGTGCTCCACCAGCCCGTGCTTTACCGGGTTGAAATGCGTGTAGTCCACGTGCGCCGCAAAGTCGCGGTCGTCACGGATCGTGTGCTCCCAGTACCGCCGCTGCCAAATGCCGCGTTCGCCGCGGCTTGTCATGACCGGTGATCGCGGCTCGCCGATGCGTACGGATTTCGAAAACGCTTTTTTGATCGCGCGCCAACGGCCGGGGAAGTCGGCATCGCCTTCCGGCAGGGTCCACACGCAGTGCATGTGGTCGGGAAGTACGACCCAGGCGTCGATGTGGAAGGGCGTGCGGGCGCGCACCCGTCGGACCGCTTCTCGCAACGCGTCGATTTGTTCGACCAGCAAATCCGACCGGCGGTCGAGCAGGTTCGCCGTGAAGAAGAACGTCCCGCCCGGAACCCGGTTGCGACGATAATCCGGCACGAAGGGAGTATCCAGGTGACGGGGGAGGCGGAAGGCGCTGCGCTTTTCCGCCCTACCCGCGCTTCCGTTGGCGTTAGCCGGGCTTGCTAGCGTGGCGCAGCGCCGGCAGCAATTCGTCGCTGATCAGCCGCATGCTGGCGAGTGCCGAGCCGACCGGCATGCCGCTCGAATGGGTCGGAAGATCAGGAAGTTGGCGCCGGCCTGTTCCCAGCACGGCCGGAGCTGCTCGTAGCATTCCTCGGGGCTGCCGAGGACGAAGCGGTCGCGCGTGAGCGCGTCGAGCGACTGGCGGATCGTGTATGAGTGTTCGTCCAAGGTTATCCGCTAGAGGACTCGGAAAAAGTTTAGAATCGCGCAATGAAAAGATGATAACAGGTTTATTGTTCGACGTCGCCAGATGTGAAATCAATTCGTGATTTAGATCTCCTGGATAAACGTATTCATAAATTGAATTCGAGATCTTTGGGAAGCTTTTTTGAATATCGATTTGTAGAAGTTCGGGAAAATCTGTACAGGTTTGATAGTTGATTTGCGCAATGTCGAGTTGTCCGTGGCTTACGTTCATCATGAAAAGGCGGTCATCCTTGTTGCCCTGAAGAGCCGTATCAACTTCGGACGGGTGAAACTCGTGCCATGGTGACGGCAGCTGATTGGCAAGCTTGAGTTTCAAGTAGATTTGGCTTTCAA
>CAWFER010000010.1:0-104506 GCA_963814805.1 uncultured Alphaproteobacteria bacterium | reverse complement strand
GCGGCCAAGGGGTTTGTCGAGCGGCTGCTGGAGACCGGCGCGCGGATCGCGATCGTGGATCCGCTGGGGGTGTGGTGGGGCTTGCGCGCCAGCGCCGACGGCAGCGCGCCCGGCTATCCGGTGATCGTGTTCGGCGGCCGCCATGCCGATGTGCCGATCACGGCCGAAAGCGGCGCGGCCCTCGGCCGGCTGATCGCAGCTGAGGCGCTGGTGTGCGTCGTCGATCTGTCCGAGCTCGGCAGCAATGCTGCCCGCCGGCGTTTCATGGCGGCGTTTGCCGAAGCGCTCTACGAGGCCAACAAGGAACCGCTGCACCTCGTCCTCGACGAGGCCGATCTCTGGGCGCCGCAGCGGCCATTGCCGGATCAGACGGGCCTCCTCGGCCATATCGAGGAGATCGTGCGGCGCGGCCGGGTGCGGGGCTTCATCCCGTGGCTGATCACGCAGCGTCCGGCCGTGGTGCACAAGGACGTGCTGAGCCAAGCCGATATCCTGATCGCGATGAAGCTGACGGCGAGCCAGGACCGCGACGCGATCGGCGGCTGGATCGAGGGCCAGGCCGATCGCCAGGAAGGCAAGCGCATCCTCGGCGACCTGCCGCGGCTGCAGCAGGGCGAAGGGTATCTGTGGGCGCCGGGCCGCGGCATTCTCGAACGCGCGGCGTTTCCGGCGATCCGCACCTTCGACAGCTCGCGTACGCCGAAGCGGGGCGAACGGCTGGCGGCGCCGCGCACGCTCGCCGCGGTCGACCTCACCGCGATCGTCGCCGCGCTTGCCGCCGCCGAGGATCATCCCGCAGAACCGAAGAGCCCGTCGCGGGCACGGTCCGGCGAGGACCGGCAACGGCAGACCCAGCTCGAGCAAGACCTCGCCAACGCGAAGGCCCGCATCGTGGCCCTCGAGCAGCAGAACCGCGCACTTGCCGCCCGGATCGTGCAGATCGCGGCGCTCGCCGCCGACCCGGCGGTGCCGTCCGGCGATGCCAGGCCCGCGGAAGAGCCGCAGACCAACATCGGGATCAAGCCGGTTCGGCCGGCGCGGATCGCTTCTCCTACGCCGGCCGAAACCGATGCTGCTGGCGCAGCCGGCGGCGGAATACACCCGGCAGCGCGCAAATTGCTGATGGCTGCGGCGCAACACGCACCCGGGCGGTTCACCTGGGGTCAGCTGGCCACGCTTGCCGGCCTCAAGCCGAGCGGCGGGCACTTCAACGCCGGTCGCAAGAGCTTGCGGGCATCGGGTTACATCGCCGAAGCGAACGAACTGGTGATGGCGACAGAGCAGGGACAGAAGGCTGCTGGGGAAGTTCCGCCGGCGCCGTCGACCGCGGCCGAGCGGCTGACCTTGTGGTGTGGCCGGTTGCCGTCCCCGGCGCCCGAGATCCTGCGGGCTCTGGCCGCCCAGGGCGAGCGGTACGTCGCGGCGGACGCGCTCGCAGCCATGCTCGGCAAAAAGCCGACCGGCGGGCACTGGAATTCCGGGATCGCGGTGTTGCGCAACAATGGCCTGATCGAGGCCGAGCCTGCCCCCGGGGCGGCTGGAGGAAAGTGCTACCGGATTGCCGCGCTGTTCCGCGAATAGAGTAGGTAGGCAATAAGCTCGCCGATCGATTCGGTCCGACACACTCGCCGCGCGGTCGGCGCCAATGCCCAGCCGAGCGACGGCCCGCGCATCGAGGTCCGAGGCGGGCTTCGAAGCCGAGACGGCCGTCGAAACGCCGAGAAGCAAGCGTTATCGGGCGGCCGCGCTTTTCGGAATTAGCACTGACCGCCGGCCGGAAATCGCGTCCTCGGGGCGGCTCACACGGGCCGCCCGTTTCCCAGCGCAGCTCTTGCGCCTCACCAACATGAAAAGGGCCGGCGAGAATGCACCGACCGCCGGCCCCATTTCCTTGACGGTCATCGCTGCTCCCGGCTGTACCGTGCGGCGATCATAAACCCGAATCGCCTGCCGATAAATCTCTTCCCAAAATCTGCCGATTTCCCTGGTCAAATACTCCGGAGAGCGCGAGAGGCCGAGCCTCTCGCTGGCGCCCATCGCCAAGGGAAAACTGTTGCCTCGGAGAAGGCCTTCGGTTGCTAGGGCGGCGGTGACGGCGAGCCGGTTTCGCGGCCGGTGGGGATGAACTCGCTGCCGTTGGCGCCGGTGTGTTGTGCGGTCTCGGAGGCGGTGTCGATGAGCTCCGGGAACAGCGCGCGATCGTGCGGACGGAGGACGTACTCGTCGAGCAGCCGGAACAGGACGCGGTGAAATTCGGAGTCTGGGTTTTTCTCGTAATGTTCCAGCGCCAGGGCGCCGGCGATGACCTTGCGCCGGGTATCGGCTTTGCGCTCGGCTTGCTTGTTGCGGGCTTCGAGCGCTTTTAGTTGGGCGTCGAGCTGCTCGCGTTTGTCGCGGAGGGTTTTGAGGCGATCGGCTGTGGACTTGCGGGGCATTGGTCTTTCAATGAGTATGATTAACGACTGATGTTGCCACAGGATGGGATTTGCGGCAATCGCCGGTTATGATGTCCTGGGTTCTATCGAGCCATCCCGCGCGGCACGCTAAGGGCGCACTTATGCATTACCTTCGGCAATGCAGTGACGGCAGGGGCGTTCCCCTGCACCCCCACGCGCTCGCCGCGTTTCCTCTCCTTGACCTGGCCATACCGAGACCAGGCCGTGGCGATCTATTCGCTGCACGTTAAGACGGTGTCGAGAAGTGCGGGCCGCAGCGTTGTCGCGGCCGCTGCCTATCGCGCCGCGGAGAATATCGCTGACGAACGGCTTGGCGTAGTGTGGGATTTCACGCGCAAATACGGGGTCCTGCACAGCGAGATCATCGCCCCCGCCGATGCTCCGTCATGGGCACGGGATCGCACCGAGCTGTGGAACGCCGCCGAACGCGCCGAGGATAAGTCGACGCGGCGGGACAGTGCGACCACGGGCCGAGACATCATTGTGGCGCTGCCGCACGAGCTCAGCGACGAGCAGCGACTCGCAGCTGTGCAGGAATTTGCCGCGGGTCTCGTCGATCGGTACGGGGTAGCTGTCGACTTTGCGATCCACGCGCCCGACCGGCACGGCGACGAGCGGAATTACCACGCGCATGTGCTGATGACGACGCGGCAGATCGATGCCGACGGGCTCGGCGCCAAAACCCGCGAGCTTGACAGTTTCAGGACGGGACCGCGCGAGATCGAAGCAATCCGGCAGGAGTGGGAACGAATCGGCAATCGGGCGCTGGAACGAGCCGGTATCGACGAGCGCATCGACTGCCGCAGCTATGCCGATCGGGGCATCGACCGCGAAGCGACGGTGCATCTGGGCCCGGTCGCATCGGGCATGGAGTGCCGGGGCGAGGGTTCCGATCTCGGCGACCGCAACCGGGCCGCCACGACGCGCAACGCCGAGCGCGAGCGGATCGCGGGCGACCGCGCAGCCGTGTCGGCCGAGATTATCGATCTTGCGTCCGAGCGGGAGCGGCGGGCGCAAGAGAACGAAATGTGCGGGGCGATCCGCTCGGGAAGCCCGCCGCGGATCCTCGAGACGCTGACCGATCGGCGCTCGACCTTCAGCCGCGGCGATCTGAACCGCGAGCTCGCCAAGGTCATCTTCGATCCGCAGGATCGGGCGTCGCTGACCGGTCGGATTCTGGCGCTGCCGGAAGTCGTCGGTCTGCGCGAGACCGAGACGGCGCCGGTCTCACGCTACACGACGCGCGCGGTGCTCGCCGATGAAGCCCGGGTCATGCGCGACGCGTCGGCCCTGGCCGGCGACACCCGGCGCGGGCTGAGCGCGGCGCAACGCGAGGCCGCGCTCGACCGGCACCCGCAGGTCACCGCCGAGCGTCGCACCGCCTTCCGGGAGTTGACCGACGCAAAAGGGCTCGCGGTCCTCGCCGGCGAGGCGGGGACCGGCAAGAGCACGACACTCGCCGCGGTCCGTGACGCCTACGAGACCGCCGGCTACCGGGTCATCGGCATGAGCTGGACCAACCAGGTCGTGCAAAACCTGCAGCAGGACGGCTTCCACAACGCGACCACGGTCGCCGCCGAGCTCTACCGCCTCGATCGCGGCACTACCCGCTGGGATAGCCGCACGGTGCTGATCGTCGATGAAGCCGGCATGCTGTCGACGAAGCACCTGGCGGAAGTGACCGGGGAGGCGCGGGCGGCCGGCGCCAAGCTGATCCTCGCCGGCGACGACAAACAACTCGCCAGCATCGAGCGCGGCGGCCTGTTCGGGGCGCTCAAGGAGAAGCACGGCGGGGCCGAATTGCACGAGGTCGTTCGGGTGTCCGACGCCGAGCAGCGGCGCGCCTTCAACCTGATGCACCAGGGTGAGTTCCTGCCGGCCTTGGCGATCTATGCGCGGCAGGGTGCGATCCATTGGAGCGGCGGGCAAGATGAGGCCCGCGAGGCGCTGGTCCGGCAGTGGGGCAGGGACCTTGCGGCCGATCCGGACAAGGTCCGCTTTGTCTTCGCCTACACCAACGCCGACGTCCTCGAGCTCAATGCCGCCTTGCGCGACGTCCGCAAGGAGCAAGGGGCGCTCGGCGACGATCACCGGCTCAAAACGGCGGACGGAGTGGCACCCTTTGCCGAAGGCGACCGGATCCAGTTTACCGGCACCGCGGCGCGCCGCGAGGAACGGCAAGCCGGGATCGTCAATGGTGGTGTGGGCACCATCCGCGCGATCGAGGGCGATCGCGTCACGGTCGCGCTTGACGGCAAGGCCGGCGCGCTGGAGCGCCTCGTCTCCTTTGTCGCCGGTGACGATTATGCCGGGGGCGAATTCGACAAATTCCGGCACGGCTATGCCGGGACGATCTACAAAGGGCAGGGGCGCACGCTCGACCAGACCTATCTCTACCACAGCGAGCACTGGCGCAACGCGACGAGCTATGTGGCGCTGACCCGGCATCGCGAAAACGTCACGCTATTTGTCGCAACCGAGACGGCTTCCGATCTCGGCCGGCTCGCCCGGCAGATGGCGCGGGTCGACGACTGCCGCGCAGCCTCGCAATTTCATGCGCAGGAGAACCCGGAGCCGGGGGCGCCGGTCGATCTCGCCGAGCGGCGCGCGCAGATCGAGGAAGCCGCCGGTAGACGCCGCCAGGCGCTAGATCGGCTGCCGAGCGAGAAGCGCTGACAAAAGCGGCGCGGGCCGATTACGTGCCGGGCGGCTGGCGGCGCGCGACTGTCGAGGACGTGGCATGCGAGCTCAGCCCGGAATACGCCACCAGGGTCGAACACGGCGAGCGCCTGCGCGGCCTGATCGCCCGCACGGAAAAAACCATGCAATACCGGGAGGGCTCAGCGCAGGGGCACGACAATGCCCTCGACCTCCGCTGGTGGCGGCTCAACCTGGCGCAAAAGACGCTGCACGTCACAGGTCTTTGGCGCGACAACGAACTTAACAAATACGAAGACAGCTCCGAACGCACCTGGCGGAGCCATCACCGGCTCGCGGTGCGCCGCGGGACATTGACCGGGCAATTAGCCGTCAACGAACGGCTTGCTGCTGCAGCGCTCGACAAGATCAGACCAGAGGCTGAGCGCGTCCTGTCGCAGCGGCAGCACGAGGCCGAGAGCGCGCGCGACCAGCTTGCGGCGATCCGCGAGGCCACGCCCGAGCGAGAAGTCGAGCACGACCGAGCGCGCGAGCGCGACCGGGGCTTCGAGCGCTAGCTGTGGGGGCTTCGGCGCCGGGCTCACGCTCGGCGAGACGGATCGATACGAGCCAATGGGAACGAACGGCTTCGAACCGCATATCGGAGGCTCGGCCGATTCCCCGCTTCGGGTGGGATTCCCGAGCTTCGCCACGATGCTCCCAGACCGCGGGGACGCGCCGATACCAGACACACAAAGCGGCGTTCGAGAAAAGAAGGGATGCATTGGCCGGGCGCCGCGCCGTGACGCGACATTACTTTTCAGTAGGCTACACGCTGCCGTCGACGATCACTTCGAGGAGCACAGGCTCGCGCGCCGCTAATGCGTCGCGATAAGCCGCGCCGAACTCATCGCCCGTGTCGATACGATGGGCCCGCATGCCAAGGCTGCGGGCGAGTGCGGCGAACTCGATGGCCGGATCTACGAAATCCATCCCGATAAAGCGCTCGGTGCTGTGGAACAGCTTCAACCGCTGCTTGATGATGCGGTAGCCGCCATTGTTGAACACGACGAAGACGGTCGGCAGTTTTTGGTGAGCGGCGGTCCATAGCGCCTGGATGGAGTACATGGCGCTGCCGTCGCCGAGCAGGGCGACGACCTTGCGCTCCGGCTGGGCGAGCTGAATGCCGACCGCCGCGGCGATGGCCCAACCGATACCGCCGCTGACATTGCCGAAATACGCAAAGCGGTCGCGCAGATGCATAAAGGCCGGGAGGCTCGCCCCGGTGGTCAGGGCGTCGTCGACGATGATCGCGTCTTGCGGCAGCAAATCCGCGATCGTCAGCATCAGCCATTCAGGATCGATCGGGCGCATGGCTGCTTTCGCCGAGGCGACGTCAGCGCGTGCCTTCCGGTTGGCCGTCCAGTTGCGTCCGGAAAGTTCGGCGAGGCGTTCTGCGGCGCGCTGACGCTGCGTTGCGCCGCCGAGTTCGGCCACGAGCGGCGTCAGCACGCGCAGCGTCTCGTTGACATCGGCGCGGACGGCTATTTCCGCCGGGTAGGTCTTCCCCATCTCCCCGTCGTTCAGCCCGATCTGGATGACCGACATATGCGGCGGCAGCGGCTCGACCTCGCTATAGACCGACATGCGCAGGAAATCGGAGCCGAGGCTGATCACCGTGTCGTAGGGATCGAGGCGGGCGCGCACGGTTTTCTGGTCGCGCGAAAGCGGCCCGAGATAGGCCGCATGATCGGTTGGGAAATGCGACCCTTGCAGCACCGTCTGATCATAGACGGGGCAACCCATGATTTCGGCAAAACGGGCGGCCTCGGCAAAGGCGTCGCTACGGATGATCTCGTGGCCGGCGATGATGACCGGCCGTTTCGCACGGAGGAGCCGCTCGGCCAGCCCGCGAAGGCTGTCTTCCGATGGCCGCACGCGCGTATCGACTCGCGTCGCCTGTCCCAGATCGATCACGCCGAAAGCGTTGAGGATGTCTCCCGGCAGGGAGATAAAGACGGGCCCGGTCGGGGGAGTCGTGGCGATTTTCGCGGCGCGGTGCACGATGCGGGGCAAATCTTCCAGCCGTGTCACCTCGGTTGCCCATTTCACGACGGGTGTCGCGATCGGCACCAGGGGCGCGTACAGCAGAGGCTCGGTCAGCCCGTGTCCCTGCTCTTGTTGCCCGGCGGTAATGATCAGCGGCGTGCCCGAATTGAACGCCGTGAATAGGGAGCCCATTCCGTTGCCGAGCCCCGGCGCGACATGGACGTTGCACGCAACCAGCTCGCCCGAGGCGCGGGCATAGCCATCGGCCATGGCGACAACGATCGCCTCCTGCAGGCCGAGCACATAGCGCATGTCCGGATAATCGGCGAGCGCGTGCATGATCGGCAGTTCGGTGGTTCCCGGATTGCCGAAAAGGTGCGTGACGCCCTCGGATTGCAGCAATTCGATAAACGCGCTCCGGCCGCTGATCGTGTTCGGCGTTGAAGGAGATGTCATCTATCCTGCTCAATGAACTCGTCGGGGCAGAACGTTGCGCCACGCGCCCCGTCTCGGCAATCCTTTGATGGGCCGACGCCGTTTGAGTCGGACCAGTGAAGTTGTCGCGATGGTGATATGAGCGACCCGCAATCTGAAATGTATGCCGCCGTGGAGGAAGCTCGGCGCGCGGATCAAAAGAAGCGCGAGGCTGCCGAGGCTCTGCTGGCACGACGGCATGAATACGAGACGGCCAACCTTCGGGGCCGGCAAAAGCAAATTCAGCGTGCACGAGCCGCCCTGGAGGCGGCGCAGGCAGCCCTTGAGGCCGCTGAGCGCGAAGTGCAGCGGCTTGAGGATAAAGCGGAGGAAGTCGTCCAGGCTCAAGTTAGAGCGGCGTACATGTAAGTCGGGTAGTTCTGCCGCTGTACGCCCTGGAGCTGGTTGCGCCCGAATTTCGTTGCGGTGTGCCTCGGTGAGACGGAAGATCGCGCTCAACAGCCCCGAAATTGGGGGAATGTCGGCTACGATGGGCTCCCCAGTTGGAGTCTCGTGTCGCTCATGGGCTCCAGGCGCGAGGGCCGGGTGCCAACGGGACGAGCCAAAACAATGGCCGGCTACGCCTCATAGGAGGAGACGGACATGGCACAAAAAGGTCGCGGGATCTTCATGGTGTACGTCGATATCGACGCCCAGCACGCGCAGGAATTCAACGAGTGGTATAACAAGGAACATCTACCGGAATTGCTGTCGGTGCCCGGCATTCTCTCAGCGGCCCGCTACGAGGCGGTCAAGGGTGGCCCGCAGTACCTGGCATGCTATGAACTGGAAAACGTGGCGGTGATGCAGACGCCGGCGTTTACCAACCGGCCGCGGACGCCGTGGGGACAGAAGGTCTCGCCGTCCGTGATTGGGAAGAATTTGACACGCATTGTCGGGGAGCAGATTTACCCGGACGGCGTGGAAATGCCGGAGCGTGGCATGGCGCCGGTGCTGCAGATTGGCCGCATGTCCGTCCCCGCCGAGGTCGATGCGGAGTGGAACGCCTGGTACAGTGGGGAATATGTGCCAGGCTACCGCAAGGTGCCGGGAGTGATCTACGCTCGTCGCTATCGGGTCCTCGAGGGTACCAGCGGCTACAGCACGGTCTACGAATTTGCCAGTACGGCCGTGCCCGAAAGCCCGGAGTGGAAGGAGCAACAGCAACATTCCTCGCCCAATTCGCCGCGCATGCGGCAGGCAATGACGCATGCACCGGGTTCTGCCGGGGTGTACGTACGGGTGAATCCTTAAGGTCCCGTGGACGCATTGCCGCGCGGCGGGCGTGATCGAAAATTGTAGCCGCGCGTCACAGCCCGACAGACCGGGTGCAGGGTCCTATCCGTGCAGGAAGCGACGCAACGCCTCGCGAGTGTCGTGCTCAGCCTGCTTCGTAACCCGGGCATTGGTTACCCGGTAGGGGGTCAGGACAAGAGCTGTGCGTAGCTGTACGACATTGTAGAACATAGCAGAAACGGGCGGTTCCGCGGATCAGGCGGCCGCGATGAATTTCTCTTTGGCCGTGCGGAGCGGCCGGAAGTTGCCTTTGGGCTGGGGTTCGCGCCCCCAATCGTAGATGCCAGTGAGGTTTATGTGCTCCCAGATCTGCGGCGAGATATGGCGGATCAGATCATCGGGCAGCTCGTGCCCCGCTGCCCGCAAGCTCTCGACGGCACGCGAGAGATAGGCGGTGTTCCACAAGACGATGGCACTGACCACCAGGTTGAGGCCGGAGGCGCGGAAAGCCTGGCTCTCAAAGGAGCCGTCGCGAATTTCGCCGCGCTCGTGGAAAAACACCGCCCGGGCCAGCTTATTGCCGGCTTCGCCCTTGTTCAGCCCGACCCGGCAGCGATCGCGCAGTTCCGGGTTTGAATACCACTCGATCATGAACAGGGTCCGCTCGATCCGGCCGATCTCGCGCAGCGCGCGCGATACCACGTTCGTCTTCGGCAGGGCGGCGAGCTTCTTGAGGACGGTCGAGGGGGCGAGGATGCGGTCTTCGATCGAGACGCCGATCCGCAACGCCTCGTCCCAACCCTCGCGGACTGCGGCGGCATCGACGCGCTCGCCGATGTGGTACTTGAGGGTCGGATAGGCATCGGCGCCCTCGAAGGCGTGCAGACGCCAGTCCTTGAGGTCGCGCAGCCGCGGCGCGACACGCTTTCCGCCCAATGCGAACAGGCTGAAGACGTGATCGCTGGCGCCACCGGTGTCGACGTAATGCTCGTCGATTTCGATCCGGCTCTCATGTCCGTAGAGCCCGTCCAGCACGTAGACGGCTTCCTCCTCAGTGGCGCCCATCGGCAGGATGTGGAAGTGACCGTGCTGGTCGGAAACCCAAGTGTAGAACTTGCTCCCGGGATCGCCGCTGTAATGAGCGTTGACCGTGCTGCGCTTGGCGCCCCGGGCGGCGGCTCGGAAGAACTGGCCGTCTGAGGAGGAGGTCGTGCCGTTGCCCCAGAGTTTGGCGTGAGGATGCGCCAGATGGGCATTGATGACCACGGCCAGGGCCGATTTGTAGGTCTCCGGCCGAATGTGGAACAGCCGGGCCCAGATGATCTGTCGCTCGCTGACCCCGGTCGAGGCGTCGGCCATGCGCTTGGCGCCGAGATTGGTGGCGTCGCCGAGAATCGCCGCGAGCAGTGCCGGGGCGAGGCGGACCGTGTCGCCGGTGCGCAGATGGGTGAACCAATGGGCAAAGCCGGTCCAGGTGTCGATCTCGGCCAGAAGATCGGTGATGTCGATTTGCGGCAGTCGGTCGAGGATCAGCCATTTTGCTGCGTCGACCTTCGCCTTTGGCACTTTGGTACGGTGTTTCGCGATAGTCAGGACGCCGTCGACCAAGCGGACTCCGGCCAGCTTTCCGGTCCGGGCCCGGTAGCTCAGTTGCTTCAGTTTGAAGTCCAATTCCTGCTGTTTCTCGGCTATCCAGGCATCGGCGTCGCGCGGGACGCCGAGCCGCAGATCGCCCTCCTGCTTGCGTGCCTCGAAGGTCAGGCGCGGCATCAGCTGAGCGTCCAGAGGGCGGAAGGCTCCACTGCCCTCAACCCAGACGTCGCCCGAGCGCAGGCGGTCGCGCAGCACGGCGAGGGTGGCGATTTCCCACAGGCGCCGGTCCCGCTTGCCGTCGGCAGCGATCAGTTTCCGGACCTTCTCCTTGAGATGGCCGACCGGCACTTTGGCCGGCAATGCCCGGCGACCGTCCCGATTGAGCTGGCGCAAGAGCTCGATTGCGGTCAGGAGCGGATCCCGTGCCCGAGTAGACCGGAAGGTGAAGGCCTCGAGCAGCGCGGGTGCATAGCGGCGGATCCGGGAATAGCGCTCAGCGGCGCCGAGCAGCGGATCGGCCTCGGCGGTCGCGGCCAACGTCTCGACATCCGCCTGGGCCTGAACCAGGCGGGGCCAGCCGATCTCGCGATCGAGCACGTCGAACGTATCCTCGCCGGTCTCGTTCGCCTCGGCGAGCGCGCGCAGCGTGTCGCCGAACATGCGCAGCAGACGACCCGTTTCCTTGCGGGCGTCGAGATGGCGCCGATCCTGTCGGGCCTTGGACTTGGTGAACAAGAGGGCGATCAGCCGGCAGAACATGGTGATCGCGGCATCGGTCAGTTTGCCGGTCAGCTCGATCAGCTGCGCCGCGATCAGCGCGTGCCGGCGGCGAGCGTTGAAGTCTTCCGCCAGCCAACTCGGCGTCACCGCGCCCTCGCGCACCAGCTGGGACCATCGGTCCGGATGGATGCGCCCGCGGCGCTGCGGATCAAGGCAAAACGACCGCACAAAGCTCAGCCGATCGAGCAGAGCGAGCAGGTTCTTTTCGCTCGGCGCCTCGGGGAAGGCCCGCAACCAGGCGAAGCGGGTCTGCCGGATGGCGGGATCGACGGCGAGCAGCCCGTCGAATGTGGCCAGTTCCTCGGAGGAGAAGCCGTCGAGCAGCGCTGCCTCCATCCGCCGGCGCGCGACGACCCGTGCGGCACGGCCGATCCGGTCGAGCGTATCGGTCGCCGGAAGCACCGACTTGCGTTCCCGGAAGGCGGCGATGATCGCTTCGGCGATCGGCATTCCCTTGTCGGACGCGGCGGCGGCCGCGAGCGCCGCGCTCAGGGCCGCCCGCCGGTCCTCGCGGACAGCCGGGTGCAGGCCGAGATGCCGCTGCGCCTCGACCGCATGCTCGCGCCGGTTTGTGTCGCGCCGGCCATACTCGGCCAAGGCACCCGGGTCGATGCCGATCTGTTGGGCGAGGAAGGCAACCACCGGTGCCGGGAGCGTCTCAGCAAAAAGGATCGCCCGACCGAGATGGCGTAAAAAGCAGAGCTGAATGGCCAGGCCGAGGCGGTTGTGCGGGGTCCGCTTGGCCTGGATCAGATCCATCTCGGCTCGACCGAGCGTGCAATGCCGGATCAGGCTCTCCTCGTCTGTCGGCATGTCGACAAGGGCGGACCACCGATCGGCTTTGAGCAGGGGACGGCGCGACAAGCTCAATCTCCGGGCAGTTGATTGCGATGGATGGCCCATATCCGCTTCACTTGGCTTTCGCTGCACCCGGCCAGTTCGGCGGTCCGCTTGATCGACTGACCGGCGCCGCGCAGCGCGATGATGCGCTGATGGATGGCGGCATCGGGGATGCGCCCCGCATATTTGCCGGCGGCCTTGGCCAGTTGCACACCCTGACGCTGTCGCTCGCGGCGTGTCTCATAGTCGTCGCGCGCCATTTGCAGGGCCAGCTTGAGCAGCAGCTCCTGCACCGACTCCAGCACGATCCTGGCCACACCATCAGCCGCGGTCGCGAACTCGGACAGATCGACCAGACCCGGCACCGCCAGCCTTGCCCCCTTGCTTCGAATCGAGCCCACCAGTCTCTGAGCCTCGGCCAAAGGGAGCCGGCTGATGCGATCAATCCTCTCCGCGACAACCACTTCACCGGGCTGCAAATCAGCGATCATTCTGAGGAGTTCGGGGCGGTCGGCGCGGGCACCCGATGCCTTCTCACGGTAGACACCGGCGATGTAGTAACCCGAAGACCGAGTGCCCTGCTCGATCTCGGCCTGGCGAGCGAGGTCCTGTTCGTCAGTGCTGACGCGAAGATAGATGCGGGCGACTTTCATGGCGGGGAAGCCACGATGGGTATACCGAACTTGGCCAACCGTAGATCGCGTGGTCAAGAACGGCAAAGCCGATGTAAATTGACTATGCCGAATTTAGCCATCCATCTTGGCTATCATCGGCTTGCCGGCACGCGACAGCCGGCTGTCTCTGCCCATTCCGGGGTTGATCGCCGGCGGCTGCGAGCGAATCGCATGGGGCGGATGGTATCCTGACGACAAGTTGCCCATTCGTTCTTCTGTGTCGTACAGCTACGCACAGCTCTTGTCGCGACCCCGGTAGAAGCCGTGATATGCCCGCGGGTACAAGTGAAGCTCGACCGGCACCCCGGCGCGGCTCAATCGGTCGGCATAAATCAGGTTTTCTTCGAGGAAGAGATCAAGACCGCCAACCGAAATGTAGGTTGGCGGCAAGCCCGACACATCCGCTGCTCGCGCAGCTGCCGCATAAGGCGAGACGTCGGCCGTGCCCGGCTCTTTGCCCAGCAGTGAACGCCAGCCGAAATAGTTGTTCGCTTGCGTCCAGACAAACTCACCAACGCAGGGATGCAGGTCCTTCCGCACCGCCGTGCGGTCGTCGATCATCGGATAAATCAGATGCTGAAAGGCGAATTTCGGCCCCTCCCGGTCGCGGGCGTAGAGTGCGGCAGCCGCCGCGAAACCACCGCCTCCACTTTCGCCCTTGATACCGATGCGGGCGGGATCAAGCCCGAGCTGACCAGCATTCGCGTGCAGCCAAGCGAAGACCGAGTAGATGTCCTCCACGGGCGCCGGGTGCGGTGATTCGGGCGCGAGGCTATGATCGACGGAGTAGATCGCGCAGTTCAGCTCAGACGCGAAGAGCCGGTTTTCCACATCCTTCATTTCCGGCGCGCCCATCACGAAGCCCCCGCCATGGATATGTACGATGACGGGCAGTGGGTCGCCGGTCGTGAAACCGGGCGGTAGGTCAGAACGCGGATCGGCTTTGCGCCAAATGCACTCTCGACGTGGATCTTGTCGGTGGCGATATCCGGCAGGTTCGGTTTCGGTGCGGCGGCGGCCAATTCCAGCATATTTGCGCGGCGCTGCGTCAAGGTCTCAGCGGTCAGCGGCGGCAGTTGCTCAGCGAGCGCACTGCGCAATTCGGGATCGACAAGTTCGATTGTGCTCATGTGCCGGCCGTTCGTTTGTGACCAAGCAACACGATAAGGCAAATAATACACGCTGCATCCAGGAACTGACCGGCGGCGGAGCCGGTCAACGGCCGAGGGTGGCGCCTGCCGGGTATGCAAGCGTGCGATTTGCGGTTGCTCAAATCGCTCAAGACAGGAACCGTGCCGCTCGCGCCACTCGCTACCTGGTGCACGTTGGATAAGACCGTGTTCGGGAAGGTCCCCTTCAATGGAATTAGGCATTTATCACGAGTTTCCGGTGCTGCCGGGCTGCAGCCAAGCCGAATGCTTCGCCGCCGGGTTCGACATCGTTGACGCCAGCGAAGAATACGGCCTCGACGTGATGTGGCTCGCGGAGCTGCATTTCGACAAACGGCGCGCCCTCGCCGCCAGCCCGCTGGTCCTCGGTACCGCGATCGCGGCCCGCACCGAAAGGATCAGGATCGGGACCAGCGTCCAGGTGCTTCCGCTGGCCAATCCGCTTCGCATTGCCGAGGAGGCCGCGACCTTGGACCACGTCTCCAAGGGCCGACTAATCTTCGGCGTCGGGCGCAGCGGCGTCGTGAAGACCTATGAGGCGCTGAACATCGCGTATTCCGAAAGCAAGGACCGGGAGGTCGAGTGCCTGGAGATTATCCAGCGGGCCTGGCGGGAAGACAATTTCTCCTACAAGGGCAAGTTTTACGACATCCAGGACGTGACGGTGGTGCCGCAGCCGGCGCAACAACCGACACCCGAAATCCGCGTCGCGGCGGTGAGCGTCGAAACATTCCCCGCGGCCGGCAAAGCGGGCCAAGGGCTGTTCCTGTCGGTGCGGCACGAGGATGTGCGGATGTTCAAGCAGCACATCGACGTCTACCGCAAAGCCTGGACCGACGCCGGACACCCCGGGGAGGCACCCGTCTATCTCCGTTGCCCCGGTTTCGTCGCCAAAACCGATGCGGCGGCCCAGGAAGCCTACGGGCCAACGCTGATGCAGCATTTCCAGAACCAAAGCCGCCTGCTTGCCGATTCGTCTCGTCGGCAAAACAGCCCGCCGGACCACCCGCGCTGGAAAACCTCGCAGCGCCTCACTGAAATCACGCTCGAGGAAACATTACGCGGTTCGGTGTTCATTGGCTCACCGGAGACGGTGGTGGGCAAGTTGAAAGACCTACAACGCGATATCGGGCTGTCGGGCGTGCAGTTGGAAACGAATTGCGCGGGCCTAGCCGATCACGCGGCGGAACGAGAGGCGATCCGGCTACTGGCGCGGGAGGTCAAGTCGGCGTTCCATTGAACGCGGCTTCGAGCCTCCACGGTGATCGGGAACGGCCGGAGTGGGGCATGGGCAGGAATTGCTGCCGGTGACTCCGAAGGCCCGCTCTGGGTTCGACAGTGGTCATCGCAGCAGAAAACCCGTCCGCCCTGCGCTGCCATTTGGTGGCGCGTGGGCGCAAGCCTCAGCGCTCCTGGCTGATCTTGGCGGCGCGCTCGCGCGCCTGCCTCTCCTCAGCCCGGTCCAGGTTGCGCTCAACCGTCTCCTGAGCCGCGCGGCGTTTCGAGGTTGCGGCAACCCGGTCCCAGTATTCGATGGCGGCTTTGGTCTCTTCGGTCTCGGCCATTTTTATGGACTCCTTCCTGCAAAAAACCGATTGGCGGCGACCAGGTCGGCAAATTCGGCCCGGCGGAAATAGATCGCGCGGCCGCAGAGCACCGGACGGCCGCGCTTTGGAATGATGATCTGCGCATCCTCGCGCAGATCATGCATGATCTCTTCGGGCCGGATCAGCGGCCGGATGTTTTCGGAATAGGTTACGTTCCGGCCCCGCGAGCGGGAGCGTACGTCGAGCTGCCGGCCGTGGGTTCCGGTGTTCTGCGCCTCCGACCAGGCGAGCACGCCGTAATTGCCGATCGTCGTCGACAGCTCTTCCGCGGTTTCGGGGTCCTTGACCGCCGCATAGCCCCGCCAGGACGCGCTTTCGTACCAAGCGCGCTTCCCGGCTTCGCCCCACTGCTCGACAATCTGGCCGACCGACTGGTAGAGAAGCTGCAAGGTGATGCCGTATTTGCGCCCGGCATCGCGGGCGATCTCGATGATGTCCATGCGGCCGAGCCGGAACGCCTCGTCAAGCAGAAACAGGATCCGGCCGTTGACGGCGCCGTTGGCCTCATAGGCCGCGTTCAGCAGACGCGCCGATGATGCACCGCCCTACCCCGGGCGTGCTTTGCAGCGCCTTCAACGGCAGGCACACAAAAATGTCCGTTTTCCCGTTAATCACATCCAGGGTCTTAAACGAATTGCCGGAGACGAGGTCGGCGAAGGCGGTCGTCGCAAGCCAATCGGTCCTGCCGGCGGCGGTCACGGCAATCCCGGAGAATGTTCGGTCCGTGACCTCCTTGAGCGTTCCCGCCAGATCCTGCGCCATCGGGCTGTGCGAGTTTTCATAAATCCCGTCGAGAATCCTGCGCAGCTTGCTCTCCGGCGCTGCAACCGCGGCACGCAAGGTCCTCAGCGTCTTGCGCACCCGGCGGCAAAGCCGGGTCCCACAGCATGTGCGCGAGCAGGCACGCCACCAGAGCCTTGCCCCGCAACTCGAAGAATTCGCCAGCCGCGTCGGCCGCGTCCGAGCTGCCGCAGATCCACTCGACGACCGCCCTGACATCGGTTTCCGCCAGCGGCGAGGCGGTATCGATCCAGTCAAGGACATTGAACCCGCACGCCGCCGAATGGTCGGGGCTCAGGATGAAAACCCGGTGCTGCATCCGCTGCCGCGCCGTTTCGAGCATCGACCCGAGCTCGGCCGCAGGATCGAGCACCACCACCGAGCCCGTCCAGGTCAACAGGGTCGAGACCGCACTCGTCGTCTTGAACGAGCCCGAGCCGGCGATGACAAGCGAATGCGTCGACCCGTCAACGCAAGGATCGATCAGCAGCGGCGCCCGCCCGCCCTGGCCCCACGTCGCGCGATTCCCCGGACTGAATGACCCGCGATCTTGCCGCGGATCATAAGCCTCGCCCACCACGACCCCGCCGAATGACGGATTGGCCCCCGGCCACAGCGCGCGCACCTCCTGCATCAGCGCCCAGCGGGCATGGCCATGGTTGTCCGTGGTGCCGCGGATCGGCTGTGCCACCGGGTGCGCGGCGGGCGGATTGCGCCGCAGCGTCCAGCCTCTGATCCGGCGGCGGCGATAGAGGATGATTCCGCCGCCGACGAGCGGCAAGACCGCGGCCGGCACGCCGCTTACTTCCAGCCAGGCTCGCACCACTGGATTGCCCGAATACCAAAGGGCGTAGAGCCACCACTGCCAGTACGGATGCGCGAACGCGCCGATCAGCCCGCTTCCCCCGAGAAAGAACAACGAGGCAAGCACGGTGAAGAGGGCGAGGTACAGACCGGCGCCGAGCGCGATCCACGCTGCCAGGGGTAAGGGGATCATTATGCCTCGCGCAGGAGATCGGTAGCTGTCTGGCCGCGCCGAGCAGCATCGGCCGCGAACCAGACCGAACCGATGCCAAAGACCCCGCTGCTCTCCTCGAGCGGAATGATCACGTCGATCGCCGCCGCGATCAGGCCGATCAGCGTGCTGTCCTGCAACGCTGCGCCCTTTGGCGACGATTTGGCGAGCGCGAACAGCCGCCGGAAGCCCTCCGACGCGCCATGGCCGTGAATGGTGGTGATCGAGCCCGGGTGGCCGCTGACCACCTCGTTGACATAGGTCCACGCCGCGTCGTCGCGCAGCTCCTGCAACAGCACGCGATCGGGGCGCATGCGCAGGCTCGCCTGCAAGAGGGCTTCGGCGCCGACGTCAGCACCCGAAAGCCCGTCCTTGCTGTAGAGCAGCCGCACCGCGTTGGCCTGCAGCACCATCAGCTCGAGCGTGTCTTCGATCGTGATCAGCCGCTCGGCGGGATCGATGGCGGCGAGCACGCTCTTCGACAGGGTTGTCTTGCCCGAGCCGGTCCGTCCGCAGAGCAGCATATTCAAGCGCGCGCGCACCGCGGCGCCGAGAAAGCCTTCGAGGTCGCCGGCATCGTAGAGTGCCAGCAGTTCCGTCATGTCGCGGCTGGCGCGCAGGTTGCGCCAGCGATTCCAGTCCCTGGCGCGATAACGGCCGCCGAGCTTTGATAGCGGCGCCACCCTGTTCTCGTGCTTGCGGATCGTCAGCGAGACCGTTCCTTGCGGCACCGCCGGCGCCAAGCAGATCTGCAACCGTTCGCCATGCGGCAATTCGGTCGCGCACAGGGGCGACAGCGCGCCGACTTCCTGCTGGCGCAGCGAGCCGGCCAGGATGGCGATCTCTTCGAGTGCCTCGCCATCGAGCGCCACATCATGTCGCAGCCATGCGCCGCGCTGCCGGATCCAGGCCTCGCCCGGCCGGTTGATCGCGATGTCTTCGGTTGCTGGATCCTCAAGCCACGGATCGAGCGGCGACAGCAGATGCTGCAGCAGCGGCGCCGCCGGGCTCATCATTCGCCTCGCGCCGCGGTGTCTCGCAGCCTGGCCCGCATCGACCTTGCCTCCCAGGTTCTGTTACTGCCGCCTGCGGCTACGGTTGCGCCCGCAGGTCGTACACGCTCGAGAAATCGAGATCGCGCGCGACAAAGATCGAGACCGTCTCGCCCTGGTTCTTTTCCAGCGTCGGCGGGATGTTGATCTGCGCCTCGAGCACCGTGTTGGCGAGTTCCTGCTGCGGCGTCAGAAACTGGATGTAATTGTTGCCATTACCATGCTGGACGGCATTGGCCGCGATCTGCGGGCCATAGCCAATCACCGAGAACAGGATCGCGGCGCCGAACCGTTGCCAGAAATGATTGTCGACGGCGCCCGGAACACCAGCGCGCCCGAGCTCGTCCGCCGCCGGCGAGGCCAGCGAGACGACGACGTTTTCCGGAGTCCGCGCGCGCACCCAAAGAATGAAAAGCCGATCCTGCCCCTGCCGCAGCCCCGAGCGGATTTCTCCAAAAATCTGCGTGCCGCGATCCAACAATGTCACCGTGCCCGTGGCGCCCCGCACTTCCGCCGGCAGCACGCAATCGACAAAGCCCATCAACTGACTGTTGATCGCGGTCTGCAGCGTGCACGGAATAACCGCGCCGGCCGGGATCGTAAGATCCGGGTGCGGCATCACTCTTGCCCGCGCCGGCGCGCCGAGATCGGACGGTTTCAAAGCCTGCGACAGCGCATCTTCGGCGCCGCCTTGTTCCCTGGCACCCGTGGCCACCGAGCGCGGCAGGGCGGCGGGTTCGCCGCCGCCGCCGCTGTACGAGAAGATTGGCGCGTCGAGTGCGGCATCGGGGCCGCTGCTGCTAAGATGCGGGACCAGGGTTGGCATCGCGGGCGGCGAAAACGGCATGGCTGGGGGCGGAGCGGGTGCGGGAACAGGCTTTGGGTCGGCCGGCGCCGAGAACGGCATCCCGGTCGTGATCAGATTGTCGTTGCCCTTTTCCAGATCCTTCTCACCGGTGCTGCCGAGCATGTGAGACAAAAAAATCGCGACCAGCGCGACGCCGCCGCAGGCGCCCAGAATCCCGATTTTCTGGCGGCCCGAGAGATGCGGCCGCGCCCGCGCAACTGCCGAGACGCCGTCGCCGGCGGGCTGCGGCTCAACCGCCATTGCCGCCGCCTTTTAAGGTGCGCTGCACATAGGGGCTGACGGTCCCGGTTCCCGGCGTCTGGCCGATCGGGTTATAGCCGAGGTCGTAGATTTCCATGACCGTGTCACCGTCGCGCAGCCGCCATTCGCGCGCCGTCCCGGGGGCAATGACGGTATCGCCGTGCACCGAATAATCGGCGGTCGCCTCCTTGCCATCCGGATCGATGCGGAACACCGCCGGAATCCGTTGCTGGGCCGGGAACACAAAAGCCGTCGAATAGCCGTTGTCCCACACCCAGCGTGGCAGCAGGTTGGCATCACCGCGCCACACGTAGCGCAAATTCCGGTTGCCGCTGTACGGGTCTCTCGTATCGAAGGTTGTTGCGGCGTCTAGGATGCGGCCGGCCCTCTCCTTCCGGTATCGTTCGGCTGCCGCTCTCGCCGCCGCGCGGCGGCGAGCCAGTTGATCCCCGGGATAATGAAAAACCACGCTGTAATCGACGTCTGCATCGGGTCCAAGAGCGTCAGCCGAGATGTGCTTCAGGTTTTGCGCCGCCGCCGGCGGATCGCCGTTCGCGGACGCTTGGACAATGGTCGGCGTGCTGTTCGAGCAGATCTGCGGGTGCGTCTCGACCTGCAAGGCGTATCGACGCAGCTTGCCCGATGGCAACTTGGTCAGAACGATGACCGGCTCGGGGATCAAACAGCCCTCGAACTTGAAAAACAAATAGTTGCCCCGCGGCTCGGCCTTCAGGGTGTGACTATCACTGGCCGCGACGTCGGCCACCATCTCGTCGTCGGCGAACTCGATCACCATGACCGCGCCGGGCGTCGACCACAGCTCGACCACATTCGCCGGGTCATAATTGACATTGCGAACGCGGCTATCGGCTCGGCCTGGATTTGGCTGTTGGGTGGCGAGTGCTTGACCCATCACACAGGTCGTAAGTGCTGCGCCGATCAGAAACGTCTTCATTGTACAAAAGCCGAAAACTGCGACAGATGTCCCAGAAACCACACGGTGGCCAAAGCGTTACAGAGCGTGCCAAGCATGAATCGGATCATGGTGTCGGGCTGTCCTGAGAGGATGAATACCGGGTGACAACAATGCCGCCTGGGTCCATATCGCGGGCGCGCATCGTCATCCGTTGCTGCAGCCCGAACTCGACAGTAGCAGTCCATGTCGTTTGCTCGGGACGTTGGCCATAGTATTGTAGCGTCCGCCGGAAACGAACCAACGCCATTTGCGGCCGCACAAAGGACATCGAGATTTGGGCTACATCGATTTGACCCTTTTTGCCCACCATCAGCTGCGGAGAGCCTTTATCTCGGGGTAGGAACCACGCCTGATAGATGTCGCGCGCAGCCGGGGCCGACATCAGCGAGACCAGGTCATAAAAATATCCGGCCATCGGCCAGCTGTAGCTCTCGCGCGCCCAGACATATCGCCAGACCGCCGCCCGGATCACGGCCTCCTCCTGGGTCGCGGGCAGGCTCGAGATCGATGCCGCCGTATCCCAGGTGCCATCCGACTGCAAGATGAGCGGCATCGGCACCAGGCGCTGGTTGGGAACCAAAAACGCCACCGCGCTCGCCAGAGCGACATTCGCGGTCATCGATGCGGCGAACAATGTCCCCCAGAGCCTGCTCCTGCGGTTCGCGCGAACGGCGCGTTCTGCCTGGAAGGCGCGGACTTCGGCATAGTGGGCATCGAGCTCCGGCGCGTGAATCGGCAGTGCTCGCCAGTTGACCGGGATGTCATTCATCGGGGCAGGCTGTCCAATTCTGCCTGGGTGGGCTGCCATGTGGCCCAGCCCGGCCAATCGTTGGCGGCTTTCCAGGGGCCGGTTGGCAGCGGCGGCGGTGCGGGACCGGTGCAGGCGGCAAGCGCCAACATGACAAGAACGAAGATTCGGATCATGGCAAACCCCGCCGCTGCCTTTGCTGCTGCACTCTGCGAAAGAGCCGAAAAAGCCCATAGCCGAGCAAAGTGCAGACGGCGACTGCAACCCAGAAGGTGCGCTTGACCAACCTTGGTGCGATTAGCCATACGAAGAGGAAGGGGACACCGATCGCCCACCCGGTCTCGATGAGGTCTTTCATCGTCATGAAAGCCCCCAACGCCGGCCAACCATACGCAACGAGGCCGATGCCGCAGCGCGCACCGGGCCGCCCGCCAGGTACCACGCGGCACCATCCAGCGCGGCCACCACACCCCCGCCAATGCGCGTCATCATCGCCGGCACGAACACGACCGACGAACCGAGAATAAAGACCATGATACCGAGCGCGATCACCGAGGGCGCGTCGGTGTCAGGCGTTCCGCTCAGGGTCATCGCCCCAAGCATCGCCGTCATGTTCGCCTCGTACAGCGTCAGCATGATGTCGACCGCGAGCAGGCTTAAAAGCAGCGTGCCGAGCACACCGACCCATGACCAGAAGACTTGGCGGGTGACCGCGAACAGCGTCAGCGGGATAATGATCGGACCCACAATCAAGGCGACGAAGGTCAGGACCGTGGTGACCGCGATCGCAACAAACATCGCAGCCAATCCCGCTGCCGTCAGGAATTTGGCCATGAGACCAACGAGGAAGATTTCGATGGCATGAGCAACGTGCCACGGGCTGGCCGTACTCGCCATCTTGTCGGCAGCCGAGCTGACTGCGTTATAAACCTGGTCGAGTACCGAGACTGGAGAGGATAGCCCGCCCCCAGCACCGCCGATGCCACTGATCACCCAGCTTTGCCACCACGCCGGCAGGCCCATCACCGGCTGGACGACCCAATTTTGGTAGAGTTGGCTCCCGGCAGCGACAAACGGGACGACCAGCACCAGCCTGAGCGCAAAACCGACCAGCGTGTCGTACCGGGTCCGGCCCAGCCACGTGCTTATCCCTAAAATGATCACTGCAAGTACAAGGAGAGCCGGCAAATAGTGAGCCAGCATGAGCTGAATCGCTTGAATTTCGCCCTGGACCGCGTTCTGGGTAGTGCCGACCATTTGATTCCATTCCCAGCTGAACGGCGAGCTGAGCGTACCGGGCGTTGAGCTGACGGCGGCGGCTGTAGTGCCGCCGCTGCCGACACCGGGTGCCGATACGGTGATCCCAGGCTGCTGGGCCGTGCCGAAGAGACTGCTCAGTCCTCCCGGACTGTTGGCCATGGCGTAGCTGGTCGGGTTGGTCGACAGCCCCGACCTTTGAAACGCGCCAGCGCCGCCAGCAGCTGCCACGGCGTTGGCAAACGCCACGTCACAGCCGCTGCATAGCCAAGGACTCAGCCCCTGCTGATCGATCAGCGCGGCGTTGGCCGCGATCTGCACCGAGGCGGGCGCGCTGGCCGCGGTCGCGTACTGAGAGGTGGTGCCGCAATTGCAGGCCGATAACGCCTGGGCCCACGTGCTGGTCAAATCCCCAAACAGGCCGCTGGCTGAGCTCTGTGAACTCTGCGCGGTCGGATTACCCGCACTTTCAGCTTGTATAATCAAGGGCATGGGGTTGATCTCGCTGGCCGTCTGCGCCTGTGCGCCGGGGGCGAGCAGGAAAGCCGCGGTCAGCAGAGCGGCCGGCCCCGTAAACGGGATCGGCATCACGGCCCCCCCATGCACCGCAGTGTGTCGCTGACCGGATCACCGCATAGGGCGCAAGCGTGCTGCTGCTCTCTCGCTTGTTCGATCGCTGCGACGCATTGCTCAAACCGCGCCCGCGTCTGCGACGTCACCTCGCCCATGTTCTGCACGGTGCATGTCGCCAACCATTGCCAGTTGGGGCATCCGGCCTTGCCCTGGCAAAAGGTGCTCTCGGCATACTGGTCGCATCGGTGCGCGACCGCCCGCCAATCAGAGGCGTGTGCCGGCAGCGCCGCTACGGCCATGAGCAACGTTGTAGGAAGCAAGAGGCGCTTGCTCACTTCAGCACCAGCTCAGAGCCATGCCAGCGGCGGTGCATTCGGCCTTCACGCCGGCCGCCATTTGCGCGGTCGTGAGGGCATCGCTCGCCTCCCGGCGATCGGCATCGGCCGCCGCCGTCGTCAACAGCCCCTGATAAATCGCCGTATTCGTCGCTTGCTGCTTGCTGATCTGCTGCGCCAGCGTCGTCTCGATCCCGGCCAAGGTTTGCAACGTCGCTTGGCGCCCCGCCGTGCCGAGCGCTTGGGTCTGCAGGGACGAAAGTGTGGCGCTGTCGCTAGATGATCCAAGGCTGTTGAACACATTGGCGGCGGTCTTGATCGCGTTTGAAATAGCGTTGCTCTCGGTAATGAGTTCCTGCGACAAGCTGGTAATATTGCCGAGCGGATAGCCTCCGGCATTGCTCAGATTGTTGAGCATCAATCCGGTTTGTCCCGAGAGCATTTGTGCTTGAGAACCGATGTTCTCGATGTTCCGCACGTCGGTCGTCAGATCGCGGTAAACTGTCGTCGGCAAGGCGAGGGCAGAGTTGATCTCCTGGGTGGCGGTCGTGATTTCTTGCTGAAGCTGCGCGAGCTGGCGTGCGTAATCTGCGAGTTGCTGCGCGATCGTTGAGCAATTCGTGCAATATACG
The DNA here is from genome assembly GCA_963814805.1 of uncultured Alphaproteobacteria bacterium. Taxonomy (GTDB): domain Bacteria; phylum Pseudomonadota; class Alphaproteobacteria; order ATCC43930; family CGMCC-115725; genus AP-15. The sequence goes on along the minus strand of CAWFER010000010.1, from coordinate 80,515 downwards.
ACGCTGCCACCGAGTTGCGCCGACACGGGCTGTACACCAGCGATCAGAAAAATCGCAGCAATGCCAGCCTTTTTTATCGCGGTTCTCCTAAAGCACCACGGTTTGGCCGGACGAAATCTGACGAACATCAGTCGATGGCCTCCCGATGCCGTCTCTGGAACTCGGCGACCCAATCAGTTCCATGCTCGGCGCGCAGCTGTTCTGCGAATCGCACGGTGTTGGCGCGGCCCGACAGTACGGCAACGAATTCCGGCATGGCCGACAAATCGAAATCGACGATCACGCTACCGCTGTCGCGCTTGATCAGGCATTGCCGCGATCCCGGCAGCATATCCTCACGAATGGCGCGGTATTCGCCCTCGGTCAGGAACAGTTTGCCGCGGTGCACATCCTCATCCGCGGTCGGATTGCGGAAGAAGACCTTGGTAAAGCATTGATTGACCATGGTCGGACCGAAAGTGCCTTCGAGCAGATGCTCGGGCTCCTGCGTCACCAGGATGATCACCGAATTGTTTTTGCGGCCACGCAGCAGAAAATCTTCGGTCTCCTCGCGGAATTGCTCGTGCAGCAGATAGGCCTTGCATTCGTCGAGGCTGATCACCGCCCGGCGGCCGTCGATCACCGAGCGGATGCGGTACAGCAGGTATTGCGCCGCCGGACTGACGATCTCGGGATTGCCAAGGATCGCGGTCAGATCGAAGCCGACCATGCGCGCGGCGATATCCACCTCGTCGCGGTCGCCATCAAAGGCCCACCCAAGGCCGTCCCCACGGCACCAGCGCTCGATGCGAGCACCGGCGCCGCGCCTGTCTCGCCAGCCAAGGAACTGGCGCAACCCCTGGAGGCTGCGCAACCCAGCCGGCATGCGCATGATCGCTGCCACGGCGCGCGCCAGCCTCGCATCATCCTCCGGCGGCAGCGGCCCGTGCCCGTCGAGCTGGATAAGCGCCTTGATCCATCGGACCAGGAATTGCCGGTCGGCCGGGTTGTCCGTGAGCCCGCGCAGCGGCGCCAGGCCGCTCGGTTCGCCGGAACGAACCGCCAGATACGCGCCGTCAACCGCGCGGACCAGCAGCTCACCTCCCCTATCCTTATCGAAGAAAAAGACGATGCCGTTGTCGCCGAGGCACTGGTCGAACATCGCCAAAAGGGTCATTAAAAACGTGCTTTTGCCCGACCCGGTGCGGCCGAAAATGACGGTCATCCCGACATCGTCGACATGCGGGATAAAATCGTAGGGGGTTCCGGCGGTCGTCCGGAGCCGGATCATTGACGGCCCCCAGCGGCCCTCGCGCGCGCCATGCGGAAACGCGCCGAAATTTGCCAGATGCGAAAAATTCCGCGAGCTGATGGCGCCAGGCCGGGTGCGCCAATCGAAATTGCCCGGCAGCTGCGCGAAATACGCCGCTTCCATGCCGAGACTTTCCCGCGCCACGACGGCGCCGGCGTTGGCGAGCTCGCTACGCGCCATGCCCGCCAGGCGCTCGAGCTCCGGCAAGCTGTCGGCATAAACCGCGAGCGACAGGTGATGGCTGCCCATGACAAATTCGCCCGAGGCCAGCTGGTCCTGCGCCGCGCCAAGGCCCTCGATCTGCGAGGTCGCCTTGTCGCCGGCGGCGATCATCTGATTGGCTTTCAGCGATAATTTGCCGAGCGCATCGGGCCGCGCCAGAAACCCAAAGGATTGCGACAGCACCAGCGGCATCGGCAGGGGCAACAGCGCATCAAAGAGCCCGGGATGCGTCGCCGCCATATATTCGCGTAAGCCGAAGATCGCGCCATAACGCGAGCAGCCAGCCGACCGAATCTCATACGCATGCCGCCCGAAAATCGCGCGATCCGTATAGATGCAATTACCCAGCGGCCCCGACACCAGCGGCACTGGCAGATAATCGCCGGTCAGGATCAGCCGCAGCGCCTCGGCCATCTCGCTGAACAGAACGCCACCCTGCTCGCGCACGCCAAGCCGCTGCAAATCGTAGCCTTCGAGGCTGCGCGCCAGCGCCGTCCACAAATCTTCAATCGAGAGCAGGCTGAAGGCATCGACCGCGCCGCCATGTTTGCGAAAGCGCGCCAGCGCTTTGTTGAGCTGCCGTCCCGCCGCCTGGCCGCCGGCCGGCGGGCGCGGCGCCACGATCACCGACAGGTACCAGTCGTTCTGATACAGCCGGTCCTGCAGCACGCGACCGCGATAGGCGTCATCGAGCCTTGCGGAGAACTCATTCCGAAAAATTGCCGCCGCCAGGCGCTCGACCTGCCGATGTCGCACGAGATGTGCGCCGACGGTCACCGTGTCGTCGGCGATGTTGCGCCACAGGCCATTGAGGAACCGCGCGGCGGCATTGCGCTCCGCGGCCGAAGCAAGCTCGTGCGGAACGCCGCGCAGCCGGCCCATGGCCAGCAAGGAGCCATCGTTCAGCAGGACTGCGCTGGGTGCCACGTGCCCGAGATAAGGAAGATAAGCCTCGGCCGAACGCTCGGCCCAGCCGGAATTACCGCGCAGCATCGGCGATACCCCGCGGCAGCTTCCCCTGGCGGATAGGGAAGGGGGCCGGCGAGGCGCCGCCCCAATAATGGGCGTCGAACGACCGCGCTTTGGTCCGCAGCCAGAGGACTACCACGCCCACGGCATTGTAATCATAGCGGACCAGGACTCGCGCGCCGAACCACAGCGGGGCGAGCCCGATCTCGTAGAGCGGGTTCTGCACGAAAATCATGATCAGCGCGATCGCCATCAGGAACAGCACAAACAGGCCAAGCGGCAGGCCCATGATCAGCGCGGGCCGCGTGGCGGCGACGAAAAGCGGGACCTCGTCAAGACGTTCCATCGGCCTGGGCTACAGCCCGCCAAGGAATTGCTGCACCAGATAGCTGCTGCCAAAGATGAGAATCAGCCCGCCAATAAACGCGGCGATTCCAAACAGACCGAGCCGGCCGACGAGAAAGGAAATACCCACCCCGATCAGGGCCAGCACAGCCAGAGCCTGCCCGAACGGCCCTAATATATAGGTGGCAATCGCTTGTAAGATTGTGCTGGGGTCGGTGCCGCCAACGGTCTGCGCCTGCGCTGCCGTTGCACCAGATACGCCCGCCGCCGCAATTATCGGGCAAATGCTCGCTGCCGCCTTGCGGATCTGCTCCAAAGCCCTGTTGGCAGGCGGCAGGTAGAACAGCTCGCCGCGATCCCAAGGGCAGACGTGCTTCACCGCCTCGCCGCTGGCGCCGCCTTCTTTCGACGGCTCGCGGGCGATGACAAATTCAGCGTAGGTCGGTCGTGTCAGGTTGCTCAATTTGATCCCCTTTCTGCGGAAATGACGATTTGCCGGCGCCCAGCGCGCCATCTGGAAAGACATTCCACCCGTCGCCCGCGTCGCGATTCGGCGCCGCGACTTTGTCCCCGGCCAAAGCCGCCTTTGCCGCGCGCGCGTCCCGCCCGGCCGCAAGCACCCGGGCGACATAGCCGTTATCAAAGCCAGCGCGGGGCGAACCCGTGTTGTAGCGGCTGAAAGCTGTCAGCACTGCCGCGCCGGCAGCCAATGAACGGCAAGGCTCAAAGGCGTCGCCGGCGGCTAGGCCGAGCCACCCGAAATTCTGCTGATTGATTTGCATGAGGCCGAGGTCGAGGTCGTGACCCTCGGTGGCGAGCCGCGCCGCCAAGGCGATTGCCTCGGGCTTCGCGGACGGATGGTAGGAGCGATGTGCGGTGTTGTCGCGAATCGCGAACGGATCAAGCCCGCTCTCAGTCTGAGCGATTGCGGCCAGCGTCGCGGGCGCGACCCGCGGAGCGCAGGAAACGGCGAGTGTGGTTACGACTGCCAGCGGTAATATCACCGCGACCTCGTGTTAGTTCCTATACGTAGTAATGGTGAGCGGCGGCGGCTTAATCCGTCAACCCTGATTTTCTCTCTTCGGCGGTGTCATCGTTGTGGCACGCCACATTGGCGACAAGCCGGTCAAACCCGCTCTTATCCTCAGCAATTACGGGCCAGCGTCGCGGGTGCGAAATGCGACGCGCACGTAACGGCGCGTGTGGTTACGAGCGTCAGCGGCAAAATCACCGTGGCCCCGTTCCATCACGTACGTACTAGAGTGGCTCCCGACGGTTTAGCCCGTCAACCTTATTTTTTACTCCTCGGCGATGCCGTCGGGATCGCGCGGCGATGGCGTCAACACCGTCGAAAATATGCACCCCACGGCCTGCGCAAACGCCTCGCAGGCCGACAGCGTGATATTCTGGTCACCTCGTTCCACGCGAGACACGTAGGACTGCGTGATCCCGAGATGCGTTGCGACATCTGCCTGGCTGAGCCCGGCCCGCTCGCGCGCCTCGCGCAAACGCCGCCCGAATGCGATCCCGTCGCCTTCGCCATCGCGCGGCTTTGGCATGAACTCCGTTGAGAATAGGTATCCCATGGCCTGGGCAAACCTCACGCAGGCCAACACCGAGATATTCTGCGCGCCTCGTTCCACGCGAGACACGTAGCTCTGCCTTATCCCCAGACGGGTCGCGACTTCGGCTTGGCTGAGACCGGCCTGCGTGCGCGCCTCGCGCAAACGCCGCCCAAATTCTATCATTAGCCGCCGCTCGCCGTCCGCTCTCCCTGCCGGCTCTTCCACTCCCTCACGCCTTGAGGTAGAAAATCCCCCCAGATATTACCGCTGTAGACCTGGCGCAACAAAATGCACGGTTAATATGCGGGGACCGCATAGCGCGATACCAAAATGTCAGCGGCTGGACGGCGCCATTGGCCGGGAGTAAGCCGCTCAGTAACGGTCCATCGCCCGAAAGGGGGGCCGAAATCGACGCGCGCTCAATTACCCGAAAGGGGGCTGCACAAGATCCGAAATCACCGCGCCAGCGGGTGATCCAATCAAGCCGGCGGCGGGCTCGCAGGTGGTAGCTTTTCGAGAGGGCGGTTTAGCCTTTCGCAGCCGCGGTGCCGCAGAACGGATGTTATGGGAAATCCCGCAGCCGCTTTTTCCAGAATGGCGCTTATGCGACTGCACACGGAGGTTTGTTGCGCCTGCCGAGACAAACAAGATGTTGAGGGTGTCCGGCTTTATCCGTGGCCCATAGCAGCAAGAAGACCCAGCACCGTGAAAAAACCAGCAGAGGTGATCCAGAGGAGGGTGTCGAAAAGCCGATCTGAAAATGGGCTGGAGGGCGACGGCCAGCGCACCATCATCACCGCTCCAATTGCGGCGAGAATCGTCAGGCCCAGCACAGCTCCGAGAAGGAGAAGTGGATAATTATGCATGATGCGGATTCTCTATACCGGCCCTTTTGGGCCTTGTTCCGGGAATGCCATGCGACGCTTCCCGCAAGCGCACAGCAGGCGGCCACCCGGTCACAAAAGGCTTGAGAAACCCACGAAAATCCCTAGTCTCTTCCTGTTTCGCACCCTGCTAGCCACAGACCAGATGCGAAACGGATATGTCCGGGGGCGAGTCCTCTTGTTCCCTTGCGACCAAAAGGGCGATCCGGTTTTTAGCCGGGTCGCCCTTCTAATGATGGAGTGACATCGCTCGATCCTCCTCACAGGTAGGTGCGGTTCGCGAACCGCACCTCAAGGGTATGTGCGCCTCTCGAAAATCCCAATAAAAATCTAGGTTAACAGCGGCGATTGTCATCTACCTCATTCTGGCCCCTTTGTTAAGATTTAATAAAGCATTAATCAACATGATGATCGGATGCATGACAAACGTCCAAGGGGTGGGAAACATCCACCTAAATATAAAGCTCGTATAAGAGAAAACAAACGAACAATATCAGCATATATAACACAGGAATTATTTGATGCAGTGGAGATTATGGCGGAAAGGGATGGTATTACCAAACAAGAAGCCGTGAGACGCCTGCTCACCGACTATGCGAAACACGGCCCGAGGCCCGGCTGACGAGCTGAGGGCGAACACACTCAGATGAATTTCGTAAAAATTTCCGACACCGACGCCACGGATCTGCCGGCGCTGATGATCGGCGCCGCGTCGTCCATCCCGCTAATTCGTTCCACGGCCCGCGCGCGTGATCGGTGATTGGCGTCGTCGCCTGTGCCGGTAGAATTTTCCCGCCGCCGTGCTTTCCGCCGCTGTAGGGCCTCCCGCGCGGTTTTCCGGCGCACCCAAAATTCTCGAGATGCCTGCCATTCCGGTTGCGCACGGCCAACCTGGCCCGCTGCATCCGCTGCGCCTGGTCGACGCTCGGCAACTGCGGCCGGTCGAGGTCGCAAAGCCGCTGCCGGATGTCCGCGAGGGTCAGGCCGGTGAGTTTCTTGTTCAGCGCATGATGCCCGCCCGCCTGATCGACGACGACAAAGCAATCGCGCCGGTCGCCCTGCGCCAGCATCAGGCCCGCCATATCGAGCGCCGCGTTGAAGCCTGCACCGTTCTCCGAGCAATGCAGGCAATCGAAAATCGTGTTGCGGATGCGTTTAAGGTCGGTGCCGAGCCGCCGCGCTTCCTCAAACTCATTCCGGTCGGCGGCGCGGGTCTTAGCGTCCGGTGCGCGGTCATTCGAGACGATCCTTAGCCCAAGCTCCTGTTCGAGGGCGCGCGATAGCTCCTTGAGTTTGAGCTTGTAGAGGCCGGGATCGAGCGCATAGAGCCGCCCGTCCTCGCGGCGCGCAATCCGGCTCCATGCGAGATGCAGGTGCCGCGCGCCGGTCGCCTTGTCGATGTGAAACGACATCGCGCAGGGCTGCCCAGTGAAGCCTAGCTGTAAGCGCTCGCAATCATCGGCGGTCTTGCTTGCAAACGGAGCCGCCTCCCGCTCGGATTAGCTGACAATGGCGCGTGCCGCGTGCTCACATTATCTGCCACCGTGCTCGCCATCATCCGGTCGTGCTCGCCAACGGAAGAACGTGCTCACGCTCCGTGCCAACGGGAATTTGACTGCGACAGGCAGCGTTTGGTTGTTCTCGAAAACTGACGTTTCTGACGATCCCCGGCGCGTGCTGCCCGGCGCCGCGCAGCAAGGCACTTTCCCTTCTCACAACTGTTCTTGATTGGTCTGTTCCGAAACGCTACGCATCGGACGGGTTTCGAGAACAGGGGCGCGGGATGCGGGTGGGGTACGCCAGGGTCAGCACCACCGACCAGTCGCCCGAGCTGCAGCTCGACGCGCTCCGGCGTGCGGGCTGCGAGAAGATCCACACCGAGAAGGCGTCCGGCGCAAAGGCAGACCGGCCTGAACTCGCGCGCGTCCTCGATGACGTGCTGCGCGAGGGCGACGTGCTGGTCGTGTGGAAGCTTGACCGACTCGCCCGGTCGCTAAAGAAGCTGATCACCACGGCCGAGAACCTCGAGGAACGCGGGATCGGGTTGGTGTCGCTGACCGAGAGCATCGACACCACTACGCCGGGGGGCGTGCTCGTGTTCCATGTATTCGGAGCGATCGCGCAATTCGAGCGCGCACTGATCCGCGAACGCACCACCGCCGGCCTCGCCGAGGCACGCCGCCGCGGACGCAAGGGTGGGCGCCCGTCGGCGTTCAAGGAAGGTGACGTCACCGCGGCGCGCGCGCTGATGAAAGAGGGCAAGCTGCCGGTGCGCGACGTCGCCAAGCGCATGGGCGTGTCGGTCGCCACCCTCTATCGCCATGTCGGCAAGCGGGGCGCTGACGACGATGCCGCAGATGTTGCGGCCGCACGTGGCTGACCGCTCTAAGCGGCCGCCGGGTGAGGCGCTGGTCGACCTGCGCCGGCGCCTGGCATTGCTGTCGCCGCGCGATCCGGCCCGCACTGAGGTGGTGGCGCGCGCGGCGGAGGCATACGGCGTCTCGGTCTGGACTATCTATCGCGCCCTCCGAGAATTGGCCCGGCCGAAGTCGGTGCGCCGGTCCGACCACGGCTCGACACGCGCGGCGCCCGCGGCCGCGATGGAGCGTTACGCCGAGATCGTCGCAGCGCTCAAGATCAGGACATCGAACAAGAAGGGGCGCCATCTCTCGACAGCGCGAGCGATCCGGCTGCTCGAGGAGGACGGCGTCGAGACACCAGAAGGCCTGGTGCGGGCTCCGTCGGGCCTGCTCAAGCGCGCGACCATCGACCGCGTCTTGCGTGTTTCCGGTCTCGATCATGCGCGGGTCACCCGTCCGATCGCGGCAGTGCGCTTCCAGGCGAAGTGTTCGAACGAGCTCTGGCATTTCGACATGAGCCCGTCCGACCTGAAGCAGGTCGAAGCCCCGCTCTGGATCGAGCAAGGTCGCGGCAAGCCGACATTGATGCTGTTCTCGGCGGTCGATGACCGCTCGGGTGTCGTCTACGACGAATATCGCTGCGTCTACGGCGAGGATGCCGAGTCCGCGCTGCGCTTCCTGTTCAATGCCATGGCCCCCAAGCCCGAGGCCGAGCTGCCCTTCCAAGGCATCCCGGCCACGATCTACATGGACAACGGCCCGGTCAGCCGGTCGAAGGTCTTCCAGTCCGTGATGGGCAGCCTTGGCGTTCGCGTGCTCACCCACATGCCGCCCATCGGAGGCCGAGCGCCGCACGCCCGCGCGGTCGAAGGGCAAGGTCGAACGGCCGTTCCGCACCATCAAGGAGGTGCATGAGACGCTCTATCACTTCCACAAGCCGAAGGACGAGGCGGAGGCGAATCTCTGGATGCGCCGCGCGCTCGTCACCTACAACAACGGCGACCATCGCGCCGAGCCGCATAGCCGGGTCGAGGATTGGCTGAAGCACCTGCCGCCAAGTGGCGTGCGCGCGATGTGCTCATGGGAGCGGTTCTGCGCTTTCGCGCGCGAGCCTGAGCGCCGTGGCGTCGCCGGCGACGCGACAGTCTCGGTCGAGGGCGCCTCGTATGAGGTGGAGCCCGCGCTCGCCAGCGAGACGGTGACACTCTGGTGGGGGATCTTCGACCACGAGCTGTTTGTCGAGTTCGAGGGCAAGCGCTTCGGGCCATACCAGCCTTCACGGGGTGCGGTCCCGCTCTATCGCTACCGCAAGTATCAGAAGAGCCGGGCCGAGGAGCGCCTCGACAAGGTCGTGCAGCTCGCCGACCAACTCGGGCTGCCGCGCGCGGCGGTCACCGGCGGGGACAGGCCTTTGCCGTCGCTGGCTCCAGGCGCCGCATCCATGCAGGTGCCGCGCATGCCGTTTCCCGAGCCGCTGGCCGACGTCGCGTTCCCGACGCCCCTGGCAGCCAGGCTCGCGATCTCCGTCCAGCTCTCGAGACCTCTCGGCAGCCTGCCTGAACCGGACCGCGTCTTCATCGACGCGCTGCTCGCGGAAACGCTGGATCGAGAAATCGTCGCCGCGCGCGTGCGCGAGCACTTCAGGACAGCAGGGAGAGGCTGATGCTCGCCGACGTGCAGGCGCATTTCGGGCTGACAAGACCCTTTCATGGGGCCGGCAACTATGAGACCGAGCATCAGCGCGCGCTGGTTCGCGAGGTGTGCGCCGTCGTGCAGACGGGCAGGCTGGTCGTCGTCGCGGGACTGGTCGGCTCGGGCAAGACACACCTGCTGACCCGCATCGAGGAAGAACTCGGGCGCTCCGGCAAGATCGCGGTCGCGAAGTCGCTGGCGGTCGACAAGCGCCGCACGTCGCTGCCGTCGCTCATCGAGGCCATGTTCTACGACCTCACGCCCGGCGATCGCAGCAAGGTCAAGATCCCCAAGCAGCCCGAACGGCGCGAGCGCGAGCTCCGCGACCTCATGCGCAAGAACAAGCATCCCGTCGTGCTGATCGTCGACGAGGCTCACGAGCTGCACCATAAGACGCTGACCGGCTTCAAGCGACTGATGGAAATGGCCGCGGGAGCCGGTGTGATCCTATCAGTGCTGCTGATCGGGCACCCGAAGCTACGCAACGACCTTCGCCGGCCGCAGATGGAGGAGATCGGCTACCGCACCACCACCTTTGAGTTCGAAGGCGTGTCCCGCCATCGCCGCGAGTTCATCGGCTGGCTCGTGAAGACCTGCGCGCAGGACGGCGTCAAGTCGGCGGACCTCATTGATGCGGGCGCGATCGAGCTGCTGGCCGAGCGGCTGCGCACCGCGCTGCAGCTCGAGATGCACCTCACCTTGGCCTTCGAGCACGCCTTCCGCCTCGGCGAAGAGCGCGTTTCTGTCGAAATCGTCGAGCAAGTGCTGTCGCGTGCCATCGACGAACTGGAACCGACGCTGACCCGCAATGGCTATGACGCGCTCGCGCTGACCGTGCTGCTCAAGGCCAAGCCCGCCGAGGTGCGCGATTTCCTGGCAGGCACACTCGCGACCGACCGCACGCGCGAGTTCACCGAGCAGCTCCGCGTGGCAGGCGTGCCGGTATGAACCGGACCGCTTCGCTCATTGGCAGCCAATGTGAGCACGATCGTCCGTTGGCGAGCATGGAGCGATGATGGCAAGCACAGTGGCAGATAATGTGAGCACGACGCCCGCCCCATTGTCAGCTAATCCGAGCAGAAAACGCCGCTGTTTGCGAGCACGAGCCCCGATGATTGCGAGCGCCTACAGCTAGCGGACGCATAAAGGTCTCCCTTCGGGTTGTTGACGCAACCCGCCCGAAGGGCCGGAAACCGGCGCAAATCAGCCCATTGACGGAAAAGGATATTTTCCGCCTTGACTAACGCTCTGATTTTTGGGAATCTCACGATTGTCCAGATCATGAGTTTCCCGGCTTCGTGCCGGACGCACGGCCCGCCACTGGCGGGCTTTGTTGTTTCTGGGGCTTCTCTTCTCCGCAGAACGGTTGAACACACCCGCGAATCAATTCGCGGGCCGCGAGAGTCTCTGTGAAAATTTTGTGTAATTCAAGCGAAGAGGCACAAGACCTAGCGGAGTCGCGGCGCGGTGCCGGTCGTCTCGGTCGCGGAAATGCTTATCCCGAGATAGCGGCTGAAGCCGGCCCCGGCCTGTGAAGCCGGAGCCGGAGCGGCTCGTTATTTCAGCGCTGATAAATCCGGCCGTTCGCCCCCTCACCAAACTGGGTGCAAGTGACGAAAAAATACGGGGTGCACATCATGTTGGTGCAGCCCGATGGACGCTGGCGCAGTTCCATAGCCGCAGTGATTTTTCGAGCTTCGGCAGGACAATCGACATCATTTGGTTCGAACAGCAGGGGGCCGACTTGGTGATAGCCGGTGCTGTCTAATCGGAAGATCGCACGCGCCCATCCACCAGTGGCTTGGTAGGGTTCCGGTGACAGCGACTGCGCCTGCGCCGCACAGGTGGCGAGTATTATCGAGACGCTTATCGCGCGAAGCAGACCAGGCATTTTATGCCTCTGATCGTGTCGTGATCGGTTGGACTTCATCCTTACACTTAGTAACCAATTGTCCCAGTGAAGTTAACTCCTCGTCTAAATGGCGAACGTCCGTTTCCGCCCACTCATTCGCTCCCTGAGTCACTATGCGAGACGCTATGTCTCGCACAAGGGCATCGTATTGAAACACAAAACTAACTAGCTGTAAGCAAGAAGTCCCCGCCGGTTCGCCTAACATATATAACAGGTCAATGTTGCTATTCAGCATTCGTGGCATTTCGATTGACCCCACTTCCTGCACAAGCGCTGTAATATTCTGTCCATGCAATCTTCCAGAAAAGGATCGTGTAATTTCATTAATTCGGGATCGACTTTTTTCTATAATTATTATCAACTCCAAAATGTCGGAGTATATAGCAACGGCGATGCCACGAGCTTGCAAGCGATCCTTGCGAGCGGCCGCCGCGATTTGCTCATTGGCAGCTTTCTGCGTGGCCTTAGCTTGGATCACTCCTGCGCGGTACGTCATGCCGCCGCCGATTAGCGCCGCGAGGATCGCTAGTCCGCCGGTGATGATCGTCTGCCAGTCGTAGAGCACCCTCAACAGGCCAGCGTAGTTGGATAATGCCATAGACCCTTACCCCATCGGAGCGAGCGGAGCTAATTTCTACATCTGGCACGTCGCTGCGGGGCCTGCCAATCTTCCGAAAGTCGTCTAGAAATGTATTGTGGAAGTGTGGCGAAGTCTTCATGAAGTCGCCACGTGGGAGATAACGTATAAGCACGGGAGCATAGTCTAGACATGCGGAATTGCGGCAGCCTGACGCTACGCTATACTTCGCCGGCCGCGCCATTGCGTGGCGCGCGCGGCCACAAAATCTAGCGGCGGGCGAGGTCGTGTGTTGACACATCGCCCGGCGATGCTACGTTGGATCGCATGGAAATTCGTCTCGCGCCCGATCAGGAAGCCCACCTTGCCGCGCTCGCCGCCAGTGCCGGGCGGGGCTGTTGAAGAAGCCGCCTTTTTATGCGTGGTTCCGCGAGGGTCAGGCTGCAATTGCCGTGAATGAAAAGAACATGGCCAGAGGTGGGGTATGCGCAGCCCGCCGCCGCTCAGAAGTGTTCTACCCAACACGAATAGGGCAAGAAGAGCGGCGGCCAGCCGCTTGAGATTGATCGCCACCGCGGTCAGTAGCGCCTGAATGCGCATGTTCTGGAGCCCACGCCGCACGGCTCGCGCCAGCCCGTGCCAGGTTTTTGCCTCGCCGTGGAAACCTTCGGAGCGCCAGCGGTGGCGCTGATAGAGGCGCCGGTCTTCTTCTGACCATCGCAGTCGTCGTCGGCGTGCCCGCAGCAAGGCAGGATGATCGTCACTGACCACCACGGCCTTGTTCGCTCGTCCCTTGGACAGACAGTGAGATGCCAACGAGCAGCGAGAGCAGTCGCGGGCCTTGGAATAGAAGAAGCGCCCGTGCTCGACACGCCGGGTCGGCCGCAAGATCTTGCCTCGCGGACAGCGCAGCAGGTCGTGCTTGGCGTCGTACCGAAAACGGCGCAACGGCACAGCGCTACGGATCGGTTCGGCCTTGGCCGGGATGACCGGATCGATGCCGCGCCGTTCGAGATCGCCGTAAACCTTGCCGTAGGCGTAGCCGGCATCTGCGGTGACGGTCTTCACTTCCCGGCCGGTGGTCGCGGCGGCGGCATCGATGCGCCCAATTACCACTTGGCCTTCGTTCGTTTCTCCGGTCGTGACTTCGACATCAACAATCACCCCGCGGAGATCATCAACAGCCGCGTGCTGCTTGTAGGCCGGCTCGAGCCGGCGATTTCGACCGTTGGTCGCCATTGTGGCGTCCGGGTCGGTAATGCACACCTTCTTGTAGCGGCCGGTCTGGCGACTCTCTTTTTTGGCCAGCTCATCGGGAGCCGCGTCGGGGTTTACCTGCTCGACCGCCTCGACATGACGAACCGCAAGGCTTTCCCAGCTGACGTCCGCCCGGATTAGTGAGGCATCGACATGCAGAACCTCGCCCTTGGCGATCTTCGCCGCGATGCACGCCTGCACGGTGCGCTCGAAGATCTGCCGAAATCGTTCGACGCCCCAGCGCTGGCGGATGCGGGTCAACGAGGAATGATCGGGCAGCACTTCGTGGAGGGCGTAACCGGTGAACCATCGGATCGCCAAATTCACTTGCGCTTCGCGCACCAAACGTCGGTCGTGGACGATGCCAAGAAGAAAACCGGCGAGCATGAGGCGCACTGCGGCCTCGGGATCAATTCCCGGCCGGCCTTTATCCGCGCTATAGAGATCTGCAACTTCTCCACGCAGCCAGCTCAGGTCGAGCACTCGGTCGACGCGCACCAGGATGTGGTCGTCCGGGAGCAACTCGCGCAGCGAGCCAGCGACAAACAGCTCAGGCTGGCGCCGATCCTTCTCCCCCAACATCTGCTGTCCCCAATTTCCCCAAACACAAGTATTGGGGTCCCCACTCTCATCGCAAGAGTTTTTCAACAGCCCCCGGGCGCAGCGCTGCCGAGCTGGTGCAGGAAGCGCTGGCGGAGTGGGAAGAGCGGCAAGCCGAGCGCCACGCCCCGGCGAGGCCGCAGCATACCCCGGCGGAAGCCGCCGCCCGCATCCTTGAACTGCGCAAGGGCAACATGCTGCCCGCCGGCGCGACGATCAAAGACCTCATCAACTACGGACGGGCGTGACCTTTGTCCTCGATAACTCCGTCGCCATGCGATGGTGTTTCGAGAACGCGGCGCATCCCCTATGCCGACGGCATCCTGAACCGGCTGGCGGCGGGCGAGGATGCGCTGGTGCCGGTGCTGTGGTTTTACGAGGCGAGCGCCGTGCTGGCGCGCGAGCAAAACCGGGGCACCCTCGCCGCGCCGAAGGCAGATCAGTTCATTGCCGAGTTGAAGGCGCTGCGGATCGTGGCCGACGCGGAGAGCGCCGCAAGGGTATTCAGCGACGTGCACCGGCTGGCGCTCGATCATCGGCTGACCTCCTACGACGCGGCGTATCTGGAATTGGCGTTGCGGCACGGCCTGCCGCTCGCCACGCTCGATGACGAGCTGATCCGGGCAAGCAAGGCGGCGGGGGTCACGGTGCTTTAGCCCGAGGGGGCCGTGTTTCTGCGCCCGATGTTTCTGCGCCGCGCGGCCGTGTGGTCGAGCGCCGTCAAGCTTTGCCGAGAATGCGCTCGATCTCGCCGGCGGGAACCCCGTAGACCTGTGCCACTTGGGCAACCTTCATTCCGTACTTTACCCAAACCCGGATGCGCGCCACGTGTGCGGGTGGAATCTCGACCGGCGGCGCGACCGGAGTTTCAGGCTTATCGTGCCGGGCTGGTGCGGTCGGCGGGATGATCTGCAGCACACGCGGTTCGCGCGCCGATGGGTCGGCGGGGGCGATCTGTTGAACTGCTGGCGGGCTGACGGGTGGTTTCGAGCTAAACAGGGCTTCGGCGGCTTGGCGCGCTCTGGTGATGCGCTCGCGATCATCGCCGCGATGATGCGGTTGTTGCTGTCGGCTAAGCAAGATTTGCTCCGAATGGTAGATTTCGTTCGGGATTATCGAAGTGACGATTCGGCGAGCTTGGCAAGCTGGACTTGGCCCGCCGGCGCGCTATACGCAAGCCCCCCCCATGCCTCAACCCCGCGCCGCCCCAAATGGCGGATAAGGTGGATTCTGGAAAGAGCGTCTGATCCGCTCGTCTACTTCCCAATTTTTCGACCAACCATGAACGAAACCGTTCCGCTCAAGATGGCTGCCAAAAGAGATTGCGACCATCTTTGAGTTTCAGGCGGCACCGCCTTCGCGAACAAAATGAAGTACAGGCAGATTGCCACCATGACGATAAGAAAAACGTACAGGGCTGCAAAAACAGCCACATCTTTGCAATGGTCTATGATTGCAGCCCTGATTTCTTGTCTGAGCCGGGCAGTTCTCTCGTCAGGATGCTCCTCGCGGCCGAGCGTCACGTCGCCGCGCGGAACAACCCCATCGAGATTAACTTGGTTCGGCATGAGCCTGTTAGAGGATGCCAACCAGCTCCGTGTCTAGTTTTGAGGGGTCGGACACCAGCCCAAGGTGCCGACCCTCACGCCGCGCCTGATGCGCGATTTTCATCAGTGCGAGCGCCTGCCGGATTACCTCAGTCCGGTTGCTACCGGTGCTATCGGCCATTTCCTCCAAATCGGAGTTGAGTTGGTCGGAGACCTGAAGATTCAAGCGAACCTTGGCGGTCATTGGAGAATTCTCCCTTCTAGGTAATCTGCGTCACGACCTCGTGCGCCATATCCCTCCTTCAGGAGGCGCACAGAGGGAGCAGAATGGCGGGGTGTCCGGAATACGGGAACCGCGCTGGGAAATCTGTGAGTGGCGTCAGGCAATGAGCGCGACGCTGGCTATTCGGCAGCAGCGGGGACAAGGCCAGAGGCATGAAGTGGTTGCATGGTTGGGCATCGTTTGACTCCTGTTGCAGGTTGGCGTTTCCCATCCTCATAGGGTGGGTGACGGGATAATGTGTCGTCTCCGACAATTTATTCAAGCTTAAAATGTAGCGTCACGACACATAAATCACGCTTAATCATGTGTTAATTGCGCAAATTCTGCGCATTTTTGCGTTGACCCGGCGTCATCGAATTCCCACGTCTACCCGACGCGCAGCACGGAGGGGGCCTGTGCCGCATAGCGGTGCTCAGGGAGAATTGCCGGATGATCCAATTTCAAGACCTGAAAATGTCGAACGAAGCGGCCACTAAATGGGCCAACTCCAGCATCGATACGAAAATTGTCATAAGACTTGCATTTTCCAACTTCTTGGGAACACCAGCACTGATAGCAGATTACGAAGATTTAAGTGTCACTGGTGGTGGAATTAATGCCAAATTATTCAGATTGAGGATAGGTTATGCGAGATTTTTACTGATGTTTCTGGAATTGATTAATGAGTTCATCGTCCTCGATTTTGACCTACAGGATGGCGATAACGAGCACCTTGACCGCAGCCCTGTTGCCGCTCTCCCGCCAACGCCAGCGCCCCCCTGAGTGGCACCGATGATCAACCCAGATGTGAGGATGCAGAATGGCTAAGACACCCTCCTTGCCCCCCGGCACTCCAACGCCACGTTCGGGCATTTATGAGCAGGTCGGGCCGCGCGGCGGACGGACAGGCGAGCAGGCAGATTCCACGCGCGGAAAGCCTTTGCCTCCGACTGATGGCCCCGGTCGAGGCTGGCGGCTCGTCCAGCCCGCCCACCACAAGGGCGAGAAGTAATCGCCGAGAGAGGGGGCCGGTCGCTCGCGTGTGATCGGCACGCTTCTCACACTGTGAGCCGTGAAATCGTGCTCTTGCCTACGTCGTAGCTGCGGGCGAGTTCGGCAAGCGTCGCGCCCGCCGCCCGCCGCCGCCGTGCTTCGGCCTTCTGTGCGTCGGTGAGTTTCGAGGGTCGGCCCATATGCTGCCCGCGCTTCTGCGCGCGGCTGCGGCCCTCGGCGGTGCGCGTGCGGATAAGATCGCGCTCCACGTCGGCGAGGCCGCCGAGCACGGCGATCATGAGCCGCCCGGTGCTGGTGCCGGTGTCGGCCCACGGCTCGGCCAGTGATCGGAATTGCGCTTTGGCGTCGACGATCTGCTTGACGATGGCGAACAGGTCGAAGGTGCTGCGCGCGAGGCGGTCGATGCGGGTCACCGTCACCACGTCGCCGGGGGCGAGATGGCCGAGCATTTTCAGAAGCTCGCGTCGGTCGTTGTGCGCGCCCGTCACCTTCTCGCGGAAAATCTTGGTGCAGCCCGCACCGCGTAGCTGTTCAAGCTGGGCGTCGAGGGTCTGCCCGTAGGTGCTGACGCGGGCATAGCCGAGACGGCAGTTTTGCAGTTGAGTTCCAGTCATATCTTACGGGAAGCGTAACCCATTGATCGGGCTATGGCAAGCGAATTTCCCGAAAGTCTTGATTTGTGGAACACGTGCGCGCGGCGTCGGAGGAGGATTAGGCTATTAACCAAGATACGCGTACAGAGCGGGAACTCGTTACAAACTCGCTGCGGCGTTTCCTTGATGGCGAGTGGGCGGGATGCACCCAAATTCACACGCGAATAAAGGCTGGTGAGTTTTTTGGAGGGGAGCACGCACATGAAAACGCTGATGATGGCCGTCGCGCTGGCCCTCGCCGTGGTCGGCAGTGCCGTCGCGGTTTCAACCATGGGCAGCACGCCTGTTCTCGCCTGCTCTACCTGCGGCTGAAATAGGAGCTTCGGTGAAAAAGCTCGTCCTCGCTGTTGCGCCGGCCCTCGCCGTGCTCGGCGGCGCGGTCGCCGTCACCGGTCTCGCCACAACGCCGGTCGCCGCCTGCCAGAACTGCTAAACCGGGAGCCTTCGATGAAAAAGCTGGTCTTCTCTCTGATGCTCGCCTTCGCCGTGATCGGCGGCGCAGTCACTGTCTTCACCGTTGCCGCGACTCCCATCTATGCCGATCCGGGTGGTAACTAAAACCCGGAGCGTTCGCGAAAAACTGTTGATCCTATATTTTGTATCCTTACCCCGGTTTCGGCTGTGACCGGGGTATGAGTCAATTTGACATAACATCCGTTCTGCGGCAGAGGGTCGGCCAATGGGGGTTAACCGATTGGCCGCCGATACCTCACTTCTTTTTCGTTGGAGCCTTGCGCTCTTGCCTCAGCGCAGAGCCGGCAACCGAGCGGACTATCTTCGATTTACCAGTCTTGAGAAGCTTGCCTGCCTCTCGCCCAACGCGTTTTGACGTGGCCATTACAGTGTGTTCCCTTTCTCGTCTGGGGTTCTAAGGCAGCCATCTTTACTCTAACTCTTGGCACTTTAAAAATCCTTTATTGTCGCCGGCAGGCCAACTTCGCCCGGCTCGAACGCCGCCAACCGCTCGACTTTCCAGAACGGCGGTTATCGGACATTTGAGGTGAGGGACACGGGCTGAGGCCAGAGGCTGAGCTTGCGGACACCCTCTGGGCTTCCCAAGTCCAGCGTGCCAAAGTTCACAATCCTATTTTGAGTCGCGGATGGATCAACCGTTCGGAGCAAATCTTGCTTAGCCAACAACCGCACCGTCGTGGCGATGATCGCGAACGGATAAGCAGAGCGCGTCAAACGGCCGAGGCGCTATTCACCCCCAAACGTCAAGTCACTGAGCAATTGGTTTCGGGCTTCCCACCGGCCGACCAATCGGCGCGGAAACCGCGTGTGCTGGGAATCTCGCCGTCGGCGCCGAACCGTCTCACGGAGGGCAAAGCACCGGTCATCCCCGAGCCGCAGACGACGCGCGAGGTTCCTCGGTCGCAATTCCCCCGCATCCGTAGTTGGGTAAAATACGGCATGACGGCTGCCCAAGTCGCCGAGGTCTACGGGGTTGCCGTCGACGATATCGAGCGCATTCTCCGGAAAGCCTGACGGCGTTCGGCTCGCGGCCGCGGCGTAGCTCTGGCGACCTGCGAAGGATGGCATTTTGCGCCGAGAGGATTGTCCCGGCGGGCGGCTACGCGTCAGCCGTTACCTCCTCCCGGTCGCGCGCGAAGGCTGCCCGGGCCACGTCCAGGAATAACAGCGGCAACCTGCTCGGGGACGATATGATGGATCATGTGCCCAGCGTCGGGCACCTTGCGCAGCGTACTTTGCGGCAATTGCGCACCCAGCCGCCCGGCTTGGGTGTCGCAGTCCACAATCTTGTCGCCGAGCCCTGCCACAATCGCGACCGGGATCGATAGTTCAAGATAGTGCCCGGCCAGGCCCGCCGCTCCGGGGATCATCAGGCCGGTCTCCGCGGCGCTGGCCCGGATCTGCGACGGGCGTACTGCGAGCTCGAGCGGGAATTCGCTGGCAAAGCGCCCGGCAACCGGCGAGGGCGCGAACAGCTTGCGGTAGACCAGCGGCGCCGTCAGCCGGCCGAGCAGGGGCGAAATCGTGTACCGCAGGATGTCGCCCAGCACCGGCACGGCCGGCCATGACCCCAGTGCCACATCCGCGCGGACGCTCGGGAAGTAATAGCCGGACAGCAGCACCAGACCCGCCACCTCCGCCGGCTCGCGCAGCGCCAAGGCGAGGGCCACGAGTGTCCCCCAGGAATGGCCGACGACGACGGCCTGCCTCACCTTGAGCCCGAGGAGCGCCTTATGCAGCAGTGCGGCTTGCGCCTCCGCGGTCCAGATCCGGCCGCGCGGACGCTCGCTGAAGCCGAAGCCGGGCCGGTCGAAGGCGATTACCCGGTGATCTTTGGCCAGGAGGTCGAGGACGCCGCTCAGCACGAAATCCCGCGCCATTGTCCCGTTGCCGTGCAGCAGCACGATGACCGGCCCGGTACCGCGTTCGATGTAATGCAGGCGGACCTCGTCGACCGTGATGAATTTGCCCTCGGGCGGGTTCCTGCGCTCGGCCCGTCGCGCGAGCGCGCGATTGATCAACGCGGCGGCCGCCAGCACAGCGGCTCCGAGGCCGAGTACCCGACTTGACCTCACGGCCGAGACCCTGTTCGGGCGGGCGATTGGGCGAGCGGGCCAATGCGGGTGATTCGTGACATGTCGGCTTTCTATTTTCGCGGAACGACGGTTGTAGATACGTTCAAACCCCAAAACGTTGTGCAGTGCAGCAGGGTTCCCTGCAGGGCTCCAACCCATCCGCGTAGCGCCGCGGAGGCGACAGGTTGCGGATCTTTCATGTCCTCGATCATGCGGCGGCGCAGCGGGTTCATCTCGGCCATTGGGGGATCTCCTGGTTTTAGGCTGCTTTGATGGCGAGATGGCAACCAAGCGCGCCAAGCGTATCGCAAGGGTCTACCCGAGCGACACGAGGCGGCGACACGCAAATCTGTGACCTTCAGAGATAAATGGCGGGGTTTCTTGAGCGCTATGTGGCTGGCGCGTGCCGCCCGAGGGTGCGGTACACGGTGGGGCGGGACACCGAGAACAGCTCAGCCAGATCGCTGATCGCGTACTCGCCGCTGTCATGCATGCGGCGCAGCTCCTTCTGCTGCTTGTCGGAGAGCTTCGGCTGCTTGCCGCGCAGTTTTCCCCGCGCCCGAGCGATCGCCATGCCCTCGCGCGTGCGCAGACGGATCAGATCGGCCTCGAACTCGGCGAAGGTGGCTAGGATGTTGAAGAACATCTTGCCCATCGGATCGGCCGGGTCATACACGCTCGATCCCAGCGCGAGCTTGATGCCGCGCGCTACGAGGGCGTCGGCGATGGTGCGGGCGTCCGGGACCGATCGTGCCAATCGGTCGAGCTTGGGCACGACGAGCGTGTCGCCGGTGCGCACGGCGGCGAGCGCCTGGTCGAGGCCGGGCCGGGACCGGTTTGTGCCGGTCAGCCCACGATCGGTGTAGATCCGCTCGGACGCGACGCCGAGCTTTTCGAGGGCCACCCTCTGGGCGGCGAGGTCCTGCTTGTCGGTGGAGCAGCGGGCATAGCCAATCAGGGTCGCAGTCATGGCTGGAAGTGTACGTTAATCCCCCCTTTTATGATAGTTTTACCGTACCATTCATGTGAGACGATGTTTCGCGTGTTATTGCAACGCTCGTCCTGCCTCGCGCGAACTGTCCGCTGAACGATCCCCTATCGGACAGTCGTCCCGCGTGTGCAGGCCAGCACCAGGAGGCCAAGGCGGCCGGCATGGCCCGGGAGAGAGCGGCGTCCTTCGCAACCTTGAGCGAGCAGAAGCGGAAGCAGGCCATGGCCCGCTTCGTCGTGCTCCGCCCCCACCTCGAGGAGGGCGTTCCTCTGACGTGCGCAGCCGCCGCGGCCGGCGTGCCGCTTCGAACGGCCCAGCGCTGGCTGGCGCGCTACCGCCAGGACGGCTCGACCGGTCTGGCAGGCTCCATCCGCCGCGACGCGGGCAGACACCGATCGCCTGCGGACCTCGTCGCGCTGATCGAGGGCATGGGGCTGAAGAAGCCGCGTTCCTCCGCTGCCGCGATCCATCGCCGGGTCAGCGCCGTCGCCAAGGCGGAAGGCTGGCGGGTTCCCTCCTATGGCACGGTCCATGCCATCCTCGCTCGCCTCGACCCAGCCATGGTGACGCTGGCACAGGACGGTCTGGCCGTCTTTCGCGACCGCTACGAGCTGATCCACCGCCATCGCGCCGAAACGCCCAATGCGCTCTGGCAAGCCGACCACACGCTGCTCGACATCCTCATTCTCGACGAAGCCGGAAAGCCTGCCCGTCCTTGGCTCACGACCGTCATCGACGACCATTCCCGTGCGGTCACCGGGTACATGGTATTCCTCGACGCACCGTCCGTGCTCAACACCTGTCTCGCCCTGCGCCACGCGATCTGGCGCAAGACCGACCCTGCCTGGCCGGTCTGCGGCATCCCGGACGTGCTCTACGTTGATCATGGCAGCGATTTCACCAGCCGGCACCTCGACCAGGTGGCGGCCAGCCTGCGCTTTCGGATTGTCTACTCCGCCGTCGGGCGACCGCAGGGTAGAGGCAAGGTCGAGCGCCTGTTCGGCACGCTTAACACGGAATTCCTGCCCGAGCTGCCCGGCCACCTTGTCGACGGCAAACCGGCCAGCACGCCGAGACTGTCGCTGGCGGAGTTGGATCAGGCCATCGGCGCTTTCATCGCCGGCACATATCATATCCGCGTCCATGGTGAAATCGGCAACGCGCCGCTCGACGCTTGGCGGGCCGGGGGCTTTCTGCCGCGCTCTCCCGAGAGCCTCGAGGAGCTCGACCTCCTGCTGGTTATGCTCGCCAAGCCGCGGTGCGTGCGGCGCGACGGCATCCACTTCCAGGGGCTGCGCTACGGCGCCCCGACCCTGGCGGCCTATGTCGGCGAGGCCGTCACCATCCGCTACGATCCGCGTGACGTCTCCGAGATCCGGGTCTTCCACCGCAACCACTTCCTCTGCCGGGCGGTGAGCGAGGAGCATGCCGGCGAGGTCCTGACGCTAAAAGACATTGAGGCCGCAAGGCGCGCCCATCGCCGGTCGCTGCGCGCGACCATCAACGAGCGCCTCGCGCGGGTGGCGGACTTCCTGCCCGACCGACCGCAACCGACCCAGTCCGCTCGGCCTCCGAAAACGCCGGCGCCATCCGCCCGACCCAAGCTGCGCATCTATCGCGAGGATCTATGACGAGCGTAACGGCCGGCGCGCGGACGGGCACCTTCATCACCACGAAGGAGCATCGGCGCTTTTCCGAGTTCGCGGACGCCGTGCGCAAGCATCGCTATATCGGCCTGTGCTACGGTCCCGCGGGCGTCGGCAAGACGCATTCGGCGCGCCGCTATGCCAGGTGGGATGTCGCCGAGCCCTTGCTGGTTACATGGGGCAAGCGCGAGCCGTCGGATGCCAAGGTCTACGCCGCGCTCGCCCAGCGTCGGACTGTCTTCTACACACCCGTCGTCTGCTGCTCCTTCCGGGAACTACGCGACGACGTCGCGAGGCTCACCACGCGGGTGGGAGCCTGCATCAGCGAGCATGTTTACGGTCAGGAATTCGTTCGCACGGGCGCCACGATCGATCCTGCCGAGCTCCTCATCGTCGATGAGGTCGAGCGGCTCTCGACGCCCGGTATCGAGCATCTGCGCGACGTCTTCGACCGGACCGGCATCGGCGTCATCCTGATCGGCATGCCGGGTATCGAAAAGCGCTTGTCGCGCTATCCTCAGCTCTACAGCCGCGTCGGCTTCGCCCACCATTACCGCCCTCTGCAGGGCGCCGAACTGTCCTTCGTGCTCACCCGCCATTGGCGGCAGCTCGGTCTCAGCCTCGACGATGCTGACTTTACCGATGCCCAAGCGATTGCCGCGATCGCCCGCATCACCGGCGGCAACTTCCGCCTGCTTCACCGCCTGTTCGTTCAGATCGGGCGGATCCTCAAGATCAATGGTTTGAGCGTCATCACCGACGATGTTGTCGAAGCCGCCCGAAGCACCCTCGTAATCGGCGCCACATAGCGCTCAAGAAACCCCGCCATTTATCTCTGAAGGTCACACAAATCACGTCTCGTTTGAGTTGATAATTGAGGAGCGAGACGGTATGACGGGCGGGTCTACAAGCTAACGAGACAACTCCGCTGCCGATGCCCCTTTACGGTTACGCCCGCGTCTCCACGTTCGATCAGGACCTGTCGATCCAGCGCGCCGCGCTGAAGGCGGCAGGCTGCGAGGTGATCCGTGCCGAGAAGGCGAGCGGCGCGCGCCGTGACGGCCGCAGCGAATTGCAGGTGTTGCTCGACTTCCTGCGCGCCGGCGATACGCTGGTGGTCACCCGCATCGACCGCCTGGCGCGTTCGCTGAAGGACCTGCAGGACATCGTGCACGAGCTGAAGGCCAAGGGTGTCGCGCTGAAGGCAACCGAGCAGCCGGTCGACACCGGCACGGCGGCCGGCAAGGCGTTCCTCGACATGCTCGGCGTGTTCGCCGAATTCGAGACCAATCTTCGGCGCGATCGGCAGCTCGAAGGGATCAGCGCCGCCAAGGCGCGCGGCGTCTACAAGGGCCGCAAACCATCGATCGATGCCAGCGAAGTCCGGCGGCTGCTCGATGACGAGAAGCTCGGCCCGGCGGCGATCGCCCGCCGGCTCGGCATCGGCCGCGCGAGCGTCTATCGCCTGCTCGGCAAAGAAACCGATCTCACGAACGGAACCCCCGATGCCGATCAAGCCTGAGCTGCGCTGGTTCTATCCGATCGACTGGCCGCAGATCAGCCGGCAAGTGCGGTTCGAGCGCGCCGGCGGCCGCTGCCAAACTTGCGGTCGCCCGCATGGCGAAACCGTTCGCTGCCTGCCGGATGGCCGCTGGTATGACCCCGCTGCGAGCACCTGGCGCAGCGGCCGCGGCCGGCCGGCCCGCTGGCCCGACATCGAGGAGGCGACCCGCATTCGGCACACGCGCGTCGTCCTCGCCGCGGCGCACCTCGATCATAACCCGGGCAACAATCGGCCGCGCAACCTGAAGAGCCTTTGCCAGCGCTGCCACCTGATCCACGACCGACCGCACCACCTGGCACAACGGCGGATCACCTACCTGCTGCGCCGCGCCCTCGGCGATCTGTTCCTCGGTCCCTACCACGTCTGACTGTACCGGTTACAAGTAATCAGCAAACGTTATGGCAGGAAGGCGCGGCTCGGGCTCGTTGAGCGAATACTTCCCAGGTGTTTACATACCGCGGAGCGTTTGGCTAGAGCAAGGAGGTCTTGTCACCGACCGTGGCCAGGTTTCCATGAATAGCGGAATGGATTACCAGCCACATTTTTTGCATAGCCTCAGCCTTGACCGGTTACCATCCCGCGGTCATCGCTCCAACCGAAAAGAATTTCAAACTTTCTGCCAGGCCGATCCGTTTGACCAGGCGATGGTACCCGGTGGCTGAAGCTGCCCACTCACCGTCGACGCGTCTGGGAAATTGACGACTATATCTGAGCGATCGACAATGGTGCCGGTGGCCGTCGGTCGATCGGGTATATCAATGGAGAGGAAATTCTCGCTCACCGAAATAGTCGCTACTGGAACAGCATCCTGCGCCCATACGCCGTTCAAATCGATGACAGGTGTGATCAGCGCCGCCGACGAAAGCGTTAGATACATCCGTGAGACGCTCGTATATGGAACGCTACCGGCGTTCGGAGGGTCGGCAGCCACTTCCACTTGTCTGTTTGTGTTCATTGCGGTGAGGCCGACCGCCAGCATCTGATTTTGGCTCCCCTCTGCAGCGTAGAACCATTGGTTTGTGAAACTCCCCAGCGTATCTGTAAGATTGATATAAACCACCGGGTCAGAAGTTTCTGAGCCGTCGGCCGCTGGGCCGACCTCATTTACCGTGCATGAATAAAACGGCATCTCGTCCTCCGCCATTTCTCCGTTGATAGCTAACTTTGGTGATCAGCTGATCAGCATGGGCTGCAGCAATAGAGGCGATACGGCGTCTGGCCCGCCTTGCAGGACGTACTTCAGGGCAATGCCGTTCACGCTGCCAAGACCCGTGCAGCCGTCCCAGCCCGGGCCAGATACATAGCCGTTGGCGCCGCCGGTAGCGTTGCTCTGGCCGTCGCTGATGTCCCGAAAGACATAATTCGGAGCGGCGTAAAGGGTCGGGTTGAGATATCCGACAGGCTCGCCAAGGCCCGCATTCAGCAATGCCGCGAGAGCAGCATAGAGAGGAGCAGCCGCGCTGGTTCCTCCAACAAGGCCTATATTCTCACCGTTAAGGAATAAAGCGTATCCACTATCGGGATCCGCGTTTCCGGCGACATCCGGGATGCCGCGTCCGTTGTGCCCGTCGTTGACCGATCCCGGGACCGAGACCAGACTTTGCCACGGCGGCAAGGCGAAGTTGGGCAGGCGAAAGATGTCGCTGATCCCGCCGCCAGTAACGCCATTGTCATTCCAGACATATTCGGTAAACCGCGATCCAGATACGTTCGAGATTGTCGTACCGCCGCAGCATGTCACAAAGGGATCCGAGGCTGGATATTCGACATGAGCCTTGCCGTCCCCGACGCCACAATCGGATCCGGTGTCGCCCGACGATACGAAAACGGTCACCCCCAGAACGGCGGCTTCTTGGAATGTGGCGTTGACCGCTTTGATCGCGGCCAAGGACCATGTCAGGTCGCCATTCGTCTCGTTTTCTGGCCATCCATAACTGATGGAGATGACGGACGGTCGGTGTGCCGCGTCGTGGATTGCGGTGGTGACCACATCCACCCAGCCTTGCTCGGTCCACGGCGCGAAATAGACAACGAGCCTGGCGCCGGGCGCAGCTGAACCAGACACACCTATATCGAGAAGGGTTTCTACGGTGGAATCATCGGAGCCCGGGCTGTTGGTCTGGCCATCGACGCCTACCGAGCTTATCGACGGCGCCGCGACCCCGACGCTGTCGTAAAACAATTGCACGTCGGAGGACGTGAAACCTCCGCCAAATTCAAAGATCGCAATGGTCTCTCCGTCGGCGCGTTGTGGGAAATTGTAAAGCCGCGCCATTTGCGGCGGCGTCATCGGCATGGTCCCGTTCGCACTGGCAGCGTCGGCCGATTTCACGCCGATCCGCAGTCCAGGCCGGGCCATCCTGCGGTTATCGAGGCCAAACACGCCTTCCACGATGCCGGCGAGGGTGGCGGGCAGGTGGATTGGACCCTCGCGACCGCGATATCTCTCGTCGGCGGTTTCGTAGAGACCGAGATCGACGCCGAACGCTTGATTTATTTGTGCGACGGAACCCTGGAGAACGACTGTTCTGCGCGGGATGCTCGATTCGATAACCAAAAGCCCATTCGTCGCGGCGAAGCCGGCAATCCTAGCCAGATCGTCTTGTGACGCCCCGTAACGCGCAGCGAAATCTCCCCGGGAAAGATGCCGCCGTCTCTGCGCGGTCGTTGGGCTCGGAAGCGGCGGCGCATCAGCTCGACGCCGGATTCGGACGCTCACAGTCAATATTTCATCCGGATCAGCGGAACCGGTGCGCATGGCGCCAGAGCGCGGCTTACGTTCAGAGGCTTCGAGCGGGCGATAATCGGCAGGAATCTGGGGCATCACTTAGCTCGCGTGCGGTTTGGTATATGCGGCGGCCCGCTGGTCGATCTCGGTTCGCGGGACCGTTCTTGTCGCATAGGGTTGCTCTCAACATGGCGCCATCCGTAGCGCGCACCGCCTGCTCAAAATATGCGGCCCAGGCTCCGAGAACCGTGTGAGCGGGCTCACACTTCGATTTTTATCTGGCGTAAGGTTTCGAGTGCTATCTGACGCAGCCGACCAGACCGAGAGAATGTTTGGCCCGGCTCTGTTCGGTCGCCCGCGAAGTGTCCGGCCGGTCGCGCGGAACACGTGGCAGCCGAGCTTGACCTTGACCCGGCATTGGCGGTGCGCCGGCGGACCATGCGATAGGCGTCAACCCGGTTCATCGGCTTGTCGGTTAGCGTGCCGGTCTTGCCGATTGCCGAGCGGAAAAGATAGCCTTTGCCGTCCTCACGGATCCCGGCCGCGCCGAGGTACTCATCGATGAAGACTTCCAGCTTGTGATGCGTCGGCATCTCGTGCCGCTTGCCGCCTTTCTCGTGCAACCGCACCCACCAGCGCTTGCCCTCGGGGTAATAGTCCTCGACCCTCATGGCGACGACGGCGCCGATGCGGGCGAAGGCGTAGGTCATGACGCCGATCAGTGCGCGGTCGCGCAGGCCAACGATAAGTTGTTGTGTCGATGCTATCGAGCAGGCGGCGGGCCTGCTCCTCGGTCAAGACCGGGGTTTTGCCGCGGCGCACGACGTGCTTGGGCCCGCGCACGGCATGGGCCGGATTGACGGCGAGGACCTGGCCGACCACCAGCCAGTCGAACAGCATGCGGATCGCCGCGAGGTGCAATTTGACGGTCGGCTTGGCGGCCGTCGTCTGCAGCACCTCTATATACGCAGCGACGTGCACCGGCTCGAGGTCGGTCAGCCCGCCGATCTCGTGCTGCTCGACCCACGCGAAAAAGTGACATGCGGCCCGGTAGTAGGCCATGCGGGTGTTCTTGTTGCGGATCGTCGCGGCGAAAAATTCAAGGAAGCGCTTGGCGGCATGGTCGCCGGCGCGGCGATCACCACCGACACGAGCGCCGCGCCAGGCGCCGCGGCAACGGTCCGAGAGGCCGATCTTGAGACGAGCGCGTTCATGGCCAATAGATGGGGTCACGGGCCGGCAACCGACTCTGGTTGCGGGAGTGGCCGTCCCTCAGAGTGATGGCGTTGAAACACGGAGTCAGGCGCAGCCTGCTCCACATCATCGAGGGACGACCATGGAGCACTATGCGGGTATCGATGTCTCATTGGAAAGTGCCAGCCTGTGCGTTGTCGACGCGACCGGGCGGATCGTCCGCGAGGCCAAGGTGGCCAGCGAGCCCGAGATTCTGATCGGGTGGTTCCGCGATCTGGGCCTTGCGGTGACGCGGATCGGGCTTGAGGCCGGACCGCTGTCGCAATGGCTGTATGCGGGCATGCGAGACGCCGGATTGACGGTCGAGCTGCTCGAGACCCGGCACGTTCGGGACGCCTTCAAGGCGATGCCGGTCAAAACCGATCGCAAGGACGCCCGCGGCATCGCCCAGCTGATGCGGCTGGGCTGGTTCCGTCCGGTACACTGCAAGTCGCTGCCGGCGCAGGAGGTTCGGGCGCTGCTGACGGCCCGCAAGCTGCTGCAGACGAAGAACCACGACGTTGAGATGTGCCTGCGGGGGGTGCTGCGCGGCTTCGGGCTGAAGGTCGGCAAGACGACGCCGCGAAATTTCGCCGCCCGCATCCGCGAACTGGTCGCCGGCCACGCCACGCTGTCGGTGGTTGCCGAGGCGCTGCTCGCGGCGCGTGGCACTCTTTTCGAGCAATGGCAGAAGCTGGAGAAGCGCCTGCGATCCCTCGCACGCGAAGATCGCCGCGCCCGGCTGCTGATGACCGCACCCGGCGTCGGTACGATCGTCGCGCTGACCTACGCCTCGGCAATCGACGATCCCGCCCGCTTCAGATCCTCCAAGACGGTCGGCGCGCTTTTCGGGCTGACCCCCAGGAAATATCAATCGGGCGAGACCGACGTGACCGGCCGCATCTCCAAGATCGGAGACGGCGGCGTGCGTACCGCGCTCTACGAGGCCGCCAACGTCATCCTGACCCGGCCGGTGAAGGGCTCTACCCTGAAAAGCTGGGGGATGCGCCTGGCCGCTCGCGCCGGCATGCGCAAAGCCAAGGTCGCGCTCGCCCGCAAGCTCGCCGTGGTGCTGCATCGCATGCTCGCCGATGGAACGAACTTCCTCGCCGACAAAGCGGCTGCGGCCGCAACCCGTTAAGGAAAGGAGATCGCAGGTTCGGGCGGTCAAGACACCAGCCGCCCGGAGCAAGGTCCCGTCGCCGGGACGATGGATCAGGCCAGGCCGCATGTTACACGGCGGCGCCGTACGGACGACCGCGCGCGTTTAGATTGGCCGACCTGCTCCTCATCCGACCCCATCAGGTGGCGGCCAGGCGCCGACCCCGGACAGAAGAAAGACTCCGGCGACAGGATCAAGGCTCAGAGGGATTGACCAACCGGGGCCCGTGACAGAAGTGTAACATAACGTCCTTTCCGACCGGCGCGGACGTAGGTGCCAAACGATCTGCAATGCGCCGATTTCGACCGTCCGCGGCACCAATATCGGACCGGCGGGGTCAACCCACTTCCGACCTTCATTGCTTCGCCGATGGTCGGGTCGACCGGACATCGGTCACATCGGCGCCGGGCGGCCGGTCATGGTGACGACCGACTTACATCAAACTCGGCAGCTCGCACGCACTCGACGGGGGTACAGGCCTGTTAATCGTCGGCGGCCGCGGTCAATGGGTGGCGCCGGGCGCCGCGCAGCAGCAGCAGGACGGGGATTGTCGCCAGCGCGATCAGCATCATCAGCCGGAAATCGTCGATATAGGCGACCATCGCAGCTTGCCGCGTCACCTCGGCATTAAGCACCGCGATGCCGCTTGGCGTTGACAGGCTGTACGGCGCCGCGAGGTATGGAGCCCGCGCCAACGGGTTGTCCGGCCGCAGCCCCTCAACGAGGTGCGAATGCACGATCTGGGTTTTCTCCGCGAGGTTGGCGACGAGGACGCTGATGCCGATGCTGCCGCCGAGGTTGCGCATCAGGCTGCGGATCGCGGTACCCTGGGTCAGGATGTGGCGCGGCAGCGTCGACAGCGCCAGGATGTTGAGCGGCACCTGGGTGCAGCCGAGGCCGAACCCTTGCAGCAGCCCGGAAATGATGACCGGCGCCATCCCCATCTGCAGCGAGAACTGGCTCATCTGCCACATCGACAGCGCGGTCAACATAAAGCCGAAGCCGATGATCAGCCGGTTGTCGACCCGGTTGATCAGCGGCGCCACAACGAACATCGCCGCCATGGCACCGAGGCCGCGCGGCATCGTCACAAAGCCGGTCGTCATCGCCGGATAGGCCATCAGGTTTTGCAGCATCGTCGACAACAGTGCGAGCGTCCCGGTCATGATCAGCCCGCCGGCAAACATCAGCACCGTACCGGCGGTGAAATTGGTGCTCTTCAACAGGTCGCGGTTGAGGAACGACGGTCCGTCGGTCGTTACCGTGTGCACGGTGAACAGGTAGAGGCCGAGCCCCGCGATCATCGCTTCGATCCAGATCTCGCTCGAATTGAACCAGTCCTTCAACTCGCCGCGGTCGAGCAGCAACTGCAAGGCGCCGATCCCCAGGCTCAACGCCAGGAATCCGACGACGTCGAACGGCTCGCGATGGATGTTGCGGCTGTGGCGGATGAAGACGAGGACGCCAAGCGTACACAACAGGCCGATCGGCAGGTTGATGTAAAAAACCCAGCGCCAGCTGTAATCCTGGGTCAGCCAGCCGCCGAGCGCCGGGCCCATGATCGGCCCGCAGATCGTGCCGACGCCGAACACCGCCATCGCTTGCCCGTGCCGCTCCGGTGGGTTGATCTGCAACAGGGTGGCTTGCGACAACGGGATGAGGCCGGCTCCAGCGACCCCTTGCAGGGCGCGAAACGCCACCAGTTCGCCGAGGCTGGTGGCGACGCCGCACAGCGCCGAGGCGATGGTGAAGCCGATGATCGAGGCGAGGAAGATGTATTTGATGCCGAACCGGCCGGCGAGCCAGCCGGTAAGCGGCATCATGATCGCGGAGCAGACGATGTAGGAGGTCAGGGTCCAGGCGACCTGGTCGAGGGAGGCCGAGAGACTTCCCTGGATGTGCGGCAGGGCGACGTTGAGGATCGTATTGTCGAGCCCCTGCATGATGTTCGCCAGCATGATCGAGATAGTGATCATGCCGCGGTTTGGAACCGGGGTGAACGCGTCGCCCCTCATGGATCGCCCTCAAAGCGCAAGCCACTCGCCGGATCGGTGGCTCTCTGTTCTTAATTCGCGCTGCGAGTGAGGATGGGCTCATGGCCGCGATCGTGTCATGTTTTCTTGGCAAAGGAGCCTACGGCGCTGAGAAGACAGTCGATTGGCCAGACAGCCCGGCAGGCAACTGAAACATGGAGCAGCTCCAGTCGGCTGAAATCGGCGCACGCCCTCCCCTTGCGCGCGAGCTATCACGCATGATAACGTCCTGTATCACGCATAAGTAGATCCATCTCTGTCTATTCTATAGGAACGAATCGGAGACGGCGTGGCCACCCTGATGCATAAGCGGTATGGCGAGAAGGCGCTCGGCGAAAGCGGTGCGCGTGCCGAGGAGCTGGCGGCGCAGGATAATTACAACGGCGCAGCGGTGTGGCGCCGCATCACCGATAATGTGACGCCGGCTGGCCCGGTACACTGATTTCCAGGGCAGGGCAGGGACCCCGCCGCCGATCTCCCGACAATCAGGACGTTGCGCGCGTTCACGACGCCGTCCATGGATCGATGACCTCGAGGCCGCAACCGGCAAACCCGCCGATATCGCGCGTGGCGATGCTGGCGCCGGCCGCCAATGTGGTCGCCGCGATCAGCGCGTCAAATTTCTCGATCGGGTTACCGGCATGACGCCGCGCCAGCACGATCTCGGGATAGCGCGCCGCCGCGCGCGCCTCGAACGGCAAGATCTTGCCGGCGAAATCCTCGGCGAACATGGCGGTCGCCGCCGCGGCCAAGGCCGTGCGCCGCCGGCCCTCGGGCAGCGCGCCAATGCCATACAGAATTTCCGCCTGATTGACATAGGTCGTGTAGAGCAGCGCGCGGGGCTGCGCCGCGACCCAGGCCAGCACCGCGGAATCCGGCTCGACGCGCATCAGCTCCGAGATCACATTGGTGTCGACGACGATCACGGATCGAAGGACGGCGGCTCGCCGACCTCCTCGCGCGGCGGCAGCTCGAGATCGACGCCGCCGAGCGGCGCAAAGCGCCGGCGGATGGCCTCGGCCAGGTTCGGCTCGAACTCGTCAGGTTCGGCCGCCACGGCGTAGCTCAGGATGGTGCGCGCCTCGGCTTCCATCGAGCGGCCATGCCGCGCGGCGCGCACGCGCAGCCGCTCTTTAACCGCCGCATCGACATTGCGGATCGTCAGGGTCGCCATGGGTGTCTCTAGCTGCTGCATGCTTTGCACATTATACAAAATGCTAGCATTGAAAGCAAGCCGCCCGAGTTGTCAGCCCCTCCCCCGCGCGCTGGTTTATTATTGATAACAGATTTTATCATTACTAAACTCCGCCCATGTCCGAACCCCAGTTACCGGCGGGAATTATCCCGACAGAACGCCTCCTGACCGCGGCCGAATTTCACCGGCTCGCGGACGTGCCACCCGAGGTCGAGTGGTTCGCCAATATCCGCAACCGCAGCACAAGGCGCGCTTACGAAAACGCGATCCGGGATTTCATGCGGTTCACCGGCATCGCCCGGCCGGACGAATTCCGCACCGTGACCCGGGCCCACGTCATCGCCTGGCGCGACGACGTGGCTGGCCGCGAGCTCGGCGGCGCCACGGTCCGCCACCGTCTCGCGGCGCTGTCCTCGCTGTTCGAGTATCTCTGCGAAAAGAACGCCGTCACCCACAACCCGGTCAAAGGCGTCAAGCGGCCGCGGGCCCAGAGCGGCGAAGGCAAGACGCCGGCGCTCGGCGACCACCAGGCCCGCGATCTGCTCGTGGCCCCCGGCAAGGACACCGCCTCCGGCAAGGAAACGGTGAAGGAAAAGCGCGATCGCGCCATCCTGTCGACGCTGCTCTTTCACGCGCTTCGGCGCGACGAGCTGTGCAAGCTGAAAGTGAGGGATTTCAACCAGGCGCGTCGTGGCGTGCTGCACATCAAAGTCTCCGGCAAGGGCGAGAAAACCCGGTATCTGCCGCTGCATCCGGGCTCCAACGAGCTGATCCACGACTACCTCGAGGCCGCCGGGCACGGCGACGACGAGAACGGCGCGCTGTTCCGGCCGCTCAAGAACAACCGCACCCGCCGCCTCGACAGGGCGCTGACGCCCGACGGCGTCTACAAGCTGGTGCGGAGGTATTCAGCGGCGCTGGGCTTCGAGATCGGCGCCCATGCCCTGCGGGCGACGGCCGCCACCAACGCGCTCGACCACCAGGCCGACATCGCCAAGGTCCAGGAATGGCTCGGCCACGCCAACATCGCCACCACCCGCATCTACGATCACCGCAAGACCCGGCCGGAGGACAGCCCGACGTTCAAGGTGGATTATCGATGAGCATGCGCGCCTTTAGGGGCCTCACAACGAATTAATGCCAACTACCTATCGTGGTTTTTGCTTCAGGTTGATATTGATCCCGTTGCAGGAGCAGCGCAACGTCTCGGGAATCCCGCGAGGCGTAACATAGAGCCAGGAGTCGCAGTCCGCACAACGGAAACATTCAAGAAGGTCCTTGAATGCAGCCACGACCGGCTCAAAGTCCCTTCTCCCGAAATTGGCCCATTCGTTGTAGTGGACCGCCTTGTTCACTGCCCACTGTTCGACGTTCTGCGCCCCAGCGGCGGTGGACAGCAACGCCTTCCGACTAGCCGCAGTATCTCTCGCAGCGCTGTTTCCCCATGACTGCGCAGCATCTGCCGCTTTCCCGTGTAAGGATCTCATGCGCGCCAAAACGCTGGGGAGAAGCTCACCGAGTTCGTAATTACCATCCGCCCGGAACTGGGGACTCGCGCCGAGCTGGTCAGCGAGATGACGGGAAACATACTCTAGATGATGACGTAGTGCGGCCGCGGCAGTCTCGACCTTTCCCTTTGCGAGCGCAGCGGCTATTTCGTCCCAAACATCCTGGTTCGAACTCGACCAGCGGACCAGTGTCAATCGTCCAGCCATGGAAAGCTATTGATGTCTTGGCCGTTACAAGACCGGCCGACTTCATCTGCTCAGCCCACAACCGATCATGTGTCGTGATGATGAATTGCGTAGCGGGGAAATGCGCCTTCAATAGCCTACAAAATTGATAACGGTGTCCCGCATCAACCGACATCACCACGTCGTCAAGCAGCGCAAAATTGAAACGGTCTCCGAAGAGCCGTTTCATGAGCGCCAGATAAAGACAAACGCCCATACCGTCCTGATGACCCTCGCTATGGTAAGCGCCGGGAGGAAATAGCCCACGTTCGTAGAAATTGACATCGAACTCGAGTTTTCCTTCACTTGGAGTAAGCTTCGCAGTGAAGGTGGACTTGTCATCTTCGTTGATCGCCCTATAAAACGTGCTGAAATCTCCTTGAACGTCTTCGTACAGCGCGTTTAACTCATCTTCCATAACGCTGCAGTAGATTTCGTAGGTCGCCTTTGCGGAGATGCATGCAATCTCCGCGGCCTTATTTGTTCGCATCGCTTCTCGGTAGTCGCCAAGGCGAATTTGTGCGGCCGTGAGAAATGTCTGCGCGTCGATGGTCGCTGACTGGTCGGGCTTGGCCTCCACCTTTTCGATAAGAGCCTCCAGGTTTGGGGGCAGGGCCGTTGGGATTTCCAGCCAACCAGTTCTTAGGCGGTCCTTCAGGCCTGTAAGACCATCGACGGTCGTCAGCCTGCTCTTCAGATCTTCCAGATCGCTTTTCCAGTCGGTTAGCAGCTTTGAAAAGCCAGCGTCACCCTGGCTCTCCGCGATTTTCTGTACCAGTCCCAGCAAGCCCACCACTCGGATGATCTCCCGGGCCATTGCCGCGCCGTTGCCCAGCAATGATTGCTGAAGCTTTTGGGCTTGAGCAGATTTAGCCAGCTTCGCTGTCAGGTGGTCGCGGAGCTGCTGCTCATCGTCCCACGGCGTATCGCAGAGCGGACAATCGGGACCGTCGACGAGATCAAGCCCTTTCTCGATGAACGCCCGTCGTTGCAAAGAGGCAAGCAGGGCAGGATCGGCCTCCAGCTTCAACAGATCAGCAACGATTGCGGCCGCTTCCGTTTTTGCGAGATCTGGAAACCCGCCCGCCGCATCAGAAAACGCTCTGAGATCCCGCAAAGCCGACCGCTTGTTGAAATCGGGGAGCTTAGCGTCAGATGACAGGCCAGCATCAAGCTTTGTATCTGGTGTCAAATCGGCTATTTCCCGCAGACCGAGCACCTTCCGCCGTGCGTTAACAACCTCCAACAGATCCTCGGCGCGCAGCGTGGCGATCTGGAGATGTAGCTGCAAAGCAGTCCGGTTCGACTTCACCTGCGTCGCGGCGCCCCGCTCCGCACTCTGCAGCTTGTTCTGAGCCGTGTTTAGCGCGCTGCGGATTTGTCCGATCTCATCGAGTTTGAGGATAGTTTGGATCTCTTCTGATCGCTTCGTCGGTTCGACAAGGATAAATCGAAGAATTTCCCGGCGGGAAAGTGCTATTTCCGGATGATCAGCAATTTCCGCGAGAGCAGCCTTTACATCATCATCGTCGGGATCAATCTTGGGCTTTTTCGGAGAAGAGATCTTCCGCACGATCGTCGCCGATTTGCCGAGGTCAGTAAGAAAAACCCGCATTTCGACGAACGCGGCATCGGGAAATTTCGTCTTGTCGACGTGAGGGCCATGCTCCGAAACGGAGAGGCCTTTGGTTCCCCTTCCGGTGAGCCGCCCGATTTGCCCTGTAAGACCGAATTCGATCGCGTCGATGACGCCGCTTTTTCCCGACCCATTCGGGCCAGAAATCGCGAAATTTTCCTTTCGAAAATCGATATCGAGCTTTCGAATGCCGCGTACTTCCTCGATGTGAACAGTTTCGAGCTTAATCACTGAGATCACCGCCTGCGGGGAAGTTAAAAATTTTCACAAAATCGTCTGCTTTCGGTTTCTTGCTGTCTGTAAGTAACTTCCGGAGCTGATCGATTGTTTCGGCATCCACATCCTTGGAGTCCGAGAGCTTGACCAGAAACTTTTCAGCTA
This sequence comes from uncultured Alphaproteobacteria bacterium, assembly GCA_963814805.1. GTDB lineage: Bacteria > Pseudomonadota > Alphaproteobacteria > ATCC43930 > CGMCC-115725 > AP-15. The sequence goes on along the minus strand of CAWFER010000010.1, from coordinate 44,514 downwards.
TCTGTTCCTGAAGGGTGGCCATCTTACCTCCTCAAAATATTGCCGCAATTATCAGACGGATCCCTTGCCAACATGTTGGGGCCGCGCGCCGGGACGGCCGACCGCGCGCCGGCGCGATTTAATCTCTTCCTCGACCTGCCGGAATTCCGGTTCGAGTTCCTGGAGGCGCCGTACCAGCCCGGTGAGATCGTAAGTATTGGTGAGCTTGCCCCCATGCGCGCCACGCCGCTCGATCCGCTGAACGAGGCCAGCCTGCTCCAGATCCGCAATGTGCCGCTGCACCTGCCGGGGCCCGAGGCCCAGCCGCTCGCTCAAGGCCTCCTTCGAAGGGTATGGCTTGCGCGCCTCGTCCCACCAGTAGTCGGCCAGCTGAAGCAGGACCGCGAGCTGCGTCGGGCTCAGGCCCAGCCGCCGCTGGGCCCGCAGCAGCAAGGACGGGATAATGCTGAACCCCAGCTTCATCACCGCCCCACCCCACTTCCTCTCGGAGGCGCGCGCGGCCGTTGTTGGCCGCAGAGGAACGACTTTTGCCGTGTTTATTTCGTCCGTGTCGCTCATGATAACAATCCGGTCTCCTTCATCCCAAAATAGCGAGCAAAAATGCCTGCTTCAAGGGATAATCACTGGTCATTTTCGCCCATAGAGGATGAGGCTGATATGACTGGTGCTCTCTGGTCGCGCCTGCCTGCTAAAGTAGGATACAGCTCATGCAGCACATAGGGCGAACAGTCATACGAACAAGGCTCAAGGACCCCTGGTCCTCGATGACTGGTAGGTCCTTGACAAATTTGTCCTATGGTATATATTAGCAACCAATATGGCCGGTCCCTCTGCACTTCACGTGTACGGGCCGGCCTTCTTTTTCGGTTCCGTGTGCCCGCCTACTCGAAGCCGTATCTCGACCTGAACGACCAGCTCGCATTGCTGGAGCAGCGCGGGATGCTCATTACCGACCGCGCCCGCGCCCGCCGCTATCTTGCACGGATCGGCTATTACCGGCTTTCGGGCTACTGGTTCCCCTTCCGCCAATCAACCACAACGACCGAACCGACAGGGAAAAGGGTTACCACGGTTGGCGACGCCTTCGTCCCCGGGACAGAGTTCGGCCACGTGGTCGACCTCTACGTTTTCGACAAGAAGCTGCGCCTGCTCGTGCTCGACGCAATCGAGCGCGTGGAGGTGGCCCTGCGCGTCGACATTGCTTTGCGGCTCGGGCCGCGTGATCCGTGGGCGCATCTGAATCCGGCCGAGCTGCACGGGAATTTCGCCAAAAAGCCCAATCCCCGCACGGGCCGCCCCAGGCACGCCGAGTGGCGCGATCGCCTGTCGCAGGCACTCGACCGCTCGAACGAGGATTTTGTCGACCGTTTTCGAGCAAAGTACACCTCGCCGCTTCCTATCTGGATCGCCATCGAGGTCTGGGATTTCGGCATGCTCTCGCAGCTGCTCGCCGGGCTGAAGCACGCCGATCAGGCCGCCATCGCCGCTGGCTACGGTATCCCTCGCGCAGAATTGCTCACGAGCTGGGTGCGCGCTGTCAGCTTCACACGCAACGTGTGCGCGCATCATAGCCGCCTCTGGAATTGCCCGCTGATCGACCAACCGAAGCCACCCAAGCCGGGCGAAGTCCCTCTCTTCGACCACCTGGCCGCGGATCGGCACGTACAAAGCCGGCTCTATTTCGTCGCTGCCGTCCTTCGCTTCTTTCTGATGAAGGTTAACCCGAGCAGCCACTGGCACGACCGGCTAAAGGCGCACCTTGCTACCCTTCCCGCGGCTCCGGGCATCAGCCTCCGCCAGGCCGGCTTTCCGCACGGATGGGAGAGGCAATCTCTTTGGGCCTGATCGTCGCGCTCACCTTCGCTGACGGTTAAACGGAATAGAGGTTTAGGACACCGCCCCTACGCGGATGCCCGCGCTGCGGGCTGCCCGGTACGGCCTTGATCGCCCTTCATGATGTCGTCCAGGAATTCGGATGCCGGCTCGACGCCGGTAACCAGCAGATGATCCCGGGCGCGGGTGCAGGCGACGTAGAGCAAGTGGCGTTCGGTATCGTAGACTTCCTGCAGATCGGCGTCGTCGCCGACGGTCTCGATGCGCTCCTGCAAGGGAATGATCTCGTCGTCGCAGGCCATCACGACCACGGCGCGGAACTCCAGGCCTTTGGCAAGGTGCATGGTGCTGATCGAGACGTGGCCGCTGGCGGTTTCGACGTGTTCATCGAGAACCTTGAACGGCAAGCCCGCTTCTTTGACGGCAGCGCGCGCACGATCCAGCTGCGCTGCGCGATCGGACAAACACGCCGAATTCGTGCGGCAAGCACGCCGTCCTTCGCCCGCTCTGCAATCCAGTTGCCGACCGTCTTGATCTCCTCGCTTCTCGTTCTTGAGCGAGCGAATCGTCGGGCGGCGGGCCGTTGAACACGGAGACCGTGTCGCTCCGGTCCTCGCTGTTGCCATCCACGTCGGTCACGACCGGGCCCAGCAGGCGGTCCGCCTGCGTGCGGATTTGATGGGAAGTGCGGTAATTGACGCGCAAGGTGCGGGAGCGCCCCCGGATATCGACGCCGAGGGCCTTCCAGGAGAACGGCTGCTGGAAGATGCGCTGGCCGAGGTCGCCGGCGAAAAAGAGAGCGTTCGGCCGACCTCCGCCCAAGCGCGGCAAAGAACCGGAGATGGGCGACGCTGATGTCCTGCGCCTCGTCCACGACCGCGAAGTCGAAGACCACGTTCTTGCTCTTCGAGATCGCGAGCTGCCAGCGAGCTGAACAACTCCGCCTGCGTGATCAGCTTGCGCGCTCTTCAACTCGGCGCGCACCTGCTCGAAGATGGACCACAAGACCGTGCGCTGCGCCTCCGGAAGCCGCGTCTTTCTGCCCAGCCGCGCGACATCGCGATACGCCTCCCAGTTTTCCAACTGCCACGCATCCACCACCTGCTCCCACTCGGTGAGGAGAAAATGCAGGCCGAACTTGTGGCCACTCACGGCATTCGCGGCCGCTTTCACCAGCTCACGCACAATCTCGCGGCTGGCAATCGTCGCCTGCCCGACATGCGCCTTGTAGAGCCGAAGACCGATCGCGTTGAGCGAGTGAACATCAATCCGTTCCGCAAGACGCGGTTCGTTGCCCAGCAGCCGCTTCAGCTTGGTTTGCAGCGCATTCGCCAGCGTGTCGGAGAAGGTCGTCAGCAGGACGCGGGCGTCGGGATGCGTGCGCGCCAGATGGGCGGCGCGGTGCAACGCGACGATGGTCTTGCCGGTGCCCGCCGAGCCGGAGACGCGCGCCGGGCCGGTGTAGTCGCGCTCCACCCATTGCCGCTGCTCGGGGTGCAGGAAGACCGTCCACTTCTCCCACGGGAAATCGAGCGCGCGCTCCAGTTCCTCCACGTTCGCCATCACGCGGAACCGGCGCTGGGCATCGGGATGATCGAACGGATTCGCCGCCACCACGGGCTGCGGGCACGCGCGGCTTGCCGCCCGTCGCCAGCTCCAGCAGCGCCTCCGCCGCCTCGGCGGGCAGGTGTCGGTCAAGGCCAGCAGCGTGTCCTCGGTGGCCTTCTTGACGTCGCCCAGCCACTCGGCGGGCACGCCGTAGCCCAGGAGTTCGTCGTCGGATACCTCGGCGAAGATGGACTTCTTCTCGGCGGCGGGTTCCGCCCCGACGGCCAGTTCTGTCTGCACGTAAACCGGGACGACGATCTCCTTCACCGTCTCGCGAATCTCGACCAGCTGCGCCGCGCCCGTTTTGGGATGCGTCTCCAGCTTGCGCCGTTCCGCCCAGTCGTAGGCTTTGTCGTGGTGGTCGACGTAGCAGAGCAAGAGGCTCGCGTCGCTCCTGTGAACGATCAGCCGGATGTCGCTGCTCACCCGCACCGACCAGAAGTTCTTGTCCTTCGCCTTGTCGAGCTTGTGGAAGCTCATGCCGGGATTGGCCGGGTTGAGCTGCAAGTCGAACGCCGTCGTCTTGACGGCCTTCTGCTCGTCGCCGGTCAGGCGGGCGAGGCTGTCGGTGAAGGTGTCGGCGATGCGGAATTCCATCACATCACACCCTGAAGACCTTCATCACCTCGTCGCCCAGATGATTGATCACCTTCACCGCGATGCGGCCCGTTCTTCGGCTTGTCGAACGGGCGCGACGTGTCGCTGTGCAGCGTCGCCCAGGCTTCGGCGTCGATCTCGGCCTTCAGCGTCGTCTTCAGCGCGCTGTAGGGATCGTTCGCGCCGAGGAAGTAGGCGTGGCGGACGAAGAAGCTCTCTTCGTTGTAGTCGGTGTCGATGAACCAGCAGGCGATGCCGTCGGCGCCGTCGCTGAGGACTTCGCCGGTCTGGGGCTTGAAGACGTCCACGCCGTTCACCTTCACGCGCAGCTTGCCGTCTTTCTCGGTGAGCAGCGTGATGTCCGGCTCGCCGAAGATGACGAAGAGGTTGCCCTTGCCGGTGTTCTTGAGGTCTTCGGCCATGTGCAGGTCGGCGTTCATGCGCGCCTTGAGCACCGGGATGCGGCCCAGCTTGCTGAACTCCGTGGTGTGCGCCTCGTAGTTGAAGGCGCAGGCGATCAGCACGTCGAATCCGGCATCGCCGGCCTCGCGGGCGGCGGCGACGAGGTCGGCGCGCTGCGACGGTGCCGAACTCGGGGCCGATGAAGATGGCGGCGCGCTTTTCCGTGTCGCCTTCCATGTAGCGGCCTTCGGCGCAGACCAGATCGCCCGGCCAGGGGGTGAGCGCGGTGAAGGTGATCCTGTCCTCCTTGTGCGCCTGCTGCACGCCGGCGGTCTTCAGGTTTTCCAGGATCATCTGGGGAAAGGACTGTTTGGCCGCGTATTCCGCGCTGTCTTCGTTCGAGCGTGTCGATCAACTCGTCGTTCTCATCCACGCCCAGCACGCGGTGGGGGCTCAGGCTCTCGACGGTGAACGGGCCGGCCACGCGGACCTTCTTCTTGTCCTCGTAGGGCTTGTCGTAGAGGTACTCAAACTCGGCCTTGGCGGCGATGGAGGCGTCGATCTCCTTCTGCCGGGCGATGCGGGCCTGCCACCAGTCGGCGTGCAGCTTCTTCGCTGCGCTCCGGCCAGCTTGGCATCGGCTTCGCGCGGAATTTCCCATTCCTGCCATTGTCTTCTTGAGCGCGGCGTTCAGCTTCTCGCGCAACGGCTCCAGCTTCGCCTGCCACTTGTCCCAGATGACATCGATCTCCGCGTTGTTGGCGATGGACTTGAGCGTGATGTGCGGCACGCGCTCATAGACGAAGCCGTGGCGGATGTTTCCGTGCACCGGCTGCGAACTCGGCGCGGTGCGGGTGACCTCGGCTTCCTTGATCTGGCCTTCGCGGGAATCGGCCAGCAGGTAAAACGGATAGCGCGCGCCCATGATGCGAGCGCGGGCCAGTGCCAGCGCCACGCGCGAGGTGTCAATCGTGATCCAGCGGCGGCCCCATTGCTCGGCGACGATAGGCCGTGGTGCCGGAACCGCAGGTCGGGTCGAGCACGAGGTCGCCGGGATCGGTGGCCATGAGGAGGCAGCGTTCGACACTAAGCTTATGCCGTTATTTCCGAGACCAACATTTGGTAGGTGAAGGGGGTGTGGCCGGCGGCGATGGCGAGTAGCGAACGGAAGGCGGCGTGCCGGGTTTGGCGGCGGTTGAATCGGAAGACGAATTCGTCGAGGTAGGATTGGAGATGGCGGCGACGCAGGCCGTGATAGACGCCCAAAGCCCAGACCTTGAGGTTGGAGAAGATGCGGTGCACCCAAGGCAGGACGACATGGGCGGCCATCTTGCCGATGACGTGAGGATCGTGGCCGACGCCGGGCGCGCCGGGATAGGCGGACCATCCGTCGGTCCTGGCGGTGGTTCCCGGGCGAGGTTGTCGGCGATAAAGGGATGCAGGCTGGCGGCCGAGTAGTCGGGCACCTCGGCGAGCCGGACGCGGCCCGGACCGGTCGCCATCCTCGACCTCGACGGCGCCGACGACCAGCATCTTGCCCTGGTGGCTGCGTCCGCCGCCGCCGGTCACAGGATCGTTCTTGCTGCGGCAGGCGATCTCGGTCTCATCGACCTCGACCAGACCGGCGAGCGCTGCGGTCGACGCACCTGTCGGCCAGCTTGCGCAGATCAGTCAGCCGTCGTCGAGTCGTTGCAGTCAGCGATCCTTGGTTGCCATCATAGCCGCAGACTTCAGCGATATTTGTGCATCTTCGCGTACCGAGTCTTCCGCATACCGATAGACGACTGTAGTTCAGCTGACCTTGCTCAGGCCACAGACAAGTCGTCGCGTGCCGCGAACGGTATCTGCGAGCGGCCTGATTCGTGAACGTGCGATCATGAGCGACGAAATTCGTCTCGCCAAACACCTCATCCATCACGCGCCCGGACGCGATGGACATTTTCATCGCCGATCTGCACGAAGATGGAGCCGGAATCGGCGAGCAGATCGCGGGCGACGGTGAGCCGGTCGCGGAGATAGGTGAGGTAGCTGTGGATGCCGTCGCGCCAGGTGTCGCGGAAGGCTTTGACCTGCTCCGGCTCGCGGGTGATGTGGTCGGCGTTGCCGTCCTTCACGTCGCGGCTGGTGGTGGACCACTGGAAGTTGCTGTTGAACTTGATGCCGTAGGGCGGGTCGAAGTAGATGCACTGCACCTTGCCGCGCAGGCCCTCGCGCTCGGCGAGGCTCGCCATGACCTGGAGGGAGTCGCCGAGGATCATGCGGTTCGACCAGTTCTGGTCGTGCTGGTAGAACTCGGTCTTGTCCACGCCCTTCGGGATGCCGTTGAAGTCGGCGAACAGGTCGGGCTGTGAGCTGTCCGGCCTCGTGCTCGCGCTCCTTGGTTGCGCGCAGCAGGTCGTCGATCAGCACCTTCGGGTGGACCTTCTCCTGGATGTAGAGCGGCGGAGCGTGGACGACGAGGTCGCTCCAGTCCTGCTCGTCCTTCCCGCGCCAGACGAGCTGCGGATCGAGGTCGGTGTTGCGTGGGTAGCGGACCTTCTTCGGAGCCTGCTGCTCCTTCTCAAGCACCGACTGGAATTCCGCCGTCGGGATGTTCTTCCGCTTGGCCTCGTCGTGCTTGAGGGTCTCGACGGTTTTGGCGGCTGGATTTCTTGGCCATGATTATTTGCTTCCCGGTCGCCGGTTGCGCCGTGGCGGACTCGATCATCTTGTTGAACTCGCTTTCGACCTTGGCCTTGAAATCGGCCTCGATCTGATAGACCTCGGTGAACTCGGCGAAGGCCCAGCGGCCGTAGGTGCCGAGATGGTTCACGCCCGGCACCCAGTAGGTGTCCATCGTGGACTTCTTCTCCTTCGCGTCCTCGCGCCGGTAGCCCTTGATCTCGACGACGAGATGCAGCAGGTCGTCGGCGCCGTGGCCGTCATCCACCAGCACGATGAAGTCGGGCAGATACTTCCGCGTCTCGGAGCCGTAGCGATACGGCACTTCGAGGCCGAGGTTGTGGTTCTTCACGTAGGCGATGCACCTTGGGATGCGACTCGGCGACGCGGCAGAACTCCGCCTCCCAGTCGCTGTCGAGGATGACCCAGTTGACGTGGCAGCGGCGTCGAGCTCGGTCTCCCAGCGGTCGGTCTTGCGACGTGTTGAAGCGGACGTGGCTGGTGGAGCCGGTGGGATTGTAGGGATCGAGCAGCGCCTTGATGGGCCGCTCGCCGAGGAACTGCCGGGTGATGGCCGGCGGTGATGCGGTTGCAGGCCATGTCGGCCAGTTCCTGGTACATGAGCTGCGCCGGATAGGTGCCGCCCTTGCAGACGAGGCAGGTGTCGAGCCATTGCTTGGTGATGCGCTTGAGCTGGCCGAACAGGTGGAGCTTGGGCTCCTCGCCGGGGTCGCGCCATTTCGTGTAGAGCAGCCGCTGCGTGACGTGGAAGACGAGCGTGGAGGGCCGCATGTCGCCCAGGTGCTCGAGGCTCAGATCCACGCCTTCGCCGATGATGCCCGAGTTGCGCGTGATCGACGGGCCGACGAGGTCGGGGGTCAGTTCCAGGATGGAGTCGTCGTTGAAGTCGGCGGTCAGCCGCTCCTCGGGCAGTTCGACGCGATAGCCTTCGACGCGCGGGAAGCGGATTTCGAGGGCGTCGCGCTCGGGGCGCATCGGCCTTGACCTGAATCGTCTCGCGCGGCGGCTGCGGCGGGGCGACGACCGGCTTGGCGGTGAAGTCGAAGGGAATGCCGAAGACGTCGGCATATTCGACGTTGAAGAGGCCTTCCTCGTTCAGGTCGTAGGACTGGCGGCGCAGCGCGCGGCCGATGACCTGCTCGCACAGGAGCTGGGTGCCGAAGGCGCGAATGCCGAGGACGTGGGTGACGGTGTTGGCATCCCAGCCCTTCGGTGAGCATCGAGACGGAGACGACGCAGCGGATCGCACCGCCAAGCTGGCCGGGCTTGCCGACGGTGTTCATGACCTCGCGGAGCAGTTCCTGGTCGGTGATGTTGTCGCCGGCACGGGCGTCGCCGGTGCGCTCGACGATCTCGCGGCGGAAGCGTTCGATCTCGTCGGCCGCCATGCCGCGGAAGTTGTCGTCGAGCGCATCGCCGGCTTCGAGCTGCTCGCTGTCGATGAGCAGCGTGTTCGGGCGCGGGAGCGGGTTGCCGGTGGTTTCGTCGAAATTGCGGAACAGCGCGAGGCGCCCGTTCTCGAGCGTGGTGGTGCCGTCTTCGTTCTTGCGCTGGAAGCCGGAGATGTAGTCGTAGACGAGCTTCGAGATGGCGGTGTTCTGGCAGACGATGATGAAGCAGGGCGGCACCTTGATGCCCTTGTCCTCCCAGAGCTTGAAGGTCTTCTCGTAGTGGCCGTAGAGGGCTTCGCAGCGCGGTCTGCAGACGCGTGGGGAGTTTGAGCGGGTCGAGTTCCTCGCCTTGGCCGCGCCCCTTCTTGGGCATGTCCTTGCGAATGTTCTCCCAGAGGTTGCGGAACATCGGCATCTCGTCGCCGGGGATGTTTTCGGCGACGGGGACGCGCGGCAGCTTGACGATGCCGCACTCGATGGCGTCCATGAGCGAGAAGTCGCTCATCGTCCACGGGAACAGCGTGCCCTCGGCGTAGCCGGAGCCGCGCAGGAAGAACGGCGTCGCCGACAGATCGATGACGCGGCTGAGGCCGAGCTTGCGGTTCACGGCTTCGAGGCCGGAAATCCAGAGGCGCGCCGCCTCGTTGTTCTTCTCGGCCTCCTTCTTCTCGTCGCCCTTCAGATCCTCGTCGTCGGCGTCTTTCGGCTTTTCGCGGTAGCAGTGGTGCGCCTCGTCGTTGATGACGAGGATGTTCTTCATGCCCATCAGGTCGGGCATCACGCGCTGGAGCATCTGGCCTTCGGTCTCCAGCGTGTTCAGCTCCTCGCCGCGTGCGGCCTTGCAGCAGCGCGCGTCCGCCCTTGGACAGCTCGATGCGCTCGCGGAGCTTGAAGGCGTGGTAGTTGGTGATGACGATCTTGGCCCGGTTCACGTCGTCGAGCATGTCGCTCGGGAACGAGTTCGCGGCTGGCGTAGTAGCTGTCGGGGTCGTTCGGCTGGAGCACGCGCAGGCGGTCCTTGATCGTGAGGCCAGGCGCGCAGACCAGAAAGCCGCGCGTGAAATTCTTGCTCGCCGGGCGGCGCACGGCGTTGATCGTCTGCCAGGCGATGAGCATGGCCATGACGGTGGTCTTGCCTGCGCCGGTGGCCAGCTTCAGCGCGAGCCGCATCAGCTCGGGATTGGCGTCCCTGTTGGCTGCGGCGAGATGGTCGAGAAAGCGCTTGCCGTTCCTGCGATTGAGGCGCGACCTCGGTCAGCCAGATGGCGGTTTCGACCGCCTCGACCTGGCAGAAGAACGGCCGGACGCCGCTGAACTTGTGGTGCCGCCAGTGCTGCAGGAGGCGAGCCGTTTCCGGCGTGACCTGCCACTGACTCGGGGTTGGGCAATGCACGCCAGGCGTCCACGTGCCGGCGCACCTCATTGATGATCGAAGTGGGGTCGTATTGCTGCTCCTTGGTCGAAAGCCCCTTGCCCTTCGTCGAAGACAAATCCCGCTTGTTTGCGCGCGGCTTTGCGTTTCTTCGGCTTTGGGATCGGCGTGATGAATTTGGCACTGCGCCGGCGCTCGATGATCTTCTGCGTCGGCTGCCCAGCCTCGTCGAGCTCCCAATGCCGCGCTGGGTATTCGTAGGGAGAGTTCAGAATCGGATGGTCGAAGAATGGGTCGGACATAATCACCACCTGTCCGCTAACAGCTCGCCGACGCAGTTACTGCCCGGCGCGTCCTCATGATTTGGCGAACTCGTGAGCCGGGGGGCCACACCCGTACCTATTCGAGTTCTTTGTCGAGATGGTCGTGGCGCGGGTCCATTTTCCCCTTCGCGATCTGCGCCACTTCCTCGTCGCTTAGATCCCCTGCCCTCAACACCTCGCGGCTCCGCCGCTTGAGCCTGCGGTATTCGTCGACCGAAATCATCACCACCCGCTCGCGGCCGTTGCGGGTGACAGACACGGGCTGTGTCAGGGCTTCGTCCTGATAGCGGCCGAAATGCCGCTGAAACTCGGCCGCCGTCACGGTAATCATTTCCATACATTCTCCAAATTACGTACTTCGCGTATTACACGCGATTCGGGTGAAAGAATCAAGCCCCACACGCGCGCCTATCAAATCGCGCGATGATCCGGCGCCGCGCCGCGGCGGCCGGCCGGAACCGTTGCTCGGCAATCACAGCTTTCGGGCGACGGGGATCACCGCCTACCTCAAAAACGGCGGCACGCTGGAGAAGGCCGCGGCGATGGCGAACCATTTCAAGCACGCGCACGACGCAGCTTTATTGATCGCCGCCGCGACGAGATGAGCCTGGACGAGGTGGAGAAGATTGGAATTTGACGCCTAAACGTCCAGTAAGTTGGGTGTCCGTTCTCCCGAACCTCGCGCCGCTGGATTCCCGACGCCTCATTTTCGGCTCTTGCCGCCGCCTCGCCTTCCGAGGTCAATGTCGCCTCCAGGACTCCGTTCGTTCGTGTACCGGATATTCATCTGATTGGGCTTACTTAACACCACGGTAGCCAGCGCCGACCCCAAACGTTGCGGCGGGTTCGCGTCGTTCGCCGCTGCGGTGGGTTCAGTTTCGTAAAAATATCGGAAGCGCAGCTCGCGGGTGATCGGATCGTAATGTGGCACTGCACCCGTGCTGCGCGAGCGCATCTTGTCCGTTTTCATGCTGAACACCACCTCGCTCCATTCCTGCCGTAATTCAACGGAAACGGGGATCGGGGGTAACGCCGGCGCATCCGGCGAGGGTTTCCACAGCGAGCGGATCTCTCCCACCCACTCGCCCGAAAGATCGGTCTTCATCCACGTCGGTCGCGGAACGATAGGCAGTCGCGCGAGCACTCGCCACGAGCGAAACAGGCCGTTGATCACAATAAATTCGACGATGCCGACGACGGCGGAAAGCCCGACGCGATCGAAGCCGGCCCAGTTGGCAACGCCTGCTACCGCCCCGGCCAAGATGACGATGATCCCAATCTTGACCTTGAGCGGTAGAAGGTGATGCATCACGCCCCCATGTAAGCCCGCGCGACCGCGATAAAGCTCACCGCCTCGGAAACGCTCCAGGCCTGGTCCGATCCAAACAGGGGTTTGATGCCGTTTACTTCGTACCACAATGCCCAGAGGGGCAACGAGAGCAATCCTTGACCATTAGCCGGATCATGGAGCCCGGCGCTTAAAAACTGCAACACAACCACCACGTCGTCATAGATTGCCGCGTGTCCGAAGAGGTGATCCGGGCAGTTGTAAACTAATGATTCGATCAGAAACGACGCCGTGCCCTCGGCGCGGGCGCGCATGGCCGCCCCGGCATTGGGGTTTTCCGCCATGTGATCGCGCAGCCGTTTCAGGATACGCACAACCCTTTTGTAGCGCCTCCCAGTCCGATCGTTCGTCGCACACCCGTTCGCATAATGCTGATCGGGAAAATTCGTAATCCTCCGGCCCTCACTCGTCAGAAGCGCTACTCCGTTATGGGGTGCGCCGCGCAAGAAACCTTGACGCGGCCCATAAAGTTGAAATGTAAATGCTGGCACCACATCCGCATTGATTTTTTCATTGTCGTTTTTATGGATCTCGATCGCCTTTTTCCCCAGCTTGACCGCGCTACTCCCAAATTCTTGGGTAAGACACCATGCTATGTGTGCTTTGTACTCATCGAACTGGAAGCCCACAGATACACGGCCGAGTTCCGCAAGACCGGGTACGTCATTCGAGGGGCCGTCGACGAAGAACACGTCCGACAAGCAAACCGCGAGATCGACATCGCTCTGGTTTCGTACATTGGTGTTGTTGTGATAGCTCCCCTGCTTCACGACCCTCCATTGGTGCGAAGGCAGAAATGTGCTGTGCCGCTCGAGCGCCAGCCTGACCCGCCGAGCCTTGGCATCGATCTCGGCTTCCTCCGTGTCGCTCGCTGGCCGTTGCCAATGAGCGAAGCGCGCCTCCCACTCAGAGCGGTTTCGCGGACGTTGAGAAACCATCGCCAAGAGGGCGTTCAAGGCGTTCGGCGGCGGCGGCGGCATAGCCGATGCTATGCCTCCAAGCGCATTGGCCAGCGAATTATTCCCACCGGGAAACGCCCACGGGTACGGGTATTTAGGGGGAAATATGAAGCCCATATACCTGATCTGGTACGGAACGCTCTTTCCGTCAAGGGGGATCATCGTCTCCTTCACGCACCCGGAGCCGCCGCTGATTATGCGCCCGCGATGCGCCGCAGATCCTTCATCAGCACGAACAGGTGAAAGGGGTCGCTCGGCGAGGCGATGAAGCCGAAGCGCTCATAGTAGGTGCGCGCCTCATCGTCTTTGGCGTGCACGCCGAAGGCGCGGATGCCAGCGATGTCGGCCGCCTGCAGCGTGCGGCGCATCGCGTCCTTGAGCAGACCCGCCCCTGCTCCCCTGCCCTGCCATCCTGTGCTGACTGCCAGACGCGCAAGCAGCATGATCGGCACGGGGTGACGCGCCAGCCCCTTGGTCAGGCGCTCCGGCGCATCGTCATAGGCCACCTGGCCGACGACGAGCGTGTAGAAGCCGATGATCTCGTTGCCCGACAGGCCGACATAAGTCTGTGAGGCGCCGGCCTGCTGATTGGGAAAGGCGAAGCGAATCAGGAATCGGTTCAGCTCCTCGCGGCCGCAATCGAAGACGTCGACCGGGTGATCGCGCCTGAGCTTCTCGATACGGAGCGCGTCCGCCACTTTAGCGCTCGCGGCCTTCGAATATGCTGGGTTCGCGCATCAGACGCTCAAGCGCCGGAATCTCGCGCGCCGGGGCTTCAAGCGCCATCATGAACGCTTCCCAGCGCTCGGCATCGAGCCCGAAATGCCGCCGATCGGCGAGCGTCTCCTCGGCGCGGGACAGCGCGCTTTCCAGCACGAATTCGCTCACCGAGCGACCGGCTGCCGACGCCGCTATATTGAGCGTGCGCTTGGCCTCGGGGGTCAGCCTGAGATCGAGTTTTTCGCTACGGGTTGTCTGCATAAAATCCTCCAGTCCTTTATCCTAACATAATAGCCAGACAATGTCATGACAATTCCCGCCCTGCTGGATCGGGCCGATCCACCCAGGGCCGGGCGCCCCACTCCTGAAAGCCCGATAGGCGAGCCCTTGCTGCGAGCGGGCCCCCTCGCCCCGTGTCTGTCGGTGCTTTCACGTCCGGACATCCCGGACTCGCCCCGGCGTGTTCCCCCCGCCTCCATCCCCGCCGCACTGCCGTCGCCCGGCCGCTCGCCGATGCCGGCAAGGCTCACACACCCCGGCGGAAGCCGCCGCGCGCATCCTTGAGCTTCGCAAGGGCAATCTGCTGCCCCTCGGCGTGACGATAAAAGACCTCATCAGCTACGGGCGGGCGTGACGTCCTTTGTTCTCGATAACTCATCGCGATGCGGTGGTGTTTCGAGAACGCGGCGCATCCTTACGCGGACGGAATTCTCAAGCAACTCGCGGCCGGCGACACGGCAATAGTGCCCGTGCTTCTGTTCTCCGCGTCATCGACGCCGTCCGACTTGCTTCTGCCGTTCACAGGCCCGCCTACAGCCGCGACGCCTCTTCCGCTCGCTTGAGCACTCCGCCTATCGTCTCGGCGTGTTCGTCGAACCCTTTCGTGGTGATGCCGAAGGACAGCTCGTCCGCCCGCCGAGCGGACGCATCGACGCCTCCGTCCACGAGCGAGGTCACCAGCGCATCGCGCGCCTCTCCGCCCTCGCGCATCCGGATTTCGATATTGCAGTGATTCACCGCCCTGCGGGGGTGGAACCAGCAAAAATTATAGCCCGTGGTCCCGAGGGCGACGTGGTAACGATTGTAGGTTATCCGCGGCTCCAGTCCATCCTTCCGCAGCAACTGACCCGTGCCGTCAACAATCGTCAAAAATCCGGCGTTAGCCTTTTTTTCCCAATAGGGCCTGTCCGCCCGCTCCACCTGATCCACATCGTCCGACGCCGCCGTCTCCTCGATGATGTCGAGCACCGTCACGGGGTGAAGCACGATCTTGCCGTCGAGCTCGAAAGCGCTCAGCTTGACGGCAATCATCGGCACCGCCCGATTAAGCAGCCGCAGCACGTTGAAGAAACGCGCGGTGATATTTTCGGCGACTATGACGGCGCGATGGTCGAAGGCAGGGCGTCTTTGGCGCTCAACGTCCCAATACTCGATAGTGCGGATGATATGGCTCTCATCCAGGGAGCCCAGCATGATTTCCACCTCGTAATACGTTTCCGCTTCGGCATTCCGCATCAGGAAATCGATCCGTCCGCCAAGCGGCTGGTGGTGTTCCTTTCCGGCTATCTCCAGTTCCCCCAGACCCAAAATCGACGGGTCAAGGTTTATCTGATCCTGCAGCCAGCGCTCGTCGAGGCCGACCGACCGCAGCAGCACCGGCAGCGCTTTTCTTAATTCGACCGGCATGTAAATGCCTTTTCCATCAAAAATAGTGAAGTAATTAATCATGAGAACCCACAGGTGATAAGTCAAGAACTAGCGAATATTCCACGCGTCTCCCTTCGGGCCGGGCTCTATGGCGCAAAGCGCCACGCAGCCGTCCCCTCGCCTGCGCTCGGGATCCGTCTCCGCCCATCCGGGTTGCGATCCCTGACGCAGGGCGGCGCGTCGCGCCGCGGCGGCAGGCGCTAACGCGCCCCGGCTGTCGACTGTCCGTGCGGCGGCCCACGCGGAGCGGTTCAGGCGAGCGCCAAAAAGCGAAAGGGCCGTGCGGGGGTCCGCGACGGGAGAAGGAGGCGGGAGAGAGGCTCTCGCCCGCCCGTCATGGAGCTGCCCCATGACCCACGACCGTACCGACGTCTACACCCGCATCACCGCCGAGATCGTCGCCGCCATCGAGGCCGGCGCCGGCGAGTTCAAGATGCCCTGGCACCATAACGGAACCTCGACCGCCCGCCCCGCCAACATCGCGTCCGGCAAGGCATATCGCGGCGTCAACGTTCTCGCTCTCTGGGTCGCCGCCGAAATCGCCCGCTACGACAACGGTCTCTGGGGCACCTATCGCCAGTGGCAGGCGCGCGAAGCACAGGTCCGTAAGGGCGAGCGCGGCACGACCGTCGTGCTGTGGAAAGAAGTGACCCCGGCCGGCGGCGACGACCGGCTCGGCGATGAGGACGGTCCGGCCCGGCGCGTTTTCGCCCGGGCATTCACGGTCTTCAATGTCGCCCAGGTCGACGGCTACCAGCCCGAGGCTGCCGCGCTGCTGCCGGAGACCGAACGCCTTGCCCATGCCGAGGCATTCATCGGCAACCTCGGCATCAACACCGTCTTCGGCGGCCCCAACGCCTACTACCGGCCCGCCACCGACACGGTGCACATGCCCGATTTCGGCTATTTCCATGAAGCCGCGGGCTTTTACGGCAGCTGGATCCACGAGTGCGGGCACGGCTCGGGCGCGAAGCATCGGCTCGATCGCGACCTGAGCGGCCGGTTCGGCTCCGAAGCCTATGCCCTCGAAGAAATCTCGGTCTTATCTTGACAGTCTGCACCGACCCTCCGCCGCCCTATTGATGGCGGAGGACTTGTCCAGGTAGCGAACAGGAGGGACCCGCGCGCGTCGCGAAGTGCCCCCACGAGCGACGTAGCGGCGCGCGTGGGAGGTCCCTGTTTGCCCACCTGGGCAAGTCCGGGGTGGGGGGCCGGGGGAGGGGTTGCACATTGCCGGCACTGCACCAGTGATCATCACGATTCAGGAACGTCGATCGGCAGATGGGCTCGACGCCCATATCCCGATCATTCTGCGCGACGGCGCCGTCTACGACGCCGATCTCGATCGTTTCTTCCTGGATCTGCCGCTCAGCGGCGTGCGATCACGCCACTCGCTGCGCGCTTACGGCTATGACGTCGTGGTTTGGGTCCGCTTCCTGGCTGACGCTCGTGGCAGGACGATTTGGCAGGCTGAGAGGGACGATGTCGCCGCCTTCCATCGCGCTCGGCGGCGCGATGACGCCAGCTTCCGGATCACGGCCGGATCCTGGAACCGCGCGGTGGCCTCGCTGGAGAAGCTGTATCGCTGGGCCGAGCTGGAGAGGCTTGTCGCTGCGGCGCCGTTCACACATCGCATCATCTGGCGCCAAGGGCACGGCGGCCGTCGCGCGCGCATGGCGTCCCGCAACGAGGCTTACGAGCGTGCCGCCAAGCGCTCGGATGTCCGCTTCATCACGCTGGAGGACTACCGCGCGTTCCGCGATGTCGGGCTGAGAGGTCTCGCGGTGGACGGCGCCGAGCGACTCGGCGCGCGCGATCGCAACGGCATCCGCAACTCGCTCTTCGCCGAGCTCCTGGTCACGACCGGACTGCGGCTCGAGGAGGCTTCGTTTCTGCTGGCCTTCGAGCTCTCCGCCCTGGAGCGGCGCGAGGCTGGCGACCGCCAAGCCTGGCTTGATCTGCCGTCGGGGCTCACCAAGGGCGAGCGCGGCCGCCGCATACTGGTCCCCCGCCGTCTTCTTCAGCAGCTCTGCGCCTATGTCGCCGTCGAGCGCGCAAGCGCAGTGGCCAAGTTCGCGGCGTGCTCCGGCTGGCGCCGGGTCGACCGGCCGATCCTCATCCGCCGAGCAGCGCCAGGTTCAGCCTTGGTCCTTTGTGATGGTGGCTCGGTCCCTATCGAGGCACTCACTCCCGACGAGCGTGGCCGCCTCGTCATCTGCGACGACGATGGCGCGCCGCAGGAGTCGGCGGTTCTCTGGTCGACCGAGGTCGGGCAGCCCGTCCAGCCTAACTCCTGGGAGGCGATCTTCGCTCGCGCAGGCCAGCGCTGTGCCGCTGCCGGATTGCCCATTCACGTCAGCCCACACCAGCTCCGGCACACCTTCGCCGTCCACATGCTCGCCATGCTGATCCAGCATCGCCTGCGCGACGCGGCGGGCCCGGCTGGCGCGATGGAGGGTTATCGCCAGCTGCTCGGCGATCCGCTGCAGCAGGTGCAGCGCCTCCTCGGCCATGCCAGCCTCGCCACTACCTACATCTACCTTGATCACATCGCCGCGCGTGCCGATACGATCGATGCCGCGGTCGAGGAGTTGCTGGCGCTCCTGCCCGCCCGGATTCCGACATGACCAGCCGGCCGCGTAAGGGACGGCGCGTCAGCTTTACGCCTTTTGACGGCGCACAGCCCGATAATGTCCCTGACGGCATCGCGGGCCTGCGCTTTACTGTGGAAGCGCGCTACGGCGGCTGCGTCCCGATCGATCTCGTCGATCTCCGACCGCGCCCGCTCGCCATCGCGTTCGCAGGCGCACTTCGGCGTGCGGCCGGCCTCGGCGGGAGCTTGGGCGCGGCGAGCAGCGTCAAGCAGCACGTGCAGGGCTACCGCCGGTTCTTCGCCTACCTCCGCGAGCACGCGCCGACGGTCGACGGCATCGCCGACCTACGGGCGGCGCATCTCGATCGCTTCGAGGCGGCGCTTGAGGCGGACGGCTGCAGTCCGATCAATCGTCACACGATCCTCGCCAAGGCCGTCAACGCGCTTCGCTCCATAGAGTCCGATCGCCCTGGTCTCCTGGACGCTGATCTACGCCGTCGCCTGAGCTACACCAGCGCCGGTCCGGTCGGGCGCTCCCGCCCCCGCGACGCCTACAGCCCGTTCGTCGCCCGGCAGCTTCGCGATGCTGCGCGTGGCGATGTTGACCGCCTCTTTCGCCGGATCGGCCGCACCGCTGATGATCAGGGCGATGGTGTCCTTCGGCGCGCCACCACCGCGGTCGAGGCGGTGATCGCCGAGCATGGCCGCATCGGGCACGAGCATCCGGCATGGCAGTCGCTCTACTTCATTCGGGCTCGCCGTGGACTGCCCGTGTCGTCGCTGACCGACGAGCTGCATGCCCGCCACCATCTGCTCGGCGACGACCTGCCGCCGCTCCTGACTCTGCTCTCACTCGAGACGGGGTTGGAAATCGAGTGCTGCAAGGCTCTCACCATCGATTGCCTCCGCAATCCGTCGGCCGGCACCATCGAGGTCGCTTACGTGAAGCGCCGCGCCCGTGGTGCCGAGCACAAGACGATCCGCGTCCGCGATGGCGGGGTGGGTACGCCGGGCGGCCTGATCCGCAGGCTGATCGAAATCACCGCCACAGCGCGCCGGCATGTTCCGACCGACCGTCTCTGGGTCTACCAGAGCTGGGGTGCCTTGCGCGCCGGCGTCCGCCACCCGCGCTCGACGCTCGACGCCTGGACCGCCCGCCATGGCATCGTCGACGACGAGGGCCAGCCCCTCCGGCTGGTGCTCTCTCGCCTGCGCAAGACCCACAAGGCGCTTTGGTATCTGAAGACCGAGGGTCACATGGCTCGGTTCGCGGTCGGCCACACAACCGAAGTCGCTGCCCGCCACTATGCCGACCTGCCATCGCTCAGACCGCTACACGAGGCTGCCGTCGCTGACGCCCTCACCGAGGCAGTCGCGGCCGCTCAGCCGATCGTGCTGCCGCCGGACCAGGAAGCGGCTTGGCGCTCCACGCGCGATCGGACCGGCGAGCCTCCTGGATCGTCGGGGAGCGTCATGGGCTTGCTCGATGGCGAACAGGATGTCTGGCTCGCGGCCTGCGCCGGCTTCTACGCCAGTCCGTTCGGCGAAGCGGGATCGCCGTGTCCGCAGCCATTCTGGGGGTGCCTTGACTGCGGCAACGCCGTCATCACTGCCCGCAAGCTCCCGGCGATCCTCGCCTTCCTGACGTTCATCGAGGGCGAGCGGGCCGGGCTGACCGCCGCCGACTGGCGGCTCAAATTCGGTCGCGCGCATGCGCGTATCGTCGGGCAGGTGCTGCCCGCCTTCTCCGACGCCGTCATCGCCGAAGCGCGCCGAGCCGTCGGTACACACGCGCTCTATCTTCCACCCGAGGCCCGCGCATGACCGTCGCCGCCGCCCGTGCGCCTCGACCGGTGATCGACGATCGTCCCGCGCTTGCCTCCGCGCCGCTCAGGCCGGGGTTCGACCGCGCCGATCTCTCGCGCTACGGCGACCCGGGCTGGGATTTGGGGCCGGCGGTGTTCCGCGAGAACGCCCGCCGATGCCATGTCACCGTTCACTTCGATGCGGTCGGCGACCCGGATGTGCGTGAGGCGCTGCGCGCGTTCCTCTACGCGCGGCTCAACGCCGATCTTCCCGGCCACCGCACGAAGCTGCCGCCGGCCAGCGCGCGCCAAGCCTTCAACCGGGCGCGACGCTTCTTTGAGTTCGTTCGGGTTCAGATCGGGATGGTCGATCTCGGCCGCGTCGACCGCTCCCTGCTTGATGCCTATGTTCGCGCCCTCAAGGCCGAGCGGCGGCGGCGCGCCGTCGTCGTCGCCCAGCTCCTCGAGGTCGTTTCGGATCTCTACGTCTACCGGGACCACTTACCCTTCGGCGGATTGCGATTCGAGCCGTGGCCCGGTCGATCGCCCTCCCTGGTCGCAGGTTGCTGCCCTGATCGGGAGAACCGCACCCCACGGATCCCCGAGTCGATCATCACGCCGCTCCTGGCGTGGTCGCTGCGCTACATCACGACCTTTGCTGCCGATATTCTCGCCGCTCGCGCCGAGCTTAAAAGGCTCGAAGCGCATCGCGACCTGCTGATCGCAGCAGAGGTCGGCCTCAGCAACGCAGAGCGTCGTGGGCGCCAGCGCGAGCGCCTGGCTGCCTTCTTCGAGCAGCGCCGCCGCGATGCCCGAGGCGTGCCAGCCTGGGCGACCGCGCACAACGGCGTCGTCCGCCGCGATCCACGCACCGGCGCCGCAACCCCGCCGATCAACGCCCACCTTCTCCATCTGCACATCGGCATCGATGCGCAGATGGAGCCGCGGATGCACATCCAGCTCGCAAGCGGCGCGCCTGACCTGATCGAGGCCGCCGTTGTCGAGCTCGGCCTGGAGACCGGCGGTATGGACACGCCGATCAGCCTCGATCCGGAGAACGCCAGGCCGTGGCGACCGCGGTTCGACGTGAAAACCTTGGCCCATGAGGAGCGGATGCTCCAGGCCGCGGCCTACGTCGTCTGTGCCTATCTCACCGGCATGCGCGATTGCGAGGTCCAGTCCATGCGGCGCGGCTGCCTCGCGATCACCCGCAGCGAGGACGGCATCATCATGCGGCACCGGGTACGTTCGGTCGCCTACAAGGGCAAGCCCAGCCGTGGCGAGCCCGCCGAGTGGGTCACCATCGCGCCGGTCGCCCAGGCGATCGAGGTGCTGGAGCAGCTCGCCGCGCGGGCCGCAGACGCGCGTGGTCTCGACACACTCTGGCCGGTGCTGTCGCTGAAGACAGGCACCAAGGATCATGTCTCCGCCGAGATCGTCCGCCAGCTCAACGTCTACCGGGATCACCTCAACGCCCTGTTCGGGACGGCGGAGCGGCCCGTTATCCCCGCCGGCCCCAACGACGTGCCCTGGCGCATCACCACGCGCCAGTTTCGGCGCACCATCGCCTGGCACATCGCCAACCGGCCATTCGGCATCGTCGCCGGCATGATCCAGTACAAGCACGCCTCGGTCGCCGCCTTCGAGGGCTACGCGGGATCGAGCGCATCAGGCTTCCGCGCCGAGGTGGAGGCGCAGCGCACTCTCGGCCAGCTCGATGACCTGCTGGTCTACTTCGACGATCGCCGCGCCGGGACTACACCGTTCGGCCCCGCCGGACCACGGGTCGCACGCGCGCTCGACGCCGCCGACACGCTCGCGCCGATCCCAGCCATGATCGCCGATCGCGCCCGCTTGCGCTCGCTCCTCGCAAGCCTCGCGCGCACGCTCCATGTCGGCGTTCTGGCCGACTGTTTCTTCGATCCGTTGACTGCGCTGTGCTTGAAACGGGTCGCGGCGCCGGAGGCCAATGCCCCGCTCACCGCCCTCTGCGAGCCGACCCGCTGTCCCAACGCCTGCATCACCGCGCGCCATCGATCCGCCTGGACGAGAGCCGCGGCCGAAGCCCAGAACCTCTTGCGCGAGAAACGTCTGTCCGAGCCGCAGCGGGTCTCGTTGCAACGGGACCTCGCTCGGTTCCAACGCATCCTCGACGGGATCGGACCCGAAGACCGAGGCTGGCCCACCGGCCAGGTTCAGAGATCCTATGGGGAGACAGGCGCGCCAGGCGATACGGTGAGGCTCTTGTCGGATCACGGCGGAGGAGACGGCGATGTCGACGCAGGGTGAGGCGGTATCTGCATCGGAAAGTTCAGAGAGCACAGTTCAGATCTTTGTTTCGATCGAGATGAGCCGGGCGAAATGGGTGATCGGCGTGCACACGCCGCTGGCCGACAAGATCGCCATCCACGGGGTTGCTGCCGGCGATGCCGATGCTGTTGCGGCACTCATCGAGCGCTTGCGGTCACGGATCGTCACGGCGCAGGGCTCCAACCCGAGCGTGCTGTGCTGTCACGAAGCCGGCTACGAAGGGTTCTGGCTGCAGCGCCGCTTCGCCGCGCTCGGGATCAGGGTGATCGTCATCGATCCCGCCAGTCTGCTGGTCAACCGCCGCGCCAAGCGCGCCAAGACCGATCGGATCGACGCCCGCGCCATGGTGCGTGCGCTGATGGCGCATGCGCGCGGCGAGCACCAGGTGCTGAGCGCCGTGCGGGTGCCGACCGTCGAGCAGGATGACGAACGGCGACTGCTGCGCGAACGCCAGCGCCTGATCAAGGAGAGAACCGCCCACACCAACCGGATCAAGGGCCTGCTGAAGACGCAAGGGATCGCCGAATTCAACCCGCGTGCCGCGGATGCGACGCAGCGGCTGGATGGGTTGATCACCGGCGACGGTCGTCACCTGGGCTGCCGCCTCAAGGAGGAGATCGTTCGCGAATTGCAGCGCCTGGCGCTGGCCATGGAGCAGCTGGTGCAGGTCGAGGCCGAACGCGATCGTGTGATCCGGGAGGCGAAGGTGCAGCTCGAGGAACCCACTGCCGATTGTCGCCGGGACGGGGCGATGCTGGTGGCATTGAACCGCCTGAAGGGGATCGGCGCGAACGATGCCTCGATGCTGGTGCGCGAGGCGTTCTGGCGGGATTTCCGCAATCGGCGCGAACTGGGCGGGTGGAGCGGATTGGCGCCCGCGCCGTGGGCCAGCGGCGCGGTGGTGCGCGATCAGGGGATCACCAAGGCCGGACCGCCGCTGCTGCGCGCCCAGATGATCCAGATCACCTGGCGCTGGGTGTTGTGGCAGCCGGGCAGTCGGCTGGCGCAATGGTTCACCGAGCGCACCGCGGGCGCAACGGGACGGCTGCGGCGCGTCATGGTGGTGGCGCTGGCGCGCAAGCTGCTCGTCGCGCTGTGGCGCTATGCGACCACTGGCCTGGTTCCGGAGGGAGCGATCGTGACCTGATCCGGAAGGGCCGAAAGAATTCCCGCACAATTCGCGATCGTCGGGAATGACCGGGCAGGGCGTGTGACCGACCTCTCCCTGGGCTGCAAGACGCCGCTTGCAGAGAAGGGTCCCGTCCCCCGCAGCGCCGCACCCGCAGCAACCGGGATCAGGGTTACGAATGCCGCCCACGCCGCGGTAAATCGAACCGGATAAAAGGCGAGTTGGTCGACGGCTTTGGCGATATGGCGCTGGGCTCCGGTATTCCTTTCGATTGAAAACTTGCGGGCTTCTTGGGGGCGTCGGTTCCAGCTCGGCACCGCTCCCGGGCGATGCGGTGCGGCGGCATGGTGGGCGCCCTCCGGAAACCAGCTTGACATCCGGGGGCCCCATAAAAGGGAGAGCAAGGCTGGGTCTTCGTGACGGTGTGAGGGGAGCGGGAGAGGCTCGCTCCGGCCCGTCGCGGAGGACCTCCCGATGTCCCGCAGCAACGCGCAGTCGGACCGCGCCACTGCCTATACCCGTATCACCGCCGAAATCGTCGCCGCCATCGAGGCCGGCGCCGGTAAGTGGCGTATGCCTTGGCACCACAACGGAAACGCGATCTCCCGACCCGAGAATGTCGGCTCACGTCGCCGGTACCGAGGCGTCAATATTGTCGCGCTCTGGATCGCGGCGCAGGCCTTTGGCTACGCCAGCGGGATCTGGGGCACCTATCGCCAGTGGCAGGCGGTCGGCGCGCAGGTCCGCAAGGGTGAACACGGCTCGACCGTCGTGCTCTGGAAGCAGGCGGCATCGAGCGCCGACGATGACCATGACGGCGATGAAGAGTCCGTCCACCGCCGGGTCTTCGCTCGCGCCTTTACGGTGTTCAACCTCGCACAGGTCGAAGGCTATGAGCCCGAGCCTGTCGCTCTGCTGCCGGAGACCGAGCGCTTCGCGCATGCCGACGCCTTCATCGAGGCGTTGAAGATCCCTGTCACCCACGGCGCCTATGACGCCCACTACCGCATCGATCTCGACCACATCTTCATGCCGATGTTCGCTGCGTTCCGGGATGCAGCGGCGCACATGGCGACGCTCGTGCACGAATGCGCTCACGCCACCGGAGCGCGTCATCGCCTCGATCGCAACTTCGAAGAGCGCTTCCGCCGCGATGCCGTGGCCGTCGAAGAATGCGTCGCCGAACTGACAGCCAGCTTCATCCTCGCCGACCTCTGCATCGCTCACCATCCGCGCCCCGACCACGCCGCCTACGTCGCATCGTGGTTGCGCGTTCTGAAGGACGATCCGCGCGCCATCTTCACCGCCGCCAGCAAGGCCCAACAAGCCGCCGACTGGATGCACGCCCGGCAGCCCCAACCGCGGGAACTCGCGGCATGACCGGCACCTTCATACGCGCCGCAAAGATTCAAAACAGGGCTGGACTGTCAGGATAAGTCGCCGAGCTACCTAAGCGGCATGATTCTGGCCGATCTCGGGATCTGCCCACCATCCGCGCCCCGACCACGCCGCCTATCGTCGCCTCGTGGCTGCAGGTCCTGCAGCGATGACCCCCGCGCCATCTTCACCGCCGCCGGCAAGGCCGCATGCAGGCCGCCGACTAGATGCTCGCCCTGGCCAGCCCCGCGCAACGGCGCAGACAGGCATGGCCCCCTACCCCCGCGGCGCGCCCACTCTTCCGGCGACGGTTCCCGCGGCGGCAGCCGAGAGTGAAAGGGCCAGGAGAGGACTTTTGGCGGGGTTTACAGGACGAGAGAAGGCTCCTGCCCGCCCGCCGCGAAAGGAATCCCACCATGACCACACCCACCCGCCGTTCGGAACATTCCCGCTCGACAAGCTCGTGCCTGTCCCCCGGCCAATGTCCGCAAGACCCCGCCCTCGGCGGCCGAAGACGCCGAGCTGAAGGCCAGCATCAAGGCCCGTGGCTTAAAGCAGAACCTCGTCGTCCACCCCTCGGCCGGGGAGAAGGGCGTCCACGCCGTCACCGCCGGCGGGCGGCGGCTCAAGGCCCTGCAGGAGCTTGCCGCCGAGGGCGTCATCGCCGACGACTTCAAGGTGCCGTGCCTGGTCGAGGGCCCGAGGGCGAGGCCATCGAGACCTCGCTGATGGAGAACACCATCCGCGCCGCCATGCACCCGGCGGACGAATTCGTCGCCATGGCGGCCCTGATTGATGCCGGCCAGTCCAGTCGAGGCCGTCGCCGCCCGCTTCGGCGTCCGGAGCGGCACGTCCGGCAGCGCCTGCGCCTGGGCAAGCTCGCCCCCGAGCTGCTCGACGCCTATCGGGAAAGCGACGTCAGCCTCGAAGTGATGATGGCCTTCACGCTCGGCGCCGACCACGCGGCGCAGCTCGCTGTGTGGCATCAGCTCAAGGACCAGTCCTACATCCCGCCCTACACGGTGAAGCGCCTGCTCACGCAAAGCGCCGTCGCGGCTCGACTCCGATCTGGGCGTCTTCGTCGGCATCGCGGCGTACGAGGCCGCCGGCGGCACGGTGACCCGCGATCTCTTCAGCGGCGACGACGAGGGCTTTATGGACGATGCCGCCCTCGTCCGCCGGCTGGCGCTCGAGAAGCTCGAACAGAAGGCCGCCGAATTGCGCTCCTCCTGGGCCTGGACCCGGGCGATGCTCGATCCCGCATACGACTTCACCGCGCAATACGGCCGCGTCCGTCCGCAGCCGGCCGAGCTGCCACCCGAAATCGCCGGGGAAATCGAGCGCATCGAACAGCGTCTCGCGGAACTCGAGGAAATCCCCGAGGACGAGTGGACCGACGCAGTTGATGACCGAAGCCGCCCGGCTCGAGGAGCGCCGTGACGAGCTCACCGAGAGCGTCGAGGATCTCGCGGTCTACAGCGAAAAAGACCGCGCGGTCGCCGGCGTTATCGTCACGATCGGCGATGATGGCGAATTTCGTCTCCATGAAGGGCTCGTCGAATGCTCGGCGACTGACACCGGCGACGGCGAGACAGTCGGGTTCAAGGCCCGCCGAGACGACGAAATCTCCGGCCCCTCCCCTACCGCCGGGCAGACCATCCGAAAGGAATGCGGTTTCAGCCAGCTGCTGGTCGACGATCTCAAGGCGCACCGATTGCAGATTACCCGCGCCCATCTCGCGGCGGATTTCGATGTCGCGTTCGATTTGGTGCTCTATGGGCTGTGCGTCGATCTGTTCGAGCGCTTCGGCTACCGCTCGCACCCGCTCGAATTGCGGGCGATCGAGACCCCGTTGCACAGTTCATTCAACGATCTCGCCGGCACCCCGGCCGATCGCCTGCTCGAAGCCCAGGGCCGCGCGCTCGATCTCGACTGGCTCAAACTGCCGCCGGCGGAAGGCTTCGCGGCGCTCGCGGCCTTGCCGTCCGAGGTCAAGCAGCGGCTTTTCGCGCGGTGCATCGCCGCCTTGCCTCAAGCCGCAGCTGGCGATCGAGGACGGGGCCGATCCGGTCATCGAAGCCGCCGGCCGGCGGCTCGCGATCCCGTTTGCCGATTACTGGCGGCCGACCGCCGCCAATTATTGGGGCCGGGTCAAGAAGGCGCACGGCCTCGCGATCGGCAGGGAGATCCTCGGCGAGCGCTGGGCTCGCGATCACGCCGGCGACAAGAAGCCGGAACTCGCCGCGGCGTTGGAAACCGCCTTCGATTCCGCGAAAAGCACCGCCTGCATCGGTCTCGACCGGGCGGCGCGCGAGGCCGCTGCGGCCTGGCTGCCGCCCGGCATGGCCTATGCCGGTGCTGTCGAGGGCAAGCTTCCGCAGATCCGCAATGCGACGAAGCCGCACCATTGGCCGGCGATCCTGACGACGCCGAACCCGCCGAAATCGACCTCGCGGCGGCCGAATTGCCGGCCTTCCTGACCGAGGACGAGCCGGTCGGCACGGCGCTCAACGGGGCTTCGGCGCCCTGACGCGCATTTTCGGAACGCAAGAGCGGGCGCGGCTATAGCGGGGACGTACCGGCCGCACCCGCTGCTCGGCAGGATCAGCCAACCGACCGCAGGGGTGGCACACCCTGCCGACCTGTGCGCCAAATCGACCGCAGCATTCGGCCAATAACTGAAAACCTCCGAACCCTGGCCCGCCGCCGCGCGGGCCTTTTTTATTCGGCCGCGCCGCTGTCAGCGAGGCCGAGAGGGAAAGGACAGCCGGAAGGCGGGTGAACCCGGACGGAGAAGAGAGAGCGCCTGGCCGGGCTCATCCGAACCCCGCTCTCGGAGATCTCCCGCATGCTCGGCCTCACACCCGCCGCGGCCACCCTCCCGCTGTTTTTGCCGCAAGCCCCGCCCGACAAGGTCGCGGGGCTTTTTCATGCCGCGACACTGCTCGCGCAATTGCTCGGTCAGGGCCGCGCGCTCGATAGCCGCGCTCTGCGCTCGGCCATGGAAGCCGCCTTCGGCGGCACGGACGCCGAAGGAACGTGGGTGTGGAAGGACGCCTACGAAGCCCTCGAAGCCGCCCAGGTGCTGTTCCTGCGCAAATTCGGCAGCGCGATGCGCACGCGCGCGGGCTCGGCCGCGGCGATGCTCCAGATGCTGACCCGTCTCGCCGAGCGGCTGCCTTCGCAGACCCGCCGCTCGGAAGAATCCGAGCACTTCCAGCAATTCTCGACGCCGATCGCACTCGGCTTTGTCGCTGCCGAGGCGGCGGCGCTGACCCCGACCGACCTCGTGCTCGAACCGTCGGCCGGCACCGGATTGCTGGCGATCTTCGCCGAGCTCGCCAAGAGCGCGGCTCGCCCTGAACGAGATCGCCGAGACCCGCGCCGGGCTCCTCGGCCGCCTGTTCCGCGACGTCGCGGTCACCCGCCACAACGCCGAGCAGATCCATGACCGGCTCGATCCGGCGATCCGGCCGAGCGTCGTGCTGATGAACCCGCCCTTCTCGGCCTCACCCAAAGTCGAGGGCCGCTTCGCCGAAGCCGCGATGCGCCACGTTTCGTCGGCGCTGGCGCGGCTCGCCGAGGGCGGACGGCTCGTCGCGATCACCGGCCACAATGTCGGTCCCGATCAGCCCGCCTGGCGCGAGGCCTTCGTGCGCCTGCAGGAGAAGGGCCGCGTCGTCTTCACCGCGGCTATCGCCGGCCGGGCCTATGTCCGCCACGGTACGACCATCGAGACGCGGCTGACGGTGATCGACCGCGTCCCGGCCGAGGATCCGCGCACCTTTCCGTCCTCACCCGGCATCGCCGCCGATGCCGCCGAGTTGCTCGACTGGGTCTCAGGTCTGGTGCCGCCGCGGCCGCCGGTGACCGCGCCCTCTCCCCTGCCCGCCCCCGCCGTGTTTCCGCTGCGCTCGGCGCTCACTACTCGGTCGAAAACTCCGGCGCCGCCGCTCGCTCCCGGATCAGAGCCCGCCCCGGACCTGATCCGGTCCGGGGCAGGTTCTCGTCAAGCTAGCGCCGGCCCCGGATTTCGCGGAACTGGCCTACGACAGCTGCGAGTGGACGCCCGCCGGTTCTGCGCGTCTGACCGCGAGCCTCTACGAAGGCTACGCGCTGCAATCGATCCGGATCCCCGATGCGAAGCCGCACCCGACCAGGCTCGTGCAGTCCGCCGCGATGGCCGCGGTCGCTCCGCCCCGCCCCTCTTACCGGCCCTATCTGCCGCCGCGGCTGCTCGCCGCCGGCATCCTCTCCGACGCGCAGCTCGAGAGCGTCATCTATGCCGGCGAGGCGCATGCCGGCCATCTCGCCGGGCTCCTACACGGTCGACGAGACTTACGATCCGGTTTCGGCCGCACCCGCCGATGCCAAGGATGCCGTGCGCTTCCGCCGCGGCTGGTTTCTCGGCGACGGCACCGGCGCCGGCAAGGGCCGCCAGGTCGCCGCGATCATTCTCGACAACTGGCTAAGGCCTGCCCCAGGCGAAACCGGGGGCCGCCGCCGCGGCTCTGTGGATCTCGAAATCCGACAAGCTGATCGAGGACGCCGAGCGCGACTGGACCGCGATCGGCGGCTACCGCTCCGACATCGTGCCTCTGTCGCGCTTCCGCCAGGGGGCGGCGATCGCGCTCGACGAGGGCATCCTGTTCACCACTTACGCGACCTTGCGCACGCAGGCAAAGGGCGAGAAGGCGAGCCGCATTCAGCAGATCATCGACTGGCTCGGCCGTGCATCTGACGGCGTCGTCGTGTTCGACGAGGCCCACGCCATGGCGAACGCCGCGGGCGACAAGGGAGAGCGCGGCGAAAAGAAACCGTCACAGCAGGGCCAGGCCGGACTGCGCCTGCAGAACGCATTGCCCGATGCACGCATCCTCTACGTCTCGGCGACCGGCGCCACCACGGTGCAGAACCTCGCCTATGCGGCTCGGCTCGGCCTGTGGGGCACCGGTGACTTTCCGTTTGCGACGCGCGCCGATTTTGTCGCCGGCGATGGAAGGCGGCGGCATCGCCGCGATGGAGGTGCTGGCCCGCGATCTGAAGGCGCTCGGCCTCTACGCCGCGCGCTCCTTGTCCTTCGAGGGCATCGAATACGAGATCGTCGAGCACCAGCTGACGGCCGAGCAGATCCGCATCTACGACGCCTATGCCGACGCCTTTCAGATCATCCACAAGAACCTGAATGAGGCGCTGAAGGCCGCCAACATCACCGGCGCCGACGGCGGCACCTACAACAGGAACGCCAAGGCGGCGGCGCGCTCGGCCTTCGAGTCGAACAAGCAGCGCTTCTTCAACCATCTGCTGACGGCGATGAAATGCCCGACCCTGATCGCCGCGATCGCGCGCGATCTCGAGGAGGGCCATGCCTGCATCCTGCAGATCGTCTCGACCAACGAGGCCCTGCTCGACCGCCGCCTGGCCGAAATCCCGACTTCGGAATGGGCCGATCTGTCGATCGACATTACGCCCAGGGAATACGTACTCGACTATCTGAGCCACTCGTTCCCGACCCAGCTGTTCGAGCTCTACACCGACGACGAGGGCAACCTGCTGTCGCGCCCGTCCTACGACGGCGACGGCAATCCGGTGATTTCGCGCGAGGCCGTCGAACGGCGCGACCGGATGATCGAGCACCTCGCAGCACTACCGCCGGTGCAGGGCGCGCTCGACCAGATCCTGCATCGTTTCGGCACCGATCTCGTCGCCGAGGTTACCGGCCGTTCGCGGCGCATCGTCAGGCGCGGCGACCGCCTCTGTGTCGAGACCCGTCCGGCCTCGGCCAATTTTGCCGAGACCGCCGCCTTCATGGACGACGACAAGCGCATCCTGGTGTTCTCCGATGCCGGCGGCACCGGGCGCAGCTATCACGCCGATCTCGGCTGCCGCAACCAGCGCCGGCGCATCCACTACCTGCTGGAGCCGGGCTGGAAAGCCGACGCCGCGATCCAGGGGCTCGGGCGCTCGAACCGCACCAACCAGAAGCAGCCGCCGGTGTTTCGCCCGGTCGCGACCGACGTCAAGGGCGAGAAGCGCTTCCTGTCCACGATCGCGCGCCGTCTCGACACGTTGGGTGCCATCACCCGCGGCCAGCGCCAGACCGGCGGCCAGGGCCTGTTCCGCGCCGACGACAATCTCGAAAGCCCCTACGCCAAGGCGGCACTTCGGCAATTCTACCAGCTCCTCTACGCCGGCCGTGTCGAGGGCTGCTCGCTGACCGCGTTTCAGGACGCGACCGGCCTCGATCTTGTCGACCAGGACGGCTCGCTCAAGGAAGAGCTGCCGCCGATCACGCAATTCCTGAACCGCATCCTGGCGCTCAGGATCGCGATGCAGAACCTGCTCTTCGCCGCGTTCGAGCAATTGCTCGACGCGCGCATCGAAGCCGCGATCGCCGCCGGGCACCTACGACATCGGCGTCGAGACCTTGACCGCCGAGAGCTTCCAGGTCGCCGAGCGCCGCACGGTCTATACCCATGCCGCGACCGGCGCCGAGACCCGCTGCTACCGCGTGCTGCGCAAGGACCGCAACCGGCCACTTGCCGTTCGCCGAGGCGCTCGGTCTGGCCAGAGACGCCGGCGCACGCTTGCTGATCAACGAGCAGTCGCATCGCGCGGCGGTGCAGATCCCGGCATCGAGCCTGATGCACGACGACGGCACCATCCAGGCGCGCACCCGCCTGGTCCGGCCAATGAGCCGCGAGACCGTCACGTCGGACGAGTTCGCCCGCTCGCACTGGCGCAAGGCCACGCAAGAGCAATTCGCGCCATTGTGGGAAGCCGAATATGCCCGCGTCCCGGAATTCTCCGAGAGCGCGTTCCACATCATCACCGGCCTGCTGCTGCCGATCTGGGACCGGCTGCCGGCCGAGAACATGCGGGTCTACCGCTTCGAGACCGATAAAGCCTGCCCTCGGGCTTGCCAAGGGCAAGACCCGGGGGGCGAGCGCGTCATCGGCCGCCTGGTCACGCCCGAGGCGCTCGCCAGCGTCTACGAAGGGCTGGGTATCGAGACCTGCCCCGGCCTTTCGCCTGACGAAGCCTGGAACGCCGTCATCGAGCGCGGCGCGGTGCTCGATCTTGCCGGCGGGCTGCAGATCCGCCGCTCGCTGGTGATGAGCATGCATCGCGTCGAGCTGACCGGCTTCACCGATGGCATGGTCCCTCAGCTGAAGGCGCTCGGCCTCACCTCCGAAATCATCGCCTGGCGCTTGCGGCTCTTCGTGCCAATCCGCCGAGCATCGCGGCCCGGCATTGCTCTCAACACTCCTCGACCGCCACCCGCTCCTCCG
This sequence comes from uncultured Alphaproteobacteria bacterium, assembly GCA_963814805.1. Classification (GTDB taxonomy): domain Bacteria; phylum Pseudomonadota; class Alphaproteobacteria; order ATCC43930; family CGMCC-115725; genus AP-15. The sequence continues at coordinate 13,066 of CAWFER010000010.1, read as the reverse complement.
CGCCAACGCCCGCGCCGCCGTCTGATCGCGAGATGACCCGTGATCAGCGCCGCCGCCGATCTGGCGCGCCGCCTCGCGCGCGACGCCGAGGCCGTGTGCCGTCATTACCTCTCGAACGGGCATCGCCAGGGCCATTACTGGGTTATCGGCGATGTCATGAACACGCCGGGCCGCAGCCTCTATGTGCGGCTTACCGGACCCGATTCCGGCCCTGGTGCGGCCGGCAAATGGACCGACGCCGCGAGCCCGAGCGAGCATGGCGATCTCTTGGATCTGATCCGCCTCAACCGCAACCTGAATGGCCTTGGCGAAGCGATCGACGAAGCGCGCCGCTTTCTCGCCCTGCCCCGTCCCCCGATCTCATGGCCGACGACTCTCAATCATGCGCCACCAGCACCGAGCGGCTCTTCCGAAGCGGCGCGCCGCCTGTTTCGTGCAGGACGCCCACTTCCGGGCACACCGGCCGAGGCTTATCTGCGCGCCCGTGGCATCACCGGACGGCTCGACTGGCCCGCCTTGCGCTATCACCCGTCGGTCTACTACCGCGAGACGGACAATGCTCCGCTCGAAAGCTGGCCGGCGCTGCTTGCTGCCGTAACCGACCTTGACGAGCAACATCACCGGCATCCAGCGCACCTGGCTCGATCCGCGCCGTGCTCGCGAAGGCGCCGCTCGCCGATCCGCGCCGCGCCCTCGGCCATCTGCTCGGCAACGGCGTTCGCTTCGGCGCTGCCGGGCGACATTCTCGCCGCTGGCGAAGGCATCGAGACGATGCTGGCGCTGAAATCGGTGCTGCCCTCATTGCCGGTCATTGCCGGGCTTTCGGCCAACCACCTCGCCGCCCTCGACCTGCCCCCGGCTCTACGCCGTCTCTATGTCGCCCGCGACAACGACGCCGCCGGTCTCCGGGCGGCGACAGCGGCTGCGCGAACGCGGCATCGCCGCCGGTATCGAAATCCGCGAACTCGTGCCGGTCCATGGCGACTTCAACCTCGACCTCTGCCGTCTCGGCCCCGAGGGCATGCGGGCACATCTCGCAGATCAGCTCGTCCCCTCCGACCGGACGCGCTTTCTGCCCGATACCCGCCGCTCCGATCCGCGGCGGTGAGCCCCACGGGTCATCCCGGTTTAGCGGCGCCGCGCCGGAAGGAAGAAGGGCTTTTCGTTTGCGGCGGCGGTGTGCTTCAGCCGGAAAAGAGCCGCGCATGCGGCCTTCCCGAGCGGCGATCTGCCGGCGGCGAGACCGGGTTGCAATGGCGCCGGCCAGCTATTTTCCGCCGCCGGGCTGATCATCCAACGGACACAAACCATGGGGAGCCCGCGATCAGCCCGGCTTTGCAGCGCGAAGCAAAATAGCTGCCCGGCGCCATCCTCCGCTCTGCTCCGGCCCCAGCGCCCACCCCACCGACGCGTCGCGTGGGGACCCCGGGGTGCAATCCCGCTCCGCCGCCGGCCAAGGGATCGCCGTGAAGGCCGCGATCGGCGCGGCTGACCCTCCGGCAGAAAGGCGCCCGCCATGGCACACAACGACAGCCCCCTTCCCTTCCTCGACAGCGACACCGATCCCGAATTTCCTGCCGCCTCGCCGACCGCGCATCTGCTCGACGAACTGGCCCTCTACGGCTATCGCCCCGGCCAGGACGAACCCGATCCGCGCCCACTGCCCGAACCCGATGCCGTGCAGGCCCAGCTCGACAGAATAGTCGAAGCCTTCGGCGCGATGCTGACCGGCACCCGCCTCGAGGACGATCTCGATGATCTCTTGTGGTCGTTCGTCAACCTGTTCCACCGCAAGCTCGACCGCATCGAGCGCGAGCTCGACAGCAACGAGCAGGCGCAGCGCCGCGGCCAGGCCGAACAGGACGGCTCCGAGGTCAAGTCGGTCGAGCTCGAGCGCCTGATCAATCAGGGCATCAGCCTGATCGAACGCCGCAACGCCTTCGAATTCGTCGCGCGACCATGCCGCCGAGCTCTACGAGGCCGCGACCGGTTCCGCCTGGCGCCCGCACACCGGATCGATGGTCAACCATCGGGCGCTGACCGCAGCGATGATCGACAGCCGCGAATTTCTCGCCGCCCGCCGCCGCGCCGACGCGCAAGTGCTGGCCCCGCCGGCACCCGCATCGCCTTCACCGGCGGCATCGACTGCAACGATCACACCCGCATCTGGGAGGCACTCGACAAGATCCGCGCCAAGCACCCCGACATGGTGCTGCTGCACGGCGGCAGCCCGCGCGGCGCCGAGCGCATCGCCGCCTGCTGGGCCGATAATCGCAAAGTTCCACAGGTGGTCTTCAAGCCCGACTGGACCCGCGACCGCAACGCCGCCCCGTTCAAGCGCAACGACCGGATGCTCGAGGCGCTGCCGATCGGCGTCGTCGTGTTCCCCGGCTCCGGCATCGCCGCCAACCTCGCCGACAAGGCCAGGAAGCTCGGCATCCCGACCTGGCGCTTCGACCAGCCGGCTCGTACCAAGACCGAGGCCGAGGGTGGCGCCGCTTAGGCGCCATCACTATCCTCGCTAAACCGACGGCGCCCCGGTTACGCCGCCGGCGCCGTCGGTGGAAGTGGGTCGACGACATCCTGGGGATCGGTATCGGCGGCATTCCGCGCGAGCCACCCTCTCCCGCGTGGCGCCGGCATTGGGTAATCTTTCCCGGATCGCGCACTGATAGTTTTCGTCCGGTGATCCCTGAAATCGACATCTGGCGGGCAGCGCTGCTGATGCTCAAGCGCTTCGGAGACGACGCCGCCAAGGAAAGTGCTGCGCGCGCCGGCAACCTGGAAACCGAAGGCGATCGCGACGGTGCCGCGACCTGGCGCCGGATCACCGATGCCGTCGAGCAGTTGGCGAACCCAACGCCGGCCGGCCCAGTGCACTGACCGCAGCGTAAAAGGCCCGGTCAACCCGCTCCACCTCACGTGATTTCGCCTCGTCGCCCGGTGCGCTCGCAAGGCTTCGCATGCGCGGCTTTCGTTTGCGGGCCCCAGGTCTCAACCGTACCGCTCGCCTTGACGCCGGTCGCTCCGGACACGTGGCAACCGAACTTGGGTCGTTAAGCCAACATCCGCCAGCGCCACCCTTAGAGCTGGCTTCAGATGCCTCTCGGATGATGCGCCACCCGGTCCCTTGTCGCCGGTTTCCGCAGGCCCGTCCCTGGCATGTCTCTCAAAGCCCTAGAGCCCGCCGGCGCCGCCGCCAACCGGTCCGCCGGAAAAATTTCCCCGGCCGGCAACAGAGCCGGCCTCCTCGCGGCCGCTGCGCTCTCAAATTTTCCCGCCTTCCCGGTCCTCCGCTGCGCTCCGGCCGCTCGCCGGCTCGCGGTGACGGCGGCGCCGTTGCGGTCTCCGAGCCCGAGACATCGCCGGGACGGTCCCGGCGAACAACCGAAAGGAAACCTCCTCATGGCGATCACCCTCGGCACCTTCACCCAGCTCGATGACGGCGTTCTGACCGGGACGTTCAAAACCCTCAACGTCAGCGTCTCGCTGGCCATCGTCCCGATCGACAAGACCTCCGACAAGGCTCCCGATCACCGGGTCTATGCCGGACCGCGCCACGAAGTCGGCGCCGGCTGGAGCCAGGTCGCCAAATCGAGCGGCGAGACTTACATCAACCTCAAGATCGGTTCGCCGGAATTTGGCCCGGTCTGGGTCCGCTGCCGGCTCGTCAAGCTCGAAAAGCCGGCCGAAGACGGCGCCACCCACATCGCCCTCTGGGAACCGCGCGACTAGCAAGCACCAGCGCCCCGCCGCGACACCCGCGGCGGGGCTTTTTCGCGCAACCGCCCATTTAGGTATCGGACCGACTGCTGCTCCCCCTTCAAAAGCCGTCTTGCCGGAGTTCCGATCCTCCCATGCCGGCCCGCGCCGGCTCAAGGAGGCGCGGTGCCCCCAATTTTACCGCGCGGAATGAGCGCGCCGGCGCGCGCCGGTCTTGATGCGCACGCGACAAAATCGGCACCCCCGCGCCCCGCTTCGCGGCGCCTGCGGCGTCCTTGACCCGACCCAGCCCGGCATGGCGCCCGCCTTCCGTCTTTTGCGACGGGAAGGAGAACACGATGATCACCCTCTACGACCATATCCAGCAGCTGCGGGCCGAGCTGCGCGGCTGCTACTTCACCCGCCGCGAGCGTGCTGCCGTACAGGCCGAGCTCGCCAATGCCATCGCCCGCCAAGCCGAGGTCGACCGCGCATTCGACGACGCCCTGGAGGCGCTGTCGGATCCCACCGAGCAGATCGGGGCCGCCGCGTAAGCGGCCCCTCCCCTCCTCCCAAATGCTGGTCGCTCGTGGCCAAGCGACCGGGGTCGCAGAACGCGGCGATCGGCATTATGGCGAGCACACGAGGCCCACGCTTCGCTTTATTCTTGGTTGTCTGCTAGATAGCGGCTATCTAGCAGATTGCATCTGTCGGGAATGCTCGTAGGCCTCTAGTGCGTCCTCGAGCACCTCGACAAGTAGCTTGCGGTCGCGCTCGGCGATCGAGCGAAGCCGGTTATCGAACTCTGGGCTCACCCGGGTAGCGAACTGCATCGTACGACCCGAGCGCCGGGCACTCCGGCCGTCACGACGCGGCGCCCCCTCCTCCACACGCGCCGCCGCTGGCCGCACGACGGCCATCCGCCGGTCTGGCGGCACCGGAGGTTCCAGCGGCGGCGCTGTTTCTGGAGCGTCAAGGTTCGGGCTCGCCTCAGCCAGCGGCGGCGGCGCGCCAAGCGAGCTCCGCCGTTTCAGCTTTGTCAGATCTGCCATGATCTTCAACCTTGTCGATAAGGGCCTGAATGAGAGCATCGGCCTTGGCATTGAGGCCCGCATAGCTGGTTTCGGTGATGGCATGGCCGGTGTTCTGGGCTTTCCGATAGGCCGGGCGCTCCAGAAGGCAGCCGTCGAGCGCGACATAGCCCGCTTCGGCGATATATGCCCTCGCCTCAGCCTCTTCCGCAGGCGTGCCAATTCGGTTTAGGGCGAATATCAGCTTGTTTTTCGAGATGCCTTCGTTAACGAGCGCATGAAACTCGCGCACTGCTGGACGCAGATCGTCAACCGACGCCCCGCTCGGCTGCACTACGAGATGGGCTACTTTCGCGATCGCCAGCGTGCCCTTACTGGTGCGCGCCGGCGCATCGATGATCAGCAAGTCATGCTCAGCGGCGACCTTGAGAGCCTGCTGGGCCGTCGCAAACGCTTCCGCCGGGACTACGGGCTCGATCCCGGCGCCAAGCCGGGTCCGGTGCCAGTCGACCGACGTGCCCTGCTGGGTATCGAGATCGGCGATCTTGGTTTTGAACCCGCCGACCGCGGCCTCTCGAGCTAGCGCACGGGCTAGGGTCGACTTGCCGACTCCGCCCTTCTGCGAAACAAACGCGATAATTGTGGACATGCCCCCATTCCCCTGGATAGCGGCTATCTGGCGGCTATCTATACACTGGCGGCTAGGTTGTTGCTAGTTATTTGTCACCTAGCAGACAGCTTGCGGCGGGCTAGCCTATAGCTAGTAGCTAGCTCGCAGATACCTCATAATTCGCCAGAAAAAGTTTTGACCAGATTCGCACGAATCCGTCTGCAATTACCCCCGCCCCCAAGCTCTTGCCGCAGCCGTTACGATGCAATTTATCCCATTATTACAACGCCCTGTAACCACACCATGACAAAGAGGCGTGGACATCCACAAGGGCTAGTTATGTTTTATCTCGCTAGCGACTCAGACGCTCGCCGGAGGAGGGTCATGCAGATTAGCGAGAATGTTGCCACTGACAAGGATCGGGCCTATCGGCGCCGGCTTGCCGCGCAAGGGCAGCATCAGCTGGTCGTCGCGCTGCCGCGCGAGACGATCGCCCTTATCGACGAGCTCAAGGAACGCCACGGCCTGCGCAATCGCAGCCAGGTGTTGATCCAGCTAATTCAGCAGGGGAGGGACAGCGCCCAGCAACAAATAGCCTAGAAATGGCGAAGCCCGCCTTGCCGGGCGGGCTTCTGAAACTCGTGACGGGCCTCGCGGCTTCACGTCGGGGACAATCACCAGCCCCAACCTAGCCAATAGACGCCGTCCTGTCAAACGGAAATTGCCGTTTCCGTTAACGGGGAAGGCTTGCCCGTCGCGATCCGACCAGAGAGGGGGAAAGCGATGGACATCGACAATCGCGCCCACGGGGCGCCACGGGGGAGGCATACCCCCACAGGCTTCCGGCGAATGACGCCGGGATTGCTGAAAGCGGACCGCGCGGCGGAAGGTTTCGCCGGCCTACCCGAGGGGGTCAAATCGCCGGGGCAGTTGCTGGCTGCCCTGAAAGCGGCGGCGCCAAGGCTCGGCATTTCGCCACGGGTCGTGCACGCGGTTGACTGGCTGTTCCGTTTCACCCAGCCGCAGGATTGGGAGCAGGGCAGCCGGCCGGTCGTCTGGCCCTCGGCCTCGATGCAGGAGGAGGCGCTCGGCCTATCGGCAACGCAGGTCAAGGATACCAATCGACGCCTGATCGAGCTCGGCCTAGTGACGATGAAGGACAGCCCGAACGGCAAGCGTTACGGCCGCCGGCACGAGAAGACCGGGCATATCATCGAGGCCTATGGCTTCGATCTTGCGCCGATCGCCATGCGCCATGCCGAATTCGTGCGGCTGGCGGAGGAGGGGAGGGCGGAGCGCGCTGCCATGGGGCGGCTGCGGCGGCGGGCGACGATCGCCCGGAAGGCGATTATCCAGATCCTCGAGACGGTGCAGGAATACGGTTTCGAGGGTGAGGAGTGGATCGCGCTCGCCCGCGAAACATCGGCGCTTGTGCGTGCGCTGAGGGGCGCGGAGCGCCCAGAGGAGATGGAGACCGGGGTGAGGAGCCTGGAAGGCAGGCAGATCGCGGGGCGCGAACGTCTCGAAGAGCTTTTGGGAGTAGCTAATTCCGACCCCAAGCAGCCGGAAAACCGGCCCCACCAATACAACTACAAACCAAACCCTAATCCTGAGCAGGATACCGTAATCGCAGCCAAAGACTGTAGCGAGGAAGGGGAAGGGGCTGGTTCTCAATCCCCGGCACAGGGGCAGCCGAAGCGGACCGACAAAGGCATGGTGCATGGCATCCGGCCGGACGAGCTGCCGCGGCTGACGCCCAGGCTCAAGCCCTATCTGCGGCTCTCCAATCCGACCTGGCCGGACATCGTCGACGCCGCCGACTGGCTGCGGCACGATCTCGGGGTGTCGAAATCGCTGTGGGGCGACGCCTGTCTCGCCATGGGCCGGGAGTTGGCGGCGGTCGCGCTGGCGATTGTCTCGACCAAGGAGGCCGAGCATTTCCAGACCACGCCGGGGGGCTACTTCCACGGCATGGTCGCCAAAGCCAGGGCCGGCGAATTGCATCTCGAACGCACGGTGTGGGCCTTGCGCCGCGCTTCCGAGCCGGAACACGCGCGGGGCAGGGGAGGGGCCTCGCACCGTCGCGAGGATGACCGGGCGTGGTGAGGCCTGGCCTGGCCAGTCTGGAGGTCATTCCGGGTTTCGGCTATAGGAACCGAATGAAGCATGAACATCGATCGCGATCGGCTACGGGTTTGGGCGGAGGTTCGCCATGGCCGCTAAATCCGCACCGGCCGTGACCGCCGTCCGGACCACGCGGGCGCGTTCGGCTGCTGTCGTCAGTGATGATGTTCCGCCGACAGCTCTACCGGTCGATGCGCTCGACGACCGGATCGCGATCGTCGGCACGGCAGGCTCGGGCAAGACCTATGCGGCCAAGGGGTTTGTCGAGCGGCTGCTGGAGACCGGCGCGCGGATCGCGATCGTGGATCCGCTGGGGGTGTGGTGGGGCTTGCGGGCCAGCGCCGACGGCAGCGCGCCCGGCTATCCGGTGATCGTGTTCGGCGGCCGCCATGCCGATGTGCCGATCACGGCCGAAAGCGGCGTGGCCCTCGGCCGGCTGCTCGCGGCCGAGGCGCTGGTGTGCGTCATCGATCTGTCCGAGCTCGGCAGCAACGCTGCCCGCCGGCGTTTCATGGCGGCGTTTGCCGAAGCGCTCTACGAGGCCAATAAGGAACCGCTGCACCTCGTTCTCGACGAGGCCGATCTCTGGGCGCCGCAACGGCCATTGCCGGACCAGACGGGCCTCCTCGGCCATATCGAGGAGATCGTGCGGCGCGGCCGGGTGCGGGGCTTCATCCCGTGGCTGATCACGCAGCGTCCGGCCGTGGTCCACAAGGACGTGCTGAGCCAAGCCGATATCCTGATCGCGATGAAGCTGACGGCGAGCCAGGACCGCGACGCGATCGGCGGCTGGATCGAGGGTCAGGCTGATCGCCAGGAAGGCAAGCGCATCCTCGGCGACCTGCCGCGGCTGCAGCAGGGCGAAGGGTATTTGTGGGCGCCGGGCCGCGGCATTCTCGAACGCGCCGCCTTTCCGACGATCCGTACCTTCGACAGCTCGCGTACGCCGAAGCGGGGTGAACGGCTGGCGGCGCCGCGCACGCTCGCCGCGGTCGACCTCACCGCGATCGTCGCCGCGCTTGCCGCCGCCGAGGATCATCCCGCAGAACCGAAGAGCCCGTCGCGGGCACGGTCCGGCGAGGACCGGCAACGGCAGACCCAGCTCGAGCAAGACCTCGCCAACGCGAAGGCCCGCATCGTGGCCCTCGAGCAGCAGAACCGCGCACTTGCCGCCCGGATCGTGCAGATCGCGGCGCTCGCCGCCGACCGGGCGGTGCCGTCCGGCGATGCCAGGCCCGCGGAAGAGCCGCAGACCAACATCGGGATCAAGCCGGTTCGGCCGGCGCGGATCGCTTCTCCTACGCCGGCCGAAACCGATGCTCCTGGCGCAGCCGGCGGCGGAATACACCCGGCAGCGCGCAAATTGCTGATAGCTGCGGCGCAACACGCACCCGGGTGGTTCACCTGGGGTCAGCTGGCCACGCTTGCCGGCCTCAAGCCGAGCGGCGGGCACTTCAACGCCGGTCGCAAGAGCTTGCGGGCATCGGGTTATATCGCCGAAGCAAACGAACTGGTGACGGCGACAGAGCAGGGACAGAAGGCCGCCGGAGAAGTTCCCCCGGCGCCGTCGACCGCGGCGGAGCGGCTGACCTTGTGGTGTGGCCGGTTGCCGTCCCCGGCGCCCGAGATCCTGCGGGCTCTGGCCGCCCAGGGCGAGCGGTACGTCGCGGCGGACGCGCTCGCAGCCATGCTCGGCAAAAAGCCGACCGGCGGGCACTGGAATTCCGGTATCGCGGTGTTGCGCAACAATGGCCTGATCGAGGCCGAGCCTGCCCCTGCGGCGGCTGGAGGAAAGTGCTACCGGATTACCGTGCTGTTCCGCGAATAGCGTCGCTAATTAGGTGAAAGCGCGCCGCCGCTGAGTTGCGGGCGCCGCTTCCCGATTGCGTCGGTTCGCGCTTGCCGCCCGCATATTTCTGAGATGAGTTGCCCCCGCGCTCAGGCGGACATATGGTCTCGCCCGAGATCCTCCATGCCTATTGCGGCGATCTTGCCGGATCGAGGGTCGAAAATCCGCAGGACCTCACAGATCAGCCTCGCGCGTGACGCTTTGGTCCGAATCGGTGCCATGGCCAGTGATGGCGCGCGAATTGATTGTGCCGCCGATCGAGATGCAGTAAATCGCCAAAAAATAACGGTTTATCAGGGGGGTTAGTAGGCATGGCGGCGCGCGCGCGGCGGGCACGACGGGCACCGGAACAGCCGCCATCAGCGTCTGACGAGGAACAGGTCAAGGAGGCACAGGCCAGCCGGCGGCAGGCTATCGGCGCCAATATCAGGAATGCGCGAAAGACAGCGGGACTGTCGCAGCGGCGGCTCGCCACACGGGCGGGTGTATCGAACGGATATCTCAGTGACGTTCGAGCTGGGCCGCCCCGCAGTTACCAGCGATTTCCTGGTGCGGGTTGCTTATTATCTAGGGATATCGGTGGAGAGCCTGTTCTCCGGATGAATCATCATCATGGACCAGAAATTGACACATCAGGCTTTCCGGCCTCGTTGCGAAGCCTGATCGATCCGTCTCCTGCCTGCGGCGGAGCCTACCGACCAGCAGAGCGATCTCGTCCTCGCCGATTCGCATCGCGAAGGTCTCTGATCGCCACGCCTCCCCATCCATAAGCGCACCGGCAGCGATCCCGATCTCACCCGATAGGATGGTCTGCACTGACGCATTTTGAAGTTACCCAACCTGACGCCGGTTCTGGCTTCGAGATTGGCATACATGCCGGGGACAGTCCTGATCTAGCCCAATAGGGGGACTGCATTGACGCGTTTTGGACGCCGGCTAACTTGCAGCCAATGATGTCGCGAGTTAGACGAAGCCGTCTCACAGGCGCATTGATTTGGTCAGTCTTGCGTGAGCGCCTGTCCCCCGGGGCGGAAGAACTTTCGAGCCACCGAAACCGCGGGTTTCCGCGTTTTTGACTAGCCTATTGCCCAGTGTGCTCCAACCCACAGAGTGGGGCACACCCGTCAAGCCCGGCAAACTGGCGCTTGACTTGTGGTTTTATACAGGGGCAGCTTTGTCGCTGTAGATCAACGGGGGACCCAAGCGGCGTGGGGTCGGTGTTCGCACCACCGGCCCCACACCTAACTGACGGATGGAGTGTACGTCCATGCGACAGCTGCCTGTGTGTAAAACACAACCCGCCTGTCGGCAACTTGTGATTGGGGAACTGCGCCGCCTCCGTCGCGTGGTTGGCAGCGGCGGCGCGTCATGACGGCGCTCGGCATCCCCGCCGCGCTGGCGATCGCGCTGCGCTGTGCCCCGGCCATGGACCCCAGCATGCTGGTCGGGATCGCGCGGCAGGAGAGCGGCCTCGAGCCGATGACCTTGCGCGACGACACCTCGGGCCAGGTGCTGCGCGGCGCGGGAGTGATCGCAGCGGCAAGGCGGCTGATCGCCGCCGGCCATTCGGTCGACCTCGGCCCCTGGCAGATCAACAGCCGCAACCTGTCGCTGCTGCATCTGCGCGTCGCCGATGCGTTCGAGCCGTGCAAAGCCGTGGCTGGCGCCGCCCGGCTCCTCGAATTGTTCAGCCGGTACAACACCGGCAGCCCGGCGCGAGGGATCGCAAACGGCTATGCCGCCGCGGTGATGACCGCGATCGGCGCGGTGAAGGCCACCCGCCCGGCCATGCCCCCGGCAAGACCTGCCATGGCGTCCCTGCCAATTTCCGCACCTGACCCGTTCGCCAAGCCGTCGCGGACCGGCCGGGATCTCGTCTTCACAACCAAGGGGGAGTAGTTGATGTCCTGGTTAACGATCGTCCAGCAGATTTCGACCTTCGTCACCGGTACGTTCGGGACGACCCTGGTGATTATCGCCGTTGCGATTGCCGGTGCCCGGGCGATGCTGCACGGCAGCTGGGGCCACTTCTGGAGTGCGATCGGCGGCGGTGCGGTGCTGGTCTGCGCCTCCTGGGTGGTGCAGACGTTCCTGGGCGCCGGCTGAAGATGGCCGGACGCGAGATGCTGTATCTCGCATTGACCCGCCCGGCGCTGACCTGGGGCGTGCCGTTCGAGGCGCTGGCGCTCAACGTGATGGTCAATTTCGCCGCCGGCCTGGAGCTGTCGGCGCCGACGATCTGGCGCTCGCCGGTGCTGTTCTGGGCGGCGGCGATCCCGATCCACATTGGGCTGCGGCGGCTGACGTCCTGGGATTACCACTGGTTCCGCACAGTGCGGCTCTGGGCGCTGACGGTGTGCACCGGGAACGGCAGGCTGGAAAGCCTGCCGACCCAGCCAGCGCGATCGGGCAGCGAGGTGGCCTCAAGTGGCTAAGCGCCCCGAGGCTTTGCTGGGCGACAGAATCCCGCTCGAGGATCACATCGCCGACGATGTCGTGCTGACCCGGGGCAACGGTGTCCTGGCGATGTTCTCGGCCGAGGGGGTGTTCCCCGACACTGCCGACGAGACCGACATTTCTGCGTGGTTCGACCGGCTGCACAACGCGCTGAAGAACATCGCCGCCGAGGATGTCGAGCTCACCGTCTACCAGTGCCGCGGCGAGGCCGACCCTGCGGGCTACCAGGCCGCGCCGCACCAAGCGCCGTTCGCGCGCGAGCTGGACGCGGCCTATCGCGAGAGCCTGTTCCGCGGTTTGCTGTATTCGAACCGATTGTTCCTTGCGGTGCAGCTCCACCCGCCGAACGTCGCGGCGCAAAGCGTCGTGCGGTTCCTGGCGGATGCCGGCACCGACCCGCGGGCCGGGATCATCGCGCGAAAGAACCGGCTCAACGAGATTTGCGATCTGCTGCAGGCGCAGCTTGGCCCGTTCGGCCTGCGCCGGCTCGGCTATGTCCAGCGCGGGCGGGTGATCTTCGACGAGATCGCCGAGGCCATCGTCTTTGCCATGTCCGGAACCTGGCGGCAGATCGGCGCCACGACCGGGCGCATGGGTCATGCGATGTTCTCCGAAGCGCTGCGCTTCCGGCGCAAGCACCTCGAGATCCACGGCGCCGGCGACCCGGCCTACGCCGCGATGTATGCCTTCAAGGAATATCCGGCGACCACCTGGCCCGGGATGTTCCACGGGCTCGCCGTGGCGCCCTACCGCTGCACCCTGATGCAGTCCTACCGCTTCCTGTCGAACGCGGCCGGGATGGGGGCGGTCGGGCGCAAGCAGAACAAGATGCTGGCGGCCGGCGACAAGGCGCTCAGCCAGTCCGAGGCGCTGACCGAGGCGGCCGACGAGCTGATGTCGCGCAAGTGGGTGCTGGGTGACCATAGCCTGGTGCTGATCGCCTTTGCCGATAGCCCGCGCGCGATCGCCGAGGTCGGCAACGCGGCCTGGCGCGACCTCGCGGCGTGCGGGCTGGTGGCGACCCGGATGACGCACGCCCTGCCGGCGGCCTACCTGTCGATGCTGCCCGGAGCCGGGTTCTGGCGGCCGCGGCCAGGGTTCGTCAAGTCGTCGAACCTTGTGGCCTTCGCGCCGTTCTACAACTGGCCGGCGGGTCAGGAGCGCGGGCACTGGCCGGGGCCGCCGATCGCGATCTTCCGCACGCTCGCCGGGACGCCCTATCGCTTCCACTGGCAGGTCGGCGATGTCGGCAACACCCTGGTCACCGGCGCCACGGGGTCGGGCAAGACCACA
>CAWFER010000009.1:0-104433 GCA_963814805.1 uncultured Alphaproteobacteria bacterium | reverse complement strand
GATCGCTCGGCTTGGCGCATCGTGCAGCACCACATTCCGCGTTTGACCGATCAGCAAGCTCAGACGGTAATCGGTACGTGGCTGCAAAACGGGGTTCTGGAACTTCGAACCTATCGTGACCCGCTCAATCGTCGAGACAGCCAAGGGTTGTTTGCAAACTCCCCAGCGTCTTCACAATGTTAAGTCGTGGGTGTGTCTGCCTTACACTACTCCATAGGCATGCGCGCTGGTCTGCGCAGGTGCGCGCGCCTGCGCACCGCCACATCGGTTGCAGTAACTCTCTCCAATCGCGACCGGATGCGCTCATTCGCTATCCCCAATCGGCACCCGCTTATGTTTTTGTCCGATCTCGGCGGAAACGTTGTGGTTCGGGCCATAATCTCTGAGTGCGCGGGTGCGCGCTTTTGGGCACAGACCAAGGTACTCCTGACGGAGTACAAAAATGAGCGACGGCGATGATGACCTATCGGGTCGGCGCCTGCGCGTCGCCGTCATCCGGCAAGGCGATGGCGGAATACTACCTGGCCGGGACGCTGAAGACCGAACCGGCGCGGGCCGCCGAGTACTACACCGGCGCCGAGGCCAGGGAAGACCGCGCCGCGGAGTTCTGGCGCGGCGCCGCCGGCGGCACCGTCGCCGAGCTGCGGCCCGACCTCTCCCCGGCTTTGGCAGCACGCCTCGGCATCGCCGATCCCGGCCGGCCATTGACCCAGGCCGGTATTGCGAATTTGCTAAATGCGACACGCCTTGACGGCGAGGAGATCACTGGGCGTAAGAAGCACACCGCGACCCGCAGCGTCGCCGAAGTGTTCAGTCTCGATCCGAAGCAGCCGGCATCGGCGGAAGCGATCGGGAATGTGCTCGCCGGCAAGCGCGCGGACGGCGGCATGCCCCAGAACGCCGCCGGCAAGCCGCTTCCGGCCGAGATCGTCGAAGGAGCGCGCAAGCGGTTCAAGGCGGCGCTGGGCCTGCCTGTGCACCGCGAGGCAACCCCCGCCGAACTCGAACACCTGGAGAATGGCCGACTAGCGACCGGGCGGCTGATCGATATGGCGGATTACCGTCGGCAGATCCACGCCACGCGCCCCCCAGTCGGCTTTGTCGACATGACGTTTTCCGCCGACAAATCGTTGTCGGTCGCCTGGGCCTTGGCGCCGACCGCGGCGGAACGGACCGTGCTGCTGGATATTCACCGGAACGCCGTGGCCGACACGATGGCCTATGGCGAGACGCACCTCGGCTTTGCCAGCAACAGAGCCGCGGGGCTCTATGCTGTCGAACCTGGCACTCTGGGATGGATCAGCTTCCAGCACTACACCGCACGGCCGGCGGTCGATATCGAGCGGCAGGACAGAGAAGGCCGGGCCTACACCGACATCCGCGAAGTGCCGTTGCAGACGGCGGACCCGCAGCTGCACACCCATGTGACGGTGTTCAATAGCGTCCTGACCGACAGCGGGCATATCGGCGCCGTCGACCTCGACCGGCTGGCCGGGCGGGTCAAGGAGCTGGGTGCCGTCTACCATGCCAACGTCGCGGCCCGGGCCCGGCGGCTTGGCATCGAGACCATGCTCGACCAGCGCACCGGTGCCGCACGGCTCGCCGCCATCCCGCATTCGGTGCGCGAGATGTTCAGCAAGCGGACGATCGAAGCCCAGGATGCGGCGCGCGAGTTCGCGCGGCGCAAGGGGATCGATTGGGACGAGATCACTGCCGAGCAGAAGATTGCCCTCCTGAAGGCTGGCGCAGCCGAAACCCGCCAGGCAAAAACAGAGACCGCAGAGGGCGTCGAACAGAAAGGCGATTTCGCGGTATGGCGCGAGCAGGCCGCGGCGGCCTCCTACCGGCATCGCAGCGTGTTGCGGCCGGATCAGGCCGTGGACGCACCGGCGGCCGAACAGCGCCACGAGGCCGCCTATCGCGCGGCCCTGCCATTGCTCGAAGGGGAGCTGAGCCGCCGCGCGGTATTGGACGGCCAGGAATTACGCGAGATCGCGGCGCGGGTATTGATCGTCGCCGGCATCGGCGAGCGGCCGGGCGACGACATCGACGCTGTGCTGAAAAGCTTCCGCGAGCGGGGAGTTCTACAAGACGGTCAGCAGGTGGCGCTGCTGTGGGGCAGGGGGCCTTCCCTGCGCGGCAAGGAGCGCTGGAGTGTCACGACGGCGCTGCACATCGACCAGGAACGCGAGCTGATCCAGCTGGCCAGGACCGCCGCGCTCGATTTGTCGGGGGCTTTGCCGGCGGCGCAAATCGGCCGTGCCGCCGATGCGTTCCTCGAGCGCAACCCGGCGATCGATCCGGCCGCGGCGCAATGGCAAGCCCAGCGTGCGATGATGACCAGGCTTGCCGCCGGCGGCCGTCTAGGTGTCGCGATTGGCGTCGCCGGCGCCGGCAAGAGCACCGCTCTCGCCCCGCTGGTGGATGCTTGGAAGGCCGATGGGCGCGAGGTCTTTGGCATCACCCTGGCCTGGCGCCAGGCGGCCGATCTGAGGTCGGCCGGCATCGCCGAGCGCGCGTCGGTCGCGGCTTTCCTCAAACGCGTCGAGACCGGGAGGTATATGCTCGATCGCAATAGTGTCGTGGTCGTCGACGAGGTCGGGCTGATCGGCACAAGACAGATGCTCGATCTGCTGCGGTTGCAAGAAAGAACCGGCATGCAGATCGTCATGGTCGGCGATCCCAAGCAATGCCAGTCGATCGAAGCCGGGCCGGTTATCGAGCTGTTGCGCAAGGGGGTTGGCGAAGGGGCCGTCCCCGAGATCCTGACCTCGATCCGCCAGAAGACCGAGCGCGAGCGCGAAATCACCGGCTTGTTCCGCGCCGGCCGGGCGGTCGAAGCGCTCGAGATGAAGCAGCAGGACGGTACCGCCCTGCTGGTCGCCGGCGGCCGGCAGGCGACGGTGCAACGCGTGGCCCGGCTATGGCGCGAACGCATCGAGGCCAACCGTGGCGATCCCGCGTTCAGGCTGACGGTGTCAGCGCCGACGAATGCCGATGTGCACGAGATCGGCGCCGCCATCCGGGCCGAGCGCCGCCGGGCCAGCGAGATCGGCGACGATGTCAAAGTCCTGGATGCAACCAACCGCAGCGGCGACACCTACCGGCTGCCGCTCGCGGTCGGCGACCGGGTGCGCCTCTATGATCGGGTGCATGACGCGCGGGTCCCTGGCCGCAAGACGGTCCTCGCCAACAACGGCGAGGTCGTCGAAATCCGCGCGCTGACCGAGGAGGGCATGATCGTGCGCAACGACGCCGGCGCCGAGGGCCTGGTCGCATGGCGAAAGATCCGGGCTCGCCGCGACGCTCCGATGCGCCTGACCTATGGCTACGCGACGACCGTGGACACGGCGCAAGGCAGCACCGCGACCGAGCACATCCACGTCCTGCCGGCGGGATCGCACGCAATCCACAGCTTCAAAGCCTACACCGCCACCAGCCGCCACGAGCGGACCACCTGGATCGTCGTCGATGAAGCCTCGGAAAGACGGCATCTCGCCAGCCGGTCGATGATCGGGCAGAAGCCAGAGATCGGCGAGCCGGATGTGTGGCGCCAAATCGGCGAAAATCTCAGCCGCCAGCCACAAAAGGCCAGCGCGCTCGACATGCTGCACCCGATGGCAGAGACGCCGCCTCAGGTGCCGCGGCGGATCGTGCGGCAGGTCGCCGCGCGCGCATAAAACAGCGCTATTCCAAACGCTTGTCCGGAATCCGAACAATTTGGTGTGCCGCGCCGACCGGGACACGCGCAGGCCTCGGCAATCTTCGGCAATTCACAGTAGAATTGCCTTTCCGGCGGCAGAGGACGATATGCCCGCGCCTCCCGCTGGCGATTCGCCCGGCGGGCGCACCCGCGCTCGTTCGCAGATCGAAAAGAGGAGGGGAATGAACCTCCAACCGGAGCCCATGCGCAGGCGACGATTGTCGCCGCGGCTCTCGTGCTCTTCTGCGCGTCAGCAGCCGTTGCAGCCTCCGCGCCTTTCCTGCCCGATCCAGCTTTGACCCCTGGCTACGTCTCCGGCGATACGCGTGCGACCGTGTGCAGGCCGCGGTACGAGGCGCAACACCGATTGCATCAGACCGATCTGGCTGTCTATTGGCGATCGGCGAAGATCGTCTTCCGAGAATACGCAATCCGGTGGCGTGATCGCCGGCATTACGAGCTCGACGATCGGGTGCCGCTTTCCCTCGGCGGCCGCCAGCGCCTCGCGAACCTGTGGCCCGAGCCGCGTTTTGGCAAATGGAACGCCGCGCGCAAGGATGCGCTCGAATGGCGGGTGTGGACCCTCGTCTGCCGCGATCACCGGCTAGGCCTACACCAAGGCCAGGCGATTTTTCTCGCACCGGATTGGACGGCCGAATACCTCCGCGTTATGGAGGACGATGCTGGCGCAATCCGATGACGCGGCAGCACAAAGCGGGCGAGTTCGGGCGGCCACCCCGGCCCCGCTGGTGAGTGAGATAGGCCACGCCCGAACGGCTGATCGCGGGTAACGCAATCTGGAAAGCAAACTAGGGGTGCATCCCAAAACGGAGTGCATCCCAAAACGGGGGCAACCGGGCTGACGAGCCACACTCACAAGGAATTCATCAGGTTCCTCAACGCCGTCGAACGCGCCGTCCCAGCCGGCAAGATCATCCATGCCATCGCCGACAATTACGCTACGCACAAGCACCCCAAGGTCAGACAGTGGCTCGCCGACCATCCGCGCTGGGTGTTCCATTTCACCCCCACCTCCGCCTCCTGGCTCAACGCCGTCGAAAACTTCTTCTCCATTATCACCCGCAGGCGCATCCGACGCGGCGTCTTCAAATCCGTCACCGACCTCCAGGACGCCATCCGCCGCTACATCCGCGTCCACAATCGATCCTCAAACCCCTTCATCTGGACCAAACCCGCCGATACCATCCTCGCCAAACTCAGCCGCATCCCTGTACCTTCTGAATGAACCAGTGCACTAGAAAGATTTTGGCCTCTACGATGGAGACCGCCTGGTTTGTGAGGTCGCGCACGGACGCTGATTGTACGCTCCAAGAGGCTAAGCCCCAATGCCAATAGAAATTACCGCTGCCGCCGCCGGTGCAAACATTCTCGCGCATGTCGCCGAGAAACGGAAACGGCTGGTGGGCCGATGTGAGCCTCCGGAATTGCACCACCCTAGGCAAAAATGGCTCGATCCTGTCAGCCTGCTCGAAGCTATCCATCTGGATATAAAAGGTTCTCGTGACTGTCCCACGTCTTTGATGCCTCAGTGGCTCGCAGAATGCACGATGGAACTATTTGACGGGGTCGCGAAAAAGGATATTTACCCGATCGCCGTGCGGTACGGGAAACTTCTCGCCGCCGACATGATGGCCAAGGCTGACGATACGCTGCGCGACCGCTGGCTCGTCTTCGTCATTAAGGAGGCGCTCGCCTCCGCGCGGCAAATCGCTATTACAAACAAACCATATTGGCGCCTGACCGAAGCCTCGTGCGAGCTGGCCATTACCGGACTGGCCGAAAACAGCTACGGTTTTCGACGTGCCGCAGCGGCGGCAGCACGGGGCGCTCAAGTGGCGGCGGAAGCGGCGGAATCGGACGCGGGCTATCGGTTAGCGAAGGCGCAAGGAAGTTCTCTTCCATGGGAGATCCCCGCTTGCGCGGAGGAGTACTCGGCGGGAGCGGCAAAAGCAGCGGCGAAAGCAGCGGCGAAAGCGGCTGTAGCGGCAGCAAAAGCTTTTCGGTTCGTTGATCCTGACCGTGACGCTGGACAGCCTTGGCACGCGGCGACAGCGGCAAAAGCAGCGGCGGAAGCGGCATGGCAAGCCGCACGCGGCTGGCAGACCGCCGCTCTTGCAATAAGCGGCCGCGAGCAGGCGGCAGCCGAGGCCGCTGGGGAAGAAGCGCTGGACGCTTATTTCGAGACAGTAAACCACCCGGCGCACCTTGCGCGTATGGGGGCAATATTCGTCACAAACTCCTTTCCTGAAATCGCCTACCGGCGAATGTTCGACCGACTGCTCGACGAAATCGCCGCCACCAAGCCTGAGATGACCGAACCAAGATGACCCTTGAAGAATAAGCGAGTAGCTACTGCACAAGTCAGTCTCGAAATGGCCCAGCCCCCGCGCTGCATTAATCAAGACTTTTGGGAAATTCGCTTGATCCAGTCCGATCAATGGGTTATGGTTTCCTTAAGATATGACCGGAAAGGCTTATCCCTCTGCGTCCGGTGGATCAATTAGTTGTGGTGGAGCGGGCGGATCGGTGTTAGGAACAAACATCGAACATCTGCTCTCGCGAGGCCGGCATGACCGATTTTCCCCGCTCCCTGATGGAGTTCCAGCAGCGCTTCCCGGATCAGGCCGCCTGCGTCAGATACCTGTTCGCGGCACGCTGGCCCGAGGGCTTCGTCTGTCGCGCCTGCGGCAAGGCCAAGGCCTGGGAACTGCAGACCAAGCCGTGGACCTGGGAATGCGCCGCCTGCGGCAAGCAGACCTCGGTGACCGCCGGCACCATCATGCACCACTCCAAACTGTCGCTGACCATCTGGTTCTGGGCGGCCTATCTGATGGCCACCCACTCCAACGGCATCTCGGCCTGGCAACTGCAACGTCAGCTCGCCCTCGGCTCCTACAAGACGGCCTGGCTGATCTGCGCCAAGCTGCGCCGCAGCATGGTGGCGCCTGACCGCAGCCCGCTCGCCGGTCTGGTCGAGGTCGATGAGACCGAGATCGCCTGCCGCAGCAAGAACGATCCTGTGACCGGCGGCGGCGGACGCAGCCACCAGGGCAAGATGCTGGTCGTCGGCGCCGTCGAGGTCGAGGATGGCGGCGCCGGTCCGGGCCGCGTCCGGCTCGCCGAGGTGCCCGACTACTCGGCCGCCAGCCTGCATCCCTTTATCGCCGACAACCTCGCCCCGGGAACCACCGCCAGGACCGACGGATGGTCCGCCTATCCCGGCGCGCCCGGCGTCGGCCACGATCCTCACGTCATCGGCAAGATGGCCGCCCATGTCGTCCTGCCTTGGGTGCACCGCATCTTCTCCAACCTCAAGGTCTGGGCTTTGGGCGTCTATCACGGCCTGCGTCGCCGCCATCTCCAATCCTACCTCGACGAATTCGTCTTCCGATTCAACCGCCGCCAAACCCGGCACGCCGCCTTCCGTTCGCTACTCGCCATCGCCGCCGGCCACACCCCCTTCACCTACCAAATGTTGGTCTCCCGGAAATAACGGCATAAGCCTTTGACCGGAATTCACCCCCAAAATCGCCGTCTCGGCTATGCCCGCGTCAGCACCTACGGGCAGACGCTTGACGCCCAGCTTGAGCAGTTGAGCGGCGCGGGCTGCACCAAGATTTTCCGCGAGAAGGTGACGGGCGCGCGCGCCGACCGGCGCGAGCTTCTCAAAATGCTCAAGGGTCTCGCAGCCGGCGACGTGGTGACGGTGACGCGCATTGACCGGTTGGCGCGCAGCACCTTCGACCTGTTCGCCATCGTCAAGCAGATCGTGGACGCCAAGGCGCAATTCCGATCACTCGCCGAGCCGTGGGCCGACACCGGCACCGGCCGATTGATGATCGCCGTTCGTCCTAGGCGGCCTCGCCGACGTGGAGCGCGATCTTATCCGCACCCGCACCGCTGAGGGCCGCAGCCGGGCGCAGAAGCGCGGGCAGCACATGGGCCGCCCGCCGCGATTGACCGACGCGCAGAAGGCCGAGGCGCGACGGCGTCGGGCGGAGGGCGCAACACTTTCTGAACTCGCCCGCAGCTACCATGTCGGCAAGAGCACGATTTCACGGCTCACTTCCCCGGCCTGAATGGACTCTACAGCTCATGCCCGCGAAGCTCTCAATCCGGATGGTTCCCGGCCCTCTTTGGGGCAAAAATCTCCGCAAAATTCTTCCGAAGTCGCAATGGCAGAAATTGAGAAAACAGGTCATCGCGGAACGGGGTTTAACTTGTCAAACATGCGGGAAAATCGAGGTAGAGAGCAAGCGAATTTTTGCCCATGAAGAATGGGATTATGAGCTGACATGCTTACCGGCCGTCGCCCATTTAAAAGGGCTAGTTCTTAGCTGTTGGCATTGTCACGCGGTTGAACATTTCGGTGCGACTGGAAACATGGTATTGTCGGGAGAACTAACTCAGCGAGCCATCGAGGACACGATTGACCATTTCTGCCGAGTGAACTGTGCCGACCGTGAAGCCTTTCATGCACATCACAGGGAAGCGAAGGCGGAGTGGATACGGCTAAGCAGGCTCGAATGGGTTGTTGATTGGGGGCCGTTCGCTTCGTTAGTTGTCCAGCGACGACGACAAGCTAAGACCGTAAACGAGGACGAGGATGAGGACAAGGATGAGGACGAAGTAGAAGATATGGCGCTCTATGAGTGGCCATATTTTCATTCGGGCGAGCCGTTGTAGAGCTGGGCCGCCCATGACATGCATTCTCTCGGCGCGGCGTGCGATAAGCGTCTCGATAATGCTCGCCACCTGTGCGGCGCAAGCGCAGTCACTGTCACCGGAACCCTACCAAGCCACTGGTGGATGGGCGCGGGCGATCTACCGCTTAGACAGCACCGGCTATCATCAAGTCGGCCCCCTGCTGTTCGAGCCAAAGGATGTTGATTGTCCTGCCGAGGCTCGGAAAATCACCGCGGCGATGGAACAGCGCCAGCGTCCACCGGGCTGCACCAGCATGATGTGCACCCCGTATTTTTTCGTCACTTGCACTCGGTTTGGTGAGGGTGCGAACGGCCGGATTTATCAGCGTTAAATGACATCCCCACCCGGCGAACTGCCAAATTGCCCGATCGCCGGACTTTCCCAGAAGGCCCGTTCTGCGGCAGAGGGTCGGCCAATGGGGGTTAACCGATTGGCCGCCGATACCTCACTTCTTTTTCGTTGGAGCCTTGCGCTCTTGCCTCAGCGCAGAGCCGGCAACCGAGCGGACTATCTTCGATTTACCAGTCTTGAGACAGCTTGCCTGCCTCTCGCTCAACGCGTTTTGACGTGGCCATACAGTGTGTTCCCTTTCTCGTCTGGGGTTCTAAGGCAGCCATCTTTACTCTAACTCTTGGCACTTTAAAAACCCTTTATTGTCGCCGGCAGGCCAACTTCGCCCGGCTCGAACGCCGCCAACCGCTCGACTTTCCAGAACGGCGGTTATCGGACATTTGAGGTGAGGGACACGGGCTGAGGCCAGAGGCTGAGCTTGCGGAACCCTCTGGGCTTCCCAAGTCCAGCGTGCCAAAGTTCACTATCCTATTTTGAGTTGCGGATGGATCAACCGTTCGGAGCAAATCTTGCTTAGTCAACAACCGCACCGTCGTGGCGATGATCGCGAGCGGATAAACAGAGCGCGTCAAACGGCCGAGGCGCTATTCACCCCCAAACGTCAAGTCACTGACCAATTGGTTTCGGGCTTCCCACCGGCCGACCAATCGACGCGGAAACCGCGTGTGCTGGGAATCTCGCCGTCGGCGCCGAACCGTCTCACGGAGGGCAAAGCACCGGTCATCCCCGAGCCGCAGACGAAGCGCGAGGTTCCTCGGTCGCAATTCCCGCGCGTCCGTAGTTGGGTAAAATACGGCATGACGGCTGCCCAAGTCGCCGAGGTCTACGGGGTTGCCGTCCACGATATCGAGCGCATTCTCCGGAAAGCCTGACGGCGTCGCCCCTCGGTCGCGGCGTCGCTCTGGCGACCTGCGAGGGATGGCATTTCGCGCCGAGAGGATTGTCCCGGCGGGCGGCTACGCGTCAGCCGTTACCTCCTCCCGATCGCGCGCGAAGGCTGCCCGGGCCACGTCCAGGATGACAGCGGCAACCTGCTCGGGGACGATATGATGGATCATGTGCCCGGCGTCGGGCACCTTGCGCAGCGTGCTTTGCGGCAGTTCCGCACCCAGCCGCCCGGCTTGGGTGTCGCAGTCCACAATCTTGTCGCCGAGCCCCGCCACAATCCCGACCGGGATCGTCAGTTCGGGATAGTGCCCGGCCAGGCCTGCCGCTCCGGGGATCATCAGAGCGGTCTCCGCGGCGCTGGCGCGGATCTGAGACGGGCGTACCGCGAGTTCGAGCGGGAATTCGCCGGCAAAGCGCCGGGCAACCGGCGAGGGCGCGAACAGCTTACGGTAGACCATCGGCGCCGTCAGCCGGCCGAGCAGGGGCGAAATCGTGTACCGCAGGATGTCGCCGAGCACCGGCACGGCCGGCCATGATCCCAGTGCCACATCCGCGCGGACGCTCGGGAAGTAATAGCCGGACAGCAGCACCAGACCCGCCACCTCCGCCGGCTCGCGCAGCGCCAAGGCGAGGGCCACGAGTGTCCCCCAGGAATGGCCGACGACGACGGCCTGCCTCACCTTGAGCCCGAGGAGCGCCTTATGCAGCAGTGCGGCTTGCGCCTCCGCGGTCCAGATCCGGCCGCGCGGACGCTCGCTGAAGCCGAAGCCGGGCCGGTCGAAGGCGATTACCCGGTGATCTTTGGCCAGGAGGTCGAGGACGCCGCTCAGCACGAAATCCCGCGCCATTGTCCCGTTGCCGTGCAGCAGCACGATGACCGGCCCGGTACCGCGTTCGATGTAATGCAGGCGGACCTCGTCGACCGTGATGAATTTGCCCTCGGGCGGGTTCCTGCGCTCGGCCCGTCGCGCGAGCGCGCGATTGATCAACGCGGCGGCCGCCAGCACAGCGGCTCCGAGGCCGAGTACCCGACTTGACCTCACGGCCGAGACCCTGTTCGGGCGGGCGATTGGGCGAGCGGGCCAATGCGGGTGATTCGTGACATGTCGGCTTTCTATTTTCGCGGAACGACGGTTGTAGATACGTTCAAACCCCAAAACGTTGTGCAGTGCAGCAGGGTTCCCTGCAGGGCTCCAACCCATCCGCGTAGCGCCGCGGAGGCGACAGGTTGCGGATCTTTCATGTCCTCGATCATGCGGCGGCGCAGCGGGTTCATCTCGGCGTCGGGATCTCCTGGTTCAGGCTGCTTTTGACGTTGAGATGGCAACCGAGCGGGTCCGCGTATCGCAAGGGTCTACCCAGAAGAGACATCTTAGTGAGACATCATTTCCGTGTGACCTTCAGAGATAAATGGCGGGGTTTCTTGAGCGCTATGTGGCGCCGATTACGAGGGTGCTTCGGGCGGCTTCGACAACATCGTCGGTGATGACGCTCAAACCATTGATCTTGAGGATCCGCCCGATCTGAACGAACAGGCGGTGAAGCAGGCGGAAGTTGCCGCCGGTGATGCGGGCGATCGCGGCAATCGCTTGGGCATCGGTAAAGTCAGCATCGTCGAGGCTGAGACCGAGCTGCCGCCAATGGCGGGTGAGCACGAAGGACAGTTCGGCGCCCTGCAGAGGGCGGTAATGGTGGGCGAAGCCGACGCGGCTGTAGAGCTGAGGATAGCGCGACAAGCGCTTTTCGATACCCGGCATGCCGATCAGGATGACGCCGATGCCGGTCCGGTCGAAGACGTTGCGCAGATGCTCGATACCGGGCGTCGAGAGCCGCTCGACCTCATCGACGATGAGGAGCTCGGCAGGATCGATCGTGGCGCCCGTGCGAACGAATTCCTGACCGTAAACATGCTCGCTGATGCAGGCTCCCACCCGCGTGGTGAGCCTCGCGACGTTGTCGCGTAGTTCCCGGAAGGAGCAGCAGACGACGGGTGTGTAGAAGACAGTCCGACGCTGGGCGAGCGCGGCGTAGACCTTGGCATCCGACGGCTCGCGCTTGCCCCATGTAACCAGCAAGGGCTCGGCGACATCCCACCTGGCATAGCGGCGCGCCGAATGCGTCTTGCCGACGCCCGCGGGACCGTAGCACAGGCCGATATAGCGATGCTTGCGCACGGCGTCCGCGAACTCGGAAAAGCGCCGATGCTCCTTCGTGGTGATGAAGGTGCCCGTCCGCGCGCCGGCCGTTACGCTCGTCATAGATCCTCGCGATAGATGCGCAGCTTGGGTCGGGCGGATGGCGCCGGCGTTTTCGGAGGCCGAGCGGACTGGGTCGGTTGCGGTCGGTCGGGCAGGAAGTCCGCCACCCGCGCGAGGCGCTCGTTGATGGTCGCGCGCAGCGACCGGCGATGGGCGCGCCTTGCGGCCTCAATGTCTTTTAGCGTCAGGACCTCGCCGGCATGCTCCTCGCTCACCGCCCGGCAGAGGAAGTGGTTGCGGTGGAAGACCCGGATCTCGGAGACGTCACGCGGATCGTAGCGGATGGTGACGGCCTCGCCGACATAGGCCGCCAGGGTCGGGGCGCCGTAGCGCAGCCCCTGGAAGTGGATGCCGTCGCGCCGCACGCACCGCGGCTTGGCGAGCATAACCAGCAGGAGGTCGAGCTCCTCGAGGCTCTCGGGAGAGCGCGGCAGAAAGCCCCCGGCCCGCCAAGCGTCGAGCGGCGCGTTGCCGATTTCACCATGGACGCGGATATGATATGTGCCGGCGATGAAAGCGCCGATGGCCTGATCCAACTCCGCCAGCGACAGTCTCGGCGTGCTGGCCGGTTTGCCGTCGACAAGGTGGCCGGGCAGCTCGGGCAGGAATTCCGTGTTAAGCGTGCCGAACAGGCGCTCGACCTTGCCTCTACCCTGCGGTCGCCCGACGGCGGAGTAGACAATCCGAAAGCGCAGGCTGGCCGCCACCTGGTCGAGGTGCCGGCTGGTGAAATCGCTGCCATGATCAACGTAGAGCACGTCCGGGATGCCGCAGACCGGCCAGGCAGGGTCGGTCTTGCGCCAGATCGCGTGGCGCAGGGCGAGACAGGTGTTGAGCACGGACGGTGCGTCGAGGAATACCATGTACCCGGTGACCGCACGGGAATGGTCGTCGATGACGGTCGTGAGCCAAGGACGGGCAGGCTTTCCGGCTTCGTCGAGAATGAGGATGTCGAGCAGCGTGTGGTCGGCTTGCCAGAGCGCATTGGGCGTTTCGGCGCGATGGCGGTGGATCAGCTCGTAGCGGTCGCGAAAGACGGCCAGACCGTCCTGTGCCAGCGTCACCATGGCTGGGTCGAGGCGAGCGAGGATGGCATGGACCGTGCCATAGGAGGGAACCCGCCAGCCTTCCGCCTTGGCGACGGCGCTGACCCGGCGATGGATCGCGGCAGCGGAGGAACGCGGCTTCTTCAGCCCCATGCCCTCGATCAGCGCGACGAGGTCCGCAGGCGATCGGTGTCTGCCCGCGTCGCGGCGGATGGAGCCTGCCAGACCGGTCGAGCCGTCCTGGCGGTAGCGCGCCAGCCAGCGCTGGGCCGTTCGAAGCGGCACGCCGGCCGCGGCGGCTGCGCACGTCAGAGGAACGCCCTCCTCGAGGTGGGGGCGGAGCACGACGAAGCGGGCCATGGCCTGCTTCCGCTTCTGCTCGCTCAAGGTTGCGAAGGACGCCGCTCTCTCCCGGGCCATGCCGGCCGCCTTGGCCTCCTGGTGCTGGCCTGCACACGCGGGACGACTGTCCGATAGGGGATCGTTCAGCGGACAGTTCGCGCGAGGCAGGACGAGCGTTGCAATAACACGCGAAACATCGTCTCACATGAATGGTACGGTAAAACTATCATAAAAGGGGGGATTAACGTACACTTCCAGCCATGACTGCGACCCTGATTGGCTATGCCCGCTGCTCCACCGACAAGCAGGACCTCGCCGCCCAGAGGGTGGCCCTCGAAAAGCTCGGCGTCGCGTCCGAGCGGATCTACACCGATCGTGGGCTGACCGGCACAAACCGGTCCCGGCCCGGCCTCGACCAGGCGCTCGCCGCCGTGCGCACCGGCGACACGCTCGTCGTGCCCAAGCTCGACCGATTGGCACGATCGGTCCCGGACGCCCGCACCATCGCCGACGCCCTCGTAGCGCGCGGCATCAAGCTCGCGCTGGGATCGAGCGTGTATGACCCGGCCGATCCGATGGGCAAGATGTTCTTCAACATCCTAGCCACCTTCGCCGAGTTCGAGGCCGATCTGATCCGTCTGCGCACGCGCGAGGGCATGGCGATCGCTCGGGCGCGGGGAAAACTGCGCGGCAAGCAGCCGAAGCTCTCCGACAAGCAGCAGAAGGAGCTGCGCCGCATGCATGACAGCGGCGAGTACGCGATCAGCGATCTGGCTGAGCTGTTCTCGGTGTCCCGCCCCACCGTGTACCGCACCCTCGGGCGGCACGCGCCAGCCACATAGCGCTCAAGAAACCCCGCCATTTATCTCTGAAGGTCACACATTTCCGTCTCGTTTGAGTTGATAAATTGAGTGCGAGACGGTAGAATAAGCAGGTGTAGAGGTAAACGAGACGGTTTGCATACGGCTCGGCCATAGGCGAGTAATTACGAACCACAGGAGCCGGTGCACCCGTGACCGGGGCCGCCGGCAGCGCAGCCGAGTGACTGCGGCTGGCGTCGCCACGATGCCTAAACTGAGTCGGCGCCGGCGACCTGAGAGCGACGACAGCAACCTCAAAGCGATTGTAGCAGCGTGTCATTCCCGGAGAGTTATCTTTGGCATACAACCGAGAGTGATGAGCATGCCCGATCAGCCTGCAGAGGAAGCGACATGAGCGATCCGATCCCGTCCTGCTTCGATTGCGCCAACGCCCCGACCGAGCGCCTCGTCGAGATGTTCGTCGGCATCGCTCAACAAAGACGGATCAAGCTCGGGCAGAAGCCCGCGGAACGACCGGTCTTCCGCAAGCTTCATGGCGTCTCCTACGGCCGGCTCGAAATGCTGCCGGATATCCCGCCGGATCTGAAAATCGGGGTCTTTGCCCATTCCTCGCTCGTCGCTTGGGTGAGGTTCTCGAGCGACACCTCGCCGACCTCGCCCGACCTGCAGTCGACGCTGGGGATCGGCATCAAGCTCTTCGGTGTGCCGGGCCCTAAGGCGCTCGGCGAAGACGGCGACACCGCCGACTTCATCATGCAGAACTTTCCTGTCTTCTTCGTCGACGATGCCCAGGAGATGTGCGAGTTCACCTATGCGGGCGTGGTCGAAGGAGACTATCCGGGCTATCTCGCGCGGCACCCAAAGACAGCGCGCCTTCTCGACGAGATGCAGAAGGTCGAAGGCAGCGTCCTGACCACGACCTATTGGGCGATCCTGCCGTTCGCCGCGGGTGCGGGACCGGCGGTGAAATATCAGCTGCTGCCCGAGACGCCGCCCGAAAACATCCCGGACGACGCGGCCGATTATCTTGCAACCGACATGCGAAATCGCCTGCTGGAGCGGGAGTATCGTTTCCGCTTCATGGTGCAGCGTCGCACCAACTCTGCCACGATGCCGCTCGACGAGGCGACCGTGGAGTGGCCGGAGGCGGAAAGCCCCTATATCCAGGTCGCGACACTGGTGCTGCCGCGCCAGGACATCGCTGCCCGCGGCCAGGCCCAATACGGCCAGTCGCTAGCGTTCAACATCTTTCGGGTCCCACCCGAACAGGCGCCGGTTTCGGAATCTTCCATCGCCGCGGTGCGCAAGGCGGTCTATGCCGCCAGCGCGGCGACCCGCCACGAGGCCAATGGGCAGCCGCTGCGTGACGTTCCCCAGCCCCGCGTCCCTGCGCCTCCGGCCCCGGAACCGGACGATTGCGTGGTCAAGGCCGCGATCTATCCCTCAATCGGCATCGCCCGGGTCGGGAACAGCCCTGAGGAATATTTCGTCGGTCCCGAAGTGCCCGATCCGGTACCGCTGCCGCTCGGCTCCTACCGCGATGCCGCACACCGCCTCAAACGCCAGGCAGCCCGCTTCCGCATATACGGGGTCAATGCCAAGGGTAAGATCGTGCGCGAGCTGACCGGCGGCGCCAGCGATGTCGAAATCGCCTGGACGGTGCAGCCCGCCAACACCAAGGCGGCCTGGTACGGCTTCCAGCTCGCGCTCGACATTCCGGAAGCCGCTTCGGCGCCGCAAACGACGCTGCGCAACGCCGCCATCGCCAACCGCGCTGGCCTTGCCATAACGCCAAGCGCCAAGACCGTCACCGGCGCGAACGCCGCGCCGGCAAAATTCGACGACGGCGCCTTCATTGGCACGCCGGTCTATCTCGGCGAAATCTTCACCGACGAGGCCGGGCGGCTGCTCGTGCTCGGCGGCCACGGCAAATCGGCATCCTGCGACGGCGGTCGGGCCATTACCTTCGCCAACAACGAAGGCTGGCACGACGATGTCGCGGATGGCCCGGTGACCGCGGAAGTCAGGATGAACGGAGCGCCGCTCGAAGTCATTCCCGCCTGGGTCATCGTCGCGCCCCCGAACTACGGTCCCGAGCGCAAATCCGTGCGTACGATGTGGGATTTAATGCGCGACGTGGCGATCAAAGCCGGCACTCTCGCGGCACCGGCCCGGCCGTCCTTTACCTGCGACATCCTGCCGATCTTCCAGCGGATGGCCGGACTGCAATGGGTCAATGCGGGTTTTGCCGCGGGCTTCGGCTGGGGTGGGGCATTCGATTTCACCTCGCCTGCGGCGGTCGCGAAGCTCAACGATCGCAGCCCCGCCAATCGCGAATACCGGCACACTGTGGCGCTGCAGTTCCGCCGCTTCGATGTCGATTCCTGGTCGCCGAAACCCTGGGCCTGGTTGTACGGCGACGCCATGAACATCCCGCCGGCGCCCACGCCGCGCCAATACGCGGCCCTGAGCGACTGCCAACTCGCCATGCTCGATCAGTGGGCGATGGGCGATTTCGAGGCGGACTACGACCGGGACTATGTGCCGCCTTCCAATATCGATCAGGTAGCCCTCGTTGATCAGGGCGATGTCCTGACCAAGGCCGCGCTGGAATTCTGCCTGGCCGACGCCTTCCACCCTGGCTGCGAGATGACCTGGCCGGTGCGCGCTGCGACGATGTACATGGCGCCGTTCCGCTTCCAGCATGCGCCGGCGGGGCGGATCGAGCCCAATATGGGCGAGATTCTCACCAGCGACGCGGTCACCATCCCGAACGGCCCGCTCTACGGCCAGATCCCGGGCGGCATCACCCGCTGGATGGCGGTCCCCTGGCAGACCGACACGGCGAGCTGCCGCTCCGGGTATGACAAAGCCTACGATCCCTATGTGCCGACCTTCTGGCCGGCGCGCGTGCCCAATAACGTCCTGACGCGCCAAAATTACGACATCGTCATGGATGCCGGCCGACCGCTTTCGGAGCGGCGGGTCGCCTTCGCCAACCGCGCCGCCTGGATCGCGCCCTTGGGCACCACCAGCTACACCGACCAGATCAACAACATGATCGCGCAATTCGATCATCTCGGCGTGGTCGAGGCCATGCCCGGCCCGGAGACCGGCGGGTTTCCGGCAACCATCGAGGTCGAGGACCAGCACCGGCCGATCCACGATGTTCTGACCGAAGGCGAGCGGCCCAAGCGGCTCGGCGCCCCGGCGCAGGCGCATATCGAAGTCCATGCCGGCCACCACATCACCGGACCCGAGATCGATATCTCGGGGATCGACAAGTTCCGGCGCTTCCCGTTGGGCCTGCCGGTGAGGTTTCGTTAGCGTCAATGGAAGCCGACGCGCTGATCGTCGGCGCGGGGCCCGCCGGAGCGACGGCAGCGCTCAATCTCGCGCCCTTCCGGCGTGTCGTACTGATCGATCGGCGGAATGCGCCGGCGCCGCGGATCGGTGAGTTGCTGCCCGGAGCGGCATGGCGGCTACTTACCGATATGGGGCTTTGGGATGGTTTTCTGGCCGACGGACACGCGTGCTGTCATCTGCATCGGAGCCTGTGGGGCGATTCCGAGCTGGTCGAGAAGGACGCCCTGCGCGACCCGGACGGGTGCGGCTGGCATCTCGATCGTGCCCGCTTCGAGGCGCGGCTGCGCGCCACCGCAATCGCCCGCGGCGCCCGAATGCTGGCGCCGGCTCGGCCGGCGAAGCTGGAGCAAGATGACAGCGGCTGGCGGGTTGCGATCGAAAGCAGCGGAGGGCCGGTGACCGTCAAGGCGCGGCTGCTCATCGATGCCGGCGGCAGAGACTCGCGGCTTGTCCGCCAGTTCGGCGCGCACCGGCAATCCGACAGCCGCCTGGTCTGCGCCTGGATGGCCGATGCCAAGGCCGACCTGCCGCCGGGTCTCACCCAAGTCGAGGCCGAGGAAGAGGGCTGGTGGTACGCGGCGCCTCTGCCTGGAGGTGGAGGTGTCTTGGCCTTTCATACCGACGCCGATCGGCCCGCGGCATCTGAGACACGATCGGCCGACGGTTTGCTCGGGCGCGCGAAGCGATTGCGTTTACTCAATGAATTTGCGACGCCGAGCCGTTGGAGCGCACCGCGCGCAGGGTTTTGCGCCGCCTCCGGCAGCTGTCTGGAGCCCGTGGCCGGGCCAAGCTGGATTGCCGTCGGCGATGCGGCGCAGAGCTATGATCCGCTCGCGTCGCAAGGCCTCTTCAATGCCCTTTATACCGGTCTTGCGGCGGCCGAAAACGCGGATCGAGCTTTGTCGGGCGATAAGGCGGCCCTACCCGGCTATATTGCCGAGCTACGAAACATTCGCGCCGCCTACGAGCATCATGTTGCTGCCTGGTACGGCCTCGAGCGGCGCTGGCCGCAAAGCCCCTTCTGGCGACGGCGCCACAGTGCAGGCACGGACAGCGAGATATTCTGGTCGCCTCGTTCCACGCGAGACACGTAGCTCTGCGTTATCCGGGGTCACGTGTGTGGACATGGGGTAATCGCGGTGTCGGCGCCATAGCCGATGGTGCTGCGATCCGGGTGCTTGTGGCCGCTCAAATCGAGCATCGGAGGCAATCTGATGACCCATTATGTCGGCCTGGACGTGTCCCAGAAGACCACGGCGATCTGCGTTGTTGATGCTGAAGGTCGAAGGATCTGGCGCGGGGTATGCGCCACCACGCCCGAGGGGATCGAGAGGGCCGTGCGCCGGTACGCGGGCGACGACGTACGCATCGGTATTGAGACCGGGCCGATGACGCCGTGGCTCTTTCATGGGCTCCGCGAGCGGGAGCCCGAAGTTCGCGAGCTGAGCGGACCGCTTTCTGTCTATCTCGCCGAAATCACCGACAGGCCGATTCGCGAGGAAGGTACATGGCGAAGCAACGACGCCGAAGAGGGCGGTGAGCTGAGGCGGTCGGCCGATGAGACACCACGCCCTCGCGCTGCTGCCGGGCCGCCTGGTCCCCCTGCGGCTGGCTGCGAACCAATTGCGAGGAAACATGATTGAAGGGAGGCCTTCCTGTGAATACGGGGAAATTTCACGAGATTTGGATCGAGCAGTGCGACGCCGCTCAGGAAATCAAGCTGCGCTATGGGCTGAAAGCGGCATTCGATTACGTGGTCGCGGAGAAATTGTTGAATTTCGCCAGCGCCGCTGTCGACCATTCTGAGTTCGCGCGCGAGCTGCCCCGGTTTGTTTCCCGCGTGAGGCGCATGTTTACGCCGCAGGAAATACGGGCCCACCTCGCACGGATCGAGCGCGAGCAGAGGGAATACGACTGCGACATCGAGGAAGACGATGAGATGCAAGAAGAGGATGAGCTGATCCGCGAAAGCCCGGCGGCCGCCGCGGAGCGCGCTCGGCAGTTCGCCACGATCAAGGAATTATTGACCGCCGCGGAGCTCGGGACCTCGTGAACAGTCGGCTGAAGCCGCAGCCGCATTCATCGACCCAGGAAGTTCTGGCGGGCCTCGTCGAACGCGTCACTTACCACAACGCCGAGAACGGCTTCTGCGTAATCCGCATCAAGGCGCGCGGGCACCGCGAACTGGTGAGCGCCGTCGGGCATGCCGCCACGATCGCCGCCGGCGAGTGGGTCACCGCTTCGGGCGAATGGATCAACGACCGTACCCACGGCCAGCAGTTCAAGTCGCGCTTCCTGCACACTTCGGCGCCAACGACGATCGAAGGCATCGAAAAGTACCTCGGTTCCGGCATGATCCGCGGCATCGGCCCGGTCTACGCCAAGAAGATGGTCAGGGCATTCGGCGACAAAGTGTTCGATGTGATCGAGGCGGAGCCTGACCGCCTGCGCGAGGTGACCGGCATCGGCCCGATGCGCGCCAAGCGCATCACCGGCGCCTGGGCCGAGCAGAAGATCGTGCGCGAGATCATGGTCTTCCTGCACAGCCATGGCGTGGGCACCGCCCGAGCGGTCCGCATCTTCAAGACCTACGGCGCCGACGCGGTCCAGGTCATGACCGAGAACCCGTATCGCTTGGCACGCGACATCCGCAGCATCGGCTTCAAGACCGCCGATGCAATCGCCATGAAGCTCGGCATCGACAAGACGGCGATGATTCGGGTGCGCGCCGGGATTTCCTACGCGCTGTCCGAGGCGATGGACGAGGGCCATTGCGGCTTGCCCACCGAGGAACTGTTGCCGCTTGCCGTCGAGTTGCTCGAAGTCCCCGCGGAGCGGGTTCGAACGGCGCTGAATCTCGAACTGGCCGAGAGAACGGTCATCGCGGATACGGTCGGCGAGACCGCCTGCATCTTCCTCGCCGGCCTCTACCGCGCCGAGCAGGTCATTGCGGAGCGGATACGGCGCCTGGCCGACGGTACGCTGCCTTGGCCTGCCATCGATCCGGCGAAGGCGCTGCCGTGGATCGAGCGGAAGACCGGCTTGTCGTTGGCCCAAAATCAGGCCGCGGCGATCCGGCTCGCCCTCTTGTCGAAGGTGCTCGTCATCACCGGCGGGCCTGGGGTGGGCAAGACGACCATCGTCAACTCGATCTTGAGCATCCTGGCCGCCAAGGGTGCGAGCCTGTTGCTGTGCGCCCCGACGGGCCGTGCCGCCAAGCGCATGACCGAAGCCACCGGGTTCGAGGCGAAGACCATTCACCGTCTGCTCGAAGTGGACCCCAAGACAGGTGGCTTCAAACGCGGCAGTGACGACCCGCTCGAATGCGACCTGCTGGTCGTCGACGAAACCTCCATGGTTGACGTCATGCTGATGCAGGCGCTGATGAGGGCGGTCCCCGACCATGCGGCGTTGCTGATCGTCGGCGACATCGACCAACTCCCCTCCGTTGGCCCGGGCCAAGTTCTGGCCGACGTCATCGCTTCCGGCGCGGTGCCCGTCGTGCGGTTGACCGAGGTCTTTCGGCAGGCCGCCCACAGCCGTATCATCACCAGCGCGCACCAGATTAACCGAGGCTCCATTCCCGACCTCTCTAGGCCCGAGGGTGCCAGCGATTTTTATTTTGTGCAGGCGGACGATCCCGAAACCGCCGTGCCGCGGATTATCGAACTGGTGAAGACGCGCATCCCCCAGCGATTCGGCCTCGACCCCGTCCGTGACATTCAGGTGCTGTGCCCGATGAATCGCGGTGGCGTCGGAGCCCGCTCGCTGAATATCGAACTCCAGTCGGCCTTGAACCCCGCCGGCGAGCGCAAGGTCGAGCGTTTCGGTTGGACCTTCGCGCCGGGCGACAAAATCATGCAGATCGAGAACGACTACGAAAAGGAGATCTACAACGGAGACATCGGTTATATCGACGATGTCGATCCCGACACCGGCGAACTGACCGCCAGTTTCGACGGCCGCGCCGTCGCTTACGGCTTCGGCGAACTCGACACGCTGGTGCCGGCCTATGCCGCGACGATCCACAAGAGCCAAGGCTCCGAATACCCTGCCGTCGTGATCCCGGTTTTGACCCAGCACTTCGCCATGCTACAGCGCAACCTGCTCTACACTGGCGTGACCCGAGGGAAGCGGCTGGTCGTGCTGGTCGGCCAGAAGAAGGCGGTCGCTATCGCCGTGCGCAACGTATCGGGGCGGCGGCGGTGGTCGAAACTGAACGAATGGTTGGCGGTCCCCGCGCGGAAGCAAATTAATGTCCGCTGAATTGCAGACTTTTCGCGAAAGAGCAGCACGTGCAGTTGCCAATGCCGATCGCGGGTGCGCTGCCGATCAGGTCGATCGCTATACGCGCATGGCGGACGCCGTTATCGCGGAGTTCGCAACGCCCACCGACGCCATGATTGACGCGGCCTATGAAACGGTTCGTTTCGGTGAGGCTTGGGCCATCAACTCGCGGCGAGACTTCAGCAAAGCCGTGAAGGCCATGGTCCGAGTTGCTCTGGGCAAGCACGCCTAATTGGTCATCCTTTTATTCTTGAAAACAGATTTTTTCGGAATAGAGCGGGCAGGTGGGGCAGGGGCCAGGCGAGCGATAGGCCGGGCGGGCGGTTTGCCCGCGGCGTGGTGTGATCGGCAGAATACCTCACGTACCCGTTGAGCGAGAGACTCATGTCGTGAACGTAAAGGCTTACCTCGTCGCCTAAGCGCTGAATTCGGCCGTTTGCTTGACGGCGATGGAACCGCCTCGACCCTAAATGGAAGTTCGAGCAACCGCCGCTTGGTGCTACGAGCGACCATTCAGGTCCGTCCGAAACTGGACCTTCTGCGGAGACGAGGCGCCCCCACGCCCCTCAAGAACGCCACGCGCCCAAGGGCTTATTGGTATAGTGGAGTTCTCCGCAGATGGCGGCTGCCACGGCGTCGCCCGGCCGCCTCATACTTGCGACGCCGGGGAGGGAAAATGTCTTATCGGCGGCCGCTCTCGGTTTATCCCACATCCGCGTCTTGGCTGAGCCAGTTTCCTGCCACGCATCAACCGGCCGCTGCGGCGATGCTTGACGCCATGCTCCTGCTGAACGCGGAACAGGTCAGCGCCGCTCTGCGCTCGCAGCTTTACTCCCTCGCCAATGCCCGCACGGGGAGGCGGCGGAGGATCGCCCTCTACGCAGAGCGGGAATACGGCGCGGGGGAGCCATTCGACGTGCAGCTTGTCACCGACTCTCAGGGCCGTCTTCGCCGAAGGGCGGTCGGACGCAGGGGACCTGCGGCTGTGAAGCCCATCCGGGGCGGCGGTCGCGTCGGAAGCGAGGGGCTCGCCGCCTTCGTCATCTCGCAGGCGAACGAGACGACGAAGGGGAAGGCGTTCATGAACCATCCCGGCCCCGACCTGATCCGCGGGAAGACCAACCCGGCAAGCAGCATTGGCATCGTGACCGACTTCATCGGATCGGGATCTCGGGTCCGAGCGATGCTCGACGCATTCTGGGACGTGCCGAGCGTTCGGTCGTGGATGTCGCGAGGATGGATCGACTTCAAGGTGATCGCAGCCGCCGCAACCAAAGTCGGTGCGGCGAACGTGAAACGTCACCGGGTCCGACCACAGGTGCTCTACCAACACGTGGCGCCCACCATCGGGAGCCATCCAGACTGGCGGCGAAGCGAGGAGTGGCTGAAACTGGTCGAGCAGTACGGGCCCGACGCCGGCCGCGGCGCCAGTCGTTACGGCTTCGGAGGCAGTGCCGCTCTAGTGGCGTTCAACTACCGTCTCCCGAACAACACCCCGGCTCTCTTGCACCGCACCTATTGCGGCTGGTGGGCGCTGTACGACGGCGCTGCACCCGACGATCTGGGGCCGGCCTTCGGGCTACTGACGCGAGAACAGGTCGTTGCGCACGCGGCGGAAGAGACAGGCGTCGAGATCTCCGAAGACGTGTTGGCGCACGACGCTGTCTTGGTCCTCGTTTTAAGCTTGCTCCGTGGGCGCTGGCGTGCTGGCGCCGACGTTGCGCTCGCAGAGCGCACGGGAATCGCTGTACCGGATGTCCTCGACACCCTGGCGCGCGCTCGTAAGGATGGCCTCATCGACGGCTCAGGGCGGCTCACGGACGCTGGGCAGGCGCTCCTCGCGGCCGGAAGGCGGTCTGAGCGGAAGCGGCCAGTGATTCCCTCCAACCCCGAGCCGTACTATCCTTTGGCGCTGAGGACTCCAAAGGGCTCATCTAGCATCCGCCGCCCCTCGGGGCGGCCATGATGGCGGGTACGAACCTGTCGTCGTGGGCGGTCGGGTTTCCGGTCGCCGCTGTCAGAGCTGCCGAACGCCGGTCCACGCTACTTCCTCCTCGTTCCCTGCGGGAACCTCCTCGAGGGACTCGTTTCGAGGGACGAAGCAGCGCCCACACGGGCCAGGACTTAAGTAGATGAACCACCCGTGGAGTCCTCAGCGATTCCGCGAGGGGGCAAGGGCGGCGGGTCGTCCCGATGTGATGATCGCTGCGGCTGCGGGCGCCGCCGCCTCGATCAAGCGGGTGCATCCGGACCTCCCCGTGGTGTTCACGCTGCATCACCTAGCTCACCTGGCCGCGGTGCCCGCCGAGAGCCTGCAGCAAGTTGCTTTTCGGAAGGAGGACGCCTACCGGATCTTCCGGGTGAAGAAGCAAGGCGCGCCCGGCGTCACGCCCGCGCCTCCACGCCGGTACAGGACCATCTGCGTGCCGCATCCGTTCCTCATGCGCACACAGCGTTGGATTGCTCAGAATATCCTCAATAGCGTCGATCCGCATCCAGCGAGCTTCGCCTTCACGCCCAGTCGGGACCTCGTGGGAGCCGCCCAGCGGCACTTGGGTGCGAAGTGGCTTCTGAAGATGGATGTCCGCCGGTTCTTCGAGTCAATCTCGGAGCCGCAGGTGTACCGGGTCTTCCGCTCGCTGGGATACGGTGCTTTGCTGTCGTTCCAGATGGCGCGGATCTGCACGCGCCTACCGGAGCGCCGGCGCACGGCCTCGCTTCGCTCGCGAGGGCGTGGCGACGCCGGGCTCCCTTACCGGCCGCAAGACCCGGGGCACCTGCCACAAGGGGCGCCAACCAGCCCAATGTTGGCAAATCTGGCGATGCGGACGCTGGACGTTCGCCTGAGCGATATCGCCCAGTCCGGCGGCTGGGCCTACACCCGGTACGCCGACGATCTCGCGTTCTCGACGCGAGACAAGGCCTCACGCGGTATCACAATACGCTTAGCCAAGCGGGTTGCCCGAGAACTGGAGTTCGCCGGGTTGACCAATCACCGAGAAAAGACGAGCATCACCCCGCCTGGCGCTCGGAAGATTCTCCTCGGCGTGCTGATCGACAGCGACCACCCGCGCCTCACCCGCGCTTTTCGCAACAATGTCGAGACTCGATCTATTCGCGCTCACGAACGACAAGATTGGACCCGCGGCGCACCGCCAGTCGCGTGGATTTGCCTCGACCATCGGCATGCGGCGACATATCGAGGGCCTGATCGCCTTCGCTCATCAGGTGGATCGGGAATATGCCGCGACGCTGTACGCGCGGTTCAACGCGGTGGACTGGTCCCGCTAGGACCACCGCCCGCCGGCTATTCCATTGACTGCAACTGCATCACGGCTGGGCAACATCGGGCTCGCGCTCGCGGAAGATGGCGTTCGCAGATCGCAAGGGTCAAAGCTCGGCAATCGAGCCGACCAAGGATGGATGTCTGCTGTCCAACCCCACTCAGTCGATCCCGCGGCGCACCGTCAGCTTCCGCCTAGGAGCAACCCCGGCCGGATCTCCCCTGCCCCGGGGTCGCCTATCTTGCGATTGATAACGTCCTTTATCACTAGCAAGAATGGTGGTAGGGAAGGGGTCATGACACCCCCCGACCAGCTCCCTGCCATCATCGAACCCGCCGCACTCCCGATCTCGGCGCCAGCCGACACCTATATAGTGCCGGCACTCATCACCGATGCCGGCGGCGACCAGGCCGCATGGCGCTACGTTGAATTCTTCACCGCCAACATCAACAACGATCACACGCGCCGGGCCTATGCGCGCGCCTGCAGCCGGTTTTTCGCCTGGTGCGAAAATCGCGGACTCTCGCTCACGACGATCCGGCCGTTCGACGTGGCGGCGTGGCTGAAAGAACTGCAGGAGACGCATGGAGCGCCTGGTGTGAAGCAGCAGCTTGCGGCGGTCCGCATGCTGTTCGACTGGCTGGTGACCGGCCAGGTGCTGCCGATGAATCCGGCGGCAGCGGTGCGCGGGCCGAAGCATGTGGTCAAGACCGGCAAGACGCCGGTGCTCGAGGGCGAAGAGTGGCGCAAGCTTCTTGATTCAATTCCAGCCGCGACCTTGCGCGATCTGCGCGACCGCGCCTTGATCGCAACGCTGACTTATTCCTTCGCGCGCATCACCGCGGCGCTCAAGATGAAGGTCGAGGATCTCCGGCCGCGCGCCGCCGCCTGGACGGTGCGGCTGCATGAGAAAGGCGGCAAAGAGCATGCGATGCCGTGCCACCACGCGCTCGCCGAGGCGTTGCGCGCCTATATTGACGCCGCGGGTATCGCCGAGGACCGCAAGGGGTGGCTGTTCCGCACAGCGCCCCGGCACAAGGCCGATGCATTGTCCGACCGCCCGATGAATCAGTACGCCGCCTGGCTTATGGTCCGCCGCCGCGCGAAGGCGGCCGGCATCACCGCGCCGATCGGCAACCACACGTTCCGCGCGACCGGGATCACCGCCTATCTCGCAAACGGCGGCGCGCTCGAACACGCGCAGGAAATGGCGGCGCACGAAAGCCCGCGCACGACAAAGCTCTACGACCGAACGAAGGAACGCCTCACCCAGGACGAGGTGGAGAGGATCAGGCTCTGAGGGTTATTATGTGACAACTTCCGTCATCCAATTACCACCAATATGTTTTGAAAGAGCTCCAACCAAAAAAGGCGAGAAGGCGTCAGCACTAGGGCGTTCTTTCAACATAAGCATAATCGGCCATTGCGAGCTGCCGCTCTCTCGGACAAAATCAGACAACTTAGTCGCGATCGACATTGGATCGTGCCTAAGCAATGATGGCCCATATTCATGAAAAGGAATCTCATACCTTATATATCGCGCTCCTACAGCCTCGATCTGCTATTTCACCGTATTCGCGTCGATCGCCGTGAAGTTGAAATGGGGCGCGAAACGGACATCGACGATCACCTTCGGCCTTACCTGGAGAAGCCATCGAAGAAAGGTAGCGCCATGCAACTGATCCGTAACGACGATCAGCAGCTCATGCGGCTGATCTAGTCCTAAAGCAAGCTGCTGGGGGCGAGACACAGCCGCATTGGTCCGGGCTTTCACAGGAACAAAGGATAGGACTTTGGCGCCTGGGCCTCCAGCCGGGGGCTCAGTCATTTTCTTCGACCTGCTTGATAATCTGCAGTTCCGGTGGAAAAGATAGCTGAATCTTATGGTATAGCCATAAAACTTGATCGGGTAGATAACGAGTTATCTGGATTCTTATATAGAGATAAAGGCTTATCCCTCTGCGTCCGGTGGATCAATTAGTTGTGGTGGAGCGGGCGGATCGGTGTTAGGAACAAACATCGAACATCTGCTCTCGCGAGGCCGGCATGACCGATTTTCCCCGCTCCCTGATGGAGTTCCAGCAGCGCTTCCCGGATCAGGCCGCCTGCGTCAGATACCTGTTCGCGGCACGCTGGCCCGAGGGCTTCGTCTGTCGCGCCTGCGGCAAGGCCAAGGCCTGGGAACTGCAGACCAAGCCGTGGACCTGGGAATGCGCCGCCTGCGGCAAGCAGACCTCGGTGACCGCCGGCACCATCATGCACCACTCCAAACTGTCGCTGACCATCTGGTTCTGGGCGGCCTATCTGATGGCCACCCACTCCAACGGCATCTCGGCCTGGCAACTGCAACGTCAGCTCGCCCTCGGCTCCTACAAGACGGCCTGGCTGATCTGCGCCAAGCTGCGCCGCAGCATGGTGGCGCCTGACCGCAGCCCGCTCGCCGGTCTGGTCGAGGTCGATGAGACCGAGATCGCCTGCCGCAGCAAGAACGATCCTGTGACCGGCGGCGGCGGACGCAGCCACCAGGGCAAGATGCTGGTCGTCGGCGCCGTCGAGGTCGAGGATGGCGGCGCCGGTCCGGGCCGCGTCCGGCTCGCCGAGGTGCCCGACTACTCGGCCGCCAGCCTGCATCCCTTTATCGCCGACAACCTCGCCCCGGGAACCACCGCCAGGACCGACGGATGGTCCGCCTATCCCGGCGCGCCCGGCGTCGGCCACGATCCTCACGTCATCGGCAAGATGGCCGCCCATGTCGTCCTGCCTTGGGTGCACCGCATCTTCTCCAACCTCAAGGTCTGGGCTTTGGGCGTCTATCACGGCCTGCGTCGCCGCCATCTCCAATCCTACCTCGACGAATTCGTCTTCCAATTCAACCGCCGCCAAACCCGGCACGCCGCCTTCCGTTCGCTACTCGCCATCGCCGCCGGCCACACCCCCTTCACCTACCAAATGTTGGTCTCCCGGAAATAACGGCATAAGCCTTTAGAGATAATAAAGCACACAATGTAATCATCGGCGCCAATAAGTCTCATCATCCTAATCGGCAGAGATTTACGATAGCCCATGAACTCGCACATTTTTTGCTCCACGAAGGTCAGTTGGTACACCTCAATTCCGTTCGCAACTCCTTTAGTATCCCTCCGGTGATGGCCGCCTTGCGTAACTGAGGTGGGATGGGCTGGTAAGCACTGGTGCAAATGATGGTGTTTGCACCGGTGTTAGAGACGGTGCGATGGCGCGGGTCGAGGTTATAACGGGGCCGGAACGGCGGCGGCGTTGGAGCGCCGAGCAGAAGCGGGCGATTGTTGCCGAGAGCCTGGCGCCTGGGGCGGTGGTCACAGAGATCGCTCGCCGCGCGGAGATTGGGACCGGCCAGATTTATCGCTGGCGCCGGGAGCTTGGGGTCGGCCGGGGGTTTGCTCAGGTTCTGATCGCGCCGGGCGGGGATGACGCCGGGTGGCCTGCGGCACCGGTGATCGAGATCGAATTTGTGGGGAAGGCGCGCATGCGGATCCCGGCTTCGATCCCGGCCGGGCTGGCGGCGGCCGTGGTCAAAGCGCTGTCGGGGCGATGATCCCGGTCCCTTCGGGAGTTCGTGTTTGGCTAGCCGTCGGCCACACCGACATGCGGCGTGGGATGAACAGCTTGGCACTGCAAGTCCAAGAAGTATTGGATCGCGATCCGCATGCCGGTGATTTGTACGTTTTCAGAGGCAGAAGGGGTCATTTAATCAAAATTCTGTGGCATGACGGGATCGGCATGTCGCTCTACGCCAAGCGGCTGGAGCGCGGCCGATTCATCTGGCCATCGCCGGCCGACGGGATCGTCGCGATCAGCGCGGCGCAGTTGGCTTACATGCTCGACGGGATCGACTGGCGGAACCCGGTTCGCACCTGGCGTCCGGAAGTGGCCGGCTGAGAGCCTGCCCCTGACCTGATCAGGGATGCGGCGGATTGACTCACCCTATGGTTGAGGAGCGCTCGGGCCCGGTGATGTGCGATAATCGGGCCCGTGACGACACCCGAGGACCTCCCCGACGCCATTGCCGCGCTGCAGGCGGCGCTAATCGCGGAGCGCGAAAGAGCGGCGCGGGTCGAGGCCGAATTGGCGGTGGCCAAGGCCAAGGCTTCCGATGATCAGGCCTTGATCGCCCATCAGCGATTGCAGATCGCCAAGCTCACGCGTGAGCTCTATGGCCAGCGCTCGGAACGCAGTGGGCAATTGCTCGATCAGATGGCGCTGGCCTTCGAGGAGTTCGAGAGTTCGGCGACCGAAGACGAGATTGCCGCCGAGCGGGCCGTGGCCAAGACCACCAACGTGGTGGCCTTCACCCGCAAGCGCCCGGCACGCCAGCCCTTCCCCGAGCATCTGCCGCGCGAGCGGGTGGTCGAACCGGGTCCGACCGCCTGCCAGTGCTGCGGCAGCTCGCGGCTGCGCAAGCTGGGCGAGGACATCACCGAGACGCTGGAGGTGATTCCGCGGCAGTGGAAGGTGATCCAGCATGTTCGTGAGAAGTTCACCTGCCGCGACTGCGAGAAGATCAGCCAGGCGCCGGCGCCGTTCCACGTGATCGCGCGCGGCTGGGCCGGCCCGAGCCTCTTGGCGATGATCCTGTTCGAGAAGTTCGGGCAACATCAGCCGCTGAACCGCCAGGCCGAACGCTATTCGAGAGAAGGCGTACCCCTCAGCCTGTCGACCCTGGCCGACC
Organism: uncultured Alphaproteobacteria bacterium; assembly: GCA_963814805.1. Taxonomy (GTDB): domain Bacteria; phylum Pseudomonadota; class Alphaproteobacteria; order ATCC43930; family CGMCC-115725; genus AP-15. Next base: position 74,651 of record CAWFER010000009.1, on the reverse strand, counting down.
AGGTCGGGGCCTGCTGCGCGGTGCTGACCCCGCTGCTGCGGCGGGTTGAGGCGCATGTCTTCGCGGCCGAGCGCTTGCACGGCGACGATACCACCGTGCCGGTCTTGGCCAAAGGCAAGACCGACATCGGGCGATGCTGGGTTTACGTGCGCGACGATCGACCGTTCGGTGGACCGGACCCGCCGGCGGCGATGTTTTATTACTCGCGCGATCGCCGCGGCGAGCACCCGCAGACACATCTGGCCGGCTATGCCGGGATCCTCCAGGCGGACGCCTTCAGCGGATACAACAAACTCTACGAACCCGACCGCCAACCGGGCCCGATCCTGGAGGCCGGATGCTGGAGCCACGCCCGTCGACCGTTCTTCGTCATGGCCGATCTTGCTGAGAACGCCCGCCGCAAGGCGCAGGGCAAGACGACGGCGGTGATATCGCCGCTGGCGCTGGACGCAGTCCGGCGCATCGATGCCCTCTTCGACATCGAACGCACGATCAACGGCCAGAGCGCCGAGCGACGCCGAGCCGTCCGGCAAGAGCTGAGCGCGCCGCTGGTCGCCGATCTCGAGCGCTGGCTGCGCGAGCACCGGCCAAAGCTGTCGCGCGGCAACGATCTCGCCAAGGCGATGGATTACCTGCTCAAGCGCTGGCCGGCGTTCACCCGGTTCCTCGACGACGGCCGCATCTGCCTGTCGAACAACGCCGCCGAGCGCGCGCTGAGAGGTATCGCTCTCGGCAGAAAATCATGGTTGTTCGCGGGTTCCGACCGGGGTGGGCAGCGGGCGGCGGCAATGTACAGCCTGATCGTCACCGCCAAGATGAACGATGTCGATCCGCAAGCCTGGCTGGCCGACGTCCTGGCCCGGATCGCCGAGCATTCGGCCCAGAGGCTCGATGAACTGCTGCCATGGAACTGGCGGCCGCGTTCGGCACCGCAAAGTCAGGCGGCCTGATCATGGCAGCCATCGCCCAGGTCTTCACGATCAGCTATGTCGCCAACCTGCTCGGCGAGGACGAAGACTGGCTGTACGACCTGTCGACCGACATGTTCCCGGAAGACGGCTGCCTCTGGGTCTACGGCGTCGGCGAGGATGGCGTGCCCGCCTTCACCAAGGACGGCATAGAGAACCTGCGCCAGATCATCGCTGACCAACGAGCCGCCGGCCGCGCACCGCCTCAGGTCAAATCCGCCGAGTAGCCGGCCTGTGGTCCTCACCGCATGCTAACCTCCTTTATGATAAACCTTCGTGATCAGGAGTCGTCGAAGGGCGAAGATAATGATGAACGTGAAGCAAATTTGTTTGCTGCTGAGTTACTCATGCCTGCAAAGTTTCTTAAACAAGATCTTCAGGGCAAAGACCTTGATCTCCTGGAGGAGAGCGACGTTCTAAAAAATCTTGCCAAAAAATATAAGGTGAGTGTCCAGGCACTCACTTTCAGGCTCGGGAATCTTGGGTATATAAAGATCTAGATATTGGTTCCGTCCCTACTACTCCTCCTCAAAGCCATGCGTCGTAAATTTTAACGTGCGGCTATTCTCTGTCACCGTACGCACGACATTCTCCGGGGCCCCCGCCTCGACCTCCGCCTCGATCTCGAGAGTGACCTTGACCGAACATCCCACCAGTCCCGCGAGATGGGAGATCACCTCGTCGGCGATACGCCCTGCATCGCGACCGACCCGAGAGGGATCCAAATTTACGGTGCCATGAAAACGTTTAGGCCTCCGCGCCGCGCCCTCGCCCGGGGCTCCACCTGCCCTGCTTGTTGGAGCAGCCTGAACAGGCCCGCCCACAACACCGCTCGCCGGTTCAACGGGACCACCTGGTGTAGGCGCCATCTCGGCTTGGTGCTGTTTCATCGCCACGTCCGGCCGGACCAGCAATCCCGATAGATTGCCTTCCGAGACGTTCACCATCTCACCGCAACGAAGACCGCGGTAGCGCTCTGCTTCCTCGTCGTAGCTGTCGGCATACGCGAACGAATCCTGACCCCATGTCAGTAACCGAAGCCCCTCTCGGATCGCGTCGAGCAGCACGGCCGCCTCTTTGAGACGAGGCAGGTAAAGGTAGCGACTGAAATCCTCGGTCAACTGCTCGATCGTGACATGATCCCCGCGCCAGAGCGGTACCCGGTCGAGTTCCATCCGCAGCCGCGTCGCAGCGAAGCCCGTGACCAGCAACTCGTCGCTCCGCAACTTCTTGCTCGCGCGCACAGCCAACGCGTCCTGTCCCGAAAGCCGCGTGCTTTGCCACTCTACTGCCGCCTGCGGCGAAGATTGCACCGGCACGAGAAGCCATTGATAGGTCTCCGGAAGACGCGCCGTCACAGCCCCGTCGGCCGCGGCTTTCTGGGTCTCTGCCTGCTTCACCTGATGCTGAGAAAGATCGAGCGCCTCTTTCTCGGCCAGGATCGACTCCCAGGCCAAATAGCGCCGGGCAGCCTCGTCAAGATCCTGCAATCGCGTCTTGTCTGCAGCGAGGAATGCGAGCGTGTTGCGGAACAGCCGGGGCGCACTGCCACGCGTCTCGAGGACCGCCTTAGCTGCGGCCTCAGCCGTGGATCCCGGTTCTCTGCTGTAGGTTTGATCGAGTGCGAGCACGACCAGCCGCGCATCGAGATCATCCGCCACGTCCTGACCCGATTGGGGCAACGGGTGAACGCGGCTGAAGTCGCCGATCTTGCGCAAGTCGGCGCGCAGGCGCTTGTCGAGCTCCTCCACCACCTTGTCTGGATTGCGCTTAAGCTGTTCTGCACGGTCCTCGGCGAGTTTTGTCACCGTCGGCTGTGTCGAGTACCAATAGTGCGGCGGGTCCTGGTAAAGGTAAGTCGCGGCCCCGGCGAGGCGCCGCAGCGCATCCCCGAACACGGCCGGCGATTCACCTGGCATCACGCATCCCAGCTTGACGCGCCGATCCTCGATTCCCCGATGCGCGGCCGTGGCGGTAGGCGCCGATCCCAAGTAGATGGCGCGCGCCACGCGCCGGCACGCGGCGAACTTGCCCAGGTTTGGTATCTCGCCGTCGAGCCGCAGCGGCAATGAGCTTGGCCCGTCTACATCCTTCTCGATCACCGGCACCCAATTGTCCGGCAGGTAACGAGTCAACTCGAACTGCACACGCGGATCATCGATCGAGATGTTCGCGGGCAGGATGAGCGGGTTTCTGTCCCCTTTCTCCCACAAGCTATGGATCACCGCAGCCATCAGCCGCAAAACGCCGCGGGTCCGTTGGAACTTTACGAGCGTCGACCAGTCATTATACAACCGATCGAAAATCTCCGGATGGATTGGGTAGGCAGCTCGAATGCGCTTTTCGTAATCGGCATCCCGGCATTCGGGTGGAAACTCCTGCTGTTGCGTCCGGTAGAGGTCGGCAAAGGCGCGCGCTACCACGTCGCGATCCTTGAACTGCGCCGGATCCGCCATCGGTTCGAATAACCGCCGCCGAACGATCTCAAATCCTTCCTCGGCACTCGCAGGACGCCATGAGGTTTCTACCCGGCCCACCACGTTGCGCAGACGGTCGAGCGCCTCGCGTCCCCGCTGGCCGCCGACCTCGACGTCATCCGCCTGTGTGTGAGGCGAACTCCGCGGTATCCGAAGCCGGCAAGCTGATCACCAGCAAACAGTTTCTCGCCAGTTTCGCTGACTCGGTCAGCACCTGGGCAAAGCTGAATTGCGTCTCAAAGCCGCCTGCCGGCAAATCGCTCTGGTCATGAAGCTGCCGAGCGTAGGCCACCCACTCGTCGATCAGGATCAGGCACGGACCGTAATCGTTGAAGAGCTTACGCAGCGTATCGCCTGGGCTGGTGCCATTCTCGTCATCGGCGGCGAGCCGCTGCGAATGCCTTCTTGCCGCCAAGCTGCCAGGCGAGCTCACCCCACAATGTGCGGACCACCGTCCCGTCTGGCTTCGTGACCGGGTTCCCGGGCGAGATCTTGTTTCCCACCAGCACCACGCGCCGTGCCGTCGGGATGCGACTTCGCCCCCGCCTCCTGCATCACGCCGTCGATGCCGGCGAGCTCGCGCGGCGCCGCGCCAGAAAACAGGTGATAAAGCGCCAGCATCGAGTGCGTCTTGCCGCCGCCGAAATTCGTCTGCAGCTGCACGACGGGATCGCCGCCCCCGCTCGCAAGCCGGTGCACCGCACCCACCAACAGGCGCTTCAGGCTCTCGGTGAGATAGGTGCGCCGGAAGAATTCGACCGGGTTCCGATACTCGTCTGTTCCTTCCCCCAGATGCACCTGCCACAGATCGGCGGCAAACTCGGCCTGCTGATAGCGGCCGCTCGCCACGTCCTTGTGCGGCGTCACCACCTCGCGCCACGGCTTCAAATTGCCGGCGGCCTGGCTCTCGATAGCCGTGCCCGCGCTCTTGCGCTTTTCGCTGCGCACCTGCTCGTCGAAGCGCAGGCGCAGCAGTTCCATCTTCATCTTCTCGATCTCGTCCGCCTGCGGGGCGGAGACCGCGGTGAGGAGCCGCCCCGCGGAATCGAATGCGCGATAGGCGTCGTCGCTGGAGAAGGCCTGTTGGTGCGCCCACTTGTTGCGATGATCGCGCAGCTCGCTCACCAAGCTCCGCTCAGCCGGACCGAGCGTTTTGCGGAAGACGTCGTTCCAGGAATCCCACATCAGCTTCAGCAGCGGGGCGGCGTCCCAATCTGCGATCGGCCGCTTCGCGTTTAGCCGGTCCTCGCCCATGAAGCGGCTTGCCTCAGCCGCGGCACGATCCTTGTACGCACTCTTGAATTCGCGTTCGACGAACGGCCCGAGCCCGCTCTTCAGCAGCTCCATCGCCTTACCGACACGTTCATGATTCGTGATCGCCATCCACGCCTCCTCAGATCAGTTGGCCTTGCGTCGGCGCGGCTGGCGCCGGCACCTCACGCGCGATCTTGGCAATCTCCGGCCAACCGAGAACCAGCGCGTTGTATCCTTGGGCTTCTTTGGAGAGCTTCTTCTTTTCGGCAATTTTGAAGAGCCGATAGCCGAGTTCCCGGGCGAGGTCGCCCTCGGAACCAAGCTTTCGCAACAACGCCGCGGTCGCCTGGTCGCCCGCCTGTTCATGGTGATAGAGACGTAAAAGATGGTGCGTCATCTCCCACACTGTGACCCGGCGATTCGCCGTCGGATCCCAATCGGACGGCAACTCATCCGGACGCAATAAACGCACCTTCCCACCCTTCGAAGCGACTATCCCTGCTTGTTGTAGACCCGAAACCGACGTCACCTTGGCTTTGCTTAGCAGTTCGGCGTCCCCGAAATCCCCAGCTGCGAAGCCGCTCTGTTCAAACCAGGCAATAGCCCACCTTGTGTCGGCATCGAAGTCGTCTTCAAGCTCGCTCAGCACCTCGGTCAACAACTGATTAATGACCGCAATCGCTGAACGCACTGATAACGGCCTGCCAGTGCTTTCAAGGATACGACTATATTGGGAATAGACGGCCATCCCCGGCCCCAAGGCCGCTTGGGCAAAATCCACAGGCGCAATGTTCCCTTGCTGAAGGTGTCGCAGTGCCGTCGGAAGCGTCCGTCTCAATTCCTGGCGAAACTGCGTGCTGGAAATCTGCTGCGCCGCCGCCAGTCGTGGTCGGCACGCGAGAACGATATAAGACGCCAAAGCATTAGAACCCATTGCGCGCATGCGCCAAGCTGAGGACGCCCGTACTGGCCAAGTGGCTGTAATCTGAAAGCCGCTGGAGATAAGGGCTTCCAAGAGTGTCTCCCAACCAGTTGTCAGATTTATACTCGACCCATTTTCGTCTCCGTCGGCACTCTCCTCATCATCCTGTTTAAATGCATAATAGACCGTCAACGGGAATCTGAGGATCCATTTTCTCGCGAAGCGCGGTGAAAGCCTTTCGAAATCCGGACTCGAAGTGCTCCTTTGCCTTATCCCTGTCACCATCGAATAATTCCGGTGATGCGATTAGCTCTGGGATTTTGGGCACCAGCACGGTGTTAAACAGCTCCGAATAGAGCTCACCGATTGACCGGCGGAGCCATACGTAAAAGAAATCGCTGAGCGCCCCATAGCCGATGTTGTCATAGTACGGCGGGTCGGTGCTTACGAGTAAGTGCGCAAAGCCATTCGCACCTGTGGCTGCATCGATCTGGTGAGCGTCCCCGACGCCTTCATCTCTCACGATTAACGTCTCAATCGCGTCCGCACAAATCCTTACTGCGGTGTGCCAACAAACACCCCGCTCTCCCATGATATTTGATTCCGCAAAGTCCCATACCATCGGAATTGCTTGGCGACCGAACAATTGCATGAGTTGTTCACCGCTCGCCTTCCAACGACACAGCGAATTATTAAAATCGGCACAACGGTCTACCGCAAGCGCCAGAAAGGTGACCACCGTACTGGCATAGGCGTCCGCATCGTCAGTCGACAATTGCGCCGCTGCGTCCCGTCGCACCTCCTTCGTGATCTCTTTCACCAGATCGCTCAATGTCACCATCGCCGTTAGTTGGCGAGGAGTGAACATTTGCCAGTGTTTCCGAATGCCGTAGTTTTGGATTCGAAAGCCGAGAGCTTGCTCCGGAAGATCCGTGTCAGGGTATTCAGAAGGTCTCGCGCATCGAGCGGCAGACACTTGCTCCGGCGTAGCGCAGAGAAGGCTTATGCCGTTATTTCCGGGGAACCAACATTTGGTAGGTGAAGGGGGTGTGGCCGGCGGCGATGGCGAGTAGCGAACGGAAGGCGGCGTGCCGGGTTTGGCGGCGGTTGAATCGGAAGACGAATTCGTCGAGGTAGGATTGGAGATGGCGGCGACGCAGGCCGTGATAGACGCCCAAAGCCCAGACCTTGAGGTTGGAGAAGATGCGGTGCACCCAAGGCAGGACGACATGGGCGGCCATCTTGCCGATGACGTGAGGATCGTGGCCGACGCCGGGCGCGCCGGGATAGGCGGACCATCCGTCGGTCCTGGCGGTGGTTCCCGGGGCGAGGTTGTCGGCGATAAAGGGATGCAGGCTGGCGGCCGAGTAGTCGGGCACCTCGGCGAGCCGGACGCGGCCCGGACCGGCGCCGCCATCCTCGACCTCGACGGCGCCGACGACCAGCATCTTGCCCTGGTGGCTGCGTCCGCCGCCGCCGGTCACAGGATCGTTCTTGCTGCGGCAGGCGATCTCGGTCTCATCGACCTCGACCAGACCGGCGAGCGGGCTGCGGTCAGGCGCCACCATGCTGCGGCGCAGCTTGGCGCAGATCAGCCAGGCCGTCTTGTAGGAGCCGAGGGCGAGCTGACGTTGCAGTTGCCAGGCCGAGATGCCGTTGGAGTGGGTGGCCATCAGATAGGCCGCCCAGAACCAGATGGTCAGCGACAGTTTGGAGTGGTGCATGATGGTGCCGGCGGTCACCGAGGTCTGCTTGCCGCAGGCGGCGCATTCCCAGGTCCACGGCTTGGTCTGCAGTTCCCAGGCCTTGGCCTTGCCGCAGGCGCGACAGACGAAGCCCTCGGGCCAGCGTGCCGCGAACAGGTATCTGACGCAGGCGGCCTGATCCGGGAAGCGCTGCTGGAACTCCATCAGGGAGCGGGGAAAATCGGTCATGCCGGCCTCGCGAGAGCAGATGTTCGATGTTTGTTCCTAACACCGATCCGCCCGCTCCACCACAACTAATTGATCCACCGGACGCAGAGGGATAAGCCTTGCGCAGAGATAAGCTCGGCCCCGAGGTCCTTCGGCTACAACGGCCACCATCGTTGTATCAAGCCGATGCTCTTGTCCCTGACTGCGGATGTAATCAAACGGAATTGGCGAACCGGTCAAAATACACTGGGCTCCCCCCCTCCCGGCCTTCGTTCCCGCTGAAATCGACGCGCGGTCCGACGGCGTCCCTTTTCGCACATCGAAACGATAGGTGCCCGCCGCGCTATCGACGACCGGTTCGAGCCACGCCAAATTACCCTTCTTGCTAGACAGCCAATATGTGCTGATGAGAGGTACATGCTTCCCCCGCGCGGCAGGGTTTGGGCTTGCCACCGTGCGTGCCCAGATCCACGCGATTACAGCGGCCTCACCGCCACCACGTTCTCTTGCCAAGCGGATCTTCGGATACAACTGACCGATCGCTGCCAACGCGCGATCGCGAACCATTTGCCCGTAATATCGGACATCCGCGGCGAGTCCATGGGTCCCACGCCAAGATTCCGCCCCGCCGATCCGTCCGTGATCGCTCGGGTTCACAGGAGCCCGTCCTGCCCAGCGTGGTGCGAGTTCTAGGTTGCACTTGTTGAGCAAAACCGCAACTGGGTTCAGGTCACCTCCATGGGTATCAAAACCGAGCCTGTTCGCTTCTAACGGGATCGAACCGCCGCCGGCAAACGGATCGAACACCGTCGGGAGCCGCCCATCACAATGCTGCAGCATTTCAGCGCGCGCCGCAGCATACGCCTCGGGCGCTTCGTGCAGCTTCTTCGCCATCAACTGCCGCAGGATGGCGAATAGCCGTTCCCGCTCCGCGTTCTGAGCTTCCTCGGTCGGCCACTTCTCGGGATGAGCCTCGGGATCGTCGACAACCGAGGCGAAGAGAACGCCGCGGGCAGTCGGGAGCGGCAGCCTGGCCCACCAGTGATGGATACCCTTCGGATGCGGGCCGATACCAGGCATCTTGTCGTATGCGGACGCGTCGTTGATCTCCGGCAGCGGCAGTGCGACCTCGATCAACTTCTTTCGGATTGTCTGGGTCATCGCACCGCTTTCAACTCAAGCCGCATTTCATCACGACGGCCTCCCGGTCCGGGCCAACAGCTCGGCAAAGCTGTAATTGACGCTGGTTACTCCGAAATCCGGCTCACGTTTAAACGGCTCACGGACATAGTGGACACGGTGCTCTTCACCGATGAACTCGACGATTGCCAGGATGAAATCCTCCGGCTTGTTTAAAGAATAAAGAATTTCATTCCGCGTCACGGTGATCGTGTCGGCGCCGGTGACCCGACCTTTGACCTCGATGAAGCGCAGCTTCCCGGTGCCAGGCACTCGGCTTTCGATGTCGTAACCAAGTTTCTCAGTTTCGCGGTCTACGGGCTCGAACCCGAGACCCCGCTCCATCTCCATGATGATCGCGCGTGCGCGTGCGGCCGATGCCTGCCTATCTGCTGCAACGGATGACACCGTGGCCGCGGAGGGCGCGATCTTGGCGAGAAGACCGGCGGGCACCACAAGCGAGCCACCCAGGATGACGGGCGGCAGCGGTGAGAGCTTGGATTCGAGCTGCAGCTCCTCCATGCGTTTTTGCAGGCGACCTTGCAGAGTGTCCGCGCGCTTTCGCGCTTCATTCGAATTAAGCCGCGCGTTCGGTTTTCCTGCCTGCTCCTGGTGCTTCAAATCCTCCGCGCGGTGATCCCAGTAGTTGATCTCTTTCGTAAGACGGTCCTTCACCGCCGCCTCGGTTTTGGCAATAAGTTCGAGTTTGCGCGACCGCACCTCGTTGAGATGCTCCGGCACCACATTGGCGATCGCGTAAGACTGCGCCTTCTGCTCGAGATCGCGACTTATCCAGCCGCACTCCGGTAGCTCGACAATCGTCGAGATATCCGGCTCATCGGGGCTTAGCGGCCGATAATCCAAATACGGCGCATAATGGAGGTGTCGGGCGACGCCGGCAGCATCCATCTCGACGTACAGCATGCGCTTCGAGACGACCCGGCGATCCCCTGCCCTTGTTACGCTGGCATCCTGGATGGCGTGCTCGAGATAGAACAGCATGCGAGGCTCCGTGCCGGGATCCCGCTCGTCGACGAGCACCGTCCCTCGGCGCAACAGATCGCGGTGCCGTTCGATCACGAGGTCGAGCGTCGCATCGAGAAGCGGATGGCCGGGGCAGACGAACGCCGCCAGCGTTTGGCCCTGCGGCGCGATCAGCGCCTTCTCGAATACGATCCGCTCGTATCGCGGCAATATCGGCTCCCCGAAACCGATCAGCCGGTCGCGGTTGCGCACCGGCGCCGGGACATGCGTCACCTCGAAGCGGCGTGCCTCACGCTGACGCACGGCGCCCCCGAGGCCCTTAAACGCTTCGAGAAAAAAGGATTCAACATAGTGGGGCTGAAGCCGCCGGGCCTCCGCCCGCTCCATTTCCTCGCGAATGCGGAAAACACGGCTGGCGTCCATCGCATCATGGGCGAGCGCGTGCTCTTCCATGAGGTCCTGCAGTTCTTGGCGGTTGAATGCGTTCGCAACGACGCGGGTCAGCCGCGCGCGCACGTCCGGCTGGTCGCCGTAGCGGATCGCCTCGATCAGAAGTTCCCGCAGCGGCCGGCCTTCGAAAACGACCTTGCCGAGAATGTCGAACACCTGGCCGCCAAGCGCCTTGCGCGCCTCGTTCAGCTTCTCCAGCAGAGTGAGATAGACCTCGCCTTCGCGGGTTTCCTCAGCGATCAGATTCCAAAGGTGGCAGACTTCCGTCTGACCGATGCGGTGGATGCGGCCAAACCGCTGCTCAATCCGATTGGGGTTCCACGGCAAATCATAATTCACCATGAGATGCGCGCGCTGGAGATTGATCCCCTCCCCCGCTGCATCGGTCGCCAGCAGAATCTTCACCTCGGGATCGTGCCGGAAGGCCTCCTGGGTGTTCATGCGGTCTTCCCGGCCCATGCCGCCGTGGATGCAAACCACGGCTTGTTGACCGCCCCAAGAGCGTCGAGATGCGCTGTTCCAGGTAGCTCAGCGTGTCGCGGTGCTCTGTGAAGATCACCAGCTTCTGGCTCGGGGACGCCTTTAGTCGAGGGCCGTCGGCATCAAAGGGCTCAGCATCTGTCCGAGAACTCTTTCGACCATGGCCGCGGGCGTGAAGATTTCCGAAAGCAGGTTCGCAAGCTCACGCCACTTTCGGTCAGTTCCGCTGCGGCGAACCGCGAGCGCCAGCTCTTCGAGGTGCTGCAGGGTGCCGATCTCGGCCTTCAATTCAGCGATCGTGCGCGCCGCCGTCGCCTGATCGAGTATCTGCTCCTCGGCGGCTTCGACTTCGTTGTCCGGCGCTTCCTCCAGATCCTCGACGTCGTCCGCATCGAGCGCCGGCGCATCGATCACGAAGGCGGTCGGAATAGAGCCACCCCGCTGAAGAAGCTCCAACTCGCGGAGCCGGCTTTCGAGCCGCTCCCTGCGGCGGCGCAGCGACTGGTAAATTGCTTCCGGCGACGAGGCCAGGCGCCGCTGAAGGATCGTCAATGCGAAGCCGACCGTGCCGGCCCGCTTATCATTCTGAAGGGCCTCCGCGCGATTGAACTCGCCGCGCACGTAATCCGTCACGGCCTTGTAAAGCTGCGCCTCTCCATCGGACAGTTTGTAGGGAACCGTGTTGGCGATCCGCTCAGGAAAGAGCGGCGTCGCGTCGAACTTGAGCAGGTTCTCCTTCACCATCCGGCGCATCAGGTCGGACACGTCCGCCATATGAACGCCGTCCCGGAATTTCCCCTCGAACCGGTCTCCGTCGAGCAGCGCCATGAACAACTGGAAGTCTGCTTCTTTCCCATTGTGCGGCGTCGCCGTCATCAACAGGAAATGCCGGGTGATCGTCGAGAGAAGCTGCCCCAGTCGATAGCGCTTTGTGTAGTTGACCTCACCGCCGAAATAGGTCGCCGACATCTTGTGCGCCTCGTCGCAGACGACGAGATCCCAGCGGCCGTCCGGCACGGTCAGTTTCGCCTGCACGTCCTCGTTCCGGCTCAGCTTGTCGAGCCGGGCGATCACGAGGTTATTTTCCATGAACCAATTGCCGGTCCGCGCGGCTTCCAATTTGTCGTTGGTCAGGATTTCGAAAGGGAGATGGAAGCGCCGGTAAAGCTCGTCCTGCCACTGCTCGGCCAGGCTCCCCGGGCAAACCACCAGGCACCGTTGCAGATCACCGCGGGCGATCAGCTCTTTAATGAGCAGGCCTGCCATGATGGTCTTGCCCGCGCCCGGATCGTCGGCCAGCAGGAACCGCAATGGCTGGCGCGGCAGCATTGATTCATACACAGCCGTGATCTGATGCGGCAGCGGTTCGACGATCGACGTATGCACCGCAAGCACAGGGTCGAAGAGATGCGCGAGGCGGATGCGATGCGCCTCGGATACGAGGCGGAAAAGAGAGCCGTCGCCGTCGAAGCTCCATGGCCGCCCTTGCGCGGCCACATCAATGCGCGGCTCATCGTGCCGATAGAGCAGTTCGTTCGCGACTTTGCCGCCGGGGTCCTTATAGGTCAGCTCGAGCGCTTCAGATCCGAACCACTGAGTGTTGACGACAGTGACCAGGCAATTTGGCAGGATCCCCTGCACCGACGCATTCGGCTGAAGCTCTTCAAGTTTACTCATAAATCAATCCGTCGGCCTGCCCCTACGCTCTTGGAGGCGCTTTTCGCTCACTCTAAAGTAGTATCCCTACAGGAAACGGCCTCGTTTGGCCAGAAATCAACCCTTGCTCAGAAGCTCGACGCCATCGCAGTGTCGCGAGATTCCTGATCGACAGCTGACTTTCCCGCATTACGGTGAAATGTCATCGTAATCCAGTGCGTGACTGGCCTGGTATTGCTCGACCGTCATGTCCCGCGGTTCAACAACATCGAAGGCCGGCTCCGCCAGCGCAAACCTGCCCGGCCAACTCACTGCGCTTATGAAGCTCTGAACAATGCGGCGGGCCGCGTCGAAATCGGTAATCTTCTCCCGCTCCGCCAAGAACCAGAAAAACACTGTGACCCTGGCCGCGTCCCAATCCGGGTTTGCCTGCACGCGGATTTCCTCGAGCGCATCGACCAGCCGACCCTCAGCCGTCGACTTCCCTTCCGCCCTCTTGATCCGATCCCTAAATCTCTTAAGCCCCGCATTGAACTCGTCCGGGAAGGCGAAGCGCCGCCGCTTGCGCGCGAGCGCCTCGGCAAATGTCGCCCGTTCCCGATCCGTAGTGCAGCCTGCAACCCGGCTCCAGCCCGCGACCACCGCCTTTTCGACGGTCATTGTTCTTTCGAGATCCGCCACCAGTTTGCGGTCGGCCAGACCCGGCAAATAGCCATAACGCGTCCGCCGCCTTTTTCTGATGTCCTCGAATGCGCGGTCGTCTTCGACAAAGATCAGCGGGCTGACCTCCACGCATTCCGACCTGGAGCATTCGCGCACGATGTCGCAGCTCTGGCTGACGACCACCAGGCCCTTCACCGGACTCAGGACTTCAAACACATCCTCCTCACCCGGAACCAGGCCTTGCTCTACGGCGTCCCGCGCCACCTCCGTCAGCGGCGTGCGTTTGTCGGCGAGATGAACGAGGAATGTGCCCGCGTCGAGCGTGGCGTCGCCCTGACGCCACTGGCTAAGTGCTCTGTCTATCCGCTCTATATCGGCCGCATCCCGTTCACGCACCACGATCCTTTCATACCCCCCGACGCGGCCTGCGCCTCGGCGGCAGCGCACGCCCCTCGTCCGGATGAATTCGATCTCCGCTCGTGCCGAGCATGTCCGCGACCGACAGCCTTTCTGGCTTCCACAAAGCCTCTCCGGTTACCGGCGGCGGCGCCGCGCGACCGCGCCCACGCCCAACCAGGTTGAGCGCATCCGCGAAATGCCGGCCGCGCAGCAGATCGCCCACGGTACTGTCGCCATCTCTCAGCGGCGCCAGCAGCAGCGCGCGGTTTTCGCGCGCGGTGCCCCGGTCGAGTTCGCGCATCGCCGCCAGCAGATCGCGCACATGCCTTTCGTTCGGCGCGTTGATGGCGCCGCCATTCGCCCACAGATGCAGGCTGCGCCGCGTCACCGATAACAGCGCCGCCAATTCCTCCCAGGTGAGGCCGGTCAGCCGTCTCAGTTCGAAAATCCCGTCGCGGGCCCTGAAACTCGTGGGCGCGGCGGCGATTGCCTCCGCAAGAACACGCTTGAAAGGTACCGGGCCCACGCCGGTGTGTTCGTAAGGCTCGGGACAAGCTTCCGGCGCCGTGTTCGAGGTGTCCTGGACGACCGCTGACCAATGTCCCACGATCACCACCACCTTGCGCGGCGGGGGCTCATAGTGGTGCACGACCTCGGTGTTGGTGGCCATCCCCGACAACCATGTCGTCGCCAGCAACCCCGGCGGGGCGGCGGTCTGCGTATTCGTCGTCGACGGCATGGCTACAACTTTCCTCCGTACTCCTTGAGGAACTCTTCCGTCACCATCCAGCGAAACACAGCATATACGCGCTCTGCGGCGCTTCGCGCCGTTTCAACAATTCCTTTCGCATCAAACGCGATCTGCCGCGCGCTCGAGACATCAAGATCGATCAGCCACGAATCTTCCGCTAGAGGCGGCAGAAGGTTTGGATCGACCGTCATGGTCGCCGGCAGCCGGCCCCACCGGGCCAGCAATTCCCCCGGTTCGGCCGGCGCGGCAAACTCGGTTATCACCTGCCTTGTGTCCGGTCCGGCGCAGGGTACAACGCCCAGCACTTCCTTGCGCAGCAGCGTCTCGATACGCGCCATCGGCTCGCCCTTGATCTGATCGATGTAGCGCATGCCGAAACGCGTCATGTGCGTCGGAGCCAGCGTCTCCCCGAGAGTTTCCAAAATCATTTCCAGCCGCTCCATGAAGTCCTGCCGGCTTTCGTAGGCCCGCGTTTCCAGCGCGATAAAATCATGCGCCAACGTCACGCGCCATTTGAAGTCGGCCGCTTCATCCGCGAACCGCCAGTGAACCACAGACAGAGATTCATTCGCTGCCGTCGGTGCACCGCCAGACACAACCATAATCGTGTTCTGCTGGTCGAGATGCGGATACCGGTCGCGAATCGCTTCCTGGAAAATCGCAACCCGATTAGGGTCGCGCGCCGTTAAAAGCATCGGGAAGCGCACTTGCGCGATCACCCTTACAAGCGGGGCTTTGGGCAACAGCACCTCGGGTGGGGAGGGGCCATGCAGCGGCATCTGGGGTGTCTTTGTCATCCTTATCCGACCTTCCATCGGGTAATCCTTATATGTGAAACATAGTGTGAAATCACGACGAATTTTTAAATCCCAGCCGCGCGCCAAGCGCTCCCGTCAATCGCTTGACTTCCTTGAATTACGCTAATTCAATGACTTAGTTCTTTTCCTTCCAATTGAAATTGCCGCCCCGGTCCGCCATGCTTCCTATGCCCGGACTTGTTATGGACGGCCCTTCGATCCGTCTCTGATTGAGCCGGTCGCGGCGGCCGGGTAATCAACACCAGGTCCCAAGAAACCGGAGGGAAACATGTCCCCACCCCGCGCCGCCGACGATTTTCCGGTAATCCGTGCCCGCATGGAGGAGCTGCGCCGCGAGCGCGCCCGGCCGCGCGCCGCCGACGACTTTCGGGCGATCCGGGCCCGCATGGAAGAACTTCGGCGCGAGCGCGCTCAGCAATCGGCCGAAAGAAGGAGCCGCTCGGCGATTTATCCGAGGCCTTGTCATCGCGGTCATCGCGCCGCGAGGAGCGGATAGGCCGGAAGCGGAGCCACGGGCGCCTCTCACGCGTCGGCGACCGCCAGGCGCGCGCCGATGGTCAGGGCGGCCAGCTGATAGACGGCAGTGCGGCCTGCGCGCCAGTCCGCCAGCTCCTCGTCGTCGAGACGCTCCGGCATGCATGGATGCCATTCGGCGGGTACCGGCCGGATCACCGCACCGGGGTCGAGCTCGCCACAATCGATCCGCATCGTGCAGCGGAAGCGGCGGCCGACCTCGAAGGTCGAACTCGATGACGGTGTTGCGCGCGAGGCGCGGCGGCACCGGCTCGAAATACGTGACTTTGCGGGGCGGATTGCGGCGGGCCATTCCGTTCCTCCTCGTTGGTCAGTCGGGTCCGTGGGGGTCAGCTCTATGTGGGAGAAAACGGACCTGCCCGCATGTCTATTGCGCGTGAAACCAGGATTTCCCTCCGCCTTCGCGATTTCGATCAACCGGCGCGTCAGCCTGATCCGGCCTTCCTCCGGCGCTGCACCGGCCGCGCCGATCCGGTGTCTGCGTCCGCAAGTTCGATCCAGACCGGCGCGTGATCGCTCGCATGTTCGCGGGCCCGCACATCGCGGTCGACCCCGGCGCCAACCAGGCGGTCGGCCAGGGACGGGCTCAGCAGCAGATGATCGATGCGCAAGCCGGCGTCCCACGCAAACGCGTTCCGAAAATATTTCCAAAATGTGTAGATCCGCTCACCGGAATGCAGCGCCCGCAGCGCGTCGGTCCAGCCCTGTGCGACCAAGCGGCGGTAGGCGTCGCGCACCTCCGGCCGGAACAGGGCGTCATCGACCCAGCGCTCCGGCGCGTAAACGTCGAGATCGGTCGGCATGACGTTGAAGTCGCCCGCCAGAACGGCCGGCGCGCCGCTCGCCAAAAGGGTTTCGGCGTAGCTCGTCAGCCGTTCGAACCAGCGCAGCTTGTAATCGAATTTCGGGCCCGGCGCCGGATTGCCGTTCGGCAGATAGAGACATCCGACACTCATGCCGCCGATCGCCGCTTCGAGGTAGCGGCTGTGCGTGTCGTCGGGATCGCCCGGCAAGCCGCGTCGGGTCTCGACCGGCTGCGCGCCCCGCGCGAGGATCGCCACGCCGTTCCAGCTCTTTTGCCCATGCCAGACCGCGCCGTAACCGGCAGCGCGGAGCGCGGCGGCCGGGAACTTGTCGTCGGGCGCTTTCAGCTCCTGCAGGCAGACGATGTCCGGCGCGGCCTCCTCCAGCCACCCGAGCAGGTTGGCAAGCCGCCCGTTGATGCCGTTGACGTTGTAGGTCGCGATCCGCATCGCAAATTGTCCAACTGTGCCCGGATGTGCCTGCGCCCATACGCCAGCCACCATGCCTTTCCGTGGCCTGCTCCGGCGAGAGCCCTCACGCGGAACGCGGCGTGGTTGTGCTCCGTTTGAAGGATCGTCGATCAGTTGGCCCTGGAGGACAGCATGGCGCAGGAATACAAGCCGGGCGAGATCGTGCCGCAGTCCGGCATCTACACGATTACCCACGATCCCGTGCATGCCGACATGCCGCACGAGGTCACCGTGACCAAGGCCGCCGTTTCCCGACCTGCGGGCACTGCAAGGGCATCACGTTCGAACTCGCGCATGCGGCGAAGCACATCTCCGAGATCGATCATTTTGAAGAGGCGCATGCGCCTGCGCAGTAACCGCTTTTCGTTTCCGGCATGGCGGAGCCGGTAGCGCGCCGGCCGGGCAGCGATGCTGCCGCCTTGCCGCAATGGATCCGGCCGCAGCTGACCGAGCTCGTCGACGCGGCGCCGGACGGCGACCAGTGGCTGCATGAAATCAAATTCGACGGCTTCCGCATGCATGCCCGGCTCGACCGTGGCGAGGTGCGGCTCCTGACCCGCAACGGGCTCGACTGGACGCACAAATATCCGGCGATCGCCGGGGCGGTAGTGTCTCTAGGCACACGCCAGGCCTATCTCGATGGCGAATTGTGCGGCGTGCGCGCCGACGGCATCACCTCGTTCAGCATGATCCAGATGGCGTCCGACGCCGGCAACGCCGCCGGCCTCGTGTTCTTCCTGTTCGATCTTCTGTATCTCGACGGCGAGGATCTGAGTACGCGGCCGCTGCTCGAGCGCAAGGAACGTCTCGCCGGCTTGCTGTCACGGGCGGGATCGCCGCTGCACTACAGCGATCACCAGATCGGACGGGGCCCGGCCTTTTACGAGAAGGCCTGTCCCCTCGGGGTCGAAGGCATCGTCTCGAAACGCGCCGACGCGCCGTATGCGCCGCGCAATCGCGGAGTGTGGCTCAAGGTCAAATGCCTCAACCGGGAAGAATTTGTCGTGATCGGCTGGACCGATCCTGAAGGAAGGAGGCCTTATCTCGGCGCCTTGCTGCTCGGCTATTACGATCCCAACGGAAGGCTGACCTATGCCGGCCGCGTCGGCACCGGCATCAACCAGGCCGAGCTCGAACGGCTGTGGCGCCGTCTGCAACCGCTGGCGACCAACAAGATGCCGCTCGACGTGCCGTCGCCGCCCTCGACCCGCTTCGGCTCGCCAATGGTTCTCAGCCGCGTGCATTGGGTGCGGCCCGAGCTGCTCGTCGAAGTCAAGTTTTTGACCTGGACGGGAGACAATCTGTTGCGCCAGGTCGTCTATGAAGGCTGCGCGAGGCCGCATCCCCGTTCCTAGTCAGCGCCGGTGACGGCTGCCCAAAACTGCTCGAAACCTTTAAGATTTCATTCCGGCTGTCATCTGCTGTAACAGTTCAGGACCTCGACAGTTCCTGCTGGTCGGCAGACAACGCGGCGGGATGCGGCGCCTGCGGTTACGAGGGCGCGGTCAGGGATTTTGCAGCGCTGCCGCCGGGCGTGGTCTCGCTCCATGAATACCGTCGCCGCCGCTGATGTCCGGCGATCCCGGCGGATAACGTCGAATCCCGTCGAGGCCGGCAAACACACCCTCCGTTCCCCGCCTGAAGTCTTGACCAAATTCTCCCGATTCGGGTTTTGGGCGTCCCCCGCGCGGTGCGCGGGCGCGTGCTATGCGCGCGGAGACGGCTCGCTTTTCCCCCTTGCCGGCGAGCCGTCTCCGCCCTGACGGGTGATGCCCGCTGACGCATCCGCCTACCCCTGGTTAGCCGCGCTGAGCGTGCGGCGGGCCTGCAAAACGGAGAGGAAAAGGGCGGTGCGGGGTCGGGTGACGAGCGTCCCAGGCGAGAGAAAGCTTTCGCCCGCGCGTCGCGGAGACTGCCCATGCCCCACCCGGCACCAGCCCACAAATCCTTTACCGACCGCGCCAGCCTCTACCAGGAGATCACCGACAAGATCATCCGCGAACTCGAACAGGGGCGCGTGCCCTGGGTGCAGCCGTGGTTGGGATCCGAGGCCGGCGTGGCCGCCCCGCTCGGCCTGCCCAAGAATGCCGCGACCGGCCGCCCCTACAGCGGCATCAATATCCTGATCCTGTGGCTAGCCTGCACCGAACGCGGCTTCAGCGGCCAGAACTGGGTCACCTTCCGCCAGGCGCTGAAACTCGGCGCCCATGTGCGCAAGGGCGAACGCGGCATCACGGTCGTTTATGCCGATCGCTTCATTCCCTACCGCGAGCGCACCCGCGCCGCCGAGGCCGGCGACGAGCCCGACGCGATTCCGTTCCTCAAGCGCTTCACGGTCTTCAACGCCGACCAGTGCGAGGATCTTTCCGCCGAGATCGCGCCGCCGCCGCAACCGCTGGCCGACAACCTGATCCTACCGCAGGCCGAGGCGCTGATCCGCGCCACCGGCGCCGATATCCGCATCGGCGGCAATCGCGCCTTCTATGTTCCCAGCGCCGACTACATCGAGGTGCCGCCGCCTTCGGCCTTCTTCGAGCCGATCAATTTTCACCGGACCGTTTGTCATGAGCTCGGTCACTGGAGTGGAGCGGCACATCGTTTGAACCGCAATCTCTCCGGCAGCTTCGGCTCGGCCTCGTACGCGCGCGAGGAACTGGTGGCCTTATCTTGACAGTCTGCACCGACCCTCCGCCGCCCTATTGATGGCGGAGGACTTGTCCAGGTAGCGAACAGGAGGGACCCGCGCGCGTCGCGAAGTGCCCCCACGAGCGACGTAGCGGCGCGCGTGGGAGGTCCCTGTTTGCCCACCTGGGCAAGTCCGGGGTGGGGGGCCGGGGGAGGGGTTGCACATTGCCGGCACTGCACCAGTGATCATCACGATTCAGGAACGTCGATCGGCAGATGGGCTCGACGCCCATATCCCGATCATTCTGCGCGACGGCGCCGTCTACGACGCCGATCTCGATCGTTTCTTCCTGGATCTGCCGCTCAGCGGCGTGCGATCACGCCACTCGCTGCGCGCTTACGGCTATGACGTCGTGGTTTGGGTCCGCTTCCTGGCTGACGCTTGTGGCAGGACGATTTGGCAGGCTGAGAGGGACGATGTCGCCGCCTTCCATCGCGCTCGGCGGCGCGATGACGCCAGCTTCCGGATCACGGCCGGATCCTGGAACCGCGCGGTGGCCTCGCTGGAGAAGCTGTATCGCTGGGCCGAGCTGGAGAGGCTTGTCGCTGCGGCGCCGTTCACACATCGCATCATCTGGCGCCAAGGGCACGGCGGCCGTCGCGCGCGCATGGCGTCCCGCAACGAGGCTTACGAGCGTGCCGCCAAGCGCTCGGATGTCCGCTTCATCACGCTGGAGGACTACCGCGCGTTCCGCGATGTCGGGCTGAGAGGTCTCGCGGTGGACGGCGCCGAGCGACTCGGCGCGCGCGATCGCAACGGCATCCGCAACTCGCTCTTCGCCGAGCTCCTGGTCACGACCGGACTGCGGCTCGAGGAGGCTTCGTTTCTGCTGGCCTTCGAGCTCTCCGCCCTGGAGCGGCGCGAGGCTGGCGACCGCCAAGCCTGGCTTGATCTGCCGTCGGGGCTCACCAAGGGCGAGCGCGGCCGCCGCATACTGGTCCCCCGCCGTCTTCTTCAGCAGCTCTGCGCCTATGTCGCCGTCGAGCGCGCAAGCGCAGTGGCCAAGTTCGCGGCGTGCTCCGGCTGGCGCCGGGTCGACCGGCCGATCCTCATCCGCCGAGCAGCGCCAGGTTCAGCCTTGGTCCTTTGTGATGGTGGCTCGGTCCCTATCGAGGCACTCACTCCCGACGAGCGTGGCCGCCTCGTCATCTGCGACGACGATGGCGCGCCGCAGGAGTCGGCGGTTCTCTGGTCGACCGAGGTCGGGCAGCCCGTCCAGCCTAACTCCTGGGAGGCGATCTTCGCTCGCGCAGGCCAGCGCTGTGCCGCTGCCGGATTGCCCATTCACGTCAGCCCACACCAGCTCCGGCACACCTTCGCCGTCCACATGCTCGCCATGCTGATCCAGCATCGCCTGCGCGACGCGGCGGGCCCGGCTGGCGCGATGGAGGGTTATCGCCAGCTGCTCGGCGATCCGCTGCAGCAGGTGCAGCGCCTCCTCGGCCATGCCAGCCTCGCCACTACCTACATCTACCTTGATCACATCGCCGCGCGTGCCGATACGATCGATGCCGCGGTCGAGGAGTTGCTGGCGCTCCTGCCCGCCCGGATTCCGACATGACCAGCCGGCCGCGTAAGGGACGGCGCGTCAGCTTTACGCCTTTTGACGGCGCACAGCCCGATAATGTCCCTGACGGCATCGCGGGCCTGCGCTTTACTGTGGAAGCGCGCTACGGCGGCTGCGTCCCGATCGATCTCGTCGATCTCCGACCGCGCCCGCTCGCCATCGCGTTCGCAGGCGCACTTCGGCGTGCGGCCGGCCTCGGCGGGAGCTTGGGCGCGGCGAGCAGCGTCAAGCAGCACGTGCAGGGCTACCGCCGGTTCTTCGCCTACCTCCGCGAGCACGCGCCGACGGTCGACGGCATCGCCGACCTACGGGCGGCGCATCTCGATCGCTTCGAGGCGGCGCTTGAGGCGGACGGCTGCAGTCCGATCAATCGTCACACGATCCTCGCCAAGGCCGTCAACGCGCTTCGCTCCATAGAGTCCGATCGCCCTGGTCTCCTGGACGCTGATCTACGCCGTCGCCTGAGCTACACCAGCGCCGGTCCGGTCGGGCGCTCCCGCCCCCGCGACGCCTACAGCCCGTTCGTCGCCCGGCAGCTTCGCGATGCTGCGCGTGGCGATGTTGACCGCCTCTTTCGCCGGATCGGCCGCACCGCTGATGATCAGGGCGATGGTGTCCTTCGGCGCGCCACCACCGCGGTCGAGGCGGTGATCGCCGAGCATGGCCGCATCGGGCACGAGCATCCGGCATGGCAGTCGCTCTACTTCATTCGGGCTCGCCGTGGACTGCCCGTGTCGTCGCTGACCGACGAGCTGCATGCCCGCCACCATCTGCTCGGCGACGACCTGCCGCCGCTCCTGACTCTGCTCTCACTCGAGACGGGGTTGGAAATCGAGTGCTGCAAGGCTCTCACCATCGATTGCCTCCGCAATCCGTCGGCCGGCACCATCGAGGTCGCTTACGTGAAGCGCCGCGCCCGTGGTGCCGAGCACAAGACGATCCGCGTCCGCGATGGCGGGGTGGGTACGCCGGGCGGCCTGATCCGCAGGCTGATCGAAATCACCGCCACAGCGCGCCGGCATGTTCCGACCGACCGTCTCTGGGTCTACCAGAGCTGGGGTGCCTTGCGCGCCGGCGTCCGCCACCCGCGCTCGACGCTCGACGCCTGGACCGCCCGCCATGGCATCGTCGACGACGAGGGCCAGCCCCTCCGGCTGGTGCTCTCTCGCCTGCGCAAGACCCACAAGGCGCTTTGGTATCTGAAGACCGAGGGTCACATGGCTCGGTTCGCGGTCGGCCACACAACCGAAGTCGCTGCCCGCCACTATGCCGACCTGCCATCGCTCAGACCGCTACACGAGGCTGCCGTCGCTGACGCCCTCACCGAGGCAGTCGCGGCCGCTCAGCCGATCGTGCTGCCGCCGGACCAGGAAGCGGCTTGGCGCTCCACGCGCGATCGGACCGGCGAGCCTCCTGGATCGTCGGGGAGCGTCATGGGCTTGCTCGATGGCGAACAGGATGTCTGGCTCGCGGCCTGCGCCGGCTTCTACGCCAGTCCGTTCGGCGAAGCGGGATCGCCGTGTCCGCAGCCATTCTGGGGGTGCCTTGACTGCGGCAACGCCGTCATCACTGCCCGCAAGCTCCCGGCGATCCTCGCCTTCCTGACGTTCATCGAGGGCGAGCGGGCCGGGCTGACCGCCGCCGACTGGCGGCTCAAATTCGGTCGCGCGCATGCGCGTATCGTCGGGCAGGTGCTGCCCGCCTTCTCCGACGCCGTCATCGCCGAAGCGCGCCGAGCCGTCGGTACACACGCGCTCTATCTTCCACCCGAGGCCCGCGCATGACCGTCGCCGCCGCCCGTGCGCCTCGACCGGTGATCGACGATCGTCCCGCGCTTGCCTCCGCGCCGCTCAGGCCGGGGTTCGACCGCGCCGATCTCTCGCGCTACGGCGACCCGGGCTGGGATTTGGGGCCGGCGGTGTTCCGCGAGAACGCCCGCCGATGCCATGTCACCGTTCACTTCGATGCGGTCGGCGACCCGGATGTGCGTGAGGCGCTGCGCGCGTTCCTCTACGCGCGGCTCAACGCCGATCTTCCCGGCCACCGCACGAAGCTGCCGCCGGCCAGCGCGCGCCAAGCCTTCAACCGGGCGCGACGCTTCTTTGAGTTCGTTCGGGTTCAGATCGGGATGGTCGATCTCGGCCGCGTCGACCGCTCCCTGCTTGATGCCTATGTTCGCGCCCTCAAGGCCGAGCGGCGGCGGCGCGCCGTCGTCGTCGCCCAGCTCCTCGAGGTCGTTTCGGATCTCTACGTCTACCGGGACCACTTACCCTTCGGCGGATTGCGATTCGAGCCGTGGCCCGGTCGATCGCCCTCCCTGGTCGCAGGTTGCTGCCCTGATCGGGAGAACCGCACCCCACGGATCCCCGAGTCGATCATCACGCCGCTCCTGGCGTGGTCGCTGCGCTACATCACGACCTTTGCTGCCGATATTCTCGCCGCTCGCGCCGAGCTTAAAAGGCTCGAAGCGCATCGCGACCTGCTGATCGCAGCAGAGGTCGGCCTCAGCAACGCAGAGCGTCGTGGGCGCCAGCGCGAGCGCCTGGCTGCCTTCTTCGAGCAGCGCCGCCGCGATGCCCGAGGCGTGCCAGCCTGGGCGACCGCGCACAACGGCGTCGTCCGCCGCGATCCACGCACCGGCGCCGCAACCCCGCCGATCAACGCCCACCTTCTCCATCTGCACATCGGCATCGATGCGCAGATGGAGCCGCGGATGCACATCCAGCTCGCAAGCGGCGCGCCTGACCTGATCGAGGCCGCCGTTGTCGAGCTCGGCCTGGAGACCGGCGGTATGGACACGCCGATCAGCCTCGATCCGGAGAACGCCAGGCCGTGGCGACCGCGGTTCGACGTGAAAACCTTGGCCCATGAGGAGCGGATGCTCCAGGCCGCGGCCTACGTCGTCTGTGCCTATCTCACCGGCATGCGCGATTGCGAGGTCCAGTCCATGCGGCGCGGCTGCCTCGCGATCACCCGCAGCGAGGACGGCATCATCATGCGGCACCGGGTACGTTCGGTCGCCTACAAGGGCAAGCCCAGCCGTGGCGAGCCCGCCGAGTGGGTCACCATCGCGCCGGTCGCCCAGGCGATCGAGGTGCTGGAGCAGCTCGCCGCGCGGGCCGCAGACGCGCGTGGTCTCGACACACTCTGGCCGGTGCTGTCGCTGAAGACAGGCACCAAGGATCATGTCTCCGCCGAGATCGTCCGCCAGCTCAACGTCTACCGGGATCACCTCAACGCCCTGTTCGGGACGGCGGAGCGGCCCGTTATCCCCGCCGGCCCCAACGACGTGCCCTGGCGCATCACCACGCGCCAGTTTCGGCGCACCATCGCCTGGCACATCGCCAACCGGCCATTCGGCATCGTCGCCGGCATGATCCAGTACAAGCACGCCTCGGTCGCCGCCTTCGAGGGCTACGCGGGATCGAGCGCATCAGGCTTCCGCGCCGAGGTGGAGGCGCAGCGCACTCTCGGCCAGCTCGATGACCTGCTGGTCTACTTCGACGATCGCCGCGCCGGGACTACACCGTTCGGCCCCGCCGGACGACGGGTCGCACGCGCGCTCGACGCCGCCGACACGCTCGCGCCGATCCCAGCCATGATCGCCGATCGCGCCCGCTTGCGCTCGCTCCTCGCAAGCCTCGCGCGCACGCTCCATGTCGGCGTTCTGGCCGACTGTTTCTTCGATCCGTTGACTGCGCTGTGCTTGAAACGGGTCGCGGCGCCGGAGGCCAATGCCCCGCTCACCGCCCTCTGCGAGCCGACCCGCTGTCCCAACGCCTGCATCACCGCGCGCCATCGATCCGCCTGGACGAGAGCCGCGGCCGAAGCCCAGAACCTCTTGCGCGAGAAACGTCTGTCCGAGCCGCAGCGGGTCTCGTTGCAACGGACCTCGCTCGGTTCCAACGCATCCTCGACGGGATCGGACCCGAAGACCGAGGCTGGCCCACCGGCCAGGTTCAGAGATCCTATGGGGAGACAGGCGCGCCAGGCGATACGGTGAGGCTCTTGTCGGATCACGGCGGAGGAGACGGCGATGTCGACGCAGGGTGAGGCGGTATCTGCATCGGAAAGTTCAGAGAGCACAGTTCAGATCTTTGTTTCGATCGAGATGAGCCGGGCGAAATGGGTGATCGGCGTGCACACGCCGCTGGCCGACAAGATCGCCATCCACGGGGTTGCTGCCGGCGATGCCGATGCTGTTGCGGCACTCATCGAGCGCTTGCGGTCACGGATCGTCACGGCGCAGGGCTCCAACCCGAGCGTGCTGTGCTGTCACGAAGCCGGCTACGAAGGGTTCTGGCTGCAGCGCCGCTTCGCCGCGCTCGGGATCAGGGTGATCGTCATCGATCCCGCCAGTCTGCTGGTCAACCGCCGCGCCAAGCGCGCCAAGACCGATCGGATCGACGCCCGCGCCATGGTGCGTGCGCTGATGGCGCATGCGCGCGGCGAGCACCAGGTGCTGAGCGCCGTGCGGGTGCCGACCGTCGAGCAGGATGACGAACGGCGACTGCTGCGCGAACGCCAGCGCCTGATCAAGGAGAGAACCGCCCACACCAACCGGATCAAGGGCCTGCTGAAGACGCAAGGGATCGCCGAATTCAACCCGCGTGCCGCGGATGCGACGCAGCGGCTGGATGGGTTGATCACCGGCGACGGTCGTCACCTGGGCTGCCGCCTCAAGGAGGAGATCGTTCGCGAATTGCAGCGCCTGGCGCTGGCCATGGAGCAGCTGGTGCAGGTCGAGGCCGAACGCGATCGTGTGATCCGGGAGGCGAAGGTGCAGCTCGAGGAACCCACTGCCGATTGTCGCCGGGACGGGGCGATGCTGGTGGCATTGAACCGCCTGAAGGGGATCGGCGCGAACGATGCCTCGATGCTGGTGCGCGAGGCGTTCTGGCGGGATTTCCGCAATCGGCGCGAACTGGGCGGGTGGAGCGGATTGGCGCCCGCGCCGTGGGCCAGCGGCGCGGTGGTGCGCGATCAGGGGATCACCAAGGCCGGACCGCCGCTGCTGCGCGCCCAGATGATCCAGATCACCTGGCGCTGGGTGTTGTGGCAGCCGGGCAGTCGGCTGGCGCAATGGTTCACCGAGCGCACCGCGGGCGCAACGGGACGGCTGCGGCGCGTCATGGTGGTGGCGCTGGCGCGCAAGCTGCTCGTCGCGCTGTGGCGCTATGCGACCACTGGCCTGGTTCCGGAGGGAGCGATCGTGACCTGATCCGGAAGGGCCGAAAGAATTCCCGCACGATTCGCGATCGTCGGGAATGACCGGGCAGGGCGTGTGACCGACCTCTCCCTGGGCTGCAAGACGCCGCTTGCAGAGAAGGGTCCCGTCCCCCGCAGCGCCGCACCCGCAGCAACCGGGATCAGGGTTACGAATGCCGCCCACGCCGCGGTAAATCGAACCGGATAAAAGGCGAGTCGGTCGACGGCTTTGGCGATATGGCGCTGGGCTCCGGTATTCCTTTCGATTGAAAA
Organism: uncultured Alphaproteobacteria bacterium; assembly: GCA_963814805.1. Classification (GTDB taxonomy): domain Bacteria; phylum Pseudomonadota; class Alphaproteobacteria; order ATCC43930; family CGMCC-115725; genus AP-15. The sequence goes on along the minus strand of CAWFER010000009.1, from coordinate 48,195 downwards.
CTTGCGGGCTTCTTGGGGGCGTCGGTTCCAGCTCGGCACCGCTCCCGGGCGATGCGGTGCGGCGGCATGGTGGGCGCCCTCCGGAAACCAGCTTGACATCCGGGGGCCCCATAAAAGGGAGAGGGGCGGCGTCCTCGCCGAGCGGTTACCCCGGCATTACGAGCCGGTCGTGGCTCCCGCAGATCACCACTCGGGAAGGCAGCCATCCGGCAACTGCGTGCATGCCGGGTCGGGATCGCAAGCACCCTGAAGCATTCCCATCAGGGTGCCTACGGGTACTGTGGCTCAGCGCGTCGTCGCTTTGGCCTTCATTTCGAGATCTTCAAACACGCCTCGATTGTAGGCGTCGTAAACTGCGGCGAGCGATTGCACGCTGATAGTTGCACTTTGCGAATTCTGCACGCTGTCGGCATTGATCCACACGAGCTGGGTGCCGTTTCCCTGGAAATTCCAGGAAAGCGTCTGGCGGTCTGCCGAGTTTATCGTCACCGCGTCCTTGCTGCTCGGGCCGGCATATTTAATGACGTTGCTCGGCTCGACCAGCTGATTGACGATATTCACGGTGGCGCTGGCTTCCTTGAACTGAACCGAGATGAACTGGTTTATGTTGCTTTGGAGTTGCCCAGAATACCAATGGCTCTGCGGCACCGCGTAAAACCGGGTGAAGGCGTGGAACGCATGGTTCTGGCCATCGAGCGGCAGCGCGACGTTTTCGATGCCGGAGGTATTGACCGGCATCTTCACACTCCCGAGAAACGCTTGGATCTGGGTACCCGAGGAGCTCTGACCGAGCGAGATGCTGACGGTGTTCGTGTCGTCACCCGACAGGAAACAGAGCGCCGCCAGCCCCTGGTTAGCCGTGGTGCCTGGAACGGTGACCAGCACCGGCGGCTGCGAATTGCTCCACACGACATTGACCGGTGCGTTGGCATCGTTGTTGGCAGAGTTGTACAAGAAAATTGCATAAATCTGACCGGAATTCAGCCCGCCGGAACAGGTCGCAGTATCTCCAGGCCGGAGAGTGATCAGCTGACCGCCATTCCAATTTATCGCAGCCATTTGTCTTAACTCCTTTAGTTTCAAGAGGCGCACAACGACCTCCGGTTCGGCACATAATCCGTCATGTGTCAAAAAAACGTTCAAATCGCGCACTCTATCACGACCAAAATATTCCGCTTTGGCGATCGTCGTCGGCGCCGACCGGCCGCGCGCCGGGAATGGGCTGTATGCCGGCACGAGCGCCTTGCCGAATAAATTTCGGTCGTTAAGCACAAAAAATGTGGGTTAACGGCTCCAGTTTTGCTCAAATGCCGCCGAACACGGCAGCGCATCCACTGTTAACGATATCGGCCCGGATCATGCGATACGACAACAAACCCAGATCGGCCACCGTCCATAATCTTATGGTAGGGATGTTCGAGGCGGCGCGGACCAATCGCATCTTTACAAACGGATTCGCCACTCAAGGCGAGATGTACATAATGGCCGTCGAGGTGCCGCGCGATACTTGGTTCGTTCACAACATGCCCGAGTGGCCAGACCCGCAAGAGCCTGGTTGATCCTCAAGGTCATTGCCAGGTTGCCACGCCGCCGCCTCGCTGGCGCGATATCGAGCGCGCCAGCCGCTTTCTCCCGCGTGAGCCCGGCAAGATCCGATCCTGGTCGCTCACTGCGTGTCATTCTTGATAACTCAGCGTGCCGGTCCCAATGGCACCGTAAGGGTCTACCCGAGCGACACGAGGCGGCGAGACGCAGATCGCGTCTCGTTTAGGTTGATAATCGGGAAGCGAGACGGTATGACGGGCGGGTCCATAAGCAAACGAGACAACTCCGCCGCCGATGCCCCTTTACGGTTACGCCCGCGTCTCCACGCTCGATCAGGACCTGTCAATCCAGCGCGCCGCGCTGAAGGCGGCAGGCTGCGAGGTGATCCGTGCCGAGAAGGCGAGCGGCGCGCGCCGTGACGGCCGCACCGAATTGCAGGTGCTGCTCGATTTCCTGCGCGCCGGCGACACGCTGGTGGTCACCCGCATCGACCGCCTGGCGCGTTCCCTGAAGGACCTGCAGGACATCGTGCACGAGCTGAAGGCCAAGGGTGTCGCGCTGAAGGCAACCGAGCAGCCGGTCGACACCGGCACCGCCGCCGGGAAGGCGTTTCTCGACATGCTCGGCGTATTCGCCGAATTCGAGACCAATCTGCGGCGCGAGCGGCAGCTTGAAGGGATCAGCGCCGCCAAGGCGCGCGGTGTCTACAAGGGCCGCAAACCATCGATCGATGCCGGCGAAGTCCGGCGGCTGCTCGATGACGAGAAGCTCGGCCCGGCGGCGATCGCCCGCCGGCTCGGCATCGGCCGCGCGAGCGTCTATCGCCTGCTCGGCAAACAGACCGGTCATGCGAACGGGACAGCCGATGCCGATCAAGCCTGAGCTGCGCTGGTTCTACCCGATTGACTGGCCGCAGATCAGCCGGCAAGTGCGGTTTGAACGCGCCGGCGGGCGCTGCCAAAGTTGCGGGCGGCCGCATGGCGAGACCGTTCGCTGCCTGCCGGACGGCCGCTGGTATGACGCCGCTGCGAGCACCTGGCGCAGCGGCCGCGGCCGGCCGGCCCGCTGGCCGAACCTCGAAGAGGCGACCCGCATTCGGCACACCCGCGTCGTCCTCGCTGCGGCGCACCTCGATCATAACCCGGGCAACAATCGGCCGCGCAACCTGAAGAGCCTTTGCCAGCGCTGCCACCTGATCCACGACCGGCCGCACCACCTCGCACAACGGCGGATCACCTACCTGCTGCGCCGCGCCCTCGGCGACCTGTTCCTCGGTCCCTACCACGTCTGACTGTGCCAACTGCAAATACTGAGAAAATTGTCATGGCCGACAAGCAATCAACCGTTATTCGGCTTCTTGGACACGCCCTTCGACACCACTCCAATACTGCGGAGCGGTTTAGTTCAACATATTTTATCGAGAATAAAATCTGCTCCATGAACCGCACGTTGCCCGCCGAAATCGCCCCGGCCGAACGGCTGCTGACCGCCGCTGAATTTCAGCGGCTGGCCGACGTGCCGCCCGAGATCGAGTGGTTCGCCAACATCACGAACCCGAACAGCCGGCGCGCCTACAAGAAGGCGGTCGGCGACTTCATCCGCTTTGCCGGCGTCGAGCACCCGGAGGAGTTCTGCACCGTGACCCGCGCGCACGTCATCGCCTGGCGCGACGACCTCGCGCGCCGCGGGCTCGGCGGCGCCACGGTGCGGCACCGCCTGGCGGCGCTGTCCTCGCTGTACGAATACCTCTGCGACCGGAACGCGGTCACGCACAACCCGGTCAAGGGCGTCAAGCGCCCCCGGGCCGAGGCGATCGGCTGCCACACCTTCCGGGCGACCGGGATCACCGCCTACCTCGCCAATGGCGGCGCCCTCGATCACGCGCAGGAAATGGCGGCGCATGAGAGCCCGCGGACCACCAAGCTCTACGACCGCACCAAGGAGCGGCTCACGCAGGACGAGGCGGATAGGATCAGGCTGTGATGGATACGGATTCGGGAAGCCTGCGGAACGGCTAGCTGGTAGCGATCATCTCGCACCCACAATCTTTAACGCACTTTTTCGGAAATCCGGTTGCACTCGATTTCTCCCCACCTACATATTGTCATCAGGCCCGGATCGGGCACCGCTATTAGCGTCGGCGATCAATGCCGTTCCAGATCCTCAGCCTCAGCGGCGGTGGATATCTCGGCCTCTACACCATCTGCGTCCTCGCTGACCTTGAGGACCGAATTGGCGCGCCCTTGGGATCCCGGTTCGATCTGATCGCCGGAACGTCGGTCGGTGGTATCATCGCCATTGGCATCGCCAACGAGGTGCCCGCCGCCCGGATTAAAGCCGCGTTTGAGACCAACGGCACCCGCATCGTCTCCGACCGGCGCGCACCAGGTACTCCCATCGGCAAAGTAGCCGACGTTCTCCGCTCCCTCTTCAGTCCGAAATACGCTCCCAGCCCGCTGCGGGCTACTATCGTCGACATCATCGGCGCCGACACCCGCATCGGCGAACTGAAACACCCCTGCATCATCCCGACCGTCTGCCTGACAAAAGGTGGCCCCCAGATCTTCAAGACCGACCATCATCCGGATTTCAGCCGCGATCACCGGCTCAGGGCCGTCGATGTCGCCCTCGCCACCTCAGCAGCCCCGGCCTACTTCCCCATCGCCGTGATCGACGACAGCCTCTATGCGGACGGCGGCCTTTATGCCAACGCCCCCGACATGATCGCCCTCCACGAGGCTGAGCACTTTTTCGGCATACCCATCGACAACATCGCGTTGCTCAGCATCGGCACTACCACCTCGCAATTCTCATTCGCGCATAGTGCCGGCACCAGGTTCGGACTGCTGAAATGGACCATGGGGGCGCGGCTCGCGCAGGCGATCCTCTCCTCACAGCAGCAGATCGTCGACAACGTTGCGCGCCACCGGCTCGGCGGCCGATACGTCCGTCTCGATGTGAAACAGTCCCGCGAACAAGAGCAGGCGCTCGGCCTCGATACCGCACACCCCGACGCACAGAAAACGATAAGGGCAATGGCCGCCGTCACCGTTCAGGCCGCCAGCAAAAATCCAGACCTCTCATCCATCCTATCTCACATTTCTGCACCACCGAAATTTTTCCACCGCTAATCTTCACAATGGGAATGATTAATTATGGGTATCACACCGTCTCTGTTTTACAGCTCGAACGACACCGAAAAGCAGACGTTGCACAGACGCATCACACCGAATGAAGAGCAGTTCAAACAGCAGCAAACGCGATGGAATGAGCTTGCCGATCACCTGACCAGCGACCTCAGGAAACAATCAGGGTGCCAGATCCGAACATGGCTTCAGGGTTCTTATAAATACGGCACCCAAGTGCGTCCGCCGCGCATGGCCGAAGAATTCGACATCGACCTCGGGATCTTCTTCTGCTGGCTTGGCCAGCCGGAAAACGGTCCGTGCGCTCCCCGTTATCTGCGCAACGCTGTCCAAACCAGTGCCCTCGCCTATGCCCGTAATACCGAGGGAATCCGCAGCGTCGATACGCCGCCCAAACCCCGATGTGTGCGCATTCATTATGATGACAGTTTCCACATCGACATTCCATGCTACCACCCTCGATTCAGATGCCGATGAAAGAACCCTGGCCGCCGAAGCCGGCTGGGAGGTCAGCGATCCAAAAGCGCTATATCTATGGTTCAAGGATCAATTCGACGACACGGCCCGCGCCAAGGTACGGCGCCAAGTCCGGTATCTCAAATGCTGGGCGGCCTTGAAATGGCAGATCGGCAAGGGGCGCCCGACGTCAGTTCTCCTCACTGTCCTCGCCGCTCAGGCGTTTGCGCTTCTCGATGACGATCAGATCGGCGGCGATGACGACTCGTTGATGGCTATCCTTTGCCGAATCGCGACCCGTGTACGGCGCGGCGCCAATATCCGCAATCCCGTCAACCCGAGCGAAGATATTAATCGCCTGGCCAAAAGCGAATGGGACAATTTTTGCGACGGGGTCGACGAATTCGTGAAAATCGCCGAAGCCGCCTGCGCTGCCAACACGGAGATTGATGCCGCCGACCAATGGACAAAGGCGTTCGCGCACTTTTTCCCAATGCCAGACGCTACGCCGAGCACTATTCTCGCAAAATCAGCCTCACTCGTTCCGGTTGCCCAGCCCGAAATCATGGTCAATGCTATCGCCCGCAACAACCATCATCTCAAATATTCCGGCATCAATAAGATCGGACCCATCCCGAAGGACTGCAACATCACCTTCAAGCTCGCCAATCCGGACAGATTTCCGGCTGGAACGACCATCGAGTGGGTCGTGCGTAATGAAGGCGGCCAGGCCGAGAATATCAACGAAGGCTTATGCCGTTATTTCCGGGAGACCAACATTTGGTAGGTGAAGGGGGTGTGGCCGGCGGCGATGGCGAGTAGCGAACGGAAGGCGGCGTGCCGGGTTTGGCGGCGGTTGAATTGGAAGACGAATTCGTCGAGGTAGGATTGGAGATGGCGGCGACGCAGGCCGTGATAGACGCCCAAAGCCCAGACCTTGAGGTTGGAGAAGATGCGGTGCACCCAAGGCAGGACGACATGGGCGGCCATCTTGCCGATGACGTGAGGATCGTGGCCGACGCCGGGCGCGCCGGGATAGGCGGACCATCCGTCGGTCCTGGCGGTGGTTCCCGGGGCGAGGTTGTCGGCGATAAAGGGATGCAGGCTGGCGGCCGAGTAGTCGGGCACCTCGGCGAGCCGGACGCGGCCCGGACCGGCGCCGCCATCCTCGACCTCGACGGCGCCGACGACCAGCATCTTGCCCTGGTGGCTGCGTCCGCCGCCGCCGGTCACAGGATCGTTCTTGCTGCGGCAGGCGATCTCGGTCTCATCGACCTCGACCAGACCGGCGAGCGGGCTGCGGTCAGGCGCCACCATGCTGCGGCGCAGCTTGGCGCAGATCAGCCAGGCCGTCTTGTAGGAGCCGAGGGCGAGCTGACGTTGCAGTTGCCAGGCCGAGATGCCGTTGGAGTGGGTGGCCATCAGATAGGCCGCCCAGAACCAGATGGTCAGCGACAGTTTGGAGTGGTGCATGATGGTGCCGGCGGTCACCGAGGTCTGCTTGCCGCAGGCGGCGCATTCCCAGGTCCACGGCTTGGTCTGCAGTTCCCAGGCCTTGGCCTTGCCGCAGGCGCGACAGACGAAGCCCTCGGGCCAGCGTGCCGCGAACAGGTATCTGACGCAGGCGGCCTGATCCGGGAAGCGCTGCTGGAACTCCATCAGGGAGCGGGGAAAATCGGTCATGCCGGCCTCGCGAGAGCAGATGTTCGATGTTTGTTCCTAACACCGATCCGCCCGCTCCACCACAACTAATTGATCCACCGGACGCAGAGGGATAAGCCTTTATCAACGATCTCGGCCATAAAGCCGGAGCGTCGATCACAGCAAGCGAGCGTTCAGCCTATGTCGGAACGCACTATATGGATTGCATCCTGAGACATGCCGGCCGCGCGATCGGGATCCGGCGCATCCCGGTGACTATAACCGGGATAACTGCCCCTCGTCGAAATCCGATCCAGCAGCCAGCCTATACGCGCATCGCGGGAAGGCGCTGACCCGATGATCACTAATCAAAATCTTTAGCCCGACTCTTTTCTATATCCCTATCCAGCTAAAGCAGGCTGCGCAACTGGGGCGGGAGGCCGGCGAGCGCGATTGGCGCCGTCCGGCATAGCGCCGGCCTTGAGTTGGTCGTAGGTGATCGTGGCGCACTCGACGGCGCGCCGGATCAGATAACCGTCCAGGCCGTCAGGCAGGTTGCGGCGGTTGAAGCGGTAGGCCCATTCCCGCAGGTAGCGCGGCAGGTGCTTGGCGCTGACCCCGTGATGGGTGCCGACCAACCAAGCTTTGATGTTGCTGAACAGAGTGTGGATGATCGGGAAGAATTCGCCGGCGTTGGCGCCGTCATCCTGGATCACCGGCGTGTGCTTCAAATACTCGCCGAGATCGGCGTCGCGACCGCGATAGCCGGCAAACCCGTCGGTCAGCAGATGGGAATTGGCCGCGACATTGGCTTTCACAAAGGTGCCGGCGCCGAGGAACCGGAAGGGAAAGCTCCCGCTGCAGAAACTTGGCCGCGACGCCGCGCTTGTCGCGACCCACCAGGTAGGCGGCAAGAAACCACTTCCTCAAACCGGTGCGCGTGCGGTGAAACACCGTCCCCGCGGGCACCGATTCCTGGCGATGGCAGGCGGCGCATTCATAGACCCGCGGCCGCGCCTTCAGCCGCAAGCCTCCCGCCCGCCGCACCCGGCGCAGGCAAACCCGCCGGGCCAGCGAAGCCCCGCCAGATGCTCGATGCACTGCTCCTCCGTCCCGAACCGCGCCGCAAACTCCAGAAGCCCAGCCATTCGATCCTCTCCCTGACCGACTGGCCCATGCTACTCTATGGCGAGCGCCATATCCATTAGCTGGACAGGGATACTTTTCTAAGCATATTATACTTAGAGTTTAGGTAACTACGGTCGGTCGCTACAATATTCTACAGTATCGTGGCAACTTTTGCGATCCGGCTATGATCGAGTGTCGACCGAAGAACTGAACCGCGATTTGCGGCGGGATGCGCTGACCCGTGCCTCCGCGCCGGCCTTCGAGGCGGCCCACAGCGGCGATCAGTCAGTCGTCTGGCGGCTCGGTCGTCTCGGCCGCTCGATTTCGGACCTGATCGCCATTTCCTTGTAGAAATACTCTGCGGAGCGCGCGGGCGTTCCTTGGTGTCAAATGGCACGCAAATCTTCTACGTCGAAACACAGAGAGCGTCTCCGTGCTCGTTGGCCACTCCGCTGTCGCGGTCCGGTTCCGGTTCCTCACGCGTCTTTGACATCCTCCGGGACCGACTGCCCGCGTTCGATCCGAACGGTTCCTGCCAGGCCGATTTCGTCGATAACCTGTTGCAGCTCGATCGACAGCGTCGCCGCTCGAGCGGAATCGACCTCCCCGTCCAGACGGATCGTCGCGCTCATCGAGCCGGCGGCCCGCATTTTTGGGATCAACCTTGTCCCGAGCCGATTCCATTGTTCCGGCGGAATTGTTCCCGAAACACTTATGGACACCAGCCCAACCGGCCGCGTCGGCTGGTTGCGTTCCTCGGGTACTTCCCCATTCCCCTCTCGCGGTTTTGGAACAGACGGCGGCTTCGGCGGCTCGGCAGACGGGCCGGCGGATTTCGCCCGCTCGGTGACTGCCTTGGTGACTAAATAAACATCGGCCTCGAACGCGACATCGGCCTGATCGATGTCCTCGTGGTACCAGAGCCGCCGAAACCCGCCACCGGGCTCAGCGCCGGAAGCGAGGCCGAACTCGCCGGCCGCGACGAATTCGGAGATTCGCGTCCGTAGCACCCGGTCCGGATCGAGCAGCCGCGTCAGCGTGCCATTCAAAAAACTCTGCCGCAGGCTGCCGAGCGGCCACGCGCCGCTGTCCTTGAACGCCGGGGGCCAATGCCGGTCGATGTAGCCGGCGCCGATCAACTCGTTGAGCAACGCCTCGGTCTTGAGCGCCGCGAGGATATGGCCGCTCAGAGTTTGGTTGGCGCTGGCATGGCCGGCGCCCAAATCGATGACCTTGAGGCCGTTCGCCGCCTTGGCATCGGACAGGATCACGAAGCGGTATCCGCTCCACACCTCGTCCTTTGCCGCCGCTTCGGCGGTCTTGACATCCGTCGTGACCCCAGCGCGGTCGGCGCGGTCGAACTCGACGCCCAGCACTCCCTCCTCGACCTCGCGCTGGACGCACCGCCAGGCGAGCCACAGCTCGACGGCATCCTGTAGCTCCCGCCCCGGCTTCTTGGCGCACCAGATCAGCGAAGCCGGGTAGAGGCGCGGCGCGCGGCCTCGGTCGCGCGTCCACTCGGCGATGCGGTCCGCCACCGCGCCGCCATCGTGCCACTCGTCTTCCGGATTGCCGATGATGAGTGTCAACCGTGGAGCGTCCGGAATTGCCGTACTGTCCGCCGGGGGCGGCACGACCGGAATGCTCGCGCCGCGCTCGAACTCAGCCTCCACGAGCTTGCGGATCGCCGGCTTGATCTCGGTTTCCTCGTCGAGGGAGGCGCGACGGTCGCTGACGACCTTCCTCAACGTCGCCTGGTGATGAATGCGGAACCCGTCCGTTCCCACTTTGCGAATGAAGAAGCTCGCCGCCTCCAACGCGCCGGCCGCGGTGTCGATCGACGTGGTTTCCACCTCGGGCGGCTCGCCGAGCGCGAAGCGCAGCTCGGGCAAATGGGCAACCTTGTCGATCTGGCCGCCGGACGACTCGAACAGGATCGCGGTCCCGACCCGCCGATGGATGTCGCGCAACGCCCCTTTGGTGTCGGCGTCGAGCGCGCGGGCGTGGCACGGCTCGCCGGCGATGTCGGCGAGGATCGCAGTATCGAGTCTCGGTCTCGCCAAGCTGGCCGAGCACGACGGCGCGAAACTCCGGCACATGCAACGGCGCCGACCCCAGGGTGATCAGCGGCTCGCGTCGGGCCTTCTCGAAATGCTCGCGCGCCGCGAGCGAGATCCATTGCGCCAACATCGCTAGAGTGCCGCGGGTCTGCTGGAATTGAGTAAGCGCCCGCCATTTGCGCTGGAACACCGATAGGGTGGCCGGATGAAATGGGTAGCAAGCCTCGAACCGGCCGCGCAGGAAATCGCGCGCCCTGGCTTCAGTTGCGGTTGAATCGACCGCCATCCACTCTGCCGGGAGGCGGGCGCTGCGCTCGAAGCACCAATCAGCATATTCCCTGGCGACCCTCTTTCGGACACGTTCGTCACCGATGTCTTCGAACAGGCGCCGGCGCACCACTTCACCGATCTCGGCCTCGTCGTTGGCGATCAGGTCGCGCGCGACCCGCCGCACCACCTTTGTAATCCTGTCGTGCCACTCTTGATCCAATTCGGTCATCTCGACCTGGCTGCGCGGCAGGCTGATCACCGCCGCAACGCGGGTCGTTCCGGTGATGGCGACGGTCAGGTTTTGCAGGAAGGCGAACAGGCTGTCGCCCATCCCGCGATGGCGGTTGACGAAATTGAGAACCTCATCGAGCAGCACCAAGACCGGCATGTTGGCGGCAGCAAATACCCGGCCGATCGCTTCGGTGCCGGGCGGGGTCGTCACCGCTGCGGCGCCGAGTTCCTCGACGCCCTTATCGCCGGCGATCTGGCGGGCGAGATCGATCCACGGCGTCTCGCGCCCGGGCTGCGGGTCCCAGGCATTACCGACAAACACGCCGACGCGCGCGGCCGGCGCCGTCGCCAGCCCGGCCGCCCCGAGCAATTCCGATACCCCGGGCCAATCACCGGCGTGAGGGCCGGCCTGGGCGAGATGGTAGAGCGCGGCGAGCGTGTGGGTCTTGCCGCCGCCGAATTGCGTGATCAGCGTCAGCACCGGCGCAGTGTTTCTCGTCTCCCCCGACAGGCGCCGCAGCACCATCCCGGCGTGCTCTTTGAGCGCCCGGGTGAAGCAGGTCCGCGCAAAGAATTGCTCCGGCCAGGTGTAGTCATCGGGCGCGGTGCCGCCGACCACCTGCTCGAGCGCAATGGCGAACTCATCGGGGCTGAATGAGCGCCCCTCGCGCACCTCGCGCCGCGGCGTCACGTGCTTGTACCAGGGGTCCATCGCCTCTCCTCTCAGCGCGCCGCGGCACCTACTCGCCACCGCCGACCGGCAGGCGGCGGACGCGCAGGCGCGCGTCCTCCAACACGACGACGCACCCGCTTTGCAGCGGTTCTCCGATCGCCGGCAGGTTGCTGAGCAGCATCGCAGCCTGTTGTTCAGGCCGGCGATTGCGGGCCTGTCGGAACAGGATCAAGGAAGGCCGGCTCTCGCCCCGCAGCGCGAGCAGGGTGGCGAAATCGGTATCGGCCGAAACGAGTATGCGGTCATCGGCCTTGGCGCGTTCGAAGATTTCCTCGTCGCTGGCGGCGGCCAACCCGTAATCGCGGACATGCACCGCATCGTGCCCGGTTCGGCGGAGCCGCTCGGCCACGATCGGTGACAGCGCATTGTCCACCAGAAACTGCATGCGGAACTCAGCGGCCGACGAGAGGCAGCTCGCGTTCGCGCACCGCCTCGGCGGCGAATTGCAGCGCCTCAGCGATGTCGCCGCGTTCGAGATCGGGATAGGCCGCGAGGATCTCAGCTTCGGCCATGCCATCCGCCATCATCGCGACGACGGTCGCGACCGGGATGCGTAGGCCACGGATGCAGGGCACCCCGCCCATCTGCTGCGGGTCGACCGTAATTCGGGTGAACTTCATCGCTTGTCGTCTCTTATCCAACGGTCTCGAACTCGAACCGGCGCGCCTCGGTGACCCGCTTGGAGGCGTCCAGGATCTCCAGCGACACCAAGTTCCCGTCCTGGTCGTAATCGAGAATGACCCCCGGCTTGTCCTCATCGCTCTCGGCGACCGCAACATCCGCTTTGAGGATGATGCTCAGCGTGTCGGTTCTCGCGTCATAAGTGGCTTTCATGGTTCCGCCCTCCAATATTTCGCGACCCGGCTCGTCCGGTAGACCGTGACGACCTCAGCCGGCTTGCGGTCGACATCGACGAATACGCGAATCAGATAGGTCTTGCCGGCAAAGGCGATCCTCGATTGCAGCACGTCGCGCCCAGGCCGGACCGCGTGGCGCTGCTCGGGTGCGGCGAGGACGCCGCGTACGACGCTCTCCGCGATGCCGCGCCGCTGCATCTCAAACGCGGCGTGGATTGTGATCTCATAATCGTCTGGCGGCGCGGCCATTTTTTACCGCGGCACCGCCAGCAGCATCGCATCGAGCAGGCGCTTTTCCTCGGAGCCCTGAGGGTAGAGGGCAGTCAGGGCGTTGCCGAGCCGCAGGAAATCGGGGCCTCGTTCTCGTTCGGCGGCGAGCAGGGCGCGCAGCCCATTGGTCCGGCCGCTGGCTTGCAGCAGCATCGCGGCGTGCACGCGGTCCAGGGTGGTGGATTGGGCGACTGCGGATTGGGCGGCGGTGGTCGCAAAGCGGCGGCGGCGTCCTCTGGGCTGCTGTTCCGCAGCGTCGCGGGCTGCGGGAAATAGTTCGAGCTGGCTGGCCGACACGGGCGCCCGCTCGATGCGGTCGGCGAGGCCCGCGGCGCCTTCGTCGCCGAAAAGCTGACGCGTCCGCTCCGCCACCGGCAACAGGCGGACGACGCCCTTGTCAGTCTCGATGATCCGGCCGTCCCAGGTTTCCAGATGGATGCCGAGCGGTTGCGCGAAGCGGCGCACGATGTCGTAGATCAGCGTGAAGCCTTTGGCGGGTTTGCGGCTGCCGCCGTCCTCTTCGGCGTCCGTGTCGTCGGGTTCCTCTTCGGCGTCACCGGTCGCTTCCCCGTCGGCGCCATTGCCGGCGGTGGAGCGCAGGCTCCACAAGAACAGCGCGGTCAGCCGCGCGTCTTCTTCGAGGGCGCCGGCGCCGCCGTTGCGCGCCTGCGCCTCGGCGGTGCCGAGGATTTGGTGCAGTGCCGCGCGGCCGACCACTTCCCATACCTTTTCGAGATATTCGGCAAGCGGCACCTCACGGCCGTCCGGGGTTTCGACCCGCGAAAATTTGCTGAAGATCTCCAAGGCAGGGCCGATGCAGGCGAAGACGAGATCGGCCCCGCGCACCCCCTCACGCTCCAAACGCGCCATCCACTCGCCGACCCGGTCGGGCAACTCGCGCAGCACATCCGCCCAGTCGCCGGTCCTATCCCCGGTCCGCGGCCGGCAAACGAGATGTACGCTGGTTGCCAGCGCTGCGCTGTTCTGCGAACGAAGCCGGCCCGGCCGTTCCGTTGCGATCGGCCAGGACCCGGTGATTACCCAGCCGCCCCTGGTCATCCCCGAGAGTAGGGCTTCCCATCCCTCCGTGGTCTTGTGAGCAAAGACTACGGAGCCAATGCCGTCGTCTTGCGTTACCCGTCGGCCGTCCGCGAACGCGCGGGCCATGGTTTCTTCAAAAAAGACTCGGTCCTTTGGGCGGCCGTCTACAAACTTGGTCTCGTCTTGCACAGCTTCAGCAGCCTTGGGGGTCAGCGGATTGCTCGGGTCGAATGGGTCGTGAAGCAAGGGTTCGCTTGGCAGCATCCGTTTTAGCCACACGAAAAAAAAATCAGAGAGATCGGCATACGGCACGGCATCATAGTAGGGCGGGTCCGTGAACCAGATTGCTGCTGCGTCGTCTGGCAGCGGTGATCCTGTTGCGTCCGCCAGCTGAATCTGCCCGATGCGCCTCACGGACCGGTTCAGCATTTCGACAGCTTGGGCCACCCATTCAATTGAAGCGCCAAAATTGGAGCCATCGGCCCCCGTAGGAAGAATCTCTGCAAAATCCCACATCATAGGTGGCTGGCCGGCCAAAGGTCCCCGCTACTGCCTCGACCGTCGTGCGCCACCGTACCAATGAGGATGTTTGTTCGGCACATCGACCGAGCGCCATCGCAAGAAGATTAACTAGGCCTCCAGTAGCTGAGCCTGAAGTCGCCCGGAGAAGTGTTGATAACGCGAGCTTTTGCCGTGCGGTCAACAAGTCACCCCATTCGGTCATGCCGTAGGCATGAACGGAGAAAGCGCGGCCCGCGCCTGATCCCCCGCCTTTCGGCGTGGGCTCGTTGGGAATGGCTGGGAGGGCGTCGTTGCTACGGGCGGATGTGGAGCGCCGCAAAGCTTCTGATGTGTCCCGCAAAGCCCTGTAGTCGCGGTCGGTTGGCAAACGATAGTCTCGGCCTTGGAAACCGGACCGCAGCAAGACGACCGCGAGCATTCTGGCTCCGCCGACCCGGTCGCCCCTGTCGTCAAAGATGACATCCGCACCACCGCGCTGTTGCTGAACCTGTGACCGCACTCGATCCCGCGCGAGTGTCGCCCCGCAACAGAGGCACGTTGCCCGGGCACGCGTGACTGTGCCGCGGGGGACGTCGGTATCACCGTTTGGTACGAAGACCTCAAACACGGCGCGCGGCGGTCCACCGGCGTCCCGGACCACGTGATAGCGCAATGCTCTGCGGCGGCTCGCCTTCTTGGAAAGCCAGAAAGACCGCACCAGCGGGATTTCGGCGCCACAGTTTGGCGCCTCGCAACGCACGGCGCGCGCCCACAGATATGTGATTGGCTGGGCGCCGTCGGGAATCGGACGGGTAGAATTGCGCTAATTCCTTTTGCGCCGTCGCTTTGATTTTGGTGCCCGCGCGGCGCAGTTCGTCCGCAAGGCCGGGGCCGTAACGCGGGATGTCCTCAAGCATCGTCTTGAGGATCAGACAGGCGACCGGGTTGAGGTCGCTCGCAAACGCATCGCAGCCGAGCCGTAGCGCCTCCAGCGGAATCGAACCGCCGCCAGCGAAGGGATCAACTACGAGAGGCGTTTCTTCCGGATGGGCCGCCTCGACGAGGCCGCGCCCAGCCTCGATAAATGCGGCACTGGCGGCGTTGTCCCAATTCGCGAAGTCGCCGATGAAACGGAGCAATGCCTCGCGCAGTTCTTCGTCGCTCGTACCGAGCCGTCCTGGCATCGGCCGCAGAAGATCACGCGCCTTGGCCCTGAAATCTTCCGGGCAGTGGGAGTCACAGGGATCGGGCAATAGGAGCGCCAACAGCATCGCACGGGACGAAGCTAGCGGGCGGCGCGCCCACCAGAGATGCAAGAGACGGGGATGGCCGTGATTGATCGACTTTTCGCGTACCGCGTGCTTCGATACCACCGCAATCGGAAAATCGACCTCGGCGAGGCGCTTGCACTCGCGCGGGATCATCGGCCCGGCCGGTAGGGCGTTTGCTGTGTCGGTTCGCTGAGCCCAATCGGCCGGGTCAAGGCGTTTACCGACAGGTAGTAATGCGCCACCTGCTTGACCTCGTGCCAATCGAGCGATGCCGGGTTGGTGATCGGCGCCTGCAACACGGCCGAGTCAGCGCAGTTGGTGACGACATAGAGCCAATAACAATCGCGCCGGTCCTCGGCGACCCGCTTTTCGTTCGGCGTCAGGCGGATGATCCCGGTCTCGGCGGCGAGGCCCTTGATCTCGATCAGCCGCAACTCGCCGCTTTCCAGATCGAGGCTGGTCACGTCATAGCCGAGATTTTTCTCGCTGACATCGAAGACCTGATGCCCCAGCGAGCGCTCATGGTTGATGACGGTCTCCATCGCGATGTGCTCGGTCTCGGGGTTTGGGCGCAGCCGCGCGATCTCGGGTGCGGCGCGTTCCGGATGCGGTAGCACCAGCGCCGAGGCGAGCCTCTCGACCCCTTGCAGGGTCAAGGCACGCTGGCGGGCAAGCTCCTCGCGCCGGCGCGCGCGCCGCACCAGCAACTCGGAATGGCGGTTTTCCGCCTGGGCGAGCCGACCCTCGGCGCCCGCGATCCCCTGCTCCTGATCCTCGTTCGCGCGACCGATCTCCTGGTCCGCCCTGGCGAGAAGCTCGGTCAATGATGTGTCGACATGCGCGGCGATGCGCTCGACCTCGGCGACGCGCTCCTCGCGCACCTCATCGAGGAAGGGCCGCAACGCCAGACGGTTTAACGTGTCAGTTGCCTCGGGCGATGATGCCACCGCGGGCATCTCGTCCGGCGAAGCGCCAAGGGTCAGGTCGCCCAGGATCGAGGGCTCGCGCAATCGCGCCTCGCCATCCGAGTCGATCTCGATTGCGAAGAGCCGCTCGTGCACGGTATGGCCGAGGCCATCGACGACGCGCGCCCGGTAGAAATCGAGCCGAGATGGCTCGTCCTGGTCGACCGAGTAAAAGCAGGCGCCGGCCACCCAGTTCGGCTGCGCCTGCTTCAGGGCGTTGCGGCGCAATGCCTCGAATAGCGGATGCCCCGGCGTCACCCATTCGAGGTTGCGCTCGTCTGCGACGTCACGGACGGTCGATAGGCGAGGGTAGCGCGCGACCAGAGGCGGCAAGCGCCAATCGGGTTCCCGCTCGAACAGGCGCAGCGCGGTCGGTGTTCGGCCGGGATCGAATGTGTGCGGCAGGCCGGCGACCTCCCTCAGCGGCAATGTCGCCGCCAAGCCGGCATCGGCCAGGAACCGGGCGATCGTTTCAGGGACGACGCGGTGCTCCTGCGCCCGTGCGCGCCGCTCGATCAGCATCTCCAGGTTCAATTTGCGCGAGGCTAGGCCTTCGAGCGCGTTTTGGCAGATGGCGCGGAAGTGATCTTCGTCGACGCCTCGCAGCAGCCGGTCCTCCATGTCTTCCTCGCCGAGCTTGCCGGCGTAATAGTCGCGCAGGATGCGCTCGATCTGCGCCGCCGGCATGACCTCGCCGACGACGTTGAAGACCGCATCGTCGTCGAGCGCGTCGCGGATCTCCTGGAGCTTGTGGAGAAGCCTTTCGAGAACGCGCCCCTCGACCGTGTTGGTCGCAACGAAATTGAAGATCAGGCAGTCGTGGCGCTGGCCGTAGCGATGGATGCGGCCCATCCGCTGTTCCAGCCGGTTGGGGTTCCATGGAATGTCGTAGTTGATCAGGAAGTGGCAGAATTGAAGATTGATGCCTTCGCCGGCCGCTTCGGTGGCGACGAGCACCTGGATGTCGCCATCCTTGAACTGCTGCTCGGCATAGAGGCGAGTTCCCGGGATGTCGCGGGCGCCGATGTTCATCGAGCCATGGATCGACCCGGCTCTCATCCCCCAGGCGCCCAGTTTGGAGAGGATGTAATCGAGCGTGTCCTTAAATTCGGTGAAGATCAGCAACCGCTGGTCCGGGTCGGCGAAGAACCCTTGGCTTTCGAGCAGGCTGTGAAGCTTGGCGAGCTTGACCTCGCTGACGGTTTCCTCGACGGCCTGCGCCAAGCCGCCGAGGCGCTCCAGCTCGCCGATTTCCTCGCGAACCTGCTCCGGGTTGCCGGCGAGGGTGATGGCCTCAAGGACGCGCTCCCAGCGTTCCCGATCGGCCTCCTCCATTTCCTCCAACTCGTCTTCCGTCGGGATTTCGGCGGGCGCCTCGCGGGCGATGTCGCGCGCCTTCTTGAGGAGTTCGGTAAGGCGGTTGACCCGATTTTCGAGAGACCGGCGCAGCGCGTAGGTCGATGAGGCGAGCCGGCGCTGATAGAGCGCCATCAGGAAGCCGACCGCGCGCGCCCTGGTATCCTCGCCGCGCGCGGCCGCCGCCGCGCACTGCCGGCGGATGAAGCGGGTTACCTCGGCGTAAAGCTCGAACTCGTCGCCATCGATCTTGAAGTCGACCGAGTGAGGGATGCGTTTGGTGAAAACCTTGCGGGCGACCCATTCGCCGTCGGCCGCACGCTCGGGGAAATAGACCATCGCCTCCTTGGTGCGCCGCAGGTAGAAGGGCGCCCGCCGGTTCTCCATCGCCTGGCGGATCGAGGTCACGTCGGCATAAACGTCCGGGTCCAAAAGCTGAAGAAACAGCGTGAAGTTCTGCGGGTCGCCCTTATGCGGCGTCGCGGTCAGCATCAGCATGTGGTCGGTGCTGTCGCGGAGCAGCTCGCCGAGGGCGTAGCGGGCGGTCTTGCGCGCCGGCGGCGACCACGACATGCGGTGCGCCTCGTCGACGATGACGAGATCCCAGTGGACTTGCCGCAGGCCCGGTAGAACGTCGTCGCGCTTTGCCAGATCGAGCGAGGTGATGACCTGAGATCTTTCGAGAAATTGATTGATCCCGATACTGCTCACGCAGATCGCCGCCCTTTACCACCTCGAACTTCTCGTCGAATTTCTCGTCGAATTTCTCCTTCAGTTCGCGCTGCCATTGGAAGGCTAGGTTGGCCGGGCAGACGACGAGAATGCGCTCGATCAGACCACGCAGTTTCAACTCGCGAACCAGCAGACCGGCCATGATGGTCTTGCCGGCGCCAGCGTCATCGGCGAGCAGGAAACGGACCTGGGCAAGCTTGAGCAGATGGTCGTAGACCGCCTCCAATTGATGCGGCAGCGGATCGACCCGGCTGATTGATAGGCCGAAATAGGGATCGAACTCGAAGGCGATCCCAAGAGCGTAGGCTTGCAGCCCCAGCCGGAGCAGGTTCGGATCGCCGTCAAAGGCGAGGGTCGCAGACTGGATCGCGAGTTGCGCGAGGTCCGCCTCGGTTAGCCCAACCCGCCGAAATCTTTCCGTCTTAGTGCCGACGACGCCCAGCACCCAACTGCCGGGTCCGTCCGCCTTGACGGTCTCGACGCGCACCGGCTCGCTGAATTGCGGGCCGGTTAGGATTTGCCCTTCCTCCAACATCATGTTGCTTGCCCGGGGGCTTGAGCGACCATCCCAATACCCGCCCTCAAGATGCCCCTCGCCTTGCAGAGACTACGCGACGCGTAGCTGGTCATGATCCGAATAGGGGTCGATCTCGACCATGATCTTCTTGACGGCAGCGCTCGGCGCCTTCCGACGACCGAGCGACTTCATCGTGATGAACCCTGCCGCTTCGAGCTTCGCCAAGGTCCGTGTCAGATTCGGTTGTGACCGGCCGCTCATCTGCACCAATTCCGCCACTGATTGGGGTTTTCTGTCGCGGATCATGGCGAGAAGCGCGCGGTTCTCCGGGGTCAGGAGCCGCACCACGGCCTCAACGGAGTTGAAGCTCGGCCTTGCCGCATCGGGTGGCGCCGGCCGCTCGCCGCGCGCGACGGCCCGCATCTCGCGCTCAAGCGAGGCGAGGCTCTGAATCTTGTACCGCTTCATTTTGCTACTTCCTCTCCTCCTCCGCCGCGACTACGGTTTCGGTAACCCCTCGGACGGTTGCTCGTTCATTTCATATGGCAAGATGATATGAACGACCTTTACGCTCGGATCAAGAAAAGAGTGTTTGGCGCGCCCTATGGGTCGGGCTCTAGTCGCGCCGGTTACGCCGCGCTCCCCGAGTTGACGTAGCCGTCTCGGCCTTTCGGTGACGATCCCTCGCGCCGGAAGGCGCCTGGAATCACGCGGCCAAAGCTTACGACTGATCGGCGCCGCGGGCTGGAAGAGAGGGAGAGGACCAAGCGGTCTTCACGGCGGTTTAGCAGGGCAAGAGAAAGGCTCTTGCCCGCCCGCCCTGGAGGTTCCCGCATGGAAGTGGCATCTGCTGTCCGAAAAATCCCCCTCGACCGGCTTGTCCTGTCGCCGGCCAATGCCCGCAAGGCACCGCCTTCGGCGGCCGAGGACGCCGAGTTGAAGGCGAGCATCAAGGCCCGCGGGCTGAAGCAGAACCTGGTCGTCTGCCCCGCGCCCGAGGGAGGCGGCCGCTACGCCGTCACGGCCGGCGGCCGGCGCCTGAAGGCGCTGGAAGAGCTCGCCGCCGAGGGCGTCGTTCCAGCCGATTACGAGGTGCCGTGCCTTGTCGAAAAGCTGGAAGCGGCGCTCGAAACCTCGCTGATGGAAAACACGGTGCGCGCCGCGATGCACCCGGCGGACGAATTCGCCGCAATGGCGGCGCTGATCGATGCCGGCGAGCGCATCGAGGCGGTCGCCAGCCGCTTCGGGGAAAGATCGGATGGCAGCGCGTCGCCTGGGGCGCTCCCTCCAGCGTATCGGCAGCCGCGCGCCAGACGGCGTAGTGCGGTGCAGCCCGATGAGCCTCCAAGGCCGCCTCGTCACGGTAGACCTCGAAGAAGTAATAGACGTTCTGGTCCTGCCCATGCTCTAGGACGTTAAAGCGCAGACAGCCCGGCTCGTCGCGCTCGGAGCCGAGGGCGTCCACCTCGATCGCCTTCAGAAAACGCTCGCGCTCGTCGGGTTTCACCCGGACCTTCACCCACATCGCCAGCATGTCGCCTCCTCTGATCGGCGCGCCGAACTTCCCGCGCTTCGCTCGGCGCGCCCCTATTCGAATGCGGATCTTATGCGAAGGGCAGGGCCGTAGGAGCGGTTACCGCACCCGGCAGCCGCAAGGTGCAGCAGCCCGGCGCATTCCTTCCATATCGCCGGTTCTCGCGTCGCCGCATTTCGATCGATTTCAAGCCCATCTCGTTACCGCGATGCCGCCCGCTGGCCTAAATGGCCTGTGTCCGGGCGAACCGTGAAGCGGCAGCTTCGATTTCGGCTGGGGCGAGGGACAACCGTGAGGAGCCGGACCGGGGCGGACGGCGGCGCCGCCGCGATGGCGATTGACCGGGGCCGGCGTGCTGGGCAAATTCAGCGCCGCTGAGAGGAGAGGTCGCATGTCCGAGAGAGCGCCGTTTCTGAACCAGGCCTTTAGCGCCTATCACCATCGCGAGCGGCCGCCGGAGGACCAGGAATTGACCCGGGTCGGGCCGGGGACGCCGTGCGGCGAATATCTGCGGCGCTTCTGGCAGCCGGTGATCCTGGCCGAGCGAACTTGGCCGAATTGCCGCGGCGGCTGCGCATTCTCGGCGAGGATCTGGTCGCGTTCCGCGACAAGAGCGGCGCCGTCGGCCTCCTCGAACTGCATTGCCCGCATCGCGGCACCTCGCTCGAATTCGGGCTGATCGGCGACAAGGGCATCCGCTGCTGCTATCACGGCTGGCTGTTCGGTTGCGACGGCACGATCCTCGAAACCCCGGGCGAGCCCGCCGACAGCACGTTGAAGGACCGGCTGTTTCACGGCGCCTATCCGGTGCGCGAGCATGGCGGGCTGGTGTTCGCCTATATGGGGCCGCCCGACCAGAAGCCCGATTTCCCGGTGCTCGATACCTAGGACCTGCCCGGCTATCGCCAGATCGCCCGCGCGCCGACCGTGTGGGAATGCAACTGGCTGCAGGTCAAGGAAAACAGCATGGATCCGGCGCATCTGGCGTTTCTGCACACGCTCCCGGGCAGCGAGGGCTTTACCGAGGATTTCAAGCCGAGCTCGGCGAGTGGGACTGGATGGAGACGCCGGTCGGCATGGTCTATATCGACACCCGGCGGCAGGAGGACCGGGTGTGGGTGCGGGTCGCCGATTTCATCCTGCCCAACATCCACCAGTTTCCGCCCAACCTCGACCCGATGTCGCAGCGCAACTCGATCAACCGGCCGATGGCGACGACCTGGGCGGTGCCGCTCGACGACACCCATACGATGCAGATCGGCTATTACCGCGCGCCCGAGGGCAAGGAATTCCGGCAGGGCGCCGGGTTCGGCCAGGATGCCAGCCGGCCCTACGCGGAACGGCAGCGCATTCCGGGCGACTATGACGCGCAGATCAGCATCCATGGCGGTATGGCGCGGCACGGGCTCGAGCATCTCGCCTCCACCGACCGCGGCGTCATCATGATGCGCAACATGATCCGGCGCGGCATTCGCGCGGTCGAGAACGGCGAGGATCTCGGCTACCCGATCCTGAAGAACGGGGCGGCGCTGCCGACCTACAGTCACGACCGGGTGGTGGCGGGCATCGCCCCGGCCGCGACCCCGGAAGCGGACCGCCAGCTGTTGCGCGAGGTCGCCCGCCAAATCGTCGCCGGCACGATCGCATCCGGGTTTGCCGAGGCCTGAGCCGCGCGGCTGATCCTCGGCCGCGATCGGGACGCCGCCAGCAGGATGACATGATCGCCGGCATCAGCGCCGTCACCCTGGCGACGCACGACATGGCGCGCGCTGTCGGGTTCTATCGCCAAGCCGGGTTCGAGATCGCCTATGGCGGCGAGGACGCCTCGTTCACCAGCTTTCGCGCCGGCCCCGGCTTTCTGAACCTGATCCTGGAGCCGAACGAGCGGCGCTGGTCGTGGTGGGGGCGGGTGATCTTTTACGACGCCGATGTCGACGCGCTCCACGCGCGGCTGGTCGCCGCCGGCTACCGGCCGCAAACCGCTCCCCGCGATGCGGCCTGGGGCGAGCGCTTCTTCCATGTGACCGATCCCGACGGTCACGAACTGAGCTTTGCCTGGCCGCTGCGGGGTTCGGCCGGCTGACCGGCATCGATGGCGGGGCGCGATCCACCGGGCGCGGCTGGACGCAGGCTCCACTAGGGGGTACCCACCAGGGACTTTCGTTGACGCGATTGGCCGGCTTCCCCATATTTCGGCTTCTTTCCGGAAAGTGCGGCGCCGATGCCAACGGATTATCGTCCGACCGTCTTTTTGCCCAAGACCCAGTTCCCGATGCGCGGCGATCTGCCAAAGCGCGAGCCGGCGATCTTGGCGCGCTGGGCGGCGATGGACCTTTACCGCCGGCTGCGCGAAACCGCGGCCGGACGCGAGAAATTCGTGCTGCATGACGGCCCGCCCTACGCCAACGGCCATCTCCATATCGGCCACGCCCTGAACAAGATTTTGAAGGATGTGGTCAACCGCTCGCAGCAGATGCTCGGCAAGGACGCGCCCTATGTGCCGGGCTGGGACTGCCACGGCCTGCCGATCGAGTGGATGATCGAGGAAAAATACCGGGCGCGGGAGATGTCGAAAGACATGGTCCCGGCCGACCAGTTCCGCCGCGAATGCCGCGCGTTCGCGGCGCACTGGATCGCGGTGCAGAAGGCCGAGTTCGAGCGATTGGGCGTCGTCGGCGACTGGGCCAATCCTTATACGACGATGGCTTTCTCGGCCGAAGCGCAGATCGTCCGCGAGATCGGCAAGTTTCTGGTCAATGGCGGGCTTTATCGCGGCTCGAAGCCGGTGTTGTGGTCGGTGGTCGAGCAGACCGCGCTGGCCGAGGCCGAGGTCGAGTATCACGACCACAAATCGACCACCGTCTGGGTGCGCTTTCCAATCGTCAGCACTGGGCTGCCGGCCCTGGTTGATGCGAGTGCATTGATTTGGACGACGACTCCGTGGACGCTCCCCGGCAACCGCGCGATCGCGTTCAGCCCGGCGCTCGAATACGCGGCGATGCGGGTCGACCGGGCGGCCGAGGGCAGCCGGGCGCAGCCGGGCGAGACCCTGCTGGTCGCCGCATCGCTGGCTGACGCAGTCGCGTCCGCCGCCGGGATCAAGGCCTATTCCCTGGTCGAGCGCTTTCCCGGCGCCGCCCTCGCCGGGACGGTCGCGCGCCACCCGCTTTCGGGCCAGGGCTACGAGTTCGAGGTGCCGCTGCTAGCCGCGGGCTTTGTCGCCTCCGACCAGGGCAGCGGCCTCGTCCACATCGCACCCGGCCATGGCGCCGACGATTTCGAGCTCGGCCAGGCAAACGGGCTGTCGACGCCGGACACAGTCGGGCCGGACGGCGTCTATCTGACTGGCGTGGCGCTGTTCGCCGGCCGGACCGTCTATCGCCCGGACGGCAAGCCGGGCGACGCCAACGAGGCGGTGATCGCGGCGGTCGACGCGGCGGGCGGTCTCCTGGCGCGCGGCGCCCTCGTTCATTCCTATCCGCATTCGTGGCGGTCGAAGGCCCCGCTAATTTTCCGCAACACGCCGCAATGGTTCATCAGCATGGCGACGAACGGGCTGCGCGAAAAAGCCCTGGCGGCGATCGCCGAAACCCGTTGGGTCCCGCCGCAGGCGCGCAACCGGATCGAGGCGATGGTCGCCGGCAAGCCCGATTGGTGCGTCTCGCGCCAGCGCGCCTGGGGCGTGCCGATCGCGGTCTTCACCCATCGCGACACCGGCCTGCCTTTGCGCGATGGGGCGGTGATCGAGCGCGTCGCCGCCGCGGTCGAACGCCATGGCTCCGACATCTGGTTCAGCGCCGATGCGCGGGAATTCCTCGGCAATGCTTACGACCCGGCGGAATGGGAGAAGGTCACCGACATCATCGAAGTGTGGTTCGATTCGGGCTCGACCCACGCCTTTGTCCTCGAACAGCGGCCCGAGCTCAAATGGCCGGCCTCGCTCTATCTCGAAGGCTCGGACCAGCATCGCGGCTGGTTCAACTCGTCGTTGATCGAAGCCTGCGGCACCCGCGGCAGGGCGCCCTACGATGCGGTCTTGACCCACGGCTTCGTGCTCGACGAAGAGGGCCGCAAGATGTCGAAATCGCTCGGCAATGTGGTGGCTCCGCAGGACGTCATGAAACAGAGCGGCGCCGATATCCTGCGGCTGTGGGTGGTGGGCTCGGACTATTCCGAGGATCTGCGCATCGGCCCCGAGATCCTCAAGCATCAGAGCGACATCTATCGCCGGCTGCGCAACACCTTGCGCTATCTCCTGGGCGCGCTCGACGGCCTCTCGGCGGCCGAGGCGGTCGGGACCGATGCGATGCCGGAGCTCGAGCGCTGGGTGCTGCATCGCCTGGCGGAGCTCGACGGGCTGGTGCGGCGCTCGGTCGAGGCCTTCGATTTTCACGGCATGTTCACGGCGCTTTATAATTTCTGCGCAGCTGACCTTTCGGCGTTTTACTTCGACGTGCGCAAGGACCGGCTCTACTGCGACGCGCCCGGCGACATCAAGCGGCGGGCGGTGCGCACCGTGCTCGATCTGACCTTTGATCGCCTGGCGCGCTGGCTGGCCCCGATCCTGTGCTTTACGGCGGAGGAAGCCTGGCTCGCGCGCCATGGCGACGCGCCGGAGCGCAGCATCCATCTCGAATTGTTCGCCGCGACGCCGCGAAGCTGGCTCGATCCGGTCCTCGGCGAGCGTTGGGCGGAACTGCGTGAGCTGCGCCGGGTGGTCACCGGCGCGATCGAGGTCGAGCGCGGCGCGAAGCGGCTGGGTTCGAGCCTGCAGGCGGCGGTCGAGGTTTTCGCCCCGGAGCGGCTCGTCGACCTGGTGCGCGGGATCGATCTGGCCGAGCTGTGCATCACCTCGGCCGGAGCGCTCAGCGCCGGCCCGATCCCCGACGACGCCTTCACCCTGCCGGATGTGGCCGATATCGGGGTGCGGGTGTTCCTGGCGCCGGGCGAACGCTGCGAGCGCTGCTGGCGGGTGCTGCCCGAGGTCGGGCAGGCGCCCGGCCACGCCGATCTCTGCCGCCGCTGCGCCGAAAACGTCGATCGCCACGATGCCTGCGCGGGGCCGGCGAGCGCGAGGCGATGCTGACCCGCGGGCTCGCCATCGCCGTTGTTGTGGTGATCCTCGACCAGCTCAGCAAAGCCGCGATTCTCAGCCATTTCGCTGCAAGCGGGTATGGCGGCGAGCGGCTGACGTCGTTCTTCAACCTGGTCCTCGTCTATAATCGCGGGGTCAGCTTCGGCTTGTTCAATGCCGGCGCCGGCAGTGGCGCCGCGGCCAATGCGCTGCTCTTCTCGCTCGCCGCCGTCCTGATCGTCGCCGGGCTGATTTATTGGCTGCGCCGGGTGACGAGCCCGCTGCTCGCGGTCGCGATCGGGCTGATCATCGGCGGCGCGGTCGGCAATGTCGTCGACCGGATTCGCCTCGGCGCCGTCGTCGACTTTCTCGATTTCCATATAGGATCGTGGCACTGGCCAGCGTTCAACCTCGCCGACAGCGCAATCTGCGTCGGCGTCGCCGCAATGTTGCTCGACGGCTTGCTTCTGCATCGCGAAAAGCGGTAAAGAGTGGGCGGGAGGGACTACTGCCATGATGCAATATCGCCGGGTTCGCACTGCCGGAAGCGGTCTTGTTTCGCTTTGCGTTGTTTCTCTGGTTGGGGCCTCGCTGCTTTCCGGCTGCTCTGATCTGAAGCAGGCGATCGGGCTCGATCCGCCGATGCCCGACGAGTTCGCGGTCGAATCGCGCGCGCCCTTGACCGTGCCGCCGGATTTCGATCTGCGCCCGCCGGAGCCGGGCGCGCCGCGGCCGCAGGAAAAGACCGCCCAAGCAGGATGCCGAGCAGGCGATCGACCAGGCCGGACCCGGCGGGCCGGGCACCGAGGCCCCCGATCTGCGGCTGCGCGGCGCCGGCGGCATCCCCGATCTCGGCGAGTCCAATGACCAGGCGCCGGATCAGAACGCGATCGTCGGCTCGCAGAGCCTGTCGGACAAGCTGCTGACTGCCGGCGATACCGGCGCCGCCGGGGCGACCGTCGAAAAGCGCCAGACGACCCCGCTGAAGGGAGTTTATTGAGCGCCATCGGCTGTCCTCGTCGGCCGACCCGAGCGATGAGCCTCTTCGACCTGTCCGGCGTTCAACCTGTCGGGCCGGGTCGCCGTGGTCACCGGCGGCAATGGCGGGATCGGCCTCGGCATGGCGCGCGGGCTCGCCGCGCGCCGGGGCCAAGATCGTCGTCGCGGCGCGCGACCCGGCGAAATCGGCGGCGGCGGTGGCCGACCTCGTCGCTCTCGGCGGCGATGCCGCTGTTGTCGCTCTCGATGTCGCCGACGAGAGGCTCGTGCCGGGCGATGGTCGAAGCCGCCCTCGACCATTTCGGCCGGCTCGACATCCTGGTCAACAACGCCGGCATGTCGATTCGCAAGCCGGCCGAGACCTACAGCGCCGCCGAATGGCACGCGGTGCTCGACACCAACCTCAGCCGGCGCCTTCCGTTGCGCGCAGGCCGCCCACCCGGCGATGAAGCGAGGGCGGCGGCGGCAAGATCATCAATATCGGCTCGATGTATTCGATCTTCGGCGCGGCCTATGCGGTCCCCTATGCCGCGAGCAAGGGCGGGCTGGTGCAGATGACCAGATCGCTCGCCGCCGCCTGGGCCACCGACAACATCCAGGTCAATGCGGTGCTGCCGGGCTGGATCGACACCGAATTGACCCGCGACGCGCGCCGCGAAGTCGCCGGGCTGCACGAGCGCGTGCTGGCCCGCACCCCGGCCGGGCGCTGGGGCGAACCCGAAGATTTGGCCGGCATCGCCGTCTTTCTCGCCTCGGCCGCCGCCGACTTCATCACCGGCGCCGCGATCCCGGTCGATGGCGGCTTCTCCGCTTCGGCCTAGACAAGCCGCAACCCTGCGGCCAGAGCGCGTGGCCGAACCAGCTCCCTTGGCCTCCTTGTGCTCGCCTGATCGTCGATACGGCATGTCGCCGCCCCGAGAGGCCGTGTTCGCGGAGAGGCGAGCGCGGTCGCCGACCGCCTCCTCGGTTCTTGGTGGGGCCGGTGGCCGATTAGGGAACGGCAGCCGCCTGCGCCGCGGTGATGTAATTCTGCGCGTCCTGATCGAGCAACAGGCGCTGGCGCTCGAGCTTTTCGGCGGCGGACGTAACCAGGCTCACATAGGTGGCATGGTCCTTGTAGCGCTCCTGCAATGACAGGCGCGGGTCGCCGATCGCCAGGCGCTCGGCCTTGGTCTCCTCGAACGGGACCTTCTGCCCCGAGGCGTCGCAGCCATCGACGATTGGCGCCGGATCAGCCGCATTTCCGGCGCGCAAGCCCCAACCGGTATAGGTCGCCAACGGCACGGCCACGTCGGGGTGCGCACACCGGCGATGTCGTTGCCGTCGGCGTCCGTTCTCGGGACAAAGATCTTGTACGGCGTGCCGAGCAGTTGCGGCGGCAGGATCGTCAGTATCCCGTCATCGAACCGCGGTCCGAAATTCCACAGATCGCCGGTATGAAGGATGCCGTTATAGGTGACGAACTGAGTGATCGGCAACGACGCGCTCGGGTTCGGGATGTTTGGGAAGCCCACTCCCGATTGCGGCAATGACGGCGCCAAGGTGTGGGTGGCAAAGCTCGGCACGCGATTGCTTGGCGGCTGCCGCCCGCTACTGACCCACTGGTTCAGATCGACCAGCAGGGCGCGCAGGACTGGATCGGGGACAAGCGGGTTCTGCGGTTGCCGGCAAATGCCCGCCGCAGTTCCGGCCCCGTGCGGCAGGCTAGACAGCTGATAATACCGTACATTGTCGACGGCGCTGAGATCGAGGTCATGGCCCTGGCCGTCGGTGGTCAGCATCGTGCCGCCCTTCGACCAATATTCGTTCTCCGAATTCACCTCGAATATCTTTGGGCAGGTAAAGCTACGCTGACAGGTATCGAGACGACCGCCGATTTTCCGGTCACCCGGTCGAAAAACGGGACGTCGGCGAACGGGAACTGAAATTCCGGGGTCCAACGCGCGATGTGCTGGCGCTGGGTCCGCGTCGGTTGAGCAAAGCGATAGTTCATGAAGATGCCGTCGCCGCCGCCGATCCAGTTCAGCATCGCATCGAAGACCTTGGCGTGCGTCCGCTCGGCCTCGTTGAAGCCGAACAGCAGAAAATGCCGCGTGGTCCGGCATGGCTGCGACACGCAGGTCGTATAGATGCGCTGGACATCGCCAGCGAGCGGGTTGGCGACGCCGTGGTCGTCTGCTTTGGCGTCGCGCAGGAAGGTTGCGAAATCGCGAAGCGCGGCAAAGCCGAGACCGGCGACGATCGGGTTCTTTGCGACATAAGTGAATTCATAGAGCGCGGTCGGTCCGAACGAGCCGGGCCCGCCGAAATCTCCCGAAGTCAGCTTGACCGCGGTCAACGTGCTGTCGGTGTAGTCCC
Organism: uncultured Alphaproteobacteria bacterium; assembly: GCA_963814805.1. Classification (GTDB taxonomy): domain Bacteria; phylum Pseudomonadota; class Alphaproteobacteria; order ATCC43930; family CGMCC-115725; genus AP-15. Next base: position 19,510 of record CAWFER010000009.1, on the reverse strand, counting down.
AGCCGCTTGACGGAACGAGTTGCGGCGAGTCGCCATAATTCTCCCTTACCGTTAGAGACGCCTGCGACTTGTCGGCGCTGGCCGCGGGGTATCGCGCCCTGCACCGCGGCGCAGGTGACGGTGATCCCGCCCGACCCGCCGCAGATTTGCGTCAACATGCTGAACGGCGGCGCGTTCGACACCAATCACATCTATGAACTGACCTATACCGCCAAGGATCCGCTGGTCGACGGCATCGGGCTCGCCGCGATGCGCGATTTCATCTCGTTTCTGCGCTACGGGCAGCCCGGGGTCGCCAACCCGCTGCAAGGCGCGATCAGCTACGCTTTGATGCACGGCACCTCGCAGGACGGCCGGCTGGCGCGCACCTTTCTCGATCTCGGTTTCAACCAGGATGAGCAGCGCCGCCAGGTGGCCGACGGGCTCAACCCGCATATCGGCGCGGTCCGCAACGACATCAATCAGCGCTTCGCCCAGGCGATCCGCGGCCCGGGCCTGCAGCACGAGGAAAAGCTCAGCACCGCGGACGCCGACGCGCCATTCACCTATGGCGACAGCCGCGACCCGGTTTCCGGAACCTGGGGCGGGCTGCTCGACCGCTGCCGGCAAAGCGATACCTGCCCTAAGATCTTCCACACCAATACCGATACCGAATATTGGCAGGGCGGCATGTCGCTCGACACCACCGACGGCCGCGGGCATGACCTCGTGATTCCCGACAACGTGCGCATATACCATTTCGCCAGCACCCAGCATGGCGGCTTCAACCCGGCTGCGGCAATCCCGACCTCGACCGGCATCTGCGAATACCTGCCGGATGTAAATCCCTACGTTTATCAGCAGCGGGCGCTGCTGATCGACCTGCAGCAATGGGTTGAGAACGGGGTCCTCCCGCCGCCCAGCCGGTACGCCACCTTCGCCGACAAGACGTTGCGGCCGCCGGCGAAGGTCGGCTTTCCAAACGGGGTGTTTCCGACCGGCATCGCCGCCTATCCGACGGTCGCCTTCACCGGGCTCTACAACACACGCAACCTGTTGTTCTGGGGTCCGCGCTTTGACGCCGGCGACGAAAGCGGCGTTCTCGCCGGCCCGCCGATCGTGCTCGATCGTTCCTATGACATCATGGAACCGGCGGTCGATGCCGACGGCAACGATATCGACGGCGTGCGCTCGACCACGTTGCAGGCGCCGCTGGGCACCTACATGGGCTGGAACTATCGCCGGGCGGGTTTTGGCGAGGGCGATTTGTGCGATCTGACCGGCAGCTTCATCCCGTTCGCCGGAACCAAGGCCGAGAGAATCGCTAACCACGATCCGCGGCTGTCGCTCGAGGAGCGCTACGGCAACAGCGCCGGCTATGTCGCCGCGGTCACCGCCGCCGCCAATAGTCTTGTCGCCGAACGCTTCCTGCTGCCGGCCGACGCCGCCAACATCATCGCCAACGCCGCGTCGGTCGTGATTCCCTGACGCCGTCGCTCGCAGCGAGGAGTCGCGAGGGCGGCGTTTCGGCCCGCCCGGCGTGTCATCCCCGACGCACGGGCTCCTTATCTCTTGCGGCGGCCTCTGTTCCTGGCAGACTCGGCGGGTCGAGCGCACAGCACAGCCCGAAGCGAGGAACACGATCATGCAGCGGCAGTTGCACCTCAATTTGTTTATCCACAGCCGCGGCCACCATGAGGCGTCGTGGCGGCATCCGGGGTCGTCGCCGCTAGCCTTGACCGATATCCGCTATTACCAGGATTTGGCGCAGCGGGCCGAGGCGGCGCTGTTCGATTCGATCTTTCTCGCCGACCAGCTGGCGCTCGGCGAGGACGTGGCGCAGGCGGCGCGCACCTGGCTCGAGCCGATAACCGTGCTGGCGGCGGTGGCGGTGGCGACGCGCCGGATCGGGATGATCGCCACCGCTTCGACCACCTATAGCGAGCCGTTCAACCTGGCGCGCCAGTTCGCCTCGCTCGACCACATCAGCAATGGCCGGGTGGCCTGGAACATCGTCACCTCTTGGCTGGCGACCGCAGCGCGCAATTTCGGCGGCGCGGGCCAGGTTAGCCATGCCGACCGCTATGCCCGCGGCGAGGAGTTCATGACCGTGGTCAAGGCGCTGTGGGATAGCTGGGCCGAGGATGCGGTGGTCGACGACCGGGCCGGCGGCCAATATGCGCGGGCGGAGCGCATCCGGCCAATCAACCACCGCGGCGATTTCTACCAGGTTGCCGGCCCGCTGAACCTGCCGCGCTGCCCGCAGGGCCGGCCGGTGCTGGTGCAGGCCGGATCGTCCGAAACCGGCCGCCGGTTCGCGGCGCGCCACGCTGATGCGGTCTTCACCGCGCATGTCGAGAAGGCGACGGCGCAGGAATTCTACGCTGATCTGAAGCGGCTGGCGGCAGCCACAGGGCGGATGCCCGACCAGGTGCTGATCCTGCCGGGGATCAGCCCGATGATCGCCGCGAGCGAGGCCGAGGCGCAGCGAATGGTGCGCGAGGTCAATGACCTCAGCGACCCGGAGGTCGGCCGCAGGCGGCTCTCCAACCGCTTTGGCGGGCATGATTTCACCGCTCTGCCATTGGATCGCCCGCTCGGGCCCGAGGATTTTCCCGACCCCGGCTCGGTCGAGGCGGCGCGCAGCCGGACCGAGGTGATTCTGAACCTGGTGCGCCGGGAAAAGCCGACTCTGCGGCAATTGCTGGGATATCTGGCCGGCGCCCGCGGCCACTACGTCACCGCCGGCACGCCCGAGCAGATCGCCGATCTGATCGAGGACTGGTTCAGGGACGGCGCCGCCGACGGCTTCAACATCATGCCGCCCTTATTGCCGGCGCAGCTCGACATCTTCAGCGCCGAGGTGATCCCGCTATTGCAGCGGCGCGGCCTGTTCCGCACCGAATACGCCGGCGCGACGCTGCGCGAACATTACCGCCTCTCCTGGCCCGAGAGCGCATTCGGCGAGGCCGCGGTCGCGCGGGCCTAGGATTTGGGCGGGATGATCGCCGGCATCGGCGGCCATGCCCGGCGCCGGAACCGCGGAGGCCGGAGTTTTGCGCGGGAACGAGGTCAGCGGGGAGGCGGCATCGGCATCGGCATCGGCGCCATGTTGGCGTTGAGGTTGGCAATGATCCAGACCGAACCGGCGATCACGAGAAAGACGATCAGCACGCCGAAGGCCAGGGCCAGAATATTGTTCGTGTGATCGGGTCCGCTGCCCAGCTGCAGAAAGAAGACGAGATGGACGCCGATCTGGGCGAAGGCGAGCACGATCAGCCCGGCTGCTACGCCCGGGGCCCACAACAGATTGGTCTGCGACACGACGAAGGAAGCGATCGTCAACAGGATGGCCAGCCCGAGCCCGGCCGTGTACGACAGAACGTTGGCGCTCGGCTCTTCGTTTTCGACGCCGGGCGTGCGGTCGTCGAACAGGCGCTCGTCACCATCCATCAGCGGGCTCCCATCAGGTAAACCAAGGTCATCACCCCGATCCAGATGATGTCCAGCGCATGCCAGAACAGGCTGAAGCACAGCAACCGCCGCAGCACGTTGGGTCGCAAGCCTTTGACGATGACCTGCGCCACCATGTAGGTGAGCCAGATGAGACCGCTCGTTACATGCGCGCCGTGCATTCCGACCAAGGTGAAAAACGCCGACAGAAAGGCGCTGCGCTGGGGCCCGGCGCCCTCGCCGACCATGCCGGCGAATTCCGAGATCTCGATGTAGAGGAAGGCCGCGCCGAGCACAAACGTGCATGCGGCGAAGAACAGAAAGCGGCCGGGCTGCCGCCGCTCGGCGAAGAGCGCGCCGAGCCCGCAAGTGTAGCTCGAAACCAACAGGCAGGTGGTTTCGATAAAAACGTGGCGTAGATTGAACAGCTGGTAGCCGGTCGGTCCGCCGGCGGTCCGGCCCGACAGCACCGCATAGGCGGCGAACAGGCCGGAGAACATGATGATGTCGCTGAGCAGGAAGATCCAGAACCCATAGGCGACGACGATCCGCGTCGGGGCCGGTCCGCCGCCGCCGCGTCCACGCACCTGCGCGGTCGGGACGGCGTCGATCGCTGCGATCGTCATGCGGGCCGCCCGAGGCTGAGCCGCGCCCGTTCCATTCGCGCCAGTTCGCCCGCTGGAATTTCGCTCTCACGGTTCTCGCTCCAGCCGAACGTCAGGAATACGGCGGCGATCGCCAGCAGGCCGAGGATCGCCATCCACCAGATCTGCCAGATCAGCGCAAAGCCGGCGATCACCGCAAAAAAGGCGATGACAAAGCCGGTCGGGCTGTTGCGCGGCATCTCGATGGCTTCATAGGCCGGCTCGACCGGCGTCACGCCCCGCCGCTTCATCTCCCAGAAGGCGTCGATCGTCTCGACTCTGCGGCAGCACCGCGAAATTGTAGGCAGGCGGCGGCGACGAGGTCGCCCATTCCAAGGTCCGGCCATTCCACGGGTCGCCGGTTAGGTCGCGGCGGCTCTCGCGGGTGCGGATGCTGACATAGATCTGCACGATCTGGCAGAGAATGCCGAGGAAAATGACGAATGCGCCGGCCTCGGCGACCAGCAGCAACGGCCGCCAGCTCGGGTCGGCGATGTTTTGGAGGCGCCGCGTCATGCCCATCAGGCCCAGGGCATAGAGCGGCATGAAGGCGAGATAAAAGCCGACCAGCCAGCACCAGAAGCTGGCCTTGCCCCAGCGCTCGTCGAGGGTGAAGCCAAACGCCTTCGGGAACCAATAATTGAACCCGGCCATCGCCCCGAACACCACCCCGCCGATCAGGACGTTGTGGAAATGGGCGACCAGGAAGACGCTGTTGTGCAGCACGAAGTCGTCCGGTGGAATCGCCAGCAGAACCCCGGTCATGCCGCCGATGACAAAGGTGACCATGAAGCCGATCGCCCACAGGACCGGCGGCTTATAGACGATGCGGCCACGGAACAGGGTGAACAGCCAGTTGAAGACTTTGACGCCGGTCGGGACAGCGATGATCATCGACATGATGCCGAAGAAGGAATTGACGTCGGCGCCTGCCCCCATCGTAAAGAAGTGATGCAGCCAAACGGTGAAAGAGAGGACGCAGATCGCCAAGGTCGCCAGGACCATCGAGCGGTAGCTGAACAGCGGCCTGCCGGAAAACGTCGCGATCACTTCCGAAAAGACGCCGAACATCGGCAGAATCAGAATGTAGACCTCAGGATGGCCCCAGGCCCAAAACAAATTGACATACATCATCACGTTGCCGCCGGCGCCGTTGGTGAAGAAGTGCATGCCCACGTAACGGTCGAGCAGCAGCATCGTGAAGGTCGCGGTCAGGATCGGAAAGGCGGCGACGATCAACATGTTGGTGGCGAGCGCGGTCCAGCAGAATATCGGCATCCGCATATAGATCATGCCCGGGGCGCGCAATTTGAGGATCGTGGTGACCATGTTGACGCCGGCGAGCAGGGTGCCGATCCCCGCGATCTGCAATGGCCACAGGTAATAGTCGACGCCGACGCCGGGCGAATAGGCGAGTTCGGACAACGGCGGATAGGCCATCCAGCCGGTGCGGGCGAAATTGCCGATGACGAGCGACACGTTGACCAGCAGCGCCCCCGATGCGGTCAGCCAGAAGCTGACCGAGTTGAGCACCGGAAAGGCGACATCGCGCACGCCGAGCTGCAATGGCACGACAAAGTTCATCAGCCCGACGACAAACGGCATCGCCACGAAAAAGATCATGATTGTGCCGTGCGCCGAGAAGATCTGGTCGTAGTGATCGGGCGGCAGGTAGCCCTGGGCGCCGCCGATCGCGATCGCCTGCTGCGAGCGCATCATGATCGCATCGGCAAAGCCGCGCAGCAGCATGACCAGCGCCAGGATGAAATACATGACGCCGATCCGCTTGTGGTCGACGCTGGTCAGCCATTCGCGCCACAAATAGGGCCACCAACCCTTGACCGTGACGAGCCCGAGCACGGCCAGGATGACGATGCCGACCGCCCCGGCGGCGAATAGCGGGATCGGCTGGTTGAGCGGGATCGCCGCCAGAGTGAGCTTGCCCAGCATCTCAGCCTCCCGCGCGCCGCGGCGGCGCGCGCCAGGCAGCGCCGGCGTGCGCCTTTTCGGGGCCGAGCGCGGTCTGGTCGACGATGCGCTGGAACAGCTCGGGGTCGACCGCCCGATAGGTCGCCGGCGGCACGGCTTCGCTGGGCTTCGCCAATTTGGCATAGCCGGCCATGTCGAGCGCCGATCCGGCGGCCCGCGCCTTGGCGACCCAGGCGGCGAAATCGCCTTGCGACACCGCCTTGACGATGAACCGCATGTCGGCAAAGCCATCGCCGCTGAAATTCGCCGATATTCCCGGATAATCGCCGATCTGCTGCGCCAGCAGGTTCAGGTGGGTGGTCATCCCCGCCATCGTGTAGATCTGGCTGCCGAGCTGCGGCACGAAGAAGGAATTCATCACCGTCGCCGAGGTAAGCTCGAATTGCACCGGGGTTCCGACCGGCACGACCAGCTGGTTGACGGCGGCAATGCCCTGTTGGGGGTAGATGAACAGCCATTTCCAATCGAGCGAGACAACTTTGACCTCCAACGGCTTGACGCTGGCGGGGATCGGCGCGCGCGGATCGAGCTGATGGGAGCCGATCCAGCACACGCCGCTCAATAGGATCGTCACCAGCGCCGGGATCGACCAGACGACAAACTCGATGCGCCCCTCGTAGCCCGCGCCCGTATCCCGGCTGGCGCGGGCGTTGGCCGACCGATACCACCAGGCAAATCCCAAGGTCGCCAGGATCACCGGGGCCACGACGACGAGCATGATCGCCGTCGCGTTGAACAGGATGAGCCGCTCGGCCGACGCGACCGGCCCCTGCGGGTCCAAGATCCCGGCCGGCTGGCAGGAAGCGAGCAGGCCTGCGGCGCATACCATGAGCCAGCGAGGCGGGCCCACCCGCCACGGCCCGAATCGCGCTGTCGGCGCCGGAACAGGCGGCGCGTCAAGGGTCGCGCAGCGCCGGTCGTGCATTGAGGCCTCCGGTGCATGGGGTGGCGCCGAGAACGCCGCTTGCGTTGTCGCAAACTCTCAACCAACAAATCTACTGAGAATGTTGCTGCTTGCCAATCCCGCGCACCTGCGCGCGGCTGACCTCTGTGGTCTCTCAGCATGGCGAATGGCCGGTTGACGGCTGCGGATAGGACAGCCTATAACGCGAATAGTTCTTAATTGCGTCTGGTGATCCATGTCCACGAGCGTCGTTGCCGGTCCCCGAAAGCCCACCCTCGGTGCGCGGCGATTCCTTGCCGTCCTCGGCCCGGGCTTGGTCGTCATGCTCGCGGACACCGATGTCGGCAGCATCATCACCGCCGGGCAAAGCGGAGTCCAGTGGGGCTACCGTTTGTTGCTTCTGCAGATCGTGCTGATGCCGATCCTCTACGTGGTGCAGGAATTGACCGTGCGTCTCGGCATCTTTACCGGCAAGGGACACGGCGAACTGATCCGCGACATTTTCGGCAGGCGCTGGGCGTGGCTTTCGGTGACCGGTCTGGGGGTAGCCTCGGTCGGCGCCTTGCTGACCGAGTTCTCCGGCGTGGCGGGGGTCGGCGAACTCTTCGGCGTGCCGCGCGGCGTCAGCCTGCTGGTGGTCGTGATTTTTCTGCTCGCGGTCGTCTGGACCGGTTCCTACCGCCGGGTCGAACTCGTCGCCATCGCGCTCGGATTGTTCGAATGCGCGTTTTTCTGGATCGCCTATGCCAGCCGTCCGCAAGCCGCGGAGCTGGTGCAAGGCCTGATTCAGTTCCCGATCGGCAACAAGGACTATCTCTACCTGGTGGCCGCCAATATCGGCGCCGTCATCATGCCGTGGATGATTTTCTATCAGCAATCTGCGGTCGCCGATAAGAAGCTTCTACCCGAGGACTACAAAAGCGCGCGCTGGGATACCTGCCTCGGGGCGGTGGCCACGCAGCTGGTCATGGCGGCCGTGCTGATCGCCACCGCCGCCACCATCGGCAAGGCCGGCGGCGGCGCCGGCAACCTCAACTCCGTTGGCGAGATGGCCAATGCCTTGACGCCGTTCCTCGGGCCGCTGGCGGGCCGCCTGATCTTCGGGCTTGGCGTGACCGGCGCCGCAATGGTGGCGGCAATCGTCGTCTCGCTTGCCTGCGCCTGGGGTTTCGGCGAGATCACCGGGTACAAACATTCCCTCGAGCACCACCCGCTCGAGGCGCCATGGTTTTATATTGTCTACACCGCCGCGGTCGTTGGCGGCGCGATCATCGTCGCCGAGGTTCCCGACCTGGTGAGCCTCAACGTCGCGGTCGAGGTGATGAACGCGCTGCTGCTGCCGCTGGTGCTGGGCTTCCTCGTCGCCTTGGCGATGCGGGCATTGCCGCGGGAGCATCGGCTGCGTGGAGCCTATCGCTGGATCGTCATCGGCTTGTCGAGCCTCGTCGCAGCGCTTGGGGTCTATGGCGGCATTGCCGGGATCTGGAGCTAGCTACGCGTCTGTCGGTTGACGCTGCCGACGATTGGGGTCGCGCCTGCCGGCTACAGCCCGAGGTAGAATTTGCGGACGAGCTCGTTGTTGTTGAGGGCTTCGGCCGATTGGCCCTCGAAGGCGATGGCGCCATGAACGATGACATAGCCGCGATCGGCGATGCGCACCGCCTGATTGAAGTTCTGCTCGGCCATCAGCACGGTCAGCTGGTAGCGCTCCTTCAGCTCCTCGATCTTTTCAATCGTGCGCTTGACCAGGACCGGCGCCAAGCCCACCGAGGGCTCGTCGATCAACAGGATCTTCGGCGCCGACATCAAGGCGCGGGCCAAGGCCAGCATCTGCTGCTCGCCGCCGCTCATGCTGCCGGCGAGTTGGCGCCGGCGCTCGCGCAACACCGGAAAGGTCGCGTAGCAGCCATCGAGGTTGGCGGCGATCTGGGCCCGCGCCTTGGGCCGGAAGGCGCCGAGCAGCAGATTCTCCTCGACCGTCAGCTTCGGAAAGAGCCGCCTGCCCTCGGGCACCAGGCTGATGCCGAGATCGACGATCGCCTCGGTCGAGCGGCCGACGAGGTCGCACCGCATGCCGTCGATCTCGGCGACGATCGACCCGGCCGTCGGCTTGACGATGCCCATCACGCATTTCATGACCGTGCTCTTGCCGTTGCCGTTGGTGCCGAGCAGCACCACGGTCTCGCCCGCCGCGACCTCGATCGACACGTTGTCGAGCACCCGCACCGCGCCATAGCCGGCGTCGATGCCGGCGATCGTGAGGCTACTCGCCAAGATAGGCCCTCTCGACCTCGGGGTTGCGCATCGCCTCCTGCGGCGCCCCGTCGGCGATCTTGTGACCGGCGACCAGCACCACCAGCCGGGTCGAAAAGCTCATGACCGCACGCATGATGTGCTCGATCAGGACGATCGTGATCCCGCTCTCGTTGAGGCGGAACAAGACGCTTAGGATCTCCTCGACCTCGGAGGGCGACAGCCCGGCCATCGCCTCGTCGGCGAACAGGAGGCGCGGCGCGCTCGCCACCGCGCGGGCGAGTTCGAGCTTGCGCATCTCGACCTGGGTCAAATCGCGCGGCAGCTGGCGCGCCTTGTCGGCGAGCCCGACCTCGTCGAGGAGTGAGAGGCAGCGCTCTTCGATCGCCGCATGGTGGAGGCGGGCGCCAGAGCGGGCGTTGACCGCATAGAGGAGCGGGATCTTCAGATTGTCGACGAGGCTCATCGTGCGGAACGGCCTCGGCAGCTGAAAGCTGCGCGCCAGCCCGAGCCGGGTGCGCCGGTAGGCCGGGACGCTATCGAGCCGGCGTCCGGCGAATCGGATCGCGCCGCCATCGTGGCGCAAGGCGCCGCACAGGCAATTGACCAAGGTGCTCTTGCCCGAGCCGTTGGGGCCGATCAGCCCCAGCCTCTCGCCCTCGGCGATGGCGAGGTCGATCTGCTCAAGTGCGACGAACCCGCCGAAATGCTTGGCGAGCCCACTGGCTTCGAGCAATGGCGGGGGCGACATCGCGCTCAGCGGCCGGGCCATTTGCGCCTCCCGCTGCGGCGGCGGGCCTGGACCAGCCCGACGATGCCGTTGGGCGCGACGATGACAAAGCCGATCAGCAACAGCCCGACGATCAGCAAATTCAGCGCCGAGGAGATCGTGACCGTCGCCACCTGCTGGATCGTGCCGAGCAATACCGCGCCGATCAGCGGGCCGATCCAGCTGGTCATGCCGCCGATCAGCGGCATCGCCACGGCGTTGACGGCATAGGACAAATTGAAGCTCGAAGTCGGGTCGAGATAGGTCACGTAATAGGGCAACGGCGCCCCCGACATGCCCATCAGGGCGCCGCTCAAGGTGGTGGCGATCAGCTTGAGGCGCAGGGTCGGGACCCCGCTCGCCTCGGCCGCCTGCTCGTCGTCGCGGATCGCGGCGAGGCCGAGCCCGAGGTGCGAGCGCTCGATGGTGCGGGCGAGCGCCACCGCCAGCCAGCTCAAGAGCAGCATCAGCGAATAGAGATATTCGATGTAGCCGCCGAACAGCGGGGCCTGCTGCGGCCGGATGATGTAGATGCCGCGCGAGCCACCGACATAGTCCCAGTTGACGATCAGGGTCTGGGCCACGATCGCCAGGGCCAGGGTGGCGATGGCGAAGAACACCCCCTTCAGCCGCAAGGTCAGATAGCCCATGCCGAAGCCGAGCAGCCCCGAGACGGCGCCCGCGACCAGGATCATCGCCGGGACCGGCGCCGAGGTCAGCTTGTGCAGCACGACCGCGGTGTAGGCGCCGAACGCGAAAAATGCCGCGGTGCCGAAATTGGTGTAGCCGGTGTAGCCGCCGAGGATGTTCCACGCCGTCGCCAGCACGACGTATTGCAGCACGACGTAGGCGGCGAAGAAGAAATACTCGTTCTGGATCTGCCAGCGGGTCAAAATCAGCAGCGCTGCAGCCACGGCGAACGAGACGATCCAGAACCTGCCGGTGCTCATCGCATCGTCAGCGGCCGAGGATGCCGGCGGGGCGCACCGCCAGGGTCAAGAGCAGAAAGCCGAACGCCACCGCCGGCGCCCAGGACGGCCCGTAAAAGGTGGCGGTCAGGCTCTCGACGACGCCGATCAGCATCGCGCCGGCGACCATGCCGGGAAAGCTCGTCATCCCGCCCAGGACGCAGATCGCAAAGATCCGCCCGATATAGTCGCGGCCGATCGAGGGTTCGACCGGCTGGATGATGATCAGCAAGGCGCCGGCCACCGAGGCGGTGGCGATCGAGATGCCAAAGGCGATGCGCTTGATGCGGGTCGGATTGGCCGCCATCAGCTGCAACGCCAGCCGGTCCTGCGACACGGCGAGGATCGCGCGCCCGATAAAGCTGCGGCCAAAGGACAGCTGCAATAGCGCCACCATCAAGAGCGAGACGGCAAACGGGATCAGCATCCGGAACGGAAGATCGACAAAGCCGAAACGCAGGCTGGAGCCGATATAGGGCGCCTCAACAAAGCGATAGTCGACGCCGAACACCAGGATCAGGCCGACCTCGCCGACAAACAAGAGGCCAAAGAAAAAGGCGAGGCCCTGAATCAATTCTTCGCCGCGCCGCTCGAACGCATAGTAATAGACCTGATAGACGGCCATTCCGAGCAGAAAGAACAGCGGGGTCATGGCGACGCCGATCAGCACCGGGTCGAGCCCGAATCTCGAATTGAGGGCGTAGGCGACGAACGAGCCCAGCATAATAAAGGCCGGGTGGGCGATGTTGACGATGTCGAGCATGCCGAAGGAAATCGTCACCCCGACCGTGACCGCGGCGTAAAAGCCGCCGAGCAACAATCCGGCGATGATCGCGTTGATCGCGAGCTCCACAGAAATCGTCATGCCGGATCAGCCCTGGTCGGCTCAGCGCCCGGTCATTCGGGGCGGCGCGCGCCGGCGCGCGCGCCCGATAGCGGCGGGCCATCGCAGCATTTCCAAATCCCCCTCGGCGGTTTTTTCCGACCCCGCCGCATTAGAGCAGCATCGCGGGCATCTGTTAAGCCGAACATCGCGCGCTTGATCGCCGACGGCGCCCGTCGCACCCCGCCGACGCTCGACGCCAGCGCCGCAGCGCGGTCAAAGTTCGGAACAGCCGCCTGTCGGCCCCATCGCAAAACCGAAGGGCTCAAGGTTCGCAGCGTCTGGCGCCGCTCGCCAGCACAATGCGCCGCGGACGCGGTCAGCTCTTATTGCCAATCGCCTGCTTCGGCTGCGACTTGGCCCTTTCGGCCGGATGCGGCCGGTCCGCAGGCAGACCAGCGATCGCCGGCGGGGCGGCGAAATGACCCCGGATCGAACCCGGCCGGGCAAGGTCAGCCGGCGCGCTGGCGCAGCCGCGCTGCGACCGCCGGCAGGCTGGCGATGTCGATGCCGTGACGCGCGGCTTCGCCGATCAGGCCGAGCGGATCGGCGCCCTCGCGCATCCGCGTCAATGCCCATAACAGGGCCGAGCGGGTCCCGCTGCGGCAATGGGCGACGACCGGCGTCTCGGCTTCGCGCAGGGCCGCGGCAAAGGCGTCGACATCGGCGCGGGTTAGGCTCGCCGCGGTGATCGGGATGTGGTGATAGGCGATGCCGTGCGCCTCGGCGAGCCGCCGGGCCTCGGCCGCCGGCACCTGCCCCGGGTCTTCGCCGTCGGGTCGGTTGTTGACGATCGTGCGCACCCCCGCCTGGGCCAGCGCGTCGATGTCGGCGCGATCGAGCCGGCCGGCGACGCTCAGCCCGGGCGAAAGCGGAATAAGCTCGGCTGTCATGCTGCTCCTCCACAAATTCTGGCGGCGCAGACTCGCAGTTGGCGGCGGCGCGGTCACCTGAAAAGATCAGGCGGCGAATCGCGGGCGGCTGCATCATGTCGCCGGCGCGGTCACCTGAAAGGATCAGGCGGCGAATTGCGGCGGCCGCTGCATCATGTCTCCGGCGCGGATCCAGAAACGCTCGAGCCGGCGCAAGGTGACCCCGGCGGCCTGAAGATCCTCGGCGCCGACCAGCGCCTGCGGCAGCATCTCGGCATGGCGCTGATGCATCGCCGTCAGCCGGTCGCGCAGCTTGGACCCCTTTTCGGTCAGCCGGACATGCACCGAGCGCCGGTCGTGCAACGAGCGCTGCTGTAAGAGATAGCCGTTTTCGACCATCTTTTTGACGTTGTACGAGACGTTGGAGCCGAGATAGCAGCCGCGCAGGGTCAATTCGCCAACGGTCATCTCCGCGTCGCCGATGTTGAACAGCATCATGCCCTGGACATTGTTGATGTCGTGAATCCCGAGCCCTTCGAGCTCAAGCTTCACCACCTCCAGAAAGTGGCGGTGAAGCCGCTCGACGAGCGAAATCACTTCGATATAGCCGTTATTCATCCGAGCCTCGTCACTGGGCGCTCGGACGAGATTAGCCGGGTTCGGTTAACTATTCGTTTCAAATTTTATCGTCAGGTTTGGCGATAAAGCGATAGATCGCCGAGAAATCGAGGCCGCCAGTTCCTTCGTCGACAAACAGCTGATAGAGCGCCGCCGCGGCCGCGCCCAGCGGCGTTGGCGAGGCCGACGCCCCGGCCGCCTGTTGCGCCAGCCGCAAATCCTTCAGCATCATCGCCGCGGTAAACCCCGGCGCATAATCGCGATTGGCCGGCGAGGACGGCACCGGCCCCGGCGCCGGGCAATAACCGGTCAACGCCCAGCACTGGCCGGTGGATTTGCTGACGACATCGAACAGGGTCTGCGGCGCGAGGCCGAGCCTTTGCCCGAGAGTTAAGGCCTCGCAGGCGCCGATCATTGAAATTGCGAGCATCATGTTGTTGCAGATCTTGACCGCCTGGCCGCTGCCGGCCGGGCCGGTGTGGACGATCGTGCGCCCCATCGCCGCGAGGATCGGCTGGGCGCGGGCAAAGGCCGCGGCGCTGCCGCCGACCATGAAGGTAAGGCTGGCCCCGGCCGCCCCGGCGGTGCCGCCCGACACCGGCGCGTCGAGCATGTCAAAGCCGGCTTCCCCGGCCGCCGCAGCGACCGCGCGCGCGGTGTCGACATCGATCGTCGAGCAGTCGATCAACAGCGCATCCTTGGCGGCGCGGCCCAGCACCCCGCCATTGCCGAGATAAACCTCGCGCACCTGCGGCCCGGCCGGCAGCATGGTGATCACGATCTCGCCGGCGGCGACCGCCTCGGCCGCGCTCGCCGCCGCCCGCGCACCCTGCTGCGCTAGCGCTTCAACGGCCGCCGGAATGATGTCGTAAGCGGTCACCCGGTGCCCGGCCTTGACCAAATTCGCCGCCATCGGCGCCCCCATATTGCCGAGCCCGATAAAGCCGATATCCGCCATCTGGTCGCCTCCTCAACCCTCGGGGTCCCATCCACAGGATACGGGCTCGATGCCGGAGGCGGAAGGGTCGCCCATGAGCGCTGATACGCATGCAGTGCTTGCGGAAACGTTTTCGCCAGAATTGAGGATGTCGGATTTCTTTACACATTGGTCAGAAAGAGAAACTGAACCTTTGCGGCTTTGCGTTGTCGCAAGGCCGTCGGAAATTCTTACAGCAAGCAAACCGTTAATCATTAAGATTATTTCCTTATAATAACATGGGATAGTGGCACTATTCTTGCTGGTATTTCGACAAAAGGCCCCATGGTTGCAGCATAATTGATCGGAGAAAATGCCAGATGAACGATATTTCCAACTCGCTCCGGGACTTGATATTTAGCCTGTTGCCTTTTAGCAGTCATGACCTAAAACTCATGTTCATAGATGCGGGGCTTCTACCGGTATGGGATGTCCTTCGCGATTACATCTTCGGCTGTAAGGACTGGATATTCGGGATTTTACCTTGCCTGTTCTTGGAGAGGTTTCTCCCATCCAGTCAGAGATCGAGGAAAGCATTATTTTATGATTGGATCTATCCAATAGCCAACGGAATACTGATCTTCCCCTTCGTTAATATTTTCATAACCGAAGTCAGTAATTTCTATCATCAGACGCTGCCATTTCTGAATACCGGACTTCTCGATAACAGCCCGCTTTGGCTTCAAGGGATAGGTGCATTCCTCATAGCCGATCTGATGTTTTATGTAAGCCATCGACTGCGACACAAGGTTAAGTGGCTCTGGTATTTTCATTCCATCCATCATTCACAAGAGCACCTGAATCCGATGACAGGGGATCGATCGCATTTCGTAGATCAAATCGTCCGTGAGGCCATTGCCACGGTGCCGATTGCCTTCGTCGGAGGAGCCCCGACCACATGGTCTATTTTTATCGTTGTCAGAACTTTCTGGGCATTTTTTATCCATGCTAATGTTAAGACCAATTTAGGTCCTTTAAAATATATCCTTGTGAGTCCCCAATACCATCGCGTCCACCACTCTATTATGCCTGAACATTTTGATGTGAACTACGGCGAGCGCCTCGCCATCTGGGATTTTTTATTCGGCACGATGGCCAAGGATTTCAACTTGTATCCTCCCATGGGTGTCAAGGGGATCGAAAGATGGGTTGTTGAGAGCGACAGCACAGTGGGAGCTCTCATCACTTATTGGTTCAAACAGACATTATATCCGTTCTACAAGATAGGCCAATCGATAGGGCAGGAAGTCGCAAGGGTAATTGGATCTGGAAAAGAAGAGGATAAGGCAAACCTGAAATCCTCATAACCCGATGGCCAGCAATTCGGGGGAGGCCCACTGTCGGGAGCGGTCCCGAAGGGCGGCGCTCAAGAGGCTCGCGCGGAGGTGGTGCCTGTCCGTTCAATAGGGCCGCATTTTCGATTTCCGGCCCGTACAGAGGCGGTTCGGCACGGCTGGCTTGAAATGGGGGAGGGAAAACACCTTTCAAGCCGATTCACGGTCAAAAAATAGGGGCAGGGAGTTGGCCGGCGGCGAGGTCGTCGAGCTCCATGCGGATTCCGGGGGAAGTCGCTCGGGATTCCGGGATGATCTCGCCCACCATTCCGATTTGGATGTCGCTCGCTGTTCCGAGATGATTTCACTCGGGATTCCGGGATGAAGTTGCCCGGTTAGAGGGCGTCTCTGCTGGCCCGCTTAGCGTCCGCTCCTTTGGCTTTTGCCGCGGGAGGGGACGATGCCAGCAGAGAGGATCGCGATGCGCCAGGTGCGCGACGTGCTTCGGTTGAATGCCGCCGGGGTGTCCGGCAACGAGATCGCGCGTCGGGTCGGCGCGGCGGCGTCGACGGTTCGGCTGACGTTGAAGCGGCTCGCTGCCGCCGGGCTCGGTTCGCCATTGCCAGCCGACATCACCGACCCCGTGCTCGAAGGGCAGCTCTTCACCGCAGCCGGAAAGAAGCAAGGGCATCGCCGCCGCATCGAGCCTGACTGGGCAGCCGTTCACCGGGAGCTGAAGCGCAAGCACGTCACGCTGCAAATTCTGTGGGACGAGTACATCGAGCAAAATCCCGCTGGCTACCGCCCACGCCGGCGGCGACAAGCTCTTTGTCGATTACGCCGGCGACACGGTGCCGGTGATCGTCGACCGGCTGACCGGCAAGCCCCGGCCGGCGCAGGTCTTCGTCGCCGTGCTGGGCGCTTCCAACTTCACCTACGCCGAGGCGAGCTGGACCGTAAGCGATGAGCCGTGGCCACCATCCGAACGGCTTGACGGGCCGGTTTTGTTCGCCGCCGCCGATGATCAGTGTTCGGCAGCCCAGCCCCAAGGCGTGAGTTCGGCGAGCCGGCTGTTGGGCCAGTTGTTGACGAGCTTGGTCAGCACGTCGGTGAGATACGCTTCCGGATTGACGCCGTGGAGTTTGCAGGTCTCGATCAACGAGGCCAGCATCGCCCAGTTTTCTGCCCCTTCGTCGCTGCCGGCGAATAGCGCATTTTTTCTGTTCAGAGCAATCGGGCGCATAGCGCGCTCGACGGTGTTGAAGTCGATCTCGATGCGGCCGTCATCGAGGAAGCGCACCAGCCCATCCCAGCGGTTGAGCGCATAGCGGATCGCCTGGGCGATCGACGAGCCGCCGGCAAGCTGTGCCAGGGTCTTCTCGAGCCAGGCCTTCAGCGCTTCGGCGAGCGGCTTGGTCTTCTCCTGTCGAACCGCGCGGCGCTCGTCGGCGCTCTTGCCGCGGATCTCGGCTTCGATCTGGTAGAGTTCGGCGATCCGCTTCAGGGCCTCGGTGGCGATCGGCGCCGGCGGCGATTTGGCGAGGTCGAAGAACTGCCGCCGCCAATGTGCCCAGCAGAACGCGAGCGTGGCCGGCCCGCCGGTGCGCTTGGGATCGGCGAGGCTGAGGTAGGCGGCATAGCCGTCAGTTTGCAGCACGCCGGCGTAGCCCTTCAGTAGCGCCGTGGCGTGATCCCCACTGCGCCCCGGCGCGTAATTGTACACCACCGCCGGCGGCGCTCCGCCTTGCCACGGCCGGTCGTCGCGGGCAAGCACCCAGAAGTAGCCCTTTTTGGTGCGCCCCCGCCCGGGGTCGAGTACCGGTGCCGTGGTCTCGTCGGCGAAGAGCTTGGTCGAGCGCAGCAGCTCTTCGCGCATCAGCCGCCACACCGGTTTGACCTCGGCTGCGGCGTAGCCAGTCCAGAAGGCCAGGGTTGCCCGATCGATCGCGATGCCTTGCCGCGCCAGGATCTGGGCCTGGCGATAGAGCGGGCAGTGGTCGGCATACTTCGCCACGACGACATGGGCGACCAGCCGCTCGGTCGGCAGGCCGCCCTCGATCAGCCGGGCCGGCGCCGGCGCTTGCACCACCGCCTCCTGGCAGGCGCGGCAGGCGTATTTCGGGCGGCGCGTGACGATCACCCGGTATTGCGCCGGGATGACGTCGAGCCGCTGCGAGCGATCTTCGCCGATCACATGCATCGTGCCGCCGCAGCACGGGCAGGCGGTTTCTTCCGGTTCGACGACGATCTCGACCCGCGGCAGGTGCTCGGGCAGCGGGCCGCGGCCGGCGCGCCGCTTTTCCGAGCGCGCTTTGCGCAGCGCCGGATCGGCCTTCTCCTGTTCGGCCTCGCCGGCGGCGATCGCCTGTTCGAGATCCTCCAGCGCCAGGTTGAACTGGTCGGGGTCGAGCTTTTCCGAGCGCCGGCCGAACTGCATCCGCTGCAGCTGGCGAAGCAGGTGGCGCAATCGGTCGTTCTGGCCGGCGAGCTGATCGCGCTCTTCGATCAGCCGCGCCTTCTCGGCCCGCTCGGCGTCGCGCTCGGCCCACGCCGTCAGCACCAGGGCGTGCAGCGCAGCGGTGTCGTCGGGAAGGCGCTCTTGTGTCGTCACGACCGGGATTATCGCACTTCGCTGGCGCCCGTAAGGTCTTCAACCACAAGGTGAGTCACTGTGACGCAGGCCCCTGATCAAGTCAGAGGCGGACGCTCAGCCGCTCAGCCCGCCAGCTGCGGCCGCCTGATCCTGGGTGCGTACACCCGTCTCCAGTCCAGCCCTTCGAACAACGCGGCCAGTTGCGCTGCGGATAACCGCATCACCCCGTCGCTGATCGCCGGCCATTTGAACTTGGCCCCTTCCAGCCGCTTCCAGATCAGCACCAGACCGGTCCCGTCATAGACCAGCATCTTCACCCGGTCGGCTCGCTTCGAGCGAAACACGAAGATCGTCCCGCAGAACGGGTCCTGCCGCAGAACCGATTGCACCGTCGCCGCCAAGCCGTCGGCACCGCGGCGGAAGTCGACCGGGCGTGTCGCGATCAGCACCCGCACCCCCGCCGGCGGCGTGCCAGACAGGGCGGGGATCATTTCATCGCCTTCAACAGGCGCAGCACCTTACCCAGAAAGGCCAGCTCGACCCCCGCCTCAACGCGCACGATCGCGCGGCCGATCTCGATCTCGATCGCCGCCGCGCCGGAACCGCCCTGGCTCTCCGCCACCACCGGCACGAAGTCGGACGCAGCAAGGCCGGCGTCGGCAGCCGCGGCCAATCTAAACTCCCGCCGCCAACCGTAGAGCTGGTTGCGATGAAGTCCGTGGCGCAATGCGATCTCGCTCGCCTGCGCACCCGGCGCCAAGCTTTCCGCGACAATCGCCGCCTTCTCCGCGGTGCTCCAGCGCCGCCGTCGCGGCGTCCCCGTCAGCACTTCCACGCGACGGAAGCTGTGCACATCAATTGGCAAATTACTTGGCACACGATCCTCCTGCCTCGCTCGAACCAGGCAGGATCACCCCATCGCCGCCATCCGGCGCAAGGTGGGGGTCAGGCTCCGCTTACGGTGTTTGACGAGTGCCATCACCTCTCGGCCGCGAGCTTTGAGCTGGTGGCGCGGCGCGCGAAGGCCCGATATGTCCTCGGCCTGTCGGCGACCGTCGCTCGCAAGGACGGGCACCATCCCATCATCTTTATGCAGTGCGGTCCCGTGAGACACCGCGTTGACGCTCGCGCGCAAGCCACCGAAAGGGGCGTTGCTCACCGTACCAAACATAGGACGACAAAATTCCAGTTGCCGCCGCCCTTAGCGGCCTCCGACCGCCCCGCCATGCCGGCCGTCTATGCCGCCCTCGCCCAGGACGAGCCGCGCAATGACTTGATTTTCGACGATGTGCTCAAATCGCTGGATGCGAAACGCTCGCCGCTCGTGCTTGACCG
>CAWFER010000008.1:0-243593 GCA_963814805.1 uncultured Alphaproteobacteria bacterium | reverse complement strand
CCGACGCCGCCAAGCGGGTCGACGATGTCAGCGCCAAGGGAAAGCCGACACCTCAAGGCGCGCCAGGCGGCCGATAAAGCGCGCAAGGCCGCGGCCATCGGGCGTTTTTCACCGCCTTTGCCATGCTGTCGGCGCCTTTATCGCGGCGGTCACCGCGACCGTCGCCGGCCATCGCCGTGACGAGGCGCTGGCGTCCAGGCGCCGCGTGGTCTAGCCGGCGTCGGGCTCTGCCAGCATCTCGGCGAACAGGCTGCGGTCGATATTGCCGCCGGACTGGATCACCGCGACCCGCTTGCCGGCGAGGCGGTCGCGCTCCTGCAACGCGGCGGCGAGCGCCGCGGCGCCGGCGCCCTCGGCGACATTGTGGGTATCGGTGAAGAGGATGCGCATCGCCGCGCGGATCTCCGCCTCCGACACCGTGACGATATGCGCGGCCCCGCGGCGGATCACCTCGAGCGCCGCGGCATCGGGCACCCGCACCGCCAGACCGTCGGCGATGGTTTCGGCGGAGTTGGTACGACCGGCATGCCGGCGGCGAAGGACAGCGCATAGGTCGGCGCGCCGGCGGCGACGACGCCGACGATCTCGGTCTTGAGGCCGAGCGCCTCGCGCGCGGCGATCACGCCGGAAATGCCGCTGCCGAGCCCGATCGGCACATAGACGACATCGAGATCGGCCACCGCCCGGAACAGCTCGAGCCCATAGCTCGCCACCCCGCGCACCAGGAGCGGATCATAGGAGCGCACCAGGTGCAGCCGCTCGCGCCCGGCCAACGCCACGGCGTGCTCGTAGGCGGCCTGGAAATCGTGGCCCGCCTCGACGAGATGCGCGCCGAACCCGGCCATCGCTCGGTTCTTCTCGACGCTGTTGCCATGCGGCACGACGATCGTCGCGGCGAGACCGAGGCGTGCCGCGGCATAGGCGATGCTCTGCCCGTGATTGCCGCGGGTGGCGGTGACGACGCCAGCGGCCGCGGCTGAGCGCGCCGGACCGCGTCGAGATACACCAGACCGCCGCGCAATTTGAACGCGCCGATCGGGGTGTGGTTCTCGTGCTTGACCCAAATCTCGGCCCCGACCCGCCGCGACAATTGCGGCCAGCAATATTGCGGGGTCGGCGGCATCACCGCATGGACCAGCGCCGCGGCGCGGTCGAAGGTTTCGAGATCGTCGCTCATGGCAACCCGTTTGCGCCGATTTCCGGGGCGAGGCAAGCCCATGCGGCAGGCCCGCCGATCCTGCCTGCGCCCGGCCCGCGGCGAGCCGGCTGAGCCCGAGCGCGACACAATTCTCTTTTAAGGATTTGAGATGGCCCAGAGAAAGCGCAAACCCAGCCGCGGGTAGACCTCGCGAGATTTGGTTTCCGCTTGCCGGGCGGGGTTGCGCTTGGGCAAGGTGCGGGCACGGATGACCATTCTCAGCACCGCGCTCGATCCCCGCTCCGACAGCTTTCGCGGCAATGATGCGGCGATGCGCGGGCTGGTGGCGGATTTGCGCGCGAAGCTGGCGCAGATCGAGGAAGGCGGCGGCGAGGCGCCGCGGCGGCGGCATCTGGCGCGCGGCAAACTGCTGGCGCGCGAGCGGGTGCGGCTGCTGCTCGATCCGGGCTCGCCGTTTCTCGAATTGTCGGCGCTGGCGGCGTTCGGCATGTATGACGGCGAGGTGCCGGCGGCCGGAATCATCACCGGCATCGGCCGGATGATGGGAAAGGAATGCGTCATCGTCGCCAACGACGCGACGGTCAAGGGCGGGACCTATTTCCCGATCACCGTCAAAAAGCATCTGCGCGCGCAGGAGATCGCCGGCGAGAATCGGCTGCCGTGCCTCTATCTCGTCGATTCGGGCGGCGCCTATCTGCCGGCGCAGGACGAGGTGTTTCCCGATCGCGACCATTTCGGCCGGATTTTCTACAACCAGGCGCGGCTGTCGGCGGCCGGGGTGCCGCAGATCGCGCTGGTCATGGGCTCGTGCACCGCGGGCGGCGCCTATGTGCCGGCGATGGCCGACGAGTCGATCATCGTCAAGGGCGAGGGGACGATCTTTCTCGGCGGGCCGCCGCTGGTGCGCGCCGCCACCGGCGAGGTGGTCAGCGCCGAGGAACTGGGCGGGGCGGAAGTGCATAGCCGGGTCTCCGGCGTCACCGACCATCTGGCGGTCGATGACCGGCACGCGCTCGGGATCGCCCGGCGGATCGTCGGCAACCTCAACCGGGTAAAAAGTGTCGGGGTCGAGGTGCGGCCGCCGGCGCCGCCGCTCTACCCGGCCGAGGAGCTCTACGGGATCGTGCCGCAGGATACGCGCCAGCCCTACGATGTGCGCGAGATCATCGCCCGGCTCGTCGACGGCAGCGAGCTCGACGAGTTCAAGCGGCTCTATGGGCCGACCCTGGTGTGCGGCTTTGCCCATATCTGGGGCTACCCGGTCGGTCTCGTCGCCAATAACGGCATCCTGTTTTCGGAAAGCGCGTTGAAAGCCGCGCATTTCATCGAATTGTGCGCGCAGCGGCTGATCCCGCTGGTGTTTCTGCAGAACATCGCCGGGTTCATGGTCGGCCGCAAATATGAGGCCGGCGGCATCGCCAAGGACGGCGCCAAGATGGTGACCGCGGTGGCGACCGCGGCGGTGCCGAAATTCACAATCATCATCGGCGGCAGCTTTGGCGCCGGCAATTACGGCATGGCCGGGCGCGCCTATGGGCCGCGGTTCTTGTGGATGTGGCCGAATGCGCGAATCTCGGTGATGGGCGGCGAGCAGGCGGCCGCGGTGCTGGCGCAGATCCGCCGCGACGGGCGCGAGGCGCGCGGCGAGGGGTGGGACGCGGCCGAGGAGGAGCGGTTCAAGGCGCCGATCCGCGCCCAGTACGAAGCGCAGGGCCACCCCTATTATGCGAGTGCCCGGCTGTGGGATGACGGGGTGATCGACCCGGCCGACACCCGCATGGCGCTGGCCCTGGCGATCTCAGCCAGCCTCAACGCGCCGATTGAGCGCTCGCATTTCGGCGTGTTCCGGATGTGAGGATGTTTTCTAAGATCCTGATCGCCAACCGCGGCGAGATCGCCTGCCGGGTGATTCGCACCGCGCGCCGGCTGGGGATCGCGACGGTCGCGGTCTATTCCTCGGCCGACCGCGACGCGCTCTTTGTCGAGCAGGCCGACGAGGCCTGGCCGATCGGCCCCGCGCCGGCCAAGGACAGTTATCTGAACATCGGCGCGATCGTCGAGGCGGCGCGGGCGAGCGGCGCGCAGGCGGTGCATCCGGGCTACGGCTTCTTGTCGGAGAACGCCGATTTCGCCGAGGCCTGCGAGCGCGCCGGGCTCACCTTCATCGGGCCGCCGGCGGCGGCGATGCGGGCGATGGGCTCGAAGGCGGTGGCCAAGGCCTTGATGGCGCAAGCCGGGGTGCCGCTGGTGCCGGGCTATCACGGCGACGAGCAGGACCCGGAGCACCTCGCCGACGAAGCCCGGCGGATCGGCTTTCCGGTGCTGATCAAGGCGTCCGCCGGCGGCGGCGGCCGCGGCATGCGGATCGTCGCCGAGGCCAGCGGTTTCGCCGAGGCCCTCGATGCGGCACAGCGCGAAGCCAAGGGCGCGTTTGGCGACGAGCGGATGCTGATCGAGCAATACCTCGCCCGGCCGCGGCATATCGAGGTGCAGATCTTCGCCGACCGGCACGGCAACGTCGTCCACATCTTCGACCGCGACTGCTCGATCCAGCGCCGCCATCAGAAGGTGATCGAGGAAGCGCCGGCGCCCGGGATCGATCCCGAGCGGCGCCGGGCGATGGCCGAGGCCGCGACCGCCGCCGCCCGCGCGGTCGGCTATGTCGGCGCCGGCACCGTCGAGTTCATCGCCGAGGGCGGCAAGTTCTTTTTCATCGAGATGAACACGCGGCTACAGGTCGAGCACACCGTCACCGAGGCGGTGAGCGGGCTCGATCTGGTCGAGTGGCAATTGCGGGTCGCCGCCGGCGAGCATCTGCCGCTGCGCCAGCAGGATCTGGCGGCCAGCGGCCATGCCATCGAGGCGCGGCTCTATGCCGAGGATCCCGAACGCGATTTTCTGCCGCAGACGGGCGTGCTGCACGGATTGCGGCTGCCGCCGCCCGAATTGGCGCGGGTCGATGCCGGGGTGCGGCAGGGCGACCGGGTGAGCGCCCTTTACGACCCGCTGATCGCCAAGATCATCGTCTGGGGCGAGGATCGGCCGGCGGCGATCCGGCGCTTGCGCCGGGCGCTGGCCGAGACGGCGGTGCTCGGATTGCGCACCAATCTGGGATTTCTCGCCCGGCTCGCGGCGGAGCCCGATTTTATTACCGGCGCCCTCGATACCGGCTTTATCGAGCGCCATCGCGCGGCGCTGACGCCGCCGCGCCGACCGGTCCCCGACACCGCACTCGCTGCCGCGGCTTTGTCCCGCCTCGGCGCCCGCGCGGCGGCGGCTGGTGCTGCGGCGCTGGGTTCGGGCGACCCCTATTCGCCGTGGGCCGGCACTGATGGCTGGCGGCTCGACCGGGCATCCGAACAGGATATCGTGTTTCGCGACAGCGCCAAGCCTGGGGCCGAGCCTCGGATCGTGGCGGCGACCGCGCGCGTCGGCGGCTGGCTGCTGCAAATTGGCCAGCGGACCATCGCCGCCAGCGCCGAAATGCGGCCCGACGGCGCGCTGGGCCTGGTGCTCGACGGCCGACGCAGCCGGATCATCGTGCTCGAGCACGGCGCCGAGGCCGTGGTGTCGAGCGACGGCGAAAGCTGGCGTCTCGTTGAAATAGAGCCCTTGGCGGCGCCGATCGACGACGACCCGGCAGGCGGAAGGCTGACGGCGCCGATGCCGGGACGGGTGACCCGGCTTCTGATCGAGCCCGGCAGCCTGGTGCGGCGCGGCCAGCCGCTGCTGACGATCGAGGCGATGAAGATGGAGCACACGATCCTCGCCCCCGCCGACGGCCGGGTCGAGCGGGTGCGCTTTGCCATCGGCGACATGGTCGAGGAAGGGGCCGAGCTGATCGTTCTTGCCGCGGACCCGCCCGAGGGGCGGGAGGCCTGACCGGGCTCGGCCTGCGCATGGCGCTCCATCTGCTCAAGCTCGCGGTCGGCATCGCCGACATCGACGATCTCGTCCGGGTGCGGGCGGCGCGCGCGGCCGAGCGCGGCGGCGACTGGGTCTATACCCGAAATCACCCGCGCCGGGCGGCCGAGGTGCTCGCCGGCGGCTCGATCTACTGGGTGATCCGCGGCCAGATCCAGGTACGCCAGCGGGTCGCCGGGTTTCGCCGCGAACGGGACGCCGATGGCCGCCGCTATTGCCTGATCGAGGTCGATGGCCGGCTGGCGCCAACCCTGTCGCGGCCCTGGCGGCCGTTTCAGGGCTGGCGCTATTTGTTGCCCGAGGATGCGCCGCCCGACCGCGCGCAGGACGGGGCGCCGCCGCCCGAGCGGATGCTGGCCGAATTGCGCGCGCTCGGCCTGCTCTGAGCTGGCGGCTCGGAAGGGTAGGGGCTTTTTTTGGCGCCTGCTCTGGACAGCGGGGATGCCGGCTCCCATCTTCGCAGTCCGTCGCGCCCGCCGGGGCAGCGTTTGAGGTCGGGTCCGCCCGATGCGAAATCTCTCCGGCGGAAAACCGGCCCAGCGATCGGCAGCGCCGATTCTAATCGGGGTTGACGTGGATTGTGGGGAGGGGGTATAAGCGCGGCCCTTGTGGCGGCGTGCCGGGATTGCGGCGGCGGTTGGTGCGGGGTTGTTGATTGAGATTGTGGAAGATGGGAAGGGATGCGCGGGCGGCGGCGTGGGTCTGCCGGACGTTCGCGCGGATTGAGCGAATGTTTGGCGGCCCTTGATTATGGGTACCCCCTGGGGGTTGATGGCGTATGCGGCCTAGGATTTCGGTCTGCGGCTCGCGGATGCGGTTGGCCTGTTGGGGTGGGCCTGGGATGAACTTGAGAGTTTGATCCTGGCTCAGAACGAACGCTGGCGGCATGCCTAACACATGCAAGTCGAACGCTTTTGGGGTTTCGGCTCCAAGGGAGTGGCGCACGGGTGAGTAGCGCGTGGGAACCTGCCTTTTTGTGGGGGATAACCGAGGGAAACTTCGGCTAATACCGCATACGCCCGGAGCGATCCGGGGAAAGATTTATCGCAGAGAGAGGGGCCCGCGTCGGATTAGGTAGTTGGTGGGGTAACGGCCTACCAAGCCTGTGATCCGTAGCTGGTCTGAGAGGATGATCAGCCACACTGGGACTGAGACACGGCCCAGACTCCTACGGGAGGCAGCAGTGGGGAATATTGGACAATGGGCGCAAGCCTGATCCAGCAATGCCGCGTGAGTGATGAAGGCCTTCGGGTTGTAAAGCTCTTTCGCACGCGACGATGATGACGGTAGCGGGAGAAGAAGCCCCGGCTAACTTCGTGCCAGCAGCCGCGGTAATACGAAGGGGGCGAGCGTTGTTCGGATTTACTGGGCGTAAAGGGCGCGTAGGCGGCGTGAGAAGTCAGGCGTGAAAGCCCCGGGCTCAACCTGGGAACGGCGCTTGGGACTATCATGCTGGAGTTCGGGAGAGGAGCGTGGAATTCCCAGTGTAGAGGTGAAATTCGTAGATATTGGGAAGAACACCGGTGGCGAAGGCGGCGCTCTGGACCGAGACTGACGCTGAGGCGCGAAAGCGTGGGGAGCAAACAGGATTAGATACCCTGGTAGTCCACGCTGTAAACGATGTGTGCTAGACGTTGGGGGGCCTAGCTCTCCGGTGTCGCCGCTAACGCTTTAAGCACACCGCCTGGGGAGTACGGCCGCAAGGTTAAAACTCAAAGGAATTGACGGGGGCCCGCACAAGCGGTGGAGCATGTGGTTTAATTCGACGCAACGCGAAGAACCTTACCAGCCCTTGACATGCCCGGTATGGGGGAGAGAGATCTTCTTCTTCAGTTCGGCTGGCCGGGACACAGGTGCTGCATGGCTGTCGTCAGCTCGTGTCGTGAGATGTTGGGTTAAGTCCCGCAACGAGCGCAACCCTCATCTTCAGTTGCCATCGGGTCAAGCCGGGCACTCTGGAGAAACTGCCGGTGACAAGCCGGAGGAAGGCGGGGATGACGTCAAGTCCTCATGGCCCTTATGGGCTGGGCTACACACGTGCTACAATGGCGGTGACAGAGGGCGGCAAGGGGGCGACCTCGAGCCAATCTCGAAAAGCCGTCTCAGTTCGGATTGTTCTCTGCAACTCGAGAGCATGAAGTCGGAATCGCTAGTAATCGCGGATCAGCACGCCGCGGTGAATACGTTCCCGGGCCTTGTACACACCGCCCGTCACACCATGGGAGTTGGTTTGACCTTAAGGCGGCGGGCCAACCTGGTCTTCGGAATGGGGAGGCAGCCGACCACGGTCAGGTCAGCGACTGGGGTGAAGTCGTAACAAGGTAGCCGTAGGGGAACCTGCGGCTGGATCACCTCCTTTCTGGAATTCAGGAGCCAGGTGTCAGGAACCAGGGGTCAGGGATCAGGAGCCGGAATTGGCGCTGGGACTCCGCTGGAGCGCGATCCTGATCTTCCACAAACGCGGGTGGCGTTGCCTGGAACCTGGTTCCAGGCTCCTGACGCCTGCAAGTCGCCGCCGCCTGCGCATCCCTTCTCCCGAATGTCGCGCGCCGCCGCCCGCGCTTGGCGATCCTGATCGGGCCGGCGCGAGCCGGGACCGGGGTTAGGACCGGGGCTAGTAGCTCAGCTGGTTAGAGCGCGCGCTTGATAAGCGTGAGGTCGGAGGTTCAAATCCTCCCTGGCCCACCATCGGGATCAGGGATCAGGATGTTCCTGGCTCCTGACAGCTGGCCCCTCAAAGGGGGGGTGTAGCTCAGTTGGGAGAGCGCCTGCTTTGCAAGCAGGAGGTCATCGGTTCGATCCCGTTCACCTCCACCAGGCCTGCCCGGGTTCTGCTCTCTGGGTTCTGCTCTCTGGCAACGACATTCGGAGAAGACGAAGTCTGGTTCCGGGGCGGCCGCTGGCCGGGCCGGGCGGGTTCTGCTCCCCCTCTCAATGGGGGCGCGGGGCTTGGCCGGGATGGCGGCGGCGCCGGGGCTGGGGTTGATTGAAGGGTAAAGCGGATTTGCGAATGTGACCGAGGCGGACCGTCTCGGGCGCGGGCTGCGAGCCTGCGCTTGAGGCAGTCCGGAAGTGTCTTCATGCGAGGGCCGCGTCGGGGTGGCCAATTTGCGGAGCGATCCGTCTGTCCAACAGCGGAGCGATCTCTGTCCAAGCGGAGCGATCCGTCTGGCGTTTGCCCCTGTGCGCGGCGGTGTTCCGGGAAGTGTCGTTGGGCGGGAGACCGTCTGGGGGCGCTTTTTGGATCGAGCGCGAATTAAGGGCATCTGGTGGATGCCTTGGCACTGAGAGGCGATGAAGGACGCGGCACGCTGCGAAAAGCCCGGGGGAGATGCGAGCGATCGTTGATCCCGGGATCTCCGAATGGGGCAACCCACCTCCAAGGGGCAACTCTTGCGGGGTATCCCGCGCTGAATTCATAGGCGCGGGAGGCGAACCCGGCGAACTGAAACATCTCAGTAGCCGGAGGAACGGACATCAACCGAGACTCCGCGAGTAGTGGCGAGCGAAAGCGGACGAGGCCAGTGGCGGTTGGTTTTGGCACCGGAAGCGTCTGGAAAGGCGGGCCATAGCGGGTGACAGCCCCGTACGGGAAACCGAACCGAGCGTCCTCGAGTAGGGCGGGACACGAGCAATCCTGTCTGAAGATGGGGGGACCACCCTCCAAGCCTAAGTACTCCTCAGTGACCGATAGTGAACCAGTACCGTGAGGGAAAGGTGAAAAGCACCCCGACGAGGGGAGTGAAACAGTTCCTGAAACCGGATGCCTACAAGCAGTCGGAGCTCCAGGGGTCAGGAACCAGGGACCAGGGACCGGGAAGAAATCTTCCTGAGGCCTGGCTCCTGGTCCCTGGCTCCTGAGTGACGGCGTACCTTTTGTATAATGGGTCAGCGAGTTGGTCTTGGCAGCAAGCTTAAGCCGCTAGGCGTAGGCGCAGCGAAAGCGAGTCTTAACTGGGCGTCGCCTCCGGGAAACCGGAGCACAGTTGCCGGGATCAGACCCGAAACCGGGTGATCTAGCCATGGGCAGGTTGAAGGTGCGGTAACACGCACTGGAGGACCGAACCCACTACTGTTGCAAAAGTAGGGGATGACTTGTGGTTAGGGGTGAAAGGCCAATCAAACCCGGAAATAGCTGGTTCTCCGCGAAATCTATTGAGGTAGAGCGTCGATTGCTCGCCGCCGGGGGTAGAGCGCTGGATGGGCTAGGGGGGCGCGAGCCTTACCAAACCCAACCAAACTGCGAATACCGGCGAGCGGAGATCGGCAGCCAGACGGCGGGTGCTAAGGTCCGTCGTCGAGAGGGGAACAGCCCAGACCGCCAGCTAAGGTCCCCCAGTCGTGGCTAAGTGGGAAAGGATGTGGGACGGCCAAGACAACCAGGAGGTTGGCTCAGAAGCAGCCATCCTTTAAAGAAAGCGTAATAGCTCACTGGTCTAAATCAAGCCGTCCGGCGCCGAAAATGTAACGGGGCTCAAGCCACGCACCGAAGCTGCGGATGTCAGGAACCAGGAGCCAGGAACCAGGTTCCAGGAGGGTTCGATGAACGAGCGCACGATACAGCGGGTCGAGGATCTGGAGGTCTTTCGGCGGGCGTATCGCTTGTCGCTCGAGGTACATCGCGTCAGCCTGGAGTTTCCGCGAATTGAACAATGGGCGCTGGCCGATCAGGTCAGACGGTCCACCAAGTCGATCTGCGCAAACCTCGCCGAGGGCTTTGCCAAGCAGGGTTATTCTGTGGCGGAGTACCGGCGGTACCTGTTGACCGCGATCGGCAGCAGTGACGAGACGCAGCTGTGGCTGCGCTACTGCATCGATCTCGGCGATGTCGAGGAGGTTGTGGGCAGGAAGTGGATCGAGGGCGATGGCGAGGTCAGCCGCATGCTGCGGGGCCTCCATGCCAGTTGGTCTCGGTCTTCTTGATCCCTGGCTCCTGGCTCCTGGTCCCTGACGTGGTAGCGGAGCGTTCCGTAGGCCGGCGAAGCAGAGGCGCGAGCGTCTGTGGAGGCATCGGAAGTGCGAATGCTGACATGAGTAGCGTAAATGCGGGTGAGAACCCCGCACGCCGAAAGTCCAAGGGTTCCTGCGCAAGGTCAATCCGCGCAGGGTTAGCCGGGCCCCTAAGGCGAGGGCGACAGCCGCAGCCGATGGGAAGGGGGTTAATATTCCTCCGCCTGCCGAGCGTGACGAAGACCGAACGCCGTTTCTCCTTATTGGATTGGAGGGGCGGCCTCAGGACTTCCGGGAAACAGCGCCGGCGCCATAGACCGTACCCCAAACCGACACTGGTGGACTGGTAGAGCATACCCAGGCGTGTGAGAGAACGGTGTTGAAGGAACTCGGCAAAATGCCCCCGTAACTTCGGGAGAAGGGGGCCCTGCCTTTGCGCAAGCAGGGGTGGGGGGCACAGAGGAGGGGGTGGCGACTGTTTACTAAAAACACAGGGCTCTGCGAAGTCGCAAGACGACGTATAGGGTCTGACGCCTGCCCGGTGCCGGAAGGTTAAGAGGAGGGGTGCAAGCTCTGAATCGAAGCCCCGGTAAACGGCGGCCGTAACTATAACGGTCCTAAGGTAGCGAAATTCCTTGTCGGGTAAGTTCCGACCTGCACGAATGGCGTAACGACTTCCCCGCTGTCTCCAACACCGGCTCAGCGAAATTGAATTCTCCGTGAAGATGCGGAGTTCCCGCGGTCAGACGGAAAGACCCCGTGCACCTTTACTACAGCTTTGCAGTGGTGTTAGGGATGGTGTGTGTAGGATAGGCGGGAGCCTTGGAAGCCCTGGCGCCAGTTGGGGTGGAGGCAACCTTGAAATACCGCTCTCACAATCTCTGGCATCTAACCGCGCTTGGGTGACCCCCGGGCCGGGACCCTGCATGGCGGGTAGTTTGACTGGGGCGGTCGCCTCCCAAAGAGTAACGGAGGCGCGCGATGGTGGGCTCAGGCTGGTCGGAAATCAGCTGTCGAGTGCAATGGCACAAGCCCGCCTGACTGCGAGAGCGACGGCTCGAGCAGAGACGAAAGTCGGCCATAGTGATCCGGTGGTCCCACGTGGACGGGCCATCGCTCAACGGATAAAAGGTACGCCGGGGATAACAGGCTGATGACGCCCAAGAGTCCATATCGACGGCGTCGTTTGGCACCTCGATGTCGGCTCATCGCATCCTGGGGCTGGAGCAGGTCCCAAGGGTATGGCTGTTCGCCATTTAAAGCGGTACGTGAGCTGGGTTTAGAACGTCGTGAGACAGTTCGGTCCCTATCTGCCGTGGGTGTTCGAGACTTGCGAGGCGCTCTCCCCAGTACGAGAGGACCGGGAGGGACGCACCTCTGGTGGACCGGTTGTGGCGCCCGCCGCAACGCCGGGTAGCTAAGTGCGGATGGGATAACCGCTGAACGCATCTAAGCGGGAAACCCTCCTCAAAACCAGGTCTCGTCGAGAGCCGTGGAAGACCACCACGTCGATAGGCCGGAGGTGGACGCGGAGCAATCCGTGGAGCTGACCGGTACTAATCGCTCGAACCCGCTCGATCCATAATCTTTCTCTTGAGAACGACCGGAATACCGTCCGCGTGCAGCGGCAAGCGCCAACGCACCGACCAGACGCTCCCGGCAAGACACTTCCCCTCCCACATTCGCAAATCCCGCCCCGACCCGATCCCCGCCCCGTCCGCAGCGTGGCAAAACCGGGCGGGGCAAAACCGGGGGGCTTGGCCAGCCTGGTGGCCACAGCGAGGGGCAAAACACCCGATCCCATCCCGAACTCGGCCGTGAAAACCCTCAGCGCCGATGGTACTGCCGCTCAAGCGGCGGAAGAGCAGGTCGCCGCCAGGCTCGCCAATCCCCCCAACCCCAGTCCCAGCAACCAAAACCCCACCGCGGGGTGGAGCAGCCCGGTAGCTCGTCAGGCTCATAACCTGAAGGTCACAGGTTCAAATCCTGTCCCCGCAACCACCGATACCGACGCTCCCGCGCCGTCTTGGCCGGGAGTGTTTGCTGTTTGCGCCGCCCATTCGAGGATCGTGCCGAGGTCGCCGTGGAGCGTGGCGCCGATCTCGCCACGGCTTGGGCCGGGCGTCAGCGTGATGCGCTCGATCAGGGCACGGGTCGCCTCAACCGCCTCGTCGTGCTCCTGCGGGCGCCGGAGCGCTTCGGCGAGGTGCTCCACTTTGCGGCGGTAGATCCCGGCGACATTCGGGTGAATGTCTGGGATATCGACAGGTGCGCGAGAGAGGCGTTCGGTCAACTTCTCCTGCTTTGCTTCCAACTCGCGGAGGCGGGCCATCGAGGATGGCGGCAGTAGCCGCCATCCTCGATGGCGGTAACAATCTCCTTGAGCTTCTTTTCGACATCGGCGAGCGCCTTCCGGTCGGCGTCGCCGTCGGCGCGCCGCTCGCGATTGAGGCGGTTGGTTTCCTCGGCATAGGCGCGCAGTAAGCATCGGCCTTTCCGCAGTATCGCCGCGCCGATCTGAGGCCGTGCCGCTCCGCTGGCATTGTCGTTCGCTGACGGCGGCTGCACGTCCTCGGCAGCGCGATCCTCGTTTTCGATCATCGCCGCCCCTCGCCCAAGAAAATTCCGGTCGAGGGTGAAAGTTGGGCGCGAGACGGTGCGCGATCAATTCAAATACTGACGCAATATCAGTAAGTCATGGCCTACTCCAGCATGCTGCTGACGGCTCCGGGCGGCGCATGGGTACGCTGGGATGCGCAGCGAACGGCTCAAAAATATCATGTCTGCCGTAGCCAATTCTCGCGGGAAAGACCGTCGATGCGGGCGAACTCCCCTTGCTTGTCGGTGACGATGGTGTAGCCGAACGCGACGGCGTGAGCGGCGATGAGCATGTCGTTGCCGCCGATCGGTCTGCCGGCTTGCTCGATCCGGGTGCGGATCAGGCCGTAGGCTGCGTCGGCGGGCGTCTCGAAAGGTAGAACGTCGAGGGTGCCGAGCACCGCCTCGAGCTGCGCCGTGAGGCGTGGCGATCCCTTCTTCGCGCCCCGTAGCGGAATTCCGCCGCGACGATGATGCTGGTGCAGACCTGCACTTCGCCAACCTTGCGGATGCGCTCGGCGATCCGGCCCTGCGGGTTGCGGACGAGGTCCGACACAACGTTGGTATCGAGCAGGTATCGCATCAGAACTCGACGGGATCGGGGGCCGGATCGGGGCCCGGATCGGGGATCGGCGGAAACTCCTCGTCGAGCGGCGTGAGCGTCGCCAGCAGGGATTTCGGCGGGGTGGGCTCGATAATCAGCCTCTCGCCCTCTTTGCGCATGATCGCGTCCTTGCCGGGAAGCTCAAACTCGCGCGGAATTCGCACGGCCTGGTTTCGGCCGTTCTTGAAGAGCTTGACGTGCCGTTCGGAGATCATCGCCGCCTCCACGGCATATGCTGAAGCCCATGCTAAATAAGCTCGCTGGTCAACCGCTTCAAACCCTTGCGGCGTATCGACCGGAGGGCGGTTCGTTCGACCCCGATCTGATGGAAGCGTAGGATGCGCATAGGGCGCCTATGGCTCGGATCGATCTGCAGAAGACCGAGCCCCCGACTTCGCCCGAAGGTCCAATCGATGCCGCCGCCGGGCATGGCGATCCCGGTGACCTGGCGCCCGAGCCGCTGCTCGAGCGCCGGCCGCCAGGGAGCCAGGCTGAAGCGAGGCCGTCATCGATCATCGCGAACTTGCCGCTGCCGAGATTGGTCGTGCCGACGAGCGTTCCGCTGACGCAGTTTCCGGGCTCGGCCGGCGTGAAGGTCAGGCCCGCCGCGCGCGATTTCCTGCTGCTCCCGCTGCGACAGCAGATCCTTGGGCGCGCGGGCCTCGGCTTCGGGCGTGCGATACGCGAGACCCTGATCGACGAGGCTGTCTTTGCGCGGCTCGAGTGGGCGGCTCACCTCCGCCCCGAACCCGGCCTCGGTCAGCGGCGCCCGGTTGGGCGAGACCAGCTCGCGATCGAGCCAGGTCGCGCCGTCGCCGGTGATCTGCCGATCGAGATCGTAGGTCGAGAGAACGCCAAGGTTCATTCTCCGGCTTTGCGCCGCGTCATAGGCGGCGGCGCGCGCCCCATAGCCAATCGAGCTTGGCGCCGAGGTCCACCTCGATCTGGGCCATCGCGTCGCCGGTCAAGTCGCGCAAATCCGTGGGTCGGCAAGCCCGGCTACAACCTCACGACCGACATGGCGGATGAAGCCATCAAATAGCTGAACCAACAGAACGCGACCGCGCCCGACAGGCCGTTCCTCCTTTACTACGTGCCCGTCGGCAGCCATTCGCCGCACCAGCCGACCCCGGAGTGGATCGCGAAGGACAAGGGCAAGTTCGACATGGGGTGGAATGCGCTGCGCGATCAGATCTTCGCCAACCAGAAACGCCTCGGCGTCATCCCGCCCAGCACAAAACTCACGCCTTGGCCGAATGATCTGCTGAAGTGGGACATGCTCACCGCTGAAGAGAAAAAGCTTTTCGCGCGCGCCAGGCCGAGGTGTTCGCTGCCTATGCCGCCTACACCGATCATGAGATCGGGCGCGTGATCCAGACCGTCGAAGACCTGGGCAAGCTCGACAACACGCTGATCATCCGTTCCGGGACAAATTGCGACTCGCGAGAAGCTTGCTGTTGGTGCAGTCGCAGATGCGCCGACCAATTCAACCCTATCAGCAGCTACGCTCTTGGAGTGACGCGCCGTTCCGACATGGCCCGACGGATGTGGTGAAGTATGCGGCAACGCCGAGCGCCGGCAATACCGCCGGCCCTCTGCAGAAAAACAATCCGGATGCGCTGCGGGACGAACTGGTGCGGCATCTGAACGGAGACGGCGCGATGAGTGGCTTCGACTTCGGCCTCCAATTCCTCGATAGCAAACCGATGACCTACTGGGGCAGGCGCTCCGGCAAGCCGGCAAAAATGGCCTTTAGCGACCCTATTGCGGCCTATTCCACCGTAACGCTCTTCGCCAGATTTCTTGGTTGGTCGACGTCGGTGCCCTTGAGGACGGCGACGTGGTAGGCCAAAAGCTGGATCGGGATCGCGTAGAGGAGCGGGGCGACAAACGGATCGCAGCTCGGGACGGCGATGCCGAAGGCGAGGCGGTCGGCTAGCCGCGCCACCCCGGCCGCGTCCGAGATCATCACTACCCGGCCGCCGCGGGCCATGACCTCCTCGACATTGCCGAGCGTCTTCTCAAAGAGATCGTCATGCGGCGCCAGCACGATGACCGGAACATTCTCGTCGATGAGGGCGATCGGCCCGTGCTTCATCTCGCCGGCGGCATAGCCCTCGGCGTGGATGTAGGAGATCTCCTTGAGCTTCAGCGCCCCTTCGAGCGCCAGCGGAAAGGCGCTGCCGCGGCCGAGATAGAGCACGTCGCGGGCCTCGGCGATGGTCTGGGCGATCTCGCGGATGCGCTCGTCGTGGTTTAAGACTTCGGCCGCGCGCGACGGGATTTCGCTGAGGAAACCGGCGAGCATCGCTTCGCGCTCTTGGGTGATGGCGCCGCGCGCCCGGGCCACCGCTACGGCGAGCGCAGCCAGCACCGCGAGCTGGGTGGTGAATGCCTTGGTCGAGGCGACGCCGATCTCGGGGCCGGCGAGCGTCGGCAGCACGACATCGGCCTCGCGCGCGATCGAGCTTTCCGGCTGGTTGACCACGGCGATGATTTTTTGGCCCTGGGACCGGGCATAACGCAGCGCCGCCAGGGTGTCGGCGGTCTCGCCCGATTGCGAGACGAAGATCGCCGCCCCGCCCGGCGGCATCGCCGGCGCGCGATAGCGGAACTCCGA
Source organism: uncultured Alphaproteobacteria bacterium (assembly GCA_963814805.1). Lineage (GTDB taxonomy): Bacteria > Pseudomonadota > Alphaproteobacteria > ATCC43930 > CGMCC-115725 > AP-15. Next base: position 227,738 of record CAWFER010000008.1, on the reverse strand, counting down.
GGCGATGTCGACCTCGACCGCGATGCGGGCGATGCGTTCGAGCCAGTATTTGGCGACCAGGGCGGCATGCCACGAGGTGCCGCAGGCGATGATCGTGATCCGCTCGATCTGGCCAAGCGCAAACGGCAATTCGGGCAGGTGCACGGCGCGGGTCGTCGGGTTGACCAGGGCGTTGATCGTGTCGCCGATTACCGCCGGCTGCTCGAAAATCTCCTTCTGCATGAAATGACGGTAATTGCCCTTGCCGATCAAGGCGCCCGAGGCGGCGGATTCGCGGATCGGCCGTTCGATTTCATTGTTGTTGGCGTCGAAGATCGTCACCGCATGCGAGGTCACGACCGCCCAATCGCCTTCTTCGAGATAGGTGATGCGGCGGGTCAGCGGGGCCAGCGCCAGCGCGTCCGAGCCCAAAAACATCTCGCCGTCGCCATAGCCGATCGCCAGCGGGCTGCCGCGGCGCGCGCCGATTAAGAGATCGTGCTCGCCGGCGAACAGAAAGGCGAGCGCGAAGGCGCCATCGAGCCGCGCCAGAGTCTTGGCCACCGCGTCCTGCGGCGACAGCCCCTGTTCGAGGAAATGGGTTACGAGGATCGCCACCGCCTCGGTGTCGGTCTGGGTTTGAAAGGCATGGCCCTGGGCCTCGAGCTCGCGCCGCAACGCCTGGAAATTCTCGATGATGCCGTTATGAACGACGGCCACCCGGTCGGTCGCGATCGGATGGGCGTTGGTCTCGGTCGGCAGGCCATGGGTCGCCCAGCGGGTGTGGCCGATGCCGATGGCGCCCTGCACCGGCTGGTGGTCGAGCCGGCGGGCGAGGTTGGCGAGCTTGCCCTCGGCGCGCCGGCGTTCGATATGGCCATCAACCAGGGTGGCGATCCCGGCCGAATCATAGCCGCGGTATTCGAGCCGGCGCAGGCCTTCGAGCAGCCCCGGAGCGACCGTGTCCTTGGCGATGATGCCGATGATGCCGCACATCAGACCTTCCTTTGTAACCGCGCGCGGATTTCGGCCGCGCGGCCCGGCTTGTCGACCTGCCGGCCGCGCGCCACGCTCAGCGCATCGGGCGCAACGTCGCGGGTCACGACGCTGCCGGCGGCGACGATGGCCCCGCTGCCGACAGCAACAGGCGCCACCAGCGCGGTGTTGGAACCGATAAAGGCGTCCTCGCCGATTATCGTGCGGTGTTTGTTAACGCCGTCGTAATTGCAGGTGATGGTGCCGGCGCCGATATTGCTGCGCGCGCCGATTTCGCTGTCGCCGATGTAGGAGAGGTGGCTGGCCTTGGCGCCCCTGCCGAGCCGGGACGCTTTGATTTCGACGAAATTTCCGACATGGACGTCGGCTTCGAGCGCCGCCCCCGGGCGGAGCCGCGCGAACGGGCCGACGATCGCGCCGGCCCCGACGACCGCGCCCTCGATGTGGCAGAACGAGCGGATCCGCGCGCCCGCGCTGATTTCGACGCCGGGGCCGAAGACCACGTTTGGCTCAATCACGGCATCGCGGCCGAGCCTCGTGTCGGCGCTCAGAAACACGGTTTCCGGCGCCACCAACGTCGCGCCGCCGGCCAACGCCGCCTGGCGCAGCCGATGCTGCATCAGCGCTTCGGCGGCGGCCAGTTCGGTGCGCGTGTTGATGCCGACCAGCTCGTCCACCGGCAGTTCGATCATGCGACAGCGAAGCCCCCGGTCGGTCGCCAATTTTATGATGGCGGTCAGGTAGAACTCGCCTTGCGCGTTGTTGCGGTCGAGCGCCCCGATCAACTCGGGCAGGCGGCGGCCATGGATCAGCCATCAGACCGCCCCAACACAGCCCGACGGCGCGCTCTTGCGGGTTGGCGTCGGCGGCCTCGACGATCCGCAGAATATCGCCGCCCTCCGGCCCGCAAACCAGCCGCCCGTAGGGGCCGGGATCGGCGGGCCGCATGCCGGCCAGCAGAATCGTCGCCGGCGCCCGCGTTTGCTCGTCCAACAGCTGCGCCAGCGTTGCGGAGCGCAGCAGCGGCGTGTCGCCGTAGAGCACCAGCACATTCTCGATCGGCCCCGTTGGCGCGAGTTGGCCAGCGACTAGGGTTAGGCCGGCGCGCACCGCGTCGCCGGTGCCGAGCGGCGGGTCCTGCACGACGCTTTGCGCCGGCGCGACGAGACTGGCGACGGCGTCCATCTGCGGCCCGATCACGACGACCGTCGCCGCCGGCGCCAAGGGAGCCAGCGCCTGGAGCAGATGCGCGATCATCGGCCGGCCGGCGACCGGGTGCATGACCTTGGGCAGCGCGGATTTCATGCGCGTGCCGCTGCCGGCGGCAAGGATGATGGCGGCGAAGGAGGACTGGCTCATCGATTGCTCGAAACCGGACAATTGAGCGACCGCCGCACTGTCGCGCAGCCGCGCTCATTCCTACAACACAAAGATTGTTGCAAAGTATAACAAGCTACGCGGCGGTTGCCGCGGCGTCGCGCCAACGCATGCCGGCCGCGAACCCGACGCCGTTCGCGAAATCCCGGAGCGCTGATGGTTGCGCAGCCTGCCGGGAAGCCGCACAGTTGCGGTCATGGACGGATTTCTGTTGGTCTTCGATCTCGACGGCACCTTGGTCGATAGCGCCGCCGATTTGCGCTCGGCGCTCAACCAGCTATTGCGCGAGCGCGGCCGTCCGCCGTTGTCGCTGGCGCAGGTCCGGCCGATGATCGGCGACGGCGTGCCGGCGCTGGTCGCCCGCGCTCTCGCCGCGAGCGGCGCCGACCTCGCCGACGCGACAAACGCGCTGCCGCGCTTCATCGAGCTCTACGAGGCCGACCCGGTGCGGCTGACCCGGCCCTATCCGGCGGTGCCCGAGACCCTGGCGGCGCTGCGCCGGCGCGGCTACCGCACCGCGATCTGCACCAACAAGCCGCAGCGCGCGACCCTCGCGGTGCTCGACGGCCTCGGGCTCTTGCCGCTGTTCGACGGGGTCGCCGGCGGCGACCGCTTTCGGGTCAGAAAGCCCGATCCGAGGCACTTGCTCGAATTGATCGGCGCGCTCGGCGCTCGGGCCGAGGCGGCGGCGATGATCGGCGACAACGAAAACGACGCCGCGGCGGCCCACGGCGCTGGCATGCCGCTGCTGCTGATGCGCTATGGCTACGCGCGGATCGACCCCGAAACCCTCGGCGCCGACGCTCTCCTTGCGCATTTCGCCGATCTGCCGGCCGCGCTCGGCCGCCTCGGCCTCAACCCGTGAGGCGCTTTAGAAAAACAGCTTTTGGTCCTGCAGCCCGTCATAGAGCTGGGCCACGTACTGGCCGTAACCGTTCCATTTCAACGTCGGCACCCGCTCGTCGCTGCCCAGCACGCGCTCGGTCGCCTGGCTCCAGCGCGGATGCGGCACCTTGGGGTTGACGTTCGCCCAAAACCCGTATTCGTCGCCCTGCACAGTCTCCCAGAACGACACCGGCTGCTTGTCGGTGAACGAGACCTCGACGATCGATTTCGCCGATTTGAACCCGTATTTCCACGGGAACACCAGGCGCAGCGGCGCGCCGTCCTGCTTCGGCGCCGGCTTGCCGTACATGCCGGTGACAAAGAACGCGAGCTCGTTCTTCGCTTCGGCCATGGTCACCCCTTCGACATAGGGCCACGGATACCAGAACTGCTTCTGCCCGGGGGCCTCGGCGGGGTCAAGAAAGGTCTTTGTCTGCACGTACTTGGCCGAACCCAGCGGCTTGGCGAAAGCGACAAAGGCGGCCATCGCAAAGCCGCTCCACGGCACCGCCATCGACCAGGCCTCGACGCAGCGGTGGCGATAGAGCCGTTCTTCGAGGGGCATTTTCTTCAACAGATCGTCGATGCCGATCTCAAACGGCTTTTCGACCATGCCGTCGACCTTGACCGTCCACGGCCGGATCTTGAGCTGCTGGGCGTCGTCGGCGATCGCTTTGTCCGAGCCGAACTCATAGAAGTTATTATAGTTCTCCGAATATTTCGGAGCGGTGATCGGCCGATCGAGCGTATAGCGCGGGTTGCGCTTGAACGGGTAGAGCCCGGCCGAGGGATCTTCGTCCGCGGCCAGCGCCGGCCGTCCAGCAAGCGCTGCGGCGAGCCCCGAGGCGAGGACAGGGGCCAGCATCGAGCCCAGCCCCATCGACTTCAGCAGCGCTCTACGGCCCAGATACACCGCCTCCGGCGTCGCCGAACTCTCGGGTAGTTGCCATCCCCTGTTGCGCCGGATCAGCATCGCAGCACCCTTCGATCGTTGCGCCCCATAATCTGGAGCGCCGCGACCCGGCGCCAAGTCACGGTTTCGCGAGTAACGGCCCGGGATTATTGCGCGGCGTCGGCGGTGCGCGAGGCCAGCACCTTTTCCGCCGGCCTCCCGGTCAGCTCCTGCATATGGTCGAAGCGGTGGGCGAAGCTGCCGACCCCCAGGGTCAGCGAGCGCAGCTCGACGATCAGGTCGTGCAATTCGCTCTGCGGCATATGCGCGCTGACCAGGTCCCAGCCGGGCCAGTCGGGCTTGGCGTCGTAGCCGAGGATCTGGCCGCGGCGGCCGGAGACCAGCCGCTGCACCCGCGCGGTAAAGGCGTTCGGCACCGAGACCTCGACCGCATCGATCGGTTCGAGCAGGATCGGCTCGCATTTCGGCAATGCCTCGTGGACGCCTTGCCGCCCGGCGGTCTTGAACGCCTGGTCCGAGCTGTCGACCGCATGAAACTGGCCGGTCAGCAGGGTGACCGAGACATCGACCACCGGAAAGCCGAGCGGGCCGCGCAGCAGCGCCTCGACCACCCCTTCCTCGACCGCCGGGATGTAGTTGCGCGGGATGGCGCCGCCGACGACGCTGTCGGTAAAGGTGAAGCCCGAGCCGCGCGGCAACGCCTTGACCTCGATCGTCACGTCGGCGAACTGCCCGTGACCGCCGCTCTGCCGCTTGAAGCGCGAATGCTGTTGGGTTCCGTGCCGGATCGTCTCCTTGTAGGGAACCGCGGCGGGCCGGCCATTGACCGCGAGGTTGTGCCGGTTGCGCAGCCGGTCCATCGCGATCTGCAGGTGTATGTCGCCCTGTCCCCACAGCACCATTTCCTGGGTGTCGGCGTTCTGGTCGAGCTCGAAGGTCGGATCCTCCTCGACCAGCTTGCCGATGGCCCCGGTCAGCTTGACGTCGTCGGCGCGCTTTTCCGAGGCGATGGCGAGGCCGAAGACCGGCTGCGGCCGCTCGGGGCGGGGCAGCGGGTCGGCCTTGCCCGACGGCGTCAGCACGGTCCCGGTCTGGATGTCCTCCATGCGGGTCAGCCCGACGACCTCGCCGGCGTGGGCCGAGCCGAGCTTTTCGTGCTGCCCGCCGGTTATGCGCAACAGGCCGGCGACGCGGGTCCCGTTCAGCACCATGCCCTCGGTGATGGTCCCGCGCCAGACCCGCGCCAGCGACAGCTTGCCGGTGTGCGGCAGGTGGTAGGTCTTGATTACCTGCGCCAGCGGCTCGCCCTCGGCGGCGATCCCGAGCCGGGCGGCGGTTTCCTGCGGCAGCGGCGTCTCGTGCCGCAGAGCCTTCCACAGCCGGCGCACGCCGTAATCGGCAAACCCCGAGCCGAGAAACACCGGCACGATCTGCGCCCCTCTGAGCGTTTGGGTCAGATGCCGGTAGATCTCCTCCTTCGGCGGCTCGACCTCTTCGAGCAATTGTTCGAGCAGGCTGTCGTCGAAATCGGCGAGCTTTTCGAGCAGGCCGATGCGGGTCGCCCGCTCCTCGTTCCAGAAATCGTCGGGCAGCGGTATCAGGTCGGACGCCTGGCCCGGCCGATAGCGATAGGCGCGCTCGCTGACCAGGTCGACATAGCCGGTGATCTCGGCTTCGGCGCCGCCGCGCAACGGCACCTGGCGCAGCACCAGCGGCCGGCTCGACACCGATTGCAACGCCGCCAGCACGTCGCGCACCCGCGCATTCGCACTGTCCATCTTGTTGATAAAGATCATATGCGGAATCTGGTGCTGGTCCAGAAAGCGCAACAGCGCGCTGATCGTCAGGGCGCGCTCGACCTCGGGCTCGACCACGACGATTGCGACGTCGCTGGCCAACAGCGCCGCTTGCGCCTCATAGAGCAGCTCGACCGAGCCGGGGCAGTCGAGGATCGTCCACGGGTCGCCGAGAAAGCTGGCGCTGGCGACGTTGAGCTCGGTCGACATTTGCCGGGCGCGCGCTTCGGGGGCATGGTCGCCGACCGAATTGCCGTCGCGCACAGTGCCGCGCCGGCCGGTCGAGCCGGCGGCGAACAGCAGCGCTTCGAGCAGCGTCGTCTTACCCGACAAATAAGGGCCGATCAGAGCGGCGCAACGCGGGGCCGCTTGTGCATTCGCCATGGGCGCCTCCAGCCATCTTTGTCAGGCGCTGGGGCTGGTCAGCACCCCGCGGCGCCCACTATGTCGGCCAATCTGGCGCGGCCGACGGCTGTAACGCAATCGAAATCTGGCGGGCGCCGGCGCCGGCGAGGCGGTCGTGCGAGCTCAGGCCTTGAGCGCGCGGCAGGCCCGCTCGATGCGTTGGCAGGCGTCGCGCAAGACCTCGGGCGAAGCGGCGTAGGAGATGCGGAAATGCGGCGACAGGCCAAAGGCCTCGCCATGCACCACCGCGACCCCGGCCTCCTCCAACAGATAGCGCGCGAAATCCCCGTCATTGGCGATCGTGTCGCCGGCCGGGGTGCGCCTGCCGATCGCCCCGGCGCAGGACGGATAGACGTAAAACGCCCCCTCGGGTCGCGGGCAGAACAGGCCGGGGATGCGGTTCAACATGTCGACCACCAAGTCGCGCCGCTCCTTGAAGCTCTTATTATGGACCGGGATGAAATCCTGCGGCCCGTTCAAGGCCTCGATCGCCGCCGCCTGGCTGATCGAGCACGGGTTGGCGGTCGAGTTCGACTGGATCGCCCCCATCGCCTTGATCAAGGCCTTGGGGCCGCCGCCATAGCCGATGCGCCAGCCGGTCATGCAATAGGCCTTCGAGACGCCGTTGACGGTCAGCGTGCGCTCGTAAAGGCGCGGCTCGATCTCGGCGATCGTCGTAAAACGAAAATCGTCGTAGACGAGATGCTCGTACATGTCGTCGGCCATAACCCAGACCTGCTTATGGCGCAACAGCACCTCGGCGACGGCGCGCAGCTCGGCCTCGGTATAGGCGCTGCCGGTCGGGTTCGACGGCGAGTTCAGGATCAGCCACTTGGTCCGCGGCGTGATCGCCGCCTCGAGATCCTCGGGGCGCAATTTGAAGCCGTTGTTCTGCGGGCACGGCACCGGCACCGGGGTGCCGTCGGACAGCAGCACCATTTCCGGGTAGGACACCCAGAACGGCGCCGGGATCACCACCTCGTCGCCCGGGTTGAGGGTGGCGACCATGGCGTTGTACAGCACCTGCTTGCCACCCGAGCTGATCGTGATCTGCGAGGTCTCGTAATCGAGATGGTTCTCGCGCTTGAACTTGGCGCAGACCGCGCGCTTCAGCTCGATCGAGCCGTCGAATACGGTATAGCGGGTCTCGCCGCGCCGCATCGCCGCGATCGCCGCCTCCTGGATGTTGGGCGGGGTGTCGAAATCGGGCTCGCCGACCGACAGGCTGACGATGTCGCGCCCGGCCGCCTTCAATTCGGTCGCAAGCGCGGTGATCGCCATCGTCGGCGAGGGTTTGACGCGGGCAAGACGGTCGGCGAGGAAAGGCATGGCGGTCCTGGGGATGAGGGAGACAAACAGGTAAGGCTACACGCGAAGCCGGCTGGTGTGAAGTCGGTTCCGACTCCAACTGGCGTCAGTTTTAATGGGTCCCGCTTAGCGAATCCCGCGACGGGGGGCCCTGCTTCGCGACCGTTGTGGTGTTGCTCTCGAACCGTTGGTTCCCATACCATGGACGGCGAACCGTGAGGGTGGAGAGATGAACAAGTTCAGCTGCACCAGGTCTTTGGGCGAGGACATATATTTTGCCACTCTGATCGCCGAAAACGAACAGCAGGCAAGAGAATTGGCGGTCGCCGAAGTCAATCAGAAATATTCGAGAGATGGCGGCCGGCCCCGGGAATGGAGCGTCAGGGTGCTGGAATCGGAAGTCGACGGCCCCGCCCGCATCCTCGATTGCGGCCACCGCGAGGCGTGAACCGCGGCCTGACAGCCTGACGCTCTACACGCTCGCAGACCGCCAGCCCGCTGCGGCTGCGCCGACAGCATGTGATCCTACTCGGTCACGACGCCGAGAACCTCGCCGATGCGCTCGGCGGCTTTAAGGCCGTGGCCGGTCAGCACCACCACCGTCGTCTGATGCGGTAGGATCGCGCCCGCGCGCAGCAGTCGAGTGAGCGCTGCGCCGGCGGTTGCGGCGGTCGGTTCGGCAAAGAGGCCGAGGCGGCCCAGAGCCGCCAGCGCCGGCGCGATCTCGTCTTCGGCGACGGCGACGACGCCGCCCCGCGAGCGGCGCAACGCCCGCAGCACTTCGGCGGTGCGCACCGGCCGCGTGGTGGCGATCCCGTCGGCGATCGTCGGGCTCGACGCGAACCGCACGAACCCGTCGGCGCCTGCCGCCCAGGCGGCGGCCAAGGCCGCGCAATTCGCCGCCTGCACCGCGTAGAGCCGTGGCCGTCCCCCGATCTCGCCGGCCTTGCCAATCTCGCCGGCGCGTTCAAGCTCGTCGAAACCGCGCTCGAGGCCGAGGATGTTGCTGCCATAGCCGGTCGGCGCCAGGATGTTGTCGGGAAGGCGAAAGCCCAGCTGCTCCCACAACTCGAAGGCGAGGGTCTTGACGCCTTCGATAAAATAGGGATGCCAGTTGTGGCTGGCGTAGAAGCTGTCGCCGGCAGCGGCGCGCGCCGCCTCGCTGACCGCCTCGCGGGTCCCGGGAATAGCGCGCACGTCAGCCCCGGTTACGGCGATCTGCACCAGCTTGGCGCGGGGCGCCGCGGCCGGAACATAGACGCGGCAGGGAATGCCGGCCGCCGCCGCATAGGTCGCGATCGAGGAGCCGGCGTTGCCCGAGGAATCCTCGTGGATCGGCCCGATCCCCACCTCCAGCAGATGGTTGATCATGACGGCGCTGCCGCGGTCCTTGAACGAGCCGGTCGGCATCTGCAATTCGAGCTTGAACCAGACCGGGACGCCCTGCCAGTCGCGGCGCACCAGCGGGGTCCAGCCTTCGCCCAGGGTGACGCGCGGCGGCCGGCGCAGCGCCACGGCCGCGGCGTAGCGCCACAACGAGGCGTTCCCGGTGGCGATCTGGCCGCGCGACAGGCCGGTCCCCGGCGAGAGATCGATATGGCTGCCGCAATCGCACCGCCAGCGCGGCCGGTCGGCGGCCCAAATTCGCCCGCAAGCGGGACATTCGTAGCTCGGGACGACGCCAGTCGAGTTCGTCATCGCTGTTCTCCGCGGCCGGCAGACCACGACCGCCGCAATCAAATGGGTTCCGAGCGCCGGATGACGCTATCCGGCATCGCCGGCACCGCTGCCGTCGCGCTCGACCGCCGGACCGCATCCGCGCGTGGCGAGGCGGGCGCGCCGAGGCCAAGGCTGCGGCCGCCGGCATCGACCCGCTCGGCTGGCGCCTGCCGCCTTTCGCCTGCGCCAATCTGCAACGTCAGCTACGGCCGGGACGGCGAATGGACGAAGCCGCGCGTGCTCGAAGTGCAGGTTCAGGGCATCGCGGGCCACGGGCTCGCCCGGTTCAAGGACATCAAGACCGAGGCGATCCTCGACCCGACCGAGACACGTGCATGGGTACAAGTCAGAACAAGTCCGGCCATGACGGCTGACGACGGGGTGACGCTGATCCGCGCCTGAGCGTCAGAACGGCCGGCGGCATCGCTCACTTGTTCTTGGCGGCGGCGTGCTCGGCCTTGGACAGGGTCAGCTTTTCCGGATGGACGATGGTCTTGTTGGCGGCGGCGCGGGCGGCGCCGAGGTTGGGAAAATCGGTCTCCGCCCCATCGCGCTGCAGGACATAGGTGGCCGACATCGGCTTGCCGCTTTTCTGGTCGGCGACGGTGCGCTTGACGATCGTCCAGTGAACCCGGCGGGTGCCGCTCTCCTCGGCCTCGTCGGCGACATCCTCGAAACCGCGATCGACCATCGATTCGAGCGCATAGAGTTTCTGCTCGGTCCGCCGCGCCGGGGCGTCGCGGCCGCGCTGGCCATCCCGACGTTGCCCATCCCCGCGACCGGCTGGCCGGCCCCGGCGCGCGTCGCGCTCGCCCCGCTCCGAGGCGGGCCGCTGAGACGCGCCCGCTTCACCCGGATCGCGCCGCTGGCTGCGACCCAAGGGCGCGGCCCTTCGCCCGGGCGGGCGGGCGCGTCCCCCGACCGGCGATAGCGCGGCCCCCGGCTGCGCGGCCTCTGGTCCGGTTGGGCCGGCAGGCCGTCCGCCCCCCGCGCTGCTGGCGCGCTGGTCTCGCCGGGACGCGGCGGCGATGGTCTACGGCGGCGCGGGCGATCGCCCTCGCGGCGCGGCGGAGTCGCCCGGGCGGCGGAGTTCGGGCCGTCGCCGATTTCTAGCGCAGAATGCGCCAAACCTGGCCTGGCGATCGTTCGCCGCCGCGGCATCTCACGCCGCGAAATCCGCGTTCGCAGGCGCAAGGCGCCGGGATCCGGAGCGGTAACGCCCGGCTCCGCGTCGCCTGCCGCCGTCCCGCCCTCTGTCCCGCTCGCCGGGGTCGCAGCCTCGCCACCGGCGTCGCCCGCCGCGGTCGCGTCAACTCCGATCGTGGAAGCGGGGGATGGCGCCGCGGCGGGGGAGGGGCGTCGCCGCCGGCGGCGTCGGCGCGGCCGCTCGCGCGCCTCGCCGGCATCGGTCGCCGCCGGTGGCGCCGCGCCGGTCGGCGGCGGCACCGCGGCGCGGGCATCCTCGCCCATCGCGTCCGCGCCGCCCATCGCGCCCGCGCCGCCGATCGCGCCCTCGTCGCCGCGATCGGCGCTCTCGCGCGGCGGCCGGCGTCGCCGACGCCGCCTGCGGCGCGGTTCCGAACCCGGCGGCAAATCGTTCGGCCGGGGAGCCGCCCCGCTCTCCGCCGGTTCGGCGGCCCTATCTGGGGCGGTTTCGGCCGGCGCCGCTGCTGGCGGCTCCGGGCTGACCCAATCGCTCGGCGGGTCGTCGGCTGGAGGCGGCATCGGGAACGTTCCCTCCGGTGGCGTTATCTGGTCCCGGGCGGCGTGGCACAGGCGAGCACAGTATCGATCGCCGATCAAGCCGGCGAAAGCCCGATGATGCCGGGCCTCGGCGGTGAGCCCAAGGCCTTTTGTGCTCCAGGCAGGGCCGAGTAGAATGAACTGCCTGGCCGACAAATCGACTAACCGCCCAATCCGGCCGTTCTTTCCGCGGCCGCCGATTACGGTAATCTGATGATCCTTGAGGCCGAGCCCCGATACCGTCGACGCCAAAGCGCCGCGGGGAGCCGGCGAAACCGTTTCCACCCGCGAAAGGACACCGACATGCCGAGCTTTGACCATCACGGCGCCCACATCCATTACGAGGAATACGGCCGGGGCTTTCCGATCCTGACCTTTGCGCCAGCCGGCCTGCAATCGGTGATCGATGTCTGGAGCCAGCCTTCGGCGCCGATCAATCCGACCACCGAATGGGCCGCGAACTTCCGCGTCATCGCGATGGATCAGCGCAACGCCGGCGGCCAGTCGCGTGCGCCGATCACCGCGCAGGACGGCTGGGACAGCTACACCGCCGATCACCTCGCTCTGCTCGATCATCTGCGCATCGACAAGTGCCATCTCTACGGCCAGTGCATCGGCGGGTCGTTCATCCTGAACCTGCTCAAGACCCAGCCCGAGCGCGTCGCCTGCGCGGTCCTGGCGCAGCCGATCGGCCGCGTCGGCGCGATGGCGCCCGGCCGCCCGGCCCGGTTCAACGGCTGGGCCGAAACGCTCAAAGACCACCCGGAGGCGACCCAGCCGGTGCTCGACGCGTTCTGCCATAACCTCTACGCGGCCGGTTTCACCTATTGCTGTGACCGCGATTTTGTAAAAACCGTCAAGACGCCGTGCCTGGTGCTGGCCGGCAACGACGAGGCGCACCCCTATCCGATCTCCGAGGAACTGGCGAAGCTGCTGCCGAATTGCGAGTTCATCGCCGAGTGGAAGACCGGCCCCGCCCTCAATTCGGCGAAAGCCCGCGTCAAGGAGTTCCTGGCCAAGCACACCCCGTCCCGCACCTAGCCGGGCGCGGCTGCGGCGTTGTCGCGGCGCGGCCGCGATCGCTCCGCCACCCGCAACTGAGACGGCGCGGGCTGCAAATTCCTGCTTGAAAGCGCGCCGCCCCATGTTACTTTCATGATGAAAGTGACATGGAGCCCGCACCATGCAGCGCAAAAGCTATGGCAACATGCATTGTCCGATCGCCCGCAGCCTCGACCGGGTAGGCGAGTGGTGGTCGATCCTGATCTTGCGCGACGCCTTCTATGGATTGCGCCGCTTCGACGAGTTTCAGAAAAATCTCGGCGTCGCGCCCAACATGCTTGACCCGCCGGCTGAACGCCCTCGTCGAAGCCGGTCTGCTGGAGCGCCGGCGCTATCAGCGAGCACCCGCCGCGCGACGAATATGTGCTGACCGAGCGGGGCCATGATTTCCGCCCGGTCCTGCTGGCGCTGCTGGCCTGGGGCAATCGCCATTTCGCCCCGGAAGGCGCTGCGGTGCAGCTGCGCAACCTGCGCACCGGCGCCGATGTCGACCCGGTCGTGGTCGACGGCGCCACGGGCGAGATATTGCCGGCCCGGATTTTGCCCTTGTTCCCGGACCCGGCGCCGATGACGGCGTGCGCCGCCGGCTGGCCGAGCGCGGGCGCCGGCCGTTTGCCCCGCGGAGCCTACCATGAGCGCGCAAGTTCTCGACCGCGCGGCGCACGCGCGAGGCCGCGTCCGACGGGCTGCGCGGCATTCTGGCGAGCCGGTGGCGGATCCGGGTCGGCCGGCGCTGGCGCTCGCCCTGCTCGGGCTGATCGCCGCCGCCGGGGGTGCCTGGTACGGGTGGGATTGGTGGCGGGTCGGACGGTTTGTCGAAACCACCGACGACGCCTATGTCGGCGGCAATGTCACCACCTTGTCGCCGCATGTCGCTGGGTTCGTCGCCCAGATCCTGGTCGGCTGACAACCAGTTCGTGCACGCCGGCCAGCTGGTGATCCGGCTCGACGACCGCGATTATCAGGCGGGCCTGGCGCGCGCCGAGGCGGTGGTCCGGCATCAGACGGCGGCGCTCGCCAATCTGCATGCAAAATACGCGCTGCAGCAATCGACGATCCGCGAGGCAGAGGCCGATCTCGTCGCCAAAGAGGCCGAGGCCGGTTTCGCCCACCAGGACGCGGTGCGCTATCACGCGCTGGCGCTGTCGAGCTTCGGCTCGTTGCAGACCTATCAGAAGGCGTTTGCCGCCGACCAGAAGGCGGCGGCGACGGTGCGCGCCGGCGCCGCCGCGATCGACGCGGCCCGCCAGCAGCTCGCCGTGCTCGACACCGAGATCGCCGAAACCGAGGCGAGCCTGGCGCAGGCCGAGGCCGATCTGCGCAGCGCCCGGCTCGACCTCGGCTACACCCAGATCCGCTCGCCGATCGACGGTTATATCGGCGATCGCGCCGCGCAAATAGGTGCATATGCAACTGTCGGCGACGCGCTCTTGTCGATCGTGCCGGCGCACGGGCTCTGGGTCGACGCCAATTTCAAGGAGGATGAACTCGCGCGGATGCGGCCCGGAGAGCGCGCGACGATCGTCGCCGACGTGCTGCCGGGGCACGGCTTTACCGGCCGGGTGCTGAGCCTCGCCCCGGCCACGGGAGCGGTCTTCAGCGTGATCCCGCCGCAAAACGCCACCGGCAACTTCACCAAGATCGTGCAGCGCGTGCCGGTGCGCATCGCCGTGGCCGACGGCGAGAGAACGCTCGGGCTGCTGCGCCCGGGCCTGTCGACCACGGTCAGTGTCGATACGCGTTCCGCCGTGGATGACCGCCGATGACGACGCCCGGCGCCGCCCGCCGCCCCGAGCATCGTTCCGTTCGCGGTCATGTGCCTCGGCATGTTCGTGGCCCTGCTCGACATCCAGATCGTCGCCTCCTCGCTGCAGGACATCGGCGGCGGCCTGTCGGCGGCGCAGGACCAGATCGGCTGGGTGCAGACCGCCTATCTGATCGCCGAGATCATCGTCATCCCGTTGTCCGGCTGGCTGACCCGGGTGTTCTCGACGCGCTGGCTGTTCGCCGCCTCGGCGGCCGGGTTCACGCTGGCCAGCCTGCTCTGCGGGATCGCCTGGAGCATCGACAGCATGATCGTCTTCCGGGCATTGCAGGGGCTGCTCGGCGCCTCGATGATCCCGACCGTGTTCACCTCGTCCTTCCACTATTTCCCGGGCCGGCGCCGGGTCTATTCGGCCGCCGTGGTCGGCGCCATCGCCTCGGTGGCGCCCACCTTGGGGCCGGTGATCGGCGGCTGGATCACCGATACCCTCGACTGGCGCTGGCTGTTCTACATCAATCTGGCGCCGGGCCTGCTGGTCGCGGTCGCGGTGCCGCTGTTGGTCAAGATCGACCGTCCCGACCTGTCTCTGCTGAAGGGCGCCGATTATCCGGGGATGATCCTGTTGGCGTTGGCGCTCGGCACCCTCGAATACGTGCTCGAAGAGGGCGCGCGCTGGAACTGGTTCAGCGACGCGACGATCACCGCCTGCGCCTGGATCGCCGGAATTTCCGGGGTTCTCTTTGTCGCCCGCAGCCTGACCTATGCGCAGCCGGTCGTCGATCTGCGCGCGCTCGGCAACCGCAATTTTTCGCTCGGCTGCCTCCTCTCCTTCGTCACCGGCATCGGCATCTTTTCGACGATCTATCTGACCCCGCTGTTTCTGGGCTATGTGCGCGGCTTCAGTGCCTGGCAGACCGGGGTCGCGGTGTTCTCGACCGGGGCGGCCTCGCTCGCCGGCGTCCCGGTCTATGTCATGCTCGCCCGCAAGATCGACCTGCGCTGGCTGATGATGTTCGGCCTGGCGAGCTTTGGCGCCGGGATGTGGTCGTTCAGCTTCATCACCCACAATTGGGGTGGGGCCCAATTGCTGATCCCACAGATCTTGCGCGGCTTTCCGCAGGTCTTTGCGGTGGCGCCGTCGGTCAATCTCGGTCTCGGCAGCCTGCCGCCGGAGCGATTGAAGTATGCCAGCGGCCTCTTCAACATGATGCGCAACCTCGGCGGCGCGGTCGGCATCGCGGTCTGCGGCGCGATCCTCAACGACCGCACCAATCTGCATTTCGTCAACATCGCGTCGAACCTGACCCCGGCGAACGGCGGGATGGAGCGGCTGCTGCACGGCATGACGGGGCGCTATGCCGCGGCGCTCGGCAGCCCCGCCGCCGGGCACGCCGCCGCCTTGGCGCAGTTGTGGCATTTGGCCTATCGCGAGGCCCAGACCCTGGCCTTTGCCGATGCGTTCCGCACGATCATGGTGGCCTTTGCGATCGCCACTCTGCTGGCGCCGCTGCTGCGTCGGGTGGCGGCGCCCAAAGCGCTGCCGGCGGACGCGCATTGATCCGATCATCACCAGGCGCCCGATCCGCAACAGCAGGAGTTCATCCGATGCGCATTCTCGTCGTCGGCGCTGGGGCCATCGGCGGCTATTTCGGCGGCAGATTGCTCGAGGCCGGGCGCGACGTGACTTTCCTCGTCCGCCAGCGCCGCGCCGCCGAACTCGCCGCTACCGGCCTCGTCATAAAGAGCGCCAACGGCGATTTCACCGATCCGGCGCCGCCGACCGTGCTGGCCGGCGAACTCGACCGGCCATTCGATCTGATCCTGCTGAGCTGCAAGGCCTACTCGCTCGACGAGGCGATCCGCGCCTTCGCGCCGGCGGTCGGACCCGACACGGCGATCCTGCCGCTGCTCAACGGCATGCGCCATCTCGACGTGCTCGACCAGCGCTTCGGCCCGGCGCATGTGCTGGGCGGAGAATGCCTGATCGCCGCCACCCTCGATGCCGAGCGCCGGGTCGTTCATCTGAACCAGAACCACGAGCTCGCGTTCGGCGAGCGCGACGGCGCTCTGTCCGACCGGGTCCGCACGATCGAGGCGGCGATGCAGGGAGCCCGGTTCGAGCCCCGCGCCAGCCGGCAGATCCTGTTGGAAATGTGGGAGAAGTGGGTGTTCCTCGCGGCTTTCGCCGGCAGCACCTGCCTGCTGCGCGCGGCGCTCGGCGACATCGCCAAGGCGCCGGGCGGCGCCGAAATCGTGATCGGCCTCGTCGACGAATGCCGGGCGATCGCGAGCGCCAGCGGCTTTGCCCCGCGCGCGGAATTCATCGAGCGCTCGCGCGGGATGCTGATCGCGGCGGGCTCGCCATTGACCGCCTCGATGCTACGCGACATCGAAAACCACAGCCCGATCGAGGCCGACCACATCATCGGCGATCTGATCCGGCGCGGCGAACGCAATGGCGCGCTGCCGGCCGGCGGGCTGCTGCGGCTGGCCTACACCCACCTCCGAGGAACTGGCCAAGCTGCTGCCGAATTGCGAGTTCATCGTCGAGTGGAAGACCGGCCCCGCCCTCAATTCGGCGAAAGCCCGCGTCAAGGAGTTCCTGGCCAAGCACACCCCGTCCCGCACCTAGCCGGGATCATTCAGTGCGCCCCGAAGGCGCGGGACGCCAGTGGCGGAAGGCGCCATCCGGAAAGGTGTCTTGCCGTTGGCCTCGGCGTTGTCGCGCTGGCGTTTCTGGGCACATCGCTTTTGCCACATGCCCGGGTTACAGCCCTTCGGCATTTCCCGGGAACGCGCGAAATAACGGTGCTGGGCAGCCGACTGTGACACTCCCAAGAGCGCAAGACCAAGGTCCTTCCGGGCTCTGCCCCATCCATATGTTCATCGGAGTGCAGCAATGACTGACACACGAGACGTCGACGTTTTGGTTCTGGGCGCGGGCGGCGGCGGGTACCCAGCGGCATTCTTTCTAGCCCGAGCCAGCCTTCGCGTCGCAATGGTCGATCCGATAGGTAATCTGGGCGGCGACTGTCTTGCAGAAGGCTGCGTCCCGTCAAAGGCCGTGCGCGAAGCTGGTATGGTCCGCGCCATGAGCCGGAAATACGGTCTGTTCGGACTTTCGGGGCCGGAGCCTTCGGCCCAGTGGAGCGGCGTCCTGGCCCACAAGGATCGCGTTCAGAACATCCGATATGGCCAGCATACCGAGGAACTCGAACACT
This sequence comes from uncultured Alphaproteobacteria bacterium, assembly GCA_963814805.1. Classification (GTDB taxonomy): domain Bacteria; phylum Pseudomonadota; class Alphaproteobacteria; order ATCC43930; family CGMCC-115725; genus AP-15. The sequence continues at coordinate 210,569 of CAWFER010000008.1, read as the reverse complement.
CTGGGGTGGCGTTTCACAAAGGCGTGGGACGCATTATTAGTGATCGCGAGGCCGAAATTGTCACCGCCGATGGTGATCTCCTGCGCTATGGGTTCCGGCATCTGATTGCGGCGACCGGATCGCGCCCGCATGTCCTGCCGATTCCAGGCGCCGATCTGGCGATCACTTCCCACGACCTGTTCCGCCTGGGTGCGGACATACCTATGCCGGCGCGTCTGGCGGTGATTGGCGGCGGCTATATCGGCGCCGAAACCGCCTCCATGCTCGAACATCTGGGGGTCGCGGTGACCATTCTGGAAGTCACGGATCAATTGATGCCGGGGGCCGACGGTGAACTGCGCACATTTCTCACCGCCGCGCTCGCGCGGCGCATCAATGTGGTGGTCGGGGCGAAGGTCCTGCAACTTGAACAGCGCGCCAGCGGGCTCTGCGTCGAATACCAGAAGGCTGGGAAGCGCCAGACGCTGGAAGCCGATGCCGTGCTGATGGCGACCGGGCGCGAAACCGTCCATCCAGATGGGCTCGCCACGCTCGGCCTCGCAGCGCATGGCGGCATTCCGGTCGATACGACGATGCGCAGCGCCGTGCCGAACATCTACGCACCCGGCGATGTGAACGGCCGCAGCATGCTGTTCCATTCGGCGGTGCGGCAAAGCCTGGTCGCCGCGCATAATATTCTTGCAGGCGGACAGCCAGTGGATCGCATGAACTTCCATGGCGTGCCCTTCACGGTGTTCACCGAACCGGAAATCGCCTGGGTCGGGTACGACAAATTGGCAGCGCGGTCCGCCGGATTTCACGCCGCCACCACGCGTTACGACTACGCGGCGGATTCTCGGGCGCAAATTTTTGCCGCGACCGAAGGCTTCATCAAATTGGTCTTCGATACCGATAGCAGCTGCCTTCTGGGCGCGCAAATCGCCGGCATGGACGCCGCCCAAGTGATCGCTCCGCTCGCCCTGGCGGTCCATGCGCCGATTACCGCGTCGGTGCTGGCCGAGATGGCGTTCCCTCACCCGATGATAACGGAGGGCATCAACAAGGCAGCGCGGCAATTTCGCCCTTGAAGAATAATTCAGCCTCTTTTAGGAGCCATGTCATCGGTATTTGGTCCTCGGCCTGACAAATTATCAGTTAGGCTAATTCATCAATAACATACGCGTGATCCGATGAGGCGCCTTTGGCCAAGCTCGGGGTCAAAGTGTCGAGCAGCAATCGGCGCTCGCACCGCGACGTTCATCAAATCGCGCCGCGTTCTAAAGACGCGGCTTAACGCGCTTGGGTTCCAAGAAAAGCTATGACGGGCGGAATTCATAGGGCTATGGCGTAGACATCGGCTCATCTTCGTCGAGCGTGGCCCGGCAGATCGTCCTGGAAATGTGGGCGAAGTGGGTGTTCGTTGCGGTCTTCTTCGGCAGCCCCTGACTGTTGCGCGTGGCGCTCGTCTATTGTGCGTGGCGCTCGGCGACATCGCCGCGGCCCCGGGCGGACCGGATATCGCGCTCGGCCTACTCGACGAATGAGGCGATCGCGAGCGCCAGCGGCTTTGCCGCGCGCGGGGCATTTATCGAGCGCTCGCGTGGGCTGATCGCGGCGGGCTCGCCATTGATTGATTGCGGCTGCCCAGGCGGCCCGAGCCGGGGCGCTCAGGGCCGGCGATCGATCTGCACGGTGGCGGTGGTCCCGGCGACTAGGGTGACGCCCGGCGGGACCTGGTCGATATGGATCCGCACCGGGACCCGCTGCGCGAGGCGCACCCAGGTGAAGATCGGGTTGACCGAGGCGAGGCCCTGGCCGCCGGGCTGCGCATTGGCGACACTGATCGCGCGGGCGACGCTGTCGACATGGCCGCGCAGCAGCCGGCGATAGCCCATCAGCTTGATTGTCGCCGGGTCGCCGGCGCGGATCGCGTCGAGGTTGGTCTCTTCGAAATAGCCGTCGACCCAGAACGAGTTGGCGTCGACCAGCGAGATGATATTCTGCCCGACGGTTGCGTAGTCGCCGAGCTGCACCAAGAGGTTGGTGACGTAGCCGTTGACCGGGGAGCGGATCTGGGTGCGCTGCAGATCGACCCGCGCCTGATCCAGCCGGGCCACCGCCTGCTGATAGCTCGCCTGCGCGGCGAGCGCGTTGCTCTCAAAGGTCTCCTTCTCCTCGACCGTGGTCGACAAGGTGGTCAGGGCGAGCCGGCGCCGCGCCTCGCGCTCGGCGTTCACCGCGGTGACCTGCGCCTGTTGCACCGCCGCCTCGGCGAGGCTGACTGCGATCTTGTAGTTGGTCGGATCGATGACCATCAAAAGGTCGCCCTTGTGCACGAACTGGTTGTCGGCGACCGGCAATTCGACGATCTCTCCGGCGATCTGCGGCGCGATCGTCACGACATAGGCGCGCACCGTGCCGTCGCGGGTCCACGGCGCCGCCATGTAGGCGTCCCACATCGCCCGGCCCAGGACGACGGCTGCCACGATTGCGATCAGCGTCAGCAGCAGCGGCAGGATGCGGATGCGAGACCGCCGGCCGGGCGCCAAGCCGGGCGTGCGACGCCGGTCCCCAGCGGGCGCGTTCGGCGCCGCGTCTTCGCGCGATTTCAGCTCGGTATCGGCCAATTCGCGACCAACAAAACCATCGATGAGAGCACGATAATGTAAACCGCGAACGCGAACAGCGCCGGGTGCCAGACATAGCGCAGCAATCCAAACCTGGCCGCGAACCGCCGCAGCCAAATCGTGACAAACCAGGCGGCGACCATGATTACCGAGATCGGCGCGACATAAACGCCAAACAGGTCGACCTCGGCGAACCTCACCCGGGCGCTCCTGCATCGAAGTACGCAGCATGCTGGGTGAGCGCCTCGGAGATTGCAAGGATCAGGCCGCGCGCCCGAAGCGCCGCTTCGTCCGGATGGGCGCTCAGCGCCATCTCGACATCGGCAAGTTTTGCGGTGGCGCCGGCGCAGTCGCCGCGGGCAACAGCGTGGAGCGCCGCGTCGAGGCTGGGGCTGAGATCGAACCGGCGGCCGAGATGGCGAAGCTGGATGATTTTGGTGCCGGCCGAGAACGCCGCGACCAGCAACGAACGCTCAACCGGCTGCGCCAGATCCGGCAGCAGCGCGAACCTGGCATACATGCGCTGCTCCCACTCTTTGGGGGTGTCCGGGAGCGGACCTGTCGCGAGCCGGCGCAGGTCGCGCAAGGCCAGCGCCAACAGCCGACGCGCGCGATAGGCCGGCGACAGCGGCGGCAACAAGCGAAACGAGAACGCCCCGGCGCCCACCCCGACGATAATGGCCAAAGCCGTATTGTAGAATTGCTGCGTGTCGTAACTCATCGGATTGGTGGGGGCTAGCAGCGGAATCAGAACCGTCACGATCCCGGTGAAAATGGCTGGCTGCCACTGCAAGGCGAAAACCGTACCCACCGGCGCCAGCACCAGACCAATTACCAGGCTGAAAACGGCAAAGGTCTCCACATTTGGCAGCACCGCGAATTCGATGGCCGCAGCAACGGCCACGGTCACGACGCAACCGATCATAAAGCTGATCGCGATGGCGTAGGCGTGCTCGGCGCGCGGCGCGAACAGGATCACGATGATCGCAGCGAAAGTGATCGCGTTGGCGCCGCCGGGCCATGCGGTGACAATCCAAAAAAGCGTGGCGGCGCCGATCGCGACGAAGGCGCGCCCGGCGTTGACCAGCGGCGGCAGCCAATCGGGAATGCGCAGATGGCGGCTGCCGCGAGCCCGAGCAACCCGCCGGGCGGGATCGGCAACGAGCAGCGCCAGCGCGCCGAGCGCGAGCGAGATGCCGCCCAGCGCTTCGGCTGCCTGGTCCGCGAGCAACCGCAGCGACGGCGTGGCCGCCGGCAGCGCGAACAGCCTCTCGACCGCTGCATCGCACGCCTGGCGCAGGCGGGCGGGAGCGGCAACCCAGCGCGCCGCCCCATCCGCCCCGGGCGCGCCGCGAAGCGGTTCCGGCACCTCGACCAGCACAGCAGCCGCCTCTCGCCGCGCTCTTTCCGGTGGTGATCGCGCCAGCACGACCGCCGCCGTGCGCCAACTAGCGACAGCCGTGACCAGACCGTCCAAAGCATTTTGCAAGACCGGGGAGTGGTAGCGCAGCTCCGAGGATTCGCCGAGCGCCTCGTCGATCGCCGGGTCGAGCGCGATGACACGGCGGACGAGCTCGCGCCGGACCGTCTGGATGCGCTCGAATTCGGCTCCGGCGGTGGCTAAGGTATCGGCGAACCGGCTGCTGATCTCAGCCGAAGTGGCGGCGAACAGGGCCGCCAGTCGCCGCCGGGCGCCCCCTAAATCGGTCAGCGCGAGGACAAGACCGGCGCAGACGATGCCGATGCAGATCTCGCTGGCGCGGGTCACCGCCAAGATGAAGGCCTGACCGTTAAGGCCGCCGACGGCGCCGAGCTGGTCGCTGGCGATGATTGCCGCGGTGTACCCGGCCAGCGCCGCCGCATAAGCGGCAAAGTTGCGCAGGATCGTGGCGACGAGCGCACAGGCAGCGCCCCACAGCGCCAGGCTGACAAGAAAGGCGGCGCGGTCCTGCGGGAAGCAGGCGGTCAGCAGCACGATCGCCACAGCGCCGATCACGGTGCCGATCAGGCGGAACCAGCCTTTGCGCAGCGAGGCGCCAAGATGCGGCTGGCAGACGATCGCCGCGGTGGTCCCGGCCCAATAGGGGTTGTCCAATTCGAGCCAAAAGGCAATGTAGAGCGCCAGGCACACCGATGCCCACAAGCGCAGGCCGAACAGCAGCGCCGGACCCGCCGCCTGGAGCGCTTGTGTCAGCCGCGCCATATTCGGCCATGCGTTCGATCGAGGCGGAGCGCCTTGGGGAGCGCTCGATTGTGAACTCCCGGTTTGGTTCATCCGCGCCGCCCGTAGCCGATGACGCGGCCAACATAGGCCTCGCCCGGCGATCGCGCCCCGGTATCGCGCCGATCAGCCGCTGCCGAGCCTTGACGATCGCGGCCGGTCGCGTCCCGGCCATTGATCGCCCCGGCGCGTTGCGCTATCTGACGACGGGTGCGCTGCGCTATGCTGGGCGAGGTCCTGGCTTAACCGCCGTCGCGTCGGAGCAACAATCATGCCGCAGATAGCCATCCCCGACCGCCCGATCGAGGGTCCGAGCGCCTGGATGCGGGCCGAGGTCCGCACCGAGGATTGGCGGGTCGCGCTCGATGCCGCTTGTCTCGACGAGATCCGCCGCGCCGTCGACGAGCTGCGCGCCTACCCGCTGCCCACAATCGTCCTCACGCCGCATGATTTCGCGATGCCGGCATGCCGGGCGGCGATGGCGCGGGCGGGCGCTATTCTTGCCCGGGGAGTGCGCTTTGCGATCGTCGACCGGCTGCCGATGGCCGAGATGGACGCCGGCGAGGCCACCGCGATCTACTGGCTGTTGTCGAGCATGATCGCCCGCCCGGTCGCGCAAAAGCTCGACGGCGCCCTCGTCTACGATGTGCTCGACACCGGGCGGCAGGCATTGCCGGGGTCCGGGGTGCGGCCGGACAAGACCAACATCGAGATCCGCTTTCACAACGATAATGCCTATAACGACACGCCGCCTGACTATGTCGGCCTACTATGTCTGCGCCGGGCCATGAGCGGCGGGCACAGCCGGGTGCTCAGCTTTCACACCGCGCATAATGCCCTGCTGGCGAGGTCGCGCGAGCGCCTGGCGCGACTTTACCAGCCGTTCTGGTTCGACCGCCAGCGCGAATTCCATCATGGCGAGAGCCCGGTCTTCGCCGCCCCGGTGTTCGAGGCCGGCGCCGAGATCAAAGCGCGGTTCAGCGTGCATCAGATCAGCAGCGGCTACGCGATCCGCGGCGAGCCGCTCGACCCCGCCGGCGAGGCGGCGATGTCGACCATGCTCGAGATCTTCGAGGACGACGCGCTGTCGATCGATTTCGACCTCGAGCCGGGGCAGATGCAATTTGTCGACAACCGCGCGCTGGGCCACAGCCGCACCGCCTTTGTCGATGACCCCGAGCCCACGTCCCGGCGCCACCTGGTGCGCCTGTGGCTGCGCGACGGCGGCCGGCGCGCCTATCCCGGCTGATCCCGATCGGCCGCGTCAGTTTCGCGGATAGGCGGTCAGTAGAACCCACGCGGTATGATCGTTGTAGGAGACCGCGCGAAAATCAAACGTCACCCGGTGGGTCTGGATCGTGTTCGATGTGGTGCAGGCGCCGTTTAGCCCGGCTCCGGTGCAGGATTCCGAAAAGAATTGAAGCAGCAAATCTCGGGCCGCATCGGCGCCCAGTTGCGGGTTGTCGGCGCAATAGAGCGGCTGCTGCTGAGCGGCGAGCTCGCTCCACGCCTCGTCGTAATCGGCGTTGCTGGTGAACAGCGTGCGCCCGTTCTGGGAATACCCTGGCGGCGGGATCGCGCCCGCGACATGTGCGGCGAGATGACCGCCATATTGGGCATTGTTGGGGACAAAGTGCGACAATGCCGCACTCGGAACCGAAGTGCATGGCGTTAGCGCGCGGGCTTGCTGAGAGGCGATCAGGGCCGAAATCGCCAGGATTGCCAGGATTACAGGTCGCACCAGCGGTCTCCTTGGGTCAGAACATTGGTCCGGGGGCGGTGACGGAGGACGCATCGCGCCCTCCGATCCCGATAATCTCAGCTGGATGGAGCCAGCACCCAGTTGGTCACAAACGCCAGGATATAGGGCCAGGCGCCATTGTTGGCGACCGTGGCGGTCGCGCCGTTGGCGTTGAAGGTGTCGTTCTCGGAATTGCCGCCGGCCGAATGGCCAAACCCGAACGGACCGATCAGGATGCCGCCGCTGCTCTGCCATTGCGACTTGAGCTGCTGGGCGAACGAGCCGCCGGCGGTCACCGCCACGCTCGGCTGATAACCCACCACGATGCCGGTGATCATCCGCTGCAATTGGCCGCTGGGTCCGAAAAAGAAGGTGTTGTTGGGCGACTGAAACCCGGAAAAGCCCTGGTTGTAGGGGCCGTTCTTACCGAGCACCGAGACGATGCCCTGAGTCCACCATTGCCCCGGTGCGACGCCGATCACCGCCAGATCGCCAAAGCTGAAATTCAGATCGTAGCTGCTGGCGAATTGCGAGGTGCTGATCGAGCTCCATTCGCTGTCGCCCCAGCCGCCGAAGAAGTCGAAGATTCCGGCGACCCCGCCGCCGCCCCATTGTTTCTGATAGTTGTATTGCGAGGTCGATTGATTGACGTCAAAGGATTGCGCGTTGCCGGCGACCGCTTTGCCGCCCGGATTGTTCCGGGTGATCTTGTTGACATAGTCGAAGGCCGCCTCGCTCATCGCCCAGCCGGCGGCCTGGACCGGTTGATTGTTGATCGGATTGGTGACGAAGGTCAGGTTGTTGGTATAGGCGTTGATCGCGTTGGTCACCGCCGTGCTCTTGCTGGCGAGATAGCTGTTGAGCCCGTTCTGGGCGTTGGTCAGCGCCGATTGCGCGGTGGCGATGCTGGTCTGGTATGCCGCGCCCTCATTGGAAAGCCATAGGGTAAAGGTTTCGGTGGAGCGGGTCGACTGCACGAAGTTGCGGAAATTGGTCACCGCTGTCGCGGTGGCGTCGCCGACCATGCCATTGGCGCGGTTGACCGTATTCTGCAGGCTGACATATTGCGGATCGTTCACCGACGGGAACGGGTTCAGCGCCGCGGTCAGAAACAGGTTGTAGATGCTGTCGAAGCCGGGCGAGGAGCCCCAGGAATTGGCGCTCGCGGTCGGGCTGCGCGGCACCTGGTTCAGCGCCATATACTGCGGATAGGTCATGCCGGCGAGCCCGCCTTGGGTCCCGCCCCAATCCCAGATCTGGAACGGGCTGATGACCTGCGGGTCGCCGGGTAATTGGATCGCGCCTTGCAACGCCGACAGGAATTGCAGGTAGAGATCGGTCGAGGTCGGGTTGGCCATCGGATTTGCTCCTCGGAAGGGTTGCGTCACGTTCCGAGGATGCCGGCTCGCTTCTTAACAAATCGTTTTAGCGTTGTTACCTATACCTGAAGATAAGCAGCGTATCCTAGATAAAATATAGTATTATCGAAACGCGTACCACCGCGATCAAGAACTGGTGACATTGCCGATCTGGTTCAGCAGCGCAGCGGCCGGCGGATCGCCATCCCGAGGCGCCGAAAATGCAGATATGCGCCAAACCTCGCCGCGGTGGTACGCTCGTCGCCACGAAACGCGATCGTGCTTGTCGGAGCGCCGATGACCCAGATCCATGCCGCCAATATCGACCTCGCCGCGGCGCTCGCCGAGGCCGAGGAGCGCTACCGCGCGGACAATCCCGAAAAGCCTCGCCCAGCACCGCCTCGCCTGCGCGGCGATGCCGGGCGGCAACACCCGCGCCTCGATCCATGTCGACCCGTTCCCGCTGACCATGACGCGCGGGGAGGGGGCGCGGCTGTGGGACCTCGACGGCCACGAATACGCCGATTTCCTCAGCGAGTTCACCGCCGGGATCTACGGCCACTCGCACCCGGCGATTCGGCGCGCGATCGACGAGGCGCTCGACGGCGGGCTGAATTTCGGCGCGCACGGCGAGGCCGAGGCGCGGTTTGCCGCGGCGGTGTGCGCCCGCTTTCCGTCGATCGAGCTGGTGCGTTTCACCAATTCCGGCACCGAAGCCAATCTGATGGCGGTCGGCGCCGCGCGGGCGATCACCGGCCGGCCCAAGATCCTGGTGTTCGCCGGCGGCTATCACGGCGGCGTCTTCTATTTCCGCGGCCACGGCAGCGCGCTCAACGCGCCGTTCGAGTTCCTGGTCGGGCCTTACAACGATCTCGCCGCGGTCGAAGACCTGGTCCGCCCGCACCGGGCCGAACTCGCCGCGATCCTGGTCGAGCCGATGCAGGGAACCACCGGCTGCATCCCGGCCGAGCGCGGGTTTCTCGCCGGCCTGCGCGCGCTGGCGGACGCGAGACCGGCGCCTTGCTGATCTTCGACGAGGTGATGACCTCGCGGCTCGCGCCGGGCGGCTTGCAGGAGGTCCACGGCATCCTTCCCGACCTGACCACGCTCGGCAAATATCTCGGCGGCGGCATGAGCTTTGGCGCCTTTGGCGGCCGCCGCGACATCATGGAGCGCTTCGACCCGCGCCGGCCCGACGCCTTCCAGCACGCCGGCACCTTCAACAACAATGTGCTGACGATGAGCGCCGGTCTGGTCGGGCTGACCCGGATCTACACGCCCGAGCGTGCCCGCGCCTTGAACGACTGGGGCGACCGGTTGCGCCAGCGGTTGAACGCGCTGGTGCGTCGACACGGACTCGGCATGCAGTTTACCGGCTTGGGCTCGATGATGTCGGCGCACATGACCGACCGGCCGATCCGCTCCGAGGAGGACGCCGCGCTCGGTAATCGCCAATTGGCCGATCTGTTCTGGTTCGACCTCGTCGCCCGCGGCCTATGGTTCGCCAAGCGCGGCATGTTCGCGCTCTCGATCGCCCTCGACGACCGCGACGCCGACCAGCTCGCGGACGCCGTCGAGGACTTCGCCCAAACCCGCGCCCCGCTGTTCAGAGCCGCCGGTTAGGCTTCCGGCGGACGGTCAAACCTTCAGCACTTCGGCGCCGGGTGCGGCCTCCAGTTCGCAGGCGTTCACGGTCATCGCCAGCATGCTGTAATAGCCGATCGCGCCGGTCAGCTGGATAAACCCGTCGTCGCCAAAGCGCGCCCGCAGCGCGTCCGCGGTGGCGCCGTCGATGCGGTGCCGGCGCAGCAGCTGCCGGGTCGCGTCGACGATCTGCGCGTCGTTCGCCGGGATGCCGCGCGAATGGTTGTCGCGGATCGCGGCGATCGTCGCCTCGGGCACGCCCTGGCGGCGGGCGCTGCCGGCCTGCGCGCCCCAGACATAGACCGCTTCGAATTCGCGCGCGACGGTCATCGCCGCCAGCACCCGCACGCGCATGTCGAGCGAGCCCTCGAAACGCACGAAGGCCCCCAGATGCGCCAGCCGGCCAGCAAGCTCGGGGCAGTGCAGGAACATCGTGAACGGACCCTGCAACGCGCCGCGGCTGGCGACGATCGCGCTCGACGATCGCCCGGTCCTTTTCGGCCACCTGCTCCTTGCGGTAATCAGCGCAAGCCTTGCCATGATCGTTTGCTCCTCTGTTCGACGGTCCGGGTTCGGTCCTACTCCGCCGCCATCGCCGGGCGCTCGCCGAGATGACGCAGACAGCGGTCGACCCACGCCTTGGTCAGTTTCTCCTGGACGCCGTTCTGCGCTAGGCGGCGGCGCAATGCCGGGAAATCGACCTCATCCATCTCCTGGTCCTGGTTGAAGCACGAGAACACCACGGTCTCGGCCCCGGTCACCGGGTCGCGGTGACGCTGCAAACATTGCGCGCAGATCTCCTTCATCATGCACTGCATCGGCGAGTTGATCGAGGCGATCGCCCGATGGCCGGGGCGGAAATAGCTCCTTGAGCCGCGCCCGGCGCGCCTCGGCGACGGCGTTCATCATGCCGTCGGAGCCGATCGCGACGATGCGGTCGATTTCGGCGAGCGGGATCGCCACCGGCCCCAGCGCGCCCGAGCCGTAGGCCGCGATCGCCTCGACGATGTTGCCGACAAACGCCCGGTCCTGTTCCCGGCCGGGGGCGAAGCCCGGCGCCTCGTCGCAACACCACACGACGCTGTTGGCCGACCGCTCGATATCCTCGACCTTGTAGCGGTCGGCGATGGTCTTGTAGCCGGCGAAGTAGAGCACGCGCGAGCCCTGCGCCCGCAATGCCGCGGCGATCGAAAACAAGACCGCGTTGCCGAGCCCGCCGCCGACCAGCAGCACGCTCTCGCCCGCCGGGGTCTCGGTCGGCGTGCCGGTCGGCCCCATCAGGATGACCGGCTCGCCGGGCTTTAGGAGCGCGCACAAATCGGACGAGCCGCCCATTTCGAGCACGATCGTCGACAGCAGGCCCTTCTCGCGGTCGACGCCGGCGCCGGTCAGGGCGAGACCCTCCATCGCCAAGGTGGTGCCGTCGACCCGCGCCGCCAGGCTCTCGTAGTTCTGCAGCCGATAGAACTGGCCGGGCCGGAAGGCGCGCGCCGCCATCGGCGCCTTGACCACGATTTCGACGATGTTCGGGGTCAGGCGGACGACCGCGTGCACCCGCGCGCGCAATTCGTCGTCGAGCCGCGCCCGCAATTCTTCGGGCGAAGGCGAGCAAGCCTCGAGCCGCGCCAGCATCCGGCTGACCACCGGATAGCCGAGCGTGGCCCCGCCCATCGCCTTGACGACGTTTCCCGAAAAGCTCGGATGCAGGTCGCCGAAAAAGCTGACGGCGCGCCCGTCCGCGCGCAGATATGTCAAGACCCGCACCGAAGCGGGCTTGGCCACCCGTTCGGGGGTGACCGGGTCGCCGGCCTCGTCGAGCGCCTGGAAATAGCGGCCGTCGAGTGTGATGTGGTCCGGATCCTCGCGGCCGAGCACGGTGTTGGGCTGGGTCCCGGCGGCGACCAGGATGGTGCGCGCCGGCAAGACGAGTTCGTCGCCCGGCCCCTGATCGGGCTCGGGCCGATGGCCGCCGACCTCCCCAGGGGCCATTGGCGGGCGGTGCCGGGTCAGCCGCAGCGCCGCCGCCTGACCGAAGCGATCGACCTCGACCGCGGCCGGGGTCAGCAATTCGGCAAAGCGGATGCCTTCCTCCATCGCCTTGGCCACCTCCTCGTGGTTGAGGGTGTAGCTCGGCGCATCGATCAGGCGGCGGCGATAGGCGATCGTCACCCCGCCCCAGCCGTCGAGCAGCTTTGCCAGACGTGGCGCCCGGCCGTCGCGGCGGGCCGCCTCGCGCTCGGCGCGGATCGCGCGGCCATGGGCGATGAATTCGTTGGCGGCCTCGCGTTCGGCCGGGTTCCACTGGCCGTTCAGCGCCGCCTCGCCGCGCTCGGCAATCAGGGTTTCGTAGCGCGCCAGAAACTTTTCGACCTGCACCGGGTAATAGGCGAGCAATTCGGTCGCGGTGTCGATCGCGGTCAGCCCGCCGCCGATCACCACCACCGGGAGCCGCACCGAGAGATTGGCGATGCTGTCTGCTTTGGCCGCCCCGGTCAGTTGCAAGGCCATCAGAAAATCCGAGGCCTGGCGCACTCCGGGGGCGAGATTGTTGGCGATCGGGATCACCGTCGGCCGCCCGGCCCCGGCGCATAAGGCCACGTGATCGAAGCCCAGCGCAAAGGCGCTCTCGATCGTGATCGTGCCGCCAAAGCGCACGCCCCCATACATCGCGAACTGGCTGCGGCGCTCGAGCAGCAGGCGCACGATCTTCAGGAAATTCTTGTCCCAGCGCACCGTGATGCCGTATTCGGCGACGCCGCCAAACCCGGCCATGACCCGGTCGTCGAGCCCGTCGACGAGGCTCGCCACATCGCGGATCGGCTGAAACGGCCGGCGGCTGCCGTCGAGCGCGACTCCGGAGATTTCGGCCGGCAACGGCTCGAGTTTGAGCCCGTCGATCGCGGCGACGAAATGACCGTCATTGATCAGATGATGAGCGAGGGTGAAGCCGGCCGGCCCGAGCCCGACCACCAGCACCTTCTTCCCGGTCTGCGGCCGCGGCAACGGCCGGCGCAGATCGAGCGGGTTCCACCGGGTCAGCAGCGAATAGATCTCGAAGCCCCACGGCAGGCCCAGCACGTCCTTCAGGGTGCGGGTCTCGATCTGCGGGATGTCGACCGGCTCCTGGCGCTGATAGATGCAGGCCTTCATGCAATCGTTGCAGATGCGGTGCCCGGTCGCCGCACAGATCGGGTTGTCGACGGCGACGATGGCGAGCGCGCCGAGGCTGTAGCCGCGGGCCTTGACCAGGTTCATCTCGGAGATCTTTTCTTCGAGCGGGCAGCCGGCGAGAGTGACCCCGAAGACGCTGCGCTTGAACGCGCCGTCCTTCTCCTTGAGGCCCTTCGAGCAGCTGTCCTTGCCCTGGTTGTGGCACCAGATGCAGTAATTCGCCTGGTCGAGCGCGCCGACGAGATCAGTGCCGTGGTCGGTCAGCGCAAAGCCTTCGCGCTGCCGCCATTCATCCTCGGGCAGCCGCAGCATCGTCACGCCGTGGCGCTCGATGGTCTCGACCGGGACCAGATGGTGCGGGTCGAGCCGCTGCGGCGCCTTGAACAACACGCCGCGCCGATGTTTTTGGCGGCCCTCCGGCGAAAGCGTGGCCCAGGCGGCGTAGCGCTGCGCCAGATCGAGCGCCGCGGCATTGGCCGTCTCGTCGTCGAGCCACCGCGCGACATGCTCGGCGTAGCGCCGCTCCCATTCGGGAATCTCCTCGCCCGGTGGAGCGCCGATCAGCCGGTCGAGCTCGCGGGCGAGGCCCGGCCCGTCGAGGGCGGCGGCGTCGGCTTCCTTGACCCCCTTGACCGCGCGGCGCTGCACGAAGAGCCGCTTGACCGAATAAACGGGCGCCAATTCGTGATGTCGCGCCTGCAACGCCCGCACCTCGGCGGCAATGCCGAACAGATGCCCAAGGAAGTCCTCGACCTGCGGCGCCAGATCGACCAGCAGGTCGGATTCGCCCGCACGCCCGAGCCCGTCCGGATCGCGCCGCGCCGCCATCAGCCGGCCATGGAGCCCAGCATCGCCTTCGGCCAGATGCGCGACGAACGCCCGATCGAGCCGCGCGAGCCCATCGCGGTCGTAGAGATCGGCGCACGCAAGCCCGTGTTCGAGAACGAGATCCGTCATACCGGTTAGTTAGGGGAACCGACGCCGGGAAACCAGCCGGCAATTCGCCGCGACAGGGTTGCGCTTCCTTCGGGCCATCCTCCGCGCCCATGCTCAGATGCCGTGGTAGGCCATATTCTTCGTTTCGCCGGATGGTCCGATTAAGCTTTGCCCTGCCGACTGTGCAGGTAAGCACAACGAGGAGCGGTAACGGGATTCGCTACGCTCGGCCCCTTCTACGTCTTGATGATATTTTGACGTTCGCGTTTTACCATATCTTCAATGAACAAGTCGCTTCGCAACATCCTTCAACGGACAACGCAGACTTCCGGCAAGGTTGCCCGCGTCACAGGCAAAGTTGCGCTTTGGTCTGGCGCAGCACTCGCCGGTCTCTGGGTCTTGGGGAAGGCTGGTGAGATGGAAGCAGAGGAGGAGGCACGAAAACCCCCCGTTCTCACCAAGTTTGACGGGCACGAGGGCACCTACACGGCGCCGTTTATCACTCATGGCCCCTGGCAAATTTCTTGGGAGGGAAATATCGACATTGAGGTATGGCTGCAGGAACCGGATAGCACCCCTGCCGCTTACGACCACGCGACCGGAAACAGTGGGTCGGCTTTCTTTCCCTTGGCGGGACATTTTATCTCGTAATTCGCCTGTGGGAGCCGGGGTGGTGGTCAGTAGCTGTCCGGTCCTGGTAATTTGAGGGCGGGTGACGTGCCGCGGCATCGGCGCTTTCGAGGAGCGCGTTCAGCAGCACGTTGCAGCCGGCGGTCAGGTCGTCGGGCAGGGCGTCTTCGACTTCGTTGTGGCTGATGCCGTCCTTGCACGGAACGAAGACCATGGCGCTCGGCGCCACCCGCGCCAGGTAGACCGCGTCGTGGCCGGCGCCGCTGACGATGTCCTGGTGCGGCTGGCCCAGCGCCGCTGCGGCGTCGCGCGCCGCGGCGACCAGAGCCGGATCGAACGGGGTCGGCGGAAAATACCAGAACTCCTTGACTTCGACTTCTAGCCCGCCGCTCGCCGCCGCGGCAGCGGCGCAGGCCTGGCGCAATTCGCGGTCCATCGCGGTCAGAACTGCATCCTCGGGATGGCGGAAATCGACGGTGAAAAACACATGGCCGGGGATCGTGTTGCGCGAGTTGGGGCTGACCTGGACAAAGCCGACGGTGGCGCAGGCGTGGGGCGCGTGGGCATGGCCGATGCGGTTGACCGCGTCGATCATCCGCGCGGCGCCGACCAGCGCGTCCTTGCGGCGCGGCATCGGCGTCGGCCCGGCGTGCGCCTCCTGGCCGGTGACGGTGGCCTCGTACCAGCGCTGGCCCTGCGCGCCGGTGACGACGCCGATCGTGTCGCCGGCGGCTTCGAGGATCGGCCCCTGCTCGATATGCGCCTCGAAATAGGCCGCGACCTCGCGTCCACCGGCCGGCTCGGGCCCGGCAAAGCCGATCCGTTCGAGTTCGGCGCCGAGCGACAGCTCGGGGTTGTTGTTATCCGGCGTCGCCAGCGCCGTTTCCAGCGCGAACACGCCGGCGAACACCCCCGAGCCGACCATCGCCGGCGAAAACCGCGAGCCCTCCTCGTTGGTCCAGGCGACGATCTCGATCGGCGCTTCGGTCTGGTAGCCGAGATCATTAAGGGTGCGCACGATTTCAAGCCCGGCCATCACCCCATAGGCGCCGTCGAACTTGCCGCCGGTCGGCTGGGTGTCGAGATGGCTGCCGGTCATGACCGGCGCCAGCTTCGGGTTGCGACCCGGCCGGCGGGCAAAAATGTTGCCGATCCGGTCGATTGTGACCCGGCAGCCGGCCACCTCGCACCAGCGGATGAAGAGCCGCCTGGCCTCGCCGTCGAGGTCGCTCGCGGCGAGCCGGCACACCCCGCCCCTGGGCGTGGCGCCGATCCGCGCCAGCTCCATCAGGCTCGCCCAAAGCCGTTCGCCATTGACCTGAAGGTTGCGCATCGTCCCTCTCGCCGCATGTCTGCACTGATGTAGCATACCGGCATGGACGATCCGTTTCGGCTGCAACGTTTTGTCGACGCCCAGGACGCGGTCTTCGCACAGGTCCGCGCGGAGCTGCACCGTGGCCGCAAAGCCACCCATTGGATGTGGTTCGTCTTTCCGCAGCTCGCCGGGCTCGGCCATAGCAGCCTGGCGAGGGAATTCGCGATTTCGTCGCTGCAGGAAGCTGCGGCCTATCTGAACCATCCGATTCTCGGGCCGAGGCTCCGGGAATGCACCCGGCTGGTCAACGCCATCGACGGTCGCGGCATCGGAGAGATCCTGGGCTATCCCGACGATCTCAAGTTCCGCTCGTGCATGACCCTGTTCGCCCATGCGAGCCCGGACAATCAGGAGTTCAAAGCAGCGCTGACCAAGTATTTCGCCGGCGAATACGATCAAGCGACGGTCGCGCGATTGCCGCGATCCGGCTGAACCCAGGCGCGGCCAAGCTCACGCGCCGTCACCATAGCGGATCGCCAGCACCTCGATTTCCTCGCGGCCCGAGGGCGCGCGCAATTCGACGACGTCGCCTTCGCGCGCCTTCAGCAGGGCGCGGGCGATCGGCGAGATCCAGCTGACCTGGCCGCGCGCGAGGTCGGCCTCGTCGATGCCGACGATCGTGATCGTGGTTTCGCCGCCGCGCGCGCCCAAATAGGTGACGGTCGCGCCAAAGAACACCTGGTCGCGCCGCTTCTGCTGCGCCGGGTCGACCACCTCGGCGGCCTCCAGCCGTTTCGTCAAAAAGCGGATGCGGCGGTCGATCTCGCGCAGCCGGCGCTTGCCATAGATGTAGTCGCCATTTTCCGAGCGGTCGCCGTTGCCGGCCGCCCAGGCGACGGTCTCGACCACTTTCGGGCGCTCGACCCGCAGCAAGCCTCGCAACTCGTCCTCCAGCTGCTGCCGGCCCCGCGGGGTCATGTAGTTTTTGATCCCCCGTGGGATCGCCGGCGCCTCGTCCGGCGGATCGACGTCGGCCTGATCGTCCGCGTCCTCGGTCTCTTTGACGAAGGCTTTGCTCATCCGCTCACCGGCCCCACAGCCGTTTCGAGGCGATCTCGGCGCCTTGGGCCATGGCGCCGAGCTTTTTGAACGAGATGTCGGGGTCGAGCTTGCCATAGCCGGCGAAGGTGCCAAAGCCGCAATCGCTGCCGGCGATGACCCGCTCGCGGCCGACGATGTCGGCAAAGCGGCACAGCCGCTCGGCGACCAGCTCGGGATGCTCGACATAGTTGGTCGAGGTGTCGATGACGCCGGGGATCAGGATCTTGTCGTCGGGCAGCTTCGTCTCCTGCCACACCTTCCATTCATGCGCGTGGCGCGGGTTGGCGGCCTCGACGACCAATGCCTGGGGCTTCGCCTTGACCAGGATCGGGGCGACCTTGGCAAAGGCGATGTCGTGGTCGTGCGGCCCCTCGTAATTGCCCCAGCAAATGTGGATGCGCGCCCGGTCGGCCGGCACGTTGCGCAGCGCGTGGTTCAGCACCTCGACATGAAATTGCGCGCGCTTCAGAAAATCGGCTTCGTCGAGATCCTGAAAGCTGGTGTGACGCGCCATCGCCAGATCGGGGCAATCGAGCTGCACGACAAACCCGGCCTCGGCGATCGCCTCGTATTCCTCCTGCATCGCCGCGGCGACGGCTTCGACATAGGCTTCGTGGCTCGGGTAATAGGCGTTGTTCTGGAACACCGGCACCAATCCGGGCGAGGCGGCGGTCATAAATCCTTCGACCACCGCGACCTGTTGCAAAGCCGCGCCAAGATTGGCGAGATCCTGGCGCAGCGGCTCGCGGTCGCGCCAGGCGATCGGGCCGGTGCATTGGGCGCGGCGCGCGGTGTTGGCGCCGGTCATCCGCTCGTAGGCGGCAGTGAAGTTCGGGTGGTCCTTGGTGTCGAGCCGGGGCTTGGCCGGCTGGTGCCCGCCAAATCCGGTGAGCCGGTCGGCGATGTAGGTCGAATAGCCGGGTTTGGACATTTCGCCGTCATTGACGGTGTCGACCCCGACCGCGTTCTGGCGGCGGACGATGTCAATCACCGCCTGGCGCACCAGCCGGTCGAGATCGGCGCGGTCGTAGGCTTCGCCCTGATCCTTCTTGACCAGGATCTGCCGCAATTCGGGCGGGCGCGGCAGGCTGCCGACATGGGTCGTCAGAATGCGATCTTGGCTCGTCTTCATTTAAAATCCCCCCGTCGAATTTTCTGCCTCGCAGCATGCCCCGCCACGAGCCGGCCGACAAGAGACCCGCTGCCGCCGGGTCGCAAGCTGCGGTTGACCGCCGCCCGCCGAAATCCTTAATTCAACGTGAGTTAAGCAAGATTAACCGTGGACGTGTGCGGTCGCGGAACCGCAGCGAGCCCGAGCATCCGAGGGAGGAACGAACATGACAAGCGCATCATTGTCGCGCGCGCCGGCCAGCGCCCCGGCCGCCAACCGCTGGCTCCAGCTGATCATCGGCATCGTCTGCATGGTGATGATCGCCAACCTGCAATATGGCTGGACCTTGTTCGTGCATCCGATGAGCAAGGCGCATGGCTGGTCGATTGCCGACATCCAGATCGCCTTCAGCCTGTTTGTCGCGCTCGAAACCTGGCTGACCCCGATCGAGGGCTGGATCGTCGACCGGATCGGGCCAAGAAACGGGCCGCGGCTGATGGTGGCCTTTGGTGGGATCATGATCGCGATCGCCTGGATCATCAATTCGCGCGCCGACAGCCTGTCGATGCTTTACCTCGGCGCGGTGCTGTCGGGCGTCGGCGCCGGCGCGGTCTACGCGACCTGCGTCGGCAACGCGGTCAAATGGTTCGCCGATCGCCGCGGGCTCGCCGTCGGCCTGACCGCCGCCGGGTTCGGCGCCGGCGCGGCCCTGACCGTGATCCCGATTCGCGCGGTCATCGCCACGCATGGCTATGCCGCGGCGTTTTTCTGGTTCGGGCTGGTCCAGGGCGCGATCGTCTTTGTCATCGCCTGGGCGATGCGCGCGCCCTATCCGGGCGAAACCCCGGCCACCGCCGCCCCCAAGGTGATGCAGACCGCCGAGAGCTATTCGCCGGGGGCGATGCTGGCGACGCCAGTGTTCTGGGTGCTTTACGTGATGTTCATCCTGGTCGCGGCGAGCGGGCTGATGGCGGCGGCGCAGATCGCGTTGATCGCCCGCGACTATCACGTGGCCAATACCGTGCTGCTGCTCGGCGGCACCAGCTTGACCGTGGCCTTGCTGGTCGACAATGTCGCCAATGGCGCGGCGCGGCCGCTGTTCGGCTGGATCTCGGATCATATCGGCCGCGAATACACGATGGCGATCGCCTTCGGGCTCGGCGGCATCAGCTATTGGCTCTTAGGCGCGCTCGGCGCCGCACCCTGGGCCTTTGTCATCTTCGCCGGGCTGATCTTTCTGACCTGGGGCGAGATCTTCAGCCTGTTCCCGTCGACCTGCACCGACAGCTTCGGCCCGAAATACGCGACGACCAACCTCAGCCTTCTCTATACCGCCAAAGGGATGTCGGCGTTCCTGGTGCCATTGGCCAATGTGATCAAGACCGCGACCGGAAACTGGCATATGGTGTTCGTGGTCACGGCGATCATGAATTTCGTGGTGGTTGGCCTCGCGCTCTTTGTGCTGCGCCCGTTGCGCCGGCACTCGATGGCGCTACACGCGTACCATCCCGCCCAATGAGCGCGCAAACCAGCGACCAGCGAGGCTAGAGCCGATGAAACACAGCGTCGAGCGCATCCTGACCACCCATGTCGGCAGCCTGCCGCGCCCGCCCGACCTGCTCGAATTCCTCGAAGCGCGCGAGACCGGCCGGGCGGTTGAGCAGTCGGCGTTTGACGCCTGTCTCGCCGCATCGGTGCACGAGATCGTCAAGAAGCAGGTGGCGGCCGGCATCGATAGCGTGTGCGACGGCGAGCTCGGCAAGATCTCCTATACCTTCTACGTGCGCCATCGCCTTTCCGGCATCGGCGCGTTCCGCGGCGGCGACAACGACCAGCCGCCGCAAACCGCGGCGCATCACGATCTCGCCGATCACCCCGATTTTCAGCGGCGGCTCAACGAGAAGCGAGGGGGAACCTCGTGGTTCAGCCGCGAAGCGGTGCCGTGCTGCGTGGGCCCGGTGGCCTACCAGGACCGCCGCCCGCTCGCGGTCGATCTCGCCAACCTCGCCGAAGCCTGCGCCGCGGCCAAACCCAACGAAGCGTTCATGAACGCCGCCTCGCCGGGGGTGCTGACCAAATTCGTGCCCGACCGCTACTACCGCGACGAGGATGCCTATGTCGAAGCGCTCGCCAATGCGCTGAAGGCGGAGTACGAGGCGATTCACCACGCGGGCTTCATCCTGCAGATCGACGCGCCCGACCTCGGCTCAGCCCGGCACAACCAGTATCAGCACCTCTCCGACGACGAGTTCCTGCGCATCGCCGAGCGCAACATCGCCGCCCTCAATCACGCGACCGCCAATATCCCGCCCGACGCGATGCGCATGCATCTGTGCTGGGGCAATTACGAGGGGCCGCACACCCACGACATTCCGCTCGCCAAGATCATTGAGGTGGCGATGCGGGCGCGCCCCTCGGGTCTGTCGTTCGAGGCGGCCAACCCGCGCCATGCCCATGAATGGGAGGATCTGCGCGACGCCAGGATCCCCGACGACAAGGTGCTGATCCCGGGCGTCATCGACTCGACGACCAATTTTGTCGAGCATCCCCGGCTCGTCGCCCAGCGCATCGCCAACTACGCCAATGTCGTCGGCCGCGAGCGGGTCATCGCCGGGACCGATTGCGGCTTTGCCACCTTCGCCTTTGTCGACAACGCGGTCGCCCCCTCGGTGGTGTGGGCCAAGCTCGCCGCCCTCGCCGACGGCGCCCGCCTCGCCAGCCAGCTTCTGTGGCGCTAGCGCTCAAACCCATTCAGATGGCGCAGTCCGGCCCGGTTCGTCATGCCCGGCTCTGTGCTGGACAGCCCGGCCCTGACTGCCTAGCGTGAATCTTGCGTGTGCGTCCAAGCACCGACCGGATCAGCGCTCCGGATTTATCGCGAGATTGTCGATCAGCCGGGTCCGGCCGAGATGGATGGCGGCCAGCACGCGCGCCGGCGCGCTGATTTCGCGATCGATCGGCGCCAAGGTTTCGGCGTCGCGGATTTCGAGGTATTCGACCGCCAGCCCGGCGTTTTCGAGCTCCGCCCGGCCCTGGCCGAGCGCCGCCGCGACCGCCCCCGGCGCGCGCGCCAGCCGAGCGGCGATGGCGCGCAGCACGCGGGCGAGCGCCGGCGCGCGCTGGCGCTCCTCGGCCGAGAGATAGACATTGCGCGACGACAGGGCCAGCCCGTCCGGCTCGCGCACCGTCGCCACCCCTTCGATCCGCACCGGTAGATCGAGGTCGCGCGTGAGGCGGCGCACCACCATCAGCTGCTGGTAATCCTTTTCGCCGAAATAGGCGATGTCGGGCAGGGACTGGATCAACAGCTTGGCCACCACGGTCGCCACCCCGTCGAAATGGCCGGCGCGGCGCGCCCCGCACAGCCCCTCGCTCAAGCCCCCGACCCGCACCAGGGTCGAGAATTGCGGCGGATAGATCTCCGCGGCGGCCGGCGCAAACGCCAGATCGACCTGCGCTTGGCGCAAGAGATCGAAATCGGCCGCCTCGCGGCGCGGATAGGAGCCGAGGTCCTCGTTGGCGGCGAACTGCTTGGGGTTGACGAAGATCGTCGCGACCACCCGGTCGCATTCTTCGCGCGCCGCGCCGACCAGCGCCATATGCCCGGCATGCAAGGCGCCCATCGTCGGCGCCAGCCCGATGCGCTCGCCGGCCCTGCGCCACGGGGCAAGCTCGCGCCGCAGATCGGCAATTGTCCGCGCTATCTCCAACCGCACCGCCCCGACCCGCGCGGCCTGGTCACCCGGCGACACGATATTTGTCGACGAACGCCCAATCGACCTCGAGCCCGAACCCCGGCTCGTCGCCGATGTGCAAATAGCCGTCGTGCAATTCCGGGCGCCGATGGAACAGCCCGTAAGCCAGCGGGTCGTGCTCAGCGCCGCCATGCAATTCGACGCCAAACGCGCAGCGCGGCTGGCCCAGCACGATATGGGCATGGATCTCGGGCGCGGTGTGCGGCGCCACCATGCCCCCGTGCTGCTCGGCCAGCTGCGCCACCCGCAGCGCCTCGGTGAAGCCGCCCGAGCGCGTCGCATCGAACTGGACATAGCGGATGCCGCCATCGACGACGAAGTCGCGGACGGTGAACCGGGTCAGCTCGCGCTCGCCATGGGCCAGCGGGATCGAGGTCGCCGCCGCCAAACGCGCGAAATCGGCGGGCTGCAGATACCAGTGCAGCGGCTCCTCGAGCCAGAAGATCCGATATGGCTCGACCCGATGGGCAAATTCGATGCAGGCCGGCAGATCGTAGGCCGCGTTCATATCGAGCATTAACAGCGGCTCGTCGCCGATCATCCGCCGCACCGCGCCGATCCGCGCGGCCTCCTCGGCGACTGTGCCGGCCCCGGTCTTCAGCTTGACCGCGCGGTAGCCGAGCTTCAGGAACTCGGCCATCTCGGCGGCATAGTCGCGGTCGGTGGCGCCTGGTCGGTAATAGCCGCCGGTCGCATAGGTGAAGATCGGCCGGTTCTCGCCGCCAAGGAGGCGGTAGACCGGCAGGCCGGCGGCCTTGCCCTTGATGTCCCACAACGCGATGTCGATGCCGCCCAGCGCCGCCATGAACTGGGCGCGCTCGCCGCGCGGCGCCGGCGGCGGCAGGCCATCCCGACCCTCGATCCGGCCCGGTCCCGGCGAGGTCAGGGCGAACAGCTTCTCCCACACCGCCACATGACCCAGCGCATCCATGCCTTGGATGATCTCGCCAAAGCGGGCCACCCATTCGCAGATCTTTGGCATCGACGCGCCGTGGATCAGGCCATAGCCGGTGAGCCCGTCATCGGTGCGCAATTCGGTCAGGATGACGTTCCAGGCCTTGCTGCGCTCGTGCGCGGTCCATACCGGCTCGCCCCGCGGGACCGAGATCATGGTCGTCTTGATGGATGCGATCCGGCTCATCTCGGCTCCTCGCTCACGACACCAGCAATTTTAGGCAACCCTAATCCTTGCGCCAATCCAAGGTGACGCGGCGGCCGTTGCGAAAGGCGCCGGCGGCGTTGATCCGGCCATTGCGCAAGGCGCCGATCATGTCGATCACCGCAAAAACCCGGCCATCGATGCGTTTGCTGTGCATATGGATTTCGACGCCGCCGGCTCGCGAAATCCGGCCCGCCAGATAGATCGTCGCCCCCCGCACCCGGCCGGGCCATTCGCCCGAGATGCGATGGCGCAGCACCACGCCCTGCGCTTTATAGCAATGCGCCGCATCGGCTGCGCCCGGGCCGTAGCAGATCAGCCCGCGATAAAGCCCGTCGTCGGCGCCGGCAGCGCGCTGGTCTGCATTGCCCACGGCGCCCGGCGTGCGGTCGGGCAGCGCGGGCGCGGACCCGGTCGTGGCCGGGATTGCCGCTGGCAACGGCGTTGGCGGCGGCGCGCTCGGGGCGGCTGCGGACGGTTGCGGCTGGGCCGCAACCTGGTGCCGAGCGTCGGGGCGCGGACGCGCTTGCTCCGCCGCGGTTTTGCGCGCGGCCAGCGCCGCCTCGCGCGCGAATTCGACCTGGTCGCGCCGGTGCTCGGCATAGGCCCAGAGCGCGGCAGCGCCGGCGGCGATCAGCAGCAGAGCGGCGGCGATGGCCGGCCATCGCACCGAGCCGCCGCCGGTTCGGCGCCGCGGCGGGGCCGGGGCCGGGGCCGGGGCCGGCAGCGCGCCCAGCCCCTCGGCCTCGCTAATCGCAAAAGTACGAACCGCCTGTGGAATGTTCTTGTAATTGACCTCGCCAAGCGGAGTGAACGCCAAGGACAGCTTGTTGCGGATCTGGTCGTAGACGCTGCCGGCGATGCAGACGCCGCCGGGCTGCGCCGCCCCTTGCAGCCGGGCCGCGACGTTGACCCCGTCGCCGAGCAGATCGCCGCCCTGCACCATGACGTCGCCGAGATTGACCCCGATGCGAAACTCGACCCGCCGGTCTTCGGGCAATTGATCGTTGCGGGTGCGCAACGCCGCCTGGATCTCGGTGGCGCAACGCACCGCTTCGACGGCGCTGCCGAACTCCGCCAGGATCGCGTCGCCGGCGGTGTTGAAAACGCGGCCGCGGTGCAGCCCCACCAGCTTTTCGAACACCTCCCGATGCCCGCGGAAGGTTTTGCAGGGTGTGCTCTTCATCCTCGGCCATCAGCCGGCTGTAGGCGGCGACGTCCGCCGACAGGATCGTCGCGAGCTTGCGCACCGGGCCGTCCTGCGGATCGTCGATCTCGGCCACCAAAACCGCCTAGCCCAGCGGCGGGGTGGCGGCGAGGATGTCGCGGGCGCGGGCGGCGTCGGCGGCGATCTGGGCTTTGAGCGCGTCGAGCCCGGCGAATTTCTGCTCGGGGCGGATGAACTCGACCAGCGCCACCCGCAGATGACGCCCGTAAAGATCGAGCGCGGTGTCGAACAGATGGGCTTCGAGCCGCGGCTCGGAGCCGCCGATCGTCGGGCGCAGGCCGAGATTGGCGACGCCGTCGACGGTGCGGCCGGCGAGCGGGTCGTCCGGCCCGTCGCCGCTGACCCGCACCGCATAGACCCCGAAGGCCGGGCGCAGATAATCGTCGAAATTGAGATTGGCGGTTGGAAACCCGATCGTCCGCCCGCGCCGGTCGCCGATTTCGACCCGGCCGTCGATCTCCCAGAACCGGCCGAGCAAGGCCGCCGCCGCTGGCGGCCTGCCGGCCTTTAGGAGTTCGCGGATCTGGGTCGAGGAATAAACGGTCTGGTCGGCGCCGCGAACCGGTTCGACGATGGTCACGCCGAAGCCGCGTTGCGGCCCGGCGGCGCGCAGAAAATCGGGGGTGCCGCGCCGGCTCTTGCCAAAGGTGCAATCCCAGCCGACGACGACGTGCGAGGCGCCGATCGCCTCGACGATGATCTCGCCGAGAAAATCCTCGGCGCTCTTGGCGGCAAAGCCGAGATCGAAATGCCGCACGAACAGCAGATCGACGCCGAGACGGGCCAATTCGCGCTCCTTGACCCGGAACGGGGTCAGCCGGAACGGCTCGGCATTGGGCGCGAACACGCTGCGCGGGTGCGGCTCGAAGGTCAGCACCGCGGTCGGCCGGCCGTGCTCGCGCGCCAGCTCGCGCGCCCGGCCGATCAGCAGCGCATGGCCGCGATGCAGGCCGTCGAAATTGCCCATGGCCAGAACCGCGCCGCGCGGGTGGTGCGATCGGGGGCCGGGATGTCGGATGACGCGGATCACGGGAGCAGAGTATGGCGCAGCTTCATCAACAGCCGATTGCCGCGAAAATAGCCCGGCCCGCCGCCGCTGGATAGCGGCTCGCGCGGGCGCCGGGCGAAGGGCGCCGCGGAAAAGCCAAGGGTCGCTCGTCGACAGCCCCCGTTTTCGCCGCAATCCTCTATATTCCTGCGCGAACGATTGGCGGAGGCGGGATGGAAGAGGAGCGGGCGGCGCGCGAACGGATGGAATACGATGTGGTCGTGGTCGGCGCCGGGCCGGCCGGCCTCACCGCCGCGATCCGCCTGAAGCAGCTCGCCGCCGCGGCCGGGCGCGAGGTTGCGGTCTGCGTCGTTGAGAAGGGCTCGGAGGTCGGCGCCCATATCCTGTCGGGCGCGGTCTTCGAGCCGCGCGCGCTCGACGAACTCCTCCCCGACTGGCGCGAGCGCGGCGCGCCGCTCGTCACCCCGGCCGTCGAGGACCGCTTTCTGCTGCTCAGCCGCAACCGCGCCTGGCGGCTGCCGACCCCGCCGCAGATGCACAATCGCGGCAATTACATCATCAGCCTCGGCAATCTCTGCCGCTGGCTGGCGACCCAGGCCGAGGCGCTGGGGGTCGAGATCTATCCCGGCTTCGCCGCCGCCGAAGTGCTCTACGACGAAGCGGGCAGGGTGCGCGGAGTGGCGACCGGCGATCTGGGGATCGGCCGGGATGGCCGACCGACCGAGCGCTATCAGCCCGGGGTCGATCTCGTCGCCAGGGAGACCCTCATCGCCGAGGGCTGCCGCGGCTCGCTGACCAAGACCCTGGTCCAACGGTTCGGCCTGCGCGACGGCCTCGATCCGCAGACCTATGCGATCGGCATCAAGGAATTATGGGAGCTGGCGCCCAGCCGGCATCAGCCGGGGCTCGTCGTCCACACCATCGGCTGGCCGCTCGACGCCGCGACCTATGGCGGCTCGTTCCTCTACCATCTCGAAGGCGGTCAGGCGGCGGTCGGCCTGGTGACCGGGCTCGACTACAAGAACCCCTTTCTCAACCCGTTCGAGGAATTTCAGCGGTTCAAGACCCATCCCGCGATCCGGCCCTATTTCGAGGGCGGGCGTCGCGTCGCCTATGGCGCGCGGGCCTTGAACGAGGGCGGCTTTCAATCGATCCCGCGGCTCGATTTTCCGGGCGGGGCGCTGATCGGCTGCGCCGCCGGCTTTGTCAACGTGCCCAAGATCAAAGGGAGCCACACCGCGATGAAGTCGGGCATGGTCGCGGCCGAAACCATCTTCCGGCGGCTCGCCGGCGAGACCGAAGCCGAGGTCGGCCGGGCGCTCCGGGACAGTTGGGTGTGGGACGAGCTCTATCGGGTGCGCAACATCCGGCCGAGCTTTCGCCGCGGGCTCTATGCCGGGCTCGCCTATTCGGCGCTCGACACCTATATCATGCGCGGCGCCGCTCCGTGGACCTTTCACAACCATGCCGACCACACCCAGCTGGCGCCGGCGAGCCGGGCGCGGCGCATCGACTATCCGCGGCCCGATGGCGCGGTCAGCTTCGACCGGCTGTCTTCGGTGTTCATCTCGAACACCAACCACGAGGAGGACCAGCCGCCGCATCTGCGGCTGCGCGACCCGGCAAAGGCGATCACGGTCAACTATCGGCTCTACGATTCCCCCGAGCAGCGCTATTGTCCGGCCGGCGTCTACGAGATCGTGCAGCCCTCCGGGACGGCGGAGCCCTATTTGCAGA
Source organism: uncultured Alphaproteobacteria bacterium (assembly GCA_963814805.1). Lineage (GTDB taxonomy): Bacteria > Pseudomonadota > Alphaproteobacteria > ATCC43930 > CGMCC-115725 > AP-15. The sequence goes on along the minus strand of CAWFER010000008.1, from coordinate 183,847 downwards.
TCAACGCGCAGAATTGCGTGCACTGCAAGACCTGCGACATCAAGGATCCGGAGCAGAACATTGATTGGGTCGTGCCGGAGGGCGGCGGCGGGCCGAATTACCCGAATATGTGATCCAGGCGGACGGGTGGAGACAGATGCGGATGACGGGGATCGGGGCGCGGATCGGATGTATCGCGGGCCTGCTGACGGTGGTCCTGGCGGCGAGCGCGTGCCTGGCGGCGCCGGAGCCGGGCGCGCCGGCGGGGCCTGGCATGCCGCCGGCGATTGCGGCGGATACGCCGTTCGGCGCTTACCTCGCCGGCCGACACGCGCAGGAGGAAGGCGACTATCACGCCGCCGCCTTGTGGTACGAGGTGGCGCTCAAGGCCGATCCGCACTCGCCGGAACTGATCAGCCGCACCTTTGCGATGGAGGCGCAGAGCGGTCGTTTCGACAAGGCCTTGCCGCTCGCCCAAAAGGTGCTTGATCTCGACGGCTCCGACGCCGTCGCCGATCTGGTTCTGCTGCTCAATCGGGTCGAGGCGGGCGACAACGCCGGCGCTCTCGCCCGCGCCGAAGCGCTGCCGGATGACGGGCTGCATCGCTACGCCGGCCCATTGGCGCTCGCCTGGACCGAGATGGCGACGGGCAATCTCGCCGGCGCCGATGCGGCGCTGCAAGGGCTCGACAAGTTCGACGGCTTCGCCCCGCTCAAATATTTTCAGCTGGCCCTGCTCTACGATTTCGCCGGTCAGCCGGACAAGGCCGAGCAGTATTACCAGAAGACGCTCGACGCCACCGGCCAGCTCAATTGGCGGCTGACCGACGCAATGGCCAACTTTTATCTCCGCCGCGGCCGTCCCGAACAGGCCGAGGCGATCTACAAGCGCTTCGTCGCCGAGAATTCGGGCAGCGAGCTCGCCGAATCGGTGATGGCGTACAAACCGGTCGGCGTGCCGGCGCCGCTGATCGGCTCGGCCAAGGACGGTCTGGCCGAAGCGCTGTTCGATCTGGCCAGCATCGTCAACCGTCCGGACACCAGCGATCTGGCGCTGCTCTACGACCGTTTCGCGCTCGCCTTGCGACCGCACCTGGCGGTGGCCCAGCTGCTGCTTGCCGACCTGTTGAGCGCCGACGATAAACCGCAGCAGAGCCTCGCCATCCTGACCCAGATCCCAGCGAATTCGCGCTATGCCTGGTCGGCGCAGCTGCGGGTGGCGGCAAATCTGGAAAGCCTCGGCCATATCGACGAGGCGGTCGCCCAGTTGCAGGCGATGGCGGCGCAGCACCCGCATCGGGCCAGCGCCGAGATCCAGCTCGGCGATCTGCTGCGCGGCCAGAAGCGCTTTGCCGAGGCGGCCGACGCCTATAGCGAGGCGATCCGGCGGCTCAAGGCGGCTGGCTCGCCGCCGCACTGGGCGCTGTACTACAGCCGCGGCATCGCCTATGAGCGTTCCGGCCAGTGGCGCCCGGCCGAGGCCGACCTCGAGCATGCGCTCGAGCTCAAGCCCGACCAGCCGCTGGTGCTGAACTATCTCGGCTATTCGTGGATCGACCGCGGCGAAAAGCTGAAGCGCGGCTTAAAGATGATCGAGAAGGCGGTGGCGCTGCGCCCGGAGGACGGCTACATCGTCGACAGCCTCGGCTGGGCGCACTACAAGCTCGGCGATTATGCCGGCGCCATCAACTATCTCGAAAAGGCGCTCGAGCTCGTCCCCGACGATCCGACGATCAACGATCATCTGGGCGACGCCTATTGGAAGAGCGGGCGCACTCTCGAAGCCCGCTATCAATGGCGCCAGGCGCTGGCGTTCAAGCCCGACAAGGAAGACGTCAAGCCGATCGAGGCCAAGCTCGAAAGCGGGCTGCCGAGCGCTGCCGCACGCCGCTCCGGCGGCGGCTGAGGCGTCACCGGCCGCGGGTGCGGTGACCGAGGGAGCGGCGGCCGCCGCCTTCGCCCCGGCCAAGCTCAATCTTTATCTGCATCTCGTCGGGCGGCGGGCCGACGGCTATCACCTGATCGACAGCCTGGTGGCTTTCGCCGATATCGGCGACCATGTCGCGGCGGGCGCGGCGGCCTCGCTGTCGCTCGCGATCGACGGCCCGGAGGCGCCGAGCCTCGCCGGCCTCGGCGAGGACAATCTGGTGCTGCGCGCCGCCCGGCTGCTGGCCGAGCACACCGGGATCCGCAGCGGCGCCGCGCTCAGCTTGCACAAGAACCTGCCGGTCGCTTCCGGCATCGGCGGCGGGTCGAGCGACGCGGCGGCGGCGCTGCGCGCGCTGTGCGCGCTGTGGCGGGTCTCGATCGGCGAGGACGCCCTGCGCCGCCTCGGCGCCCGGCTCGGGGCCGATGTCCCGGCCTGCCTCTACGCCGCGCCTTGCTGGGTCAGCGGCGTCGGCGAACAGATCGAGCCGGCGTCGCCGCTGCCTTCGGCCGGGATCGTGCTCGCCAACCCGCGCATCGCGCTGCCGACCGCCGCGGTGTTCGCCGCCCGGCGCGGCTCCTTCGGCGATGCCGGCCGGTTCGCGCCGATGCCGCGCGACGCCGCCGGGCTCGCCCGGGCGCTGAGCCCGCGCCGCAATGAGCTGACCGAAGCGGCGGTCGGCTGCGTGCCCGAAATCGCTGCCGTGCTGGCGGCGCTGGCCCGGTTGCCCGGCGCGCTGTTGGCGCGGATGAGCGGCAGCGGCGCCACCTGCTTCGCGCTCTTCGCCGACCGCGCCGCGGCTGAACCGGCCTGCGCCCGGCTTGCCGCTTCCGAGCCGCAATGGTGGTGCGCCGCCGGCGGCTTTGTTGCCCGGTAGCCGCTTAGCCGATAACCTATCCCCGCCTGGGCCGGTGGGGCGTAGCCAAGTGGTAAGGCAGCGGATTTTGATTCCGCCATACGGAGGTTCGAATCCTCCCGCCCCAGCCAGCCACCTTTTGTAAAGCTCTGTCGTATAATGCCGCGACGCGGAGGCAGGGGCAGGAGCGAAGAGACGGCTTTTGCGCCAAAACCGGCGCAGCCCGAAGTCAGGGTGATCCGGCTGCAAGGAGGATCTGATGGGATGGCGAGTAAGGCGCCGAATCCGGCTAGCCAAAGGCATCTATATTAATATTGGCAAGCATGGTCCGAACAGCATTTCGGCGGACGTTCCGGGTGCGCGGATCAGCTGGGGCCGGCGCGGCCGGCGTTCCACGCTGGGACTTCCTGGCTCCGGGATCTCGTACAGCAGGTACGACTCTTACGATAAAGGGGCGCCAGGCAATTATGATCCTCATCAGCCGCCCTCGGCGGCCGCGCCCACGCGGCCGGGCAGGGTAGGCTGGCTCATCCTCGCTATTGCCGCAGTAGTTCTTGTCGCACTCCTGCTGCACAACAGCTAGTTCAATAAGAAAAAGGTTTCCCCACGGGCCACAAGGAGACCGATAAGCCGATGCCGAACCTCGCGAAGATGCGCCGACAGTCAGGAATCGAGGGCCGGGTGCGACCGCGTTGTCCTGTACTCGATGCAGTTTTCCTTCAGGTGCTTTGACGCCTGTATTTCACCATCGTGGCGGTGAGCGACGCGATGGCGCGGCTGCGCTTTGCGCCCACGCATCGAGCGCAGCAAAGATCAGCTGCGCAGCAGGTCTATCCTTCTCCTCAAGGGCCTCTTCGGCGGATTCGCGGACCATCGCCGCCATTTCAGGCGGTGCAATCTTCATTGAGGTCAAAAATACGCCGAGCCCGCCAACTGCGCCAGTCAATGCCGAAATCTCATGGGTGAGTTGGGCTGCTTTCCGATCGGTAGCCGCGGCGAGGGTCTCGACCATCTGCTTAAGGAGGTCGACCTGTGTTTGCACCAATGCGAATTGCTCCTGCTGCTTCACGAAAACCTGCTGCAACTGATCAAGACCGCGGGCGACAGCGGCGTTCCCAAGCATCGCGAACCTCCGTGAATAGGTAGCGAATTTTATGGTACGCTGCGGTGAGAGCGAGTCACAACATTCGCGGCTGTACGGAACGAGGGGTGAAAACTCGCGGCAAACCGAATGCTATGGGGCGGGGAGATAGGATTTAGCTCGGGAGGATGTGGCGATGGCTGACAAGCAGCATTGGGTCGGCGCCTGGACGATGGCGCCGGCGCCGGCCGAAACCGGCGCGTTCAACAACCAGACCTTGCGCATGACCATGCGCGCCAGCCTCGGCGGCACTACCGTGCGGGTGCGGATCTCCAACGCCTATGGCCGGCGACCGCTGGAGATCGGCGGCGCCCATATCGCGCGGCGCAAAACAGGGCCGGCGATCGTGGCCGGCTCCGATCGCAAGCTCGTCTTTGGCGGGCTGCCGACGGCGACGATCGCGGCCGGCGCGGTCCTGTTCAGCGACCCGGTCGAGCTCGACCTCGCGCCGCTCGCCGATCTTGCGGTCAGCCTCTATCTGCCGGGTGAGATCCCGAACGATTTCCAGATCACCGGCCGCTATGCGCGGCAGACCAACTACGTCTCGCCGCCGGGCGATTTCACCGCCGCCGAGGTGATGCCGATCGGCAGCCTGACCAGCGACTGGTTTTTCGTCTGCGGCGTCGACGTGCTGGCGAGCGCCGATTCCGGCGGCATCGTCGCCCTCGGCGACTCGTTGACCGATGGCAACATTTCGACGATCGACGCCTTTTGCCGCTGGCCCGACCAGCTCGCCCGCCGCCTCGCGGCGCGCCATCGCGGCCGGCCGATGGCGGTGATGAACCAGGGGCTCGGCGGCAACCGCATCCTCTTCGACCTGCGCGGCGACAGCGGATTGCGCCGTTTCGACCGCGATGTGCTGGCCCAGCCGGGGGTCAGCCACGTCATCGTCATGCTCGGCACCAACGATCTGCGCAATCGCTGGAAAAAGCCGGAAGAGGAGCCGACCGCCTCGCAGATGATCGCCGGGCTGCAGCAGATGGCGGTGCGCGCCCACAGCGCCGGCATCAAGATCATCGGCGCCACCCTGACGCCGTTCGGCAACGAAACCTACATGGCCGACGCTTGGAATCCGCGGCGCGAGGAGGTCCGCGTGGCGGTCAATCGCTGGATCCGCGACGGCGGCGCCTTTGACGCGATCGCCGATTTCGACCAGGCGTTGCGCGACCCCGAGCACCCGACGCAGATGCGGCCGGCCGATGATTGCGGCGACGGCCTGCACCCGAGCGACCAGGGCTACAACAAAATGGGCGACGCAATCGACCTCTCGCTGTTCGAATAGCAGGAGGTCGCTGCCCGGGCGCAGCCGCGACGGAGCGGCGCGCGTCCGGGCGTCGCCGATTTCAACCAGGCGACGAAATCCTGAAACGTTACGCCGACGTTCGGATTGTTCTCCCTGGCAGCGCGCGTGTCGTTGATCGTCGCTATCCGGTCATTGGCTTGGGCTACAGGCTCGCGACGACGCGGCGCAGCATGTCGCGGATGTGCTCGGCTGCCTGTTTCAGCTGGGGATTGTCGACCGCCGCCATCGAAGCCACAGGATCGATCGCCGCCACCTCAACCGTGCCGCCCGCCAGCTCCTGGACCACGACATTGCACGGCAGCATGGTGCCGATCTTGTCCTCGATGAGCAGCGCTTCATGGGCGAGCGACGGGCTGCACGCGCCGAGGATGCGGTAGTTGCGGAAATCGACGCCGAGCTTTTCGCGGAAGGTTTTCTTGACGTCGATCTCGGTGATGACGCCAAAACCCTCTCGCTTCAGAGCGTCGACCGTATGCTCGACGGCATGCGGAAAATCGATCCGCAGCGTCTTGCTGAAATAATAGGCCATGGTCGTGTCCTCCTGGTCACTCGGCGGCGGCGGCGTCTGGGTTTCCGGCCCGCAGCTTGGCGATGCCCAGCGCCCGCATGACAAGGCGCTCGTAAGCGGGCTCGCTCAAGCCCTTGCGCACCTTGCGCAGGAAATATTTCTCGAAGGCGACTTTCGCCACATGCACCCAGCGGCCTTGCCCTGACCAGTTGACGTTGCGCGGCGGGATTTGCGGTATCGCGACAAAGGCGACGCCATCATTGCCGAAATCGGCGAGGCAGACCGCGTTCCAGGTCGGCTCGCTGCTCGGCTCCTTGCCGGCGATCAGATCGGCGATATTGCGGACCGCCGCCGAGACCATCGATTCGATCATGTAACCGGTCTTGGGCACGCCGACCGGAACCGGGGTCTGCTCGTAGGGCGCAATGGCGACGCAGACGCCAACGGCGAAGAGGTTCCTGAATGTCGGGTTGCGCTGATGCTTGTCGACGATGATGAAGCCGCGCGGATTGGCCAGGCCGGCGAGGCCCTTGCCATCCTCACCGAGTGCGCAGGCGACGCCGCGGAAAGCGGGAATGAACATGGTCAGCTGCGCGGGAAGGTGGGTCTGGCGCTTCACGCCGCCATCCTCGCCGAATTCGCTCACCTCGACGCCATCGGGTGCAACCCGATCGACCCTGGCGTTGGCGATCCATTTGATGTCGCGGTCGCGCAGCATCGATTCCAACAGCCCCTTGGTGTCGCCGACACCGCCCAGCCCGAGGTGGCCGATATAGGGTTCGGCGGTGACAAAGGTGATCGGCGCCTGGTCGCGGATCTTGCGCTTGCGCAGATCGGCATTCGCGAGCAGCGCATATTCATAGGCCGGGCCAAAGCACGACGCTCCTTGCACCGCCCCCACGACAATCGGACCGGGGTTCCGGCAGAAACGCTCCCACCGCTCCGCCGCTGCCGCGGCGTGATCGACGTGGCAGATCGAGATGCTGTTCGCCTCCGGCCCCAGCCCCTCGACCTCGTCGAAGGCAAGCGCCGGGCCGGTGGCGATGACGAGGTAATCATAGGAAAGGACCCTGCCGTCACGCAGCTCGACGGCGTTCCGCTCCGGACGCAGGCGCCGGGCCCCGGTCGCATCGAACCCGATGCCGAACTTTTGCAAAACCTCCGCCAGCGGAATCTTGATATCCTCGGGCTTTCGCCAACCGAGCGCCACCCACGGGTTGGAGGGAACGAAGTGAAACCAGGGCGTGTCCGAGAGAACGGTAATTTCCGCCGCCCCACCGATCACGGAGCGCAGCTCGTAGGCTGCTGAAATGCCGCCAATGCCGGCGCCAAGCACGATTACCCTAGCCACGGTTCGTCTCCCGATCAGGTTGAATTTGGCTATGCGCCCAGGGTCTGCCTGTCGACGCATTGAGCTGGATCAATCGCTCGCGTCCGGCTCTCGCGGATTGGCGACCTGGATCAACGATCGCGGCGCTGATTTGGATCAATGATCCGCTCGGCCGATCCCTTAGCCTCCCTTTGGCGTCTGTGCGAAATGGAGCGCGGCAGGCTAGAGCAACGGGCAAGAGCGATGCCGATCGATCGGGCCGCCATGGCCTTCGCCGGAGTTTTGGCGCTGCCGAGCCCGGCGCTGAGCCGGCTGCGCCCCCCGTTTTGGCTGTTATTCACCGCGTTTGTCGGCCTCACCCTGATGCCGACGACGTTTACTGGCTTCTACCTGGCGGCGCGGCTTTTCAAGCGGCTGGGTCTGCGGCCCCACCCCACACTCCTCTAGCCGGGGGGCAGGATGCGCCGCGCGCTTCTCTTGGTCATGATGTTCGCGCTGGTTGCGCCCGCCGCCCGCGCCGCTGCGACCTTCACCGTTGAAGCGCGCATGGTGTCCGACCAGAAGGCGGTGTTCGCCACTATAGAAAGCCGCAATGTCGTCCCGGCTCGCACTCGCAATGGCGGCACCGTCACTGCGTTGACGGTCAAGGAGGGCGACGCGGTTGCGGCCAGCGACCGCATCGCCATCGTCGTCGATCATAAGCTGGGCTTGCAGATGCAGGCGCTGGCCTCGCGTATCGCGGCCCAGAAGGCCGAACGCGATCAGGCGCGGATCAATTTGGATCGAACGCAAGAGCTGCGGCGCTCCGGCGTCGCGTCGCAGAGCCAGCTCGACCAGGCCAAAACGCAGTTCGATGTCGCCGAACGCACCTTGCAGGCGCTTCGTTCCGACCGCCAGGTCGTCGAGCAGCAACAGGCCGAGGGCGCGGTGCTGGCCCCGATCGCCGGGCGGGTGTTGACCGTTCCAGTCACCAATGGGACGGTGGTCCTGCCCGGCGATACCGTGGCGACGATCGCCGAGCAGCATTTCGTGCTGCGCCTCCTGGCGCCCGAGCGCTATGCGCTGCATCTCAAAGCTGGCGACACAGTGCGCCTTGACGGTCGCGAACTGGGCGAGACCGGCCCGGCCTTTGGCGTCATCACCCTCGTCTATCCCCAGATCGAAGCCGGCGAGGTGCGGGCGGATGCGACCGCGCCCGGGATCGGCCAGTATTTCGTCGGCGCGCGAATCCGCGTCTGGGTTCCGGCGGGAGAACGGCCGGCGATCGTGGTCCCATCGAGTTTCGTCTTCACCCGGTTCGGCCAGGATTATGTGCGGCTGCAGCGCGCGGCGGGCATGGCGGTCGACGCCCCGATACAACGCGGGCTGCCGCTGCCGACCCCGGCCATGCCAAACGGATTGCAAATCCTGGCTGGCCTCTCTGCCGGCGACGTCCTGGTCAAGCCATGAAGCTCGGCCTCTCCGGGTGGCTGACGCGGGCTTTCATCCGTTCGCCGCTGACGCCGCTTTTTCTGCTGGCGGCGTTGGCCGCCGGCCTGGTCGCGGTAATGACCATCCCGCGTGACGAGGACCCCCAGATCCACGTGCCGATGGTCGATGCCATGGTGACCGCCAACGGCCTCAAGGCGGCGGACGCGGCCGAACTCATCACCAAACCGCTGGAGACAATCCTGAAAGCGATCCCCGGCGTCGAGCACATCTACAGCGAGACCGAGGACGACCAGGTCCTGGTTACGGCGCGTTTCGTCGTCGGCACCGACGAGGATGCGGCAGTGGTGCGCGTCCGCGACAAAATCCAGGCGAACATCGACCGCATCCCGATCGGCGTCCCGCCGCCGCTGATCATCGGCCGCGGGATCAACGATGTGGCGATCATCACCTTGACCCTTACACGAAAACCGGGCGCCGCCGCGCACTGGACCGAGGGCGACCTCACGCAGGTCGTCACCAAATTGCAGGACCAGCTGATCAAGATCCCGGATGTCGGACTGAGCTATATCGCCGGCGCGGACCCGATCCAAATTCGCGTCGAGCCAGAGCCCGACGCGCTGATGCTCTACGGCGTGACCTTGCAGCAGCTCGCGCAGCGCGTGGCTGACGCCAACCGCAGCTTTGTCGCCGGGCAGATTTTCGACCGCGGTGGGCTGCGCGGCGTGGCGGCCGGACAGACGCTGTTCGGCGTTCCCGATATTGGCCTGTTGCTGCTGACGACGCGCGACAACCGGCCGGTCTATCTGCGCAACGTCGCCAAGGTGGTGATCGGACCGACGCCGCAGCAGAGCCATGTCTTCAACATCGGCCGCGGCCCCAATGGCCACTGGCGCACCACGCCGGCGGTGACGCTGGCGGTCGCCAAGCTTTCCGGCAGCAATGCCGTCATCGTGGCAAAGGACGTGCTGGCGCGCGTGCACGCGCTCCAAGGCAGCCTGATCCCGCGTGACCTGCGGGTCGAAGTAACCCGCAATTTCGGCCGCACCGCCGACGAGAAAGCGAACGAACTGCTGCTCCACCTCGGCCTTGCCACGGTTTCGATCGTGGTGTTGATCGCCGTTGCGGTTGGCTGGCGCGAGGCGGCGGTGACCCTGGTGGTGATCCCGACGACGATTCTCGCCACCCTGTTCGCCTCCGAATTGATGGGCTACTCGATCAATCGGGTGAGCCTGTTCGCATTGATTTTCTCGATCGGCATTCTCGCCGACGACGCGATCGTGGTGGTCGAGAACATCGCCCGCCATTGGGCGATGCCCGGCATGCGATCCCGTCGGCGGGCGGCGATCGAGGCGGTGGCGGAGGTCGGCAACCCGACCGTTGTCGCCACGCTGACGGTGATCACCGCGCTGTTGCCGATGCTGTTCGTCTCCGGCTTGATGGGCCCCTATATGGCGCCGATCCCGGCGAACGCCTCGGTGGCGATGTTGTTTTCCTTCTTCGTCGCGATGGTCGTGGCGCCGTGGCTGTTGTGCAATCTAGCCGGGCCGGAACCGCTCGGCGCGAACGAGGAGGAGGTCGAGTTCCTCGAACTGACGACGCCGGCGCTGGCGCGCGAAGCCGAATCGGCGGCGGCGCGCCCGACCGGGCTCGGTCGCCTCTATCGCGCGGTGGCGACGCCGATCCTGCGCACCCGTGGGCGGGCGCTGTTGTTTCTGATCCTGGTCGGCATCGCCACACTGGCTGCGTGCTCGCTGTTCTATACCGAGAACGTGACCGTCAAGCTTTTGCCCTTCGACAACAAATCCTCGCTCAACGTGCTGCTTGACCTACCCGCCGGCGGCAGCCTGCAACAGACCGAAGCGATCCTGTTCGCCGCCGCCCGCCTCGCCGAACAGATGCGCGAGGTGCGGTCGGTGCAGGTCTATGCCGGCACGCCCCAACCCTTCGATTTCAACGGTCTCGTGCGCCACTATTATCTGCGAACCTCGCCGTGGCAGGGCGATCTGCATGTCATGCTGACGCCGAAGGACGACCGGTCGCAAGAGAGCCATCAGATCGCCGTCAGCTTGCGCGATCGGCTGCTCGCGGGGCTCAAATTGCCAAAGGGCGCGGTGCTCAAGGTGGTCGAGGCGCCGCCGGGACCGCCGGTATTGGCCACCCTGCTCGCCGAGATTTACGGGCCGAACGAAAAGATCCGGCTCGCTGTCGCCCGCGAGGTATCGAAATTGTTCGAGAAGGTGCCGTACATCGTCGATGTCGACAATTCGTGGGGGCATCGCCAGAAGCGACTGGACATATCGATCGACCAGGATCGGCTGGAGTTTTTCGGCGTACAACAGAACGATGTCTATGACACGATCGAGGACCTCTTTGGCGGCGCGCGCGTCGGCTACTCCTACCGCGGCGAGGATCGGCTGCCGATCGAGATCGCCGTCGGCTTGCCAAACGACGCCCTCGACTGGAACCAGGAACTCGCGAATACGCCGGTGCCGGCGAATGCGATCCCGGGCAGCAAAGCGGTGGTGGAGCTTGGCCAGGTGGTGCGCGTCACCCGAACGCTCGGCTCGCGCATCCTCTACCGTCGCGACGGCCATTTTTTCGACATGGTGACGGGCGAGCTGGCGGGACAGTTCGAGGCCCCAATCTACGGCATGCTGGCGGTTGACAAGCTCGTCCGCGCGCATGATTGGGGCAAGCTGCCGCGCCCCACCATACGCTTTCGCGGCCAGCCGATGAACGAGCAGCGCCCCTCGCTTTTGTGGGACGGCGAGTGGGAAATCACCTACGTGACGTTTCGCGACATGGGCGCCGCTTTTATGGTGGCGCTCCTCGGCATCTACATCCTCGTGGTCGCGCAGTTCGGCAGCTTCAAGGTGCCCTTGGTGATCCTGACGCCGATCCCGCTGACCTTGATCGGCATCCTGCTCGGGCACTGGCTGCTCGATGCGCCGTTCACCGCGACCTCGATGATCGGCTTTATCGCCTTGGCCGGAATCATCGTGCGCAACTCGATCCTGCTCGTCGATTTCATCCGCCACGGGGCGCGGCCGGGCCTCGCCTTGCGCGAGGTGCTGCTCGAGGCCGGGGCGATCCGCTTCCGGCCGATCGTTCTGACCGCCGTGGCGGCGATGATCGGCGCCGCCTTCATCATTACCGACCCCATCTTTCAGGGGCTGGCGATCTCCTTGCTGTTCGGCTTGCTGTCATCGACGCTGCTGACCGTCCTCGTGATCCCGGCGATCTACGTCGTCTTGCGCGACGATCACCAGGGATTTGGCGGGGCGGATGGAAGCGGCGGCCGGCGCCGGCGGGTCCGAGGCGTCGCGGTGGGCTAGTGTCGCGCGCAAGCGCGGAGATGCGCTTCTACGGCATGGTCGCCGCCACGCCGGACACGGTGCGGAGCCTCTTCCGCAAGCTGACGCGTGGCGGGCAGCGGCTGCATTTCTGCTTGAGGCGGCCCTGGCCGTCGACCTTGTAGAGAAGCACGAGCCTCGCGGCGGCGGCGAACTCAACGGACGGGCAAACCGGGGTTTGACGCCGCCGGCATTTTTTTGCTACCGAGACGCCGGCGGTTGCGGCGTTGCGACGAGCGGGGGGATTTGCCGGACGCCACGGGCAAACGGGGGTGCCGGAGTGATCGAAAGACCGGGTGTCGGCCGGGGCGCATGTTCGCCCTGCATCGGGGATTTGCCGGGTTGTGAACCAGGGTGGGTTTGATGTCGCTGCGGCGAAAATATCTTGAGATTCTGTCGGTCATGACTCCGGTCGGTGCGGCCGGGATTTTATTGGCGCTGGGCGCTGCGGCCCCGGCCGTCGCCGCGCCCGAGCCGCTGTCGGCCGAACCGCCGGCGGCGAACCAGGCGCCGGTTTCCGAGCGGCTCGCGGCGATCCGCGAGGCGGTATCGGCGGTGGCGGCGCCCGCAGCCATCGCCGCCAAGGACGGCCCGCAGCTCGCCTGGTGGGGCAATTGGCACGGCGGCGGCGCTTGGCGCAACGGCGGCGGCGGCTGGCGCAATGGCGGGGGCGGCGGCTGGCGCAATGGCGGCGGCGGCTGGCGCAACGGCGGCTGGCACAATGGCTGGCACAATTATTGGCGCAACTGGTGAGCCCTTGCTCACCGCAGGATGGACGCCGCCGGCGGTTTGCGGCTATAGAAGCTTGCGCGCCCGTGTCGCAGGACGGCGATCGGCCTGCACCTTAGGGTTGGGCTCAATCGAATAGCTTCGTACGATCGTTGATGAGGTTGCTCCGATGTCGTTGCGGCAGAAATATCTGACAATCCTATCGGCGCTCGTCCCGGCCGGCGCGGTCGGCGTCTCGCTGCTGCTCGGGGCGATGGCGCCGGCTGCGGCCAACCCGGAGCCGGCCGCGCAGCAGCCCAAGGCGGCCGCTCAGGCGCCGGTGTCAGACCGGCTCGCCGCCATCCGCGACGCGGTTTCCACCGTCGCCGGGCAGGATGCGGCCAAAGCCGGCGACAGCAAGCTGCGCCTCGCTTGGGGCAATTGGTGGCGCAACTTCCGGCCGTATTGGGGCGGCTATGGCTGGCCCAACTGGAACAATTGGCACAATTGGAACAACTGGAACAATTGGTGGCGCAATTGGTGATCGGCAATTGGTAACCGGCTGAGCGTGCGTGCGATGCCGGCGGGCGGCGCCATGCCTGTAATCGACCTGCTCGTGGTTCAGCCGACCCCGTTCTGCAACATCGACTGCCGATACTGCTATCTGCCCGAGCGGAACTCAAAGGCGGTCGTCGCGCCGGAAACGCTGCGCAATCTGTTTTCCCAGGTATTCGCCTCGGGCTGGGTGCAGGGCGGGCTGTCGGTGGTGTGGCATGCCGGCGAGCCGATGGTGCTGCCGATCGCGTTCTATCGCGACGCGTTCGCGATGATCGAAGGGCTGCGCCCGCCGGATCTGGCGGTGGCGCACTCGTTCCAGACCAACGGAACCCTGATCGACGATGCTTGGTGCCAATTCTTTGCCGAGGCTCGGGTCAATATCGGGGTCAGCATCGATGGTCCCGGGCGCCTGCACGATCGCAACCGGTTGACCCGGTCGGGCCGCGGCACGTTCGAGCGCACCATCGCCGGCATCCGCTGCTTGCGTCGCCACCAGGTGCCGTTTCACGTGATCTCGGTGCTGTCCTCGCAGAGCATGGCCGCGCCCGGCGAGATGTTCGATTTCTACGTTGCCGAGGGGATCGACAATGTGTGCTTCAATGTCGAGGAATCCGAGGGCGACCATGTTTCCGAATCGTTCGGCGACAAGCGGGCCGATGCGGCCTATTACGACTTTCTGAGCGAGTTCTGGCGGCTGACGGCGGCGCAGCCCGGCAAGATCGCGTTCGTCCGCGAGATCGAGCACGCGCTGCAGCAGGTGATCCGGCCCAAGGAAGCCCATTTCCGCAACCAGCTGGTCGAGCCGTTCGCGATCACCAGCATGGATTGGGCCGGCAATGTCTCGACCTTCTCGCCCGAGTTGCTGGGCTTGAAGAACCCGACCTATGACGATTTCATTCTGGGCAACATCAACCGCGACGCGCTGGTCGAGATGCCGTTCAGCCGGGCCTTTTCCCGGATGCGCGACGATATCGACGCCGGCGTCGCGATGTGCCGCCAGAATTGCGAATATTTCTCGGTGTGCGGCGGCGGCGAACCAGTCAATAAGCTCGCCGAAAACGGCAGCTTCGCATCGACCGAGACGGTTTATTGCCGCCTGACCAAGATGCGCGCGACCGATCTCGTGCTCGATGCGCTTGATCGAATGCCGGGCGATCGAATGCCCGCCGAGAGTGTACGCCGCGAGCGCGTGCTCGGGAACGGCGGCGGCCCTGCGGCGCTCGGGCCTCTGGCCCCTGGGCAAGATCGTGGGCCGGCCGGGCGCGCCGGCATATCGGGATGACCACCGTTCGATTTCGGGAGGACAGGATGAGAATGAGATTGCGGCGGGTGGGGCGGTGGCTGGGCATGCTCGCCATCGGCGCGGCGATGCAGGGCGGCCTTGCCGGGCTCGCCCATGCCCAAGCACCGAGTGCCAGCCCATCATCGGTCGGCGGGTCCTCAGCGGGCTACGGCGGACCCGGCATACCGGACGAGAGCTCGAACCTCGCCGCGCCCAGCGAGCTCGAGCCGTCGACCGAGCTGCCGGTGCTTTACGTGACCAGCGTCGAAATCATGCGCACCCAGACCAAGCCCGAGCTCGACATCGTGCGGGTCACCGGCCTGACCGGCGCGCAGGGCTGGAGCTCGCCGGAACTGGTTCCGACCTTTAGCGGCAAACCGCTCGACGGCATCCTCGATCTGCAGTTTGTCGCGACCATGCCGTTGGAGACCGAAGAGGCGACCGGCTTTGTGCCGATCAGCGCGGTCTTTCCGCTCGAAGCCGGCCATACCTTCAAGGGCGTGCGGGTGCGCGCCTCGGAGAATGCGATCGAGGTCGATCAAATTCCCGGCAACAAGACGATCAATATCACGGTCAACGACTGCAAGGATTGCGTCGGCAAGAAATTCGCCGAGCGCGGCCAAGCCCCTCCGGGCACCGCCGGGACGATCCGTCAGGAGGACCTGCCCAAAATCCTGCGCTGGATCACCCCGAGCCACGGCATCAGGGGGATCACCCATAACCCGAACCGGCTCAACCTGATGTTGAGCCGCGACAATACGATCATCGCCGCGTACTGGGAGTAGGCGGCGGGGCGTGCGAGCCGGCGCGGTCCGGCGCCTGCGCGCTCGCGCCGCTTCCGGCGGCGTGCGCTCCCGCCACGCTCGCGGCTGGGGCCGTTTGGCTCTGGGGGTTAGCCTGGTCGTCGCCGGCGTTTCCGGCGGTCTCCCGGCGCATGCCCGACCATTGGCCGGGGCCAATGCGGCGGCGCTCGACCAGGTGGCGGCGGCGGTCGACGGCGCCGAGTTCGAGCTTTGGGACCGACGCGCGGATGTGGCGCCCCGACCCGGGCGGGCCGCAGGGGCCGATGCAGGTCTCGGTCGCGGCGGCAGCCGATGTCGGCGGCGGCGACCGCTTCGATCCGACCGAGAACCTGGCGCTCGGCCGGGCCTATCTAGCCTCACTCTACCGCCGATACGCCAATTGGGCCGATGCGGTGGCCGCCTACAATTGGGGGCCGGGCAATATGAACGCCTGGATCGGCGACGGCCGACCGCTCGGCAAATTCCCCGAAAGTGTCGCGCTCTACCGGCTGCGGGTGCTGTACGGCGAGGCGCCGCGCGGCCCCGCCTACGCCTTCGCCGGCCATCACGTGCAGCCGCGTCGCTCGCTCGCCGATCGCCGCCATCCAAGCCGCGCCAGCCTCGCCGTCGAACAGCTCTACGGCGCGATCATGCGCGAGGGCAGCCCCTGAGCCCGCTTGCCTCACGTGCGAAGGCGGACGACATTATCGCCATGGCCGACGAACCGATCACCTCGAATTCCTCGCCGGCCAACAACAGCGATTGCTCGATGAGATGCGCTCGATGCGTGGCGAGATGGGCTCGATGCGCGACGATATGCAGGCGCCGACGGCGATGGTCATGCGCCTGGATGGCGCCGTCGGGCTGGTCCTGACCGAATTGCGGGCAATGCACAGCCAGCACCACCGCCTCGCCAACCGCGTCCGCCGTCTCGAGGAGCCGGTGGAGCCGAAGTAACCGCGCCGAGGTAGAGGCGCCGCAACCGAGCCCGAAACGACGGCTGAAACCTCGCCTGGTTGCAGAGTTGATCACTGAACGGCGGCGGACAGCGAGGTGTGAATGACCGAGGACCTAAGGCTTGCGTGACCCATTCGAGCGGACAATCCGCCGAACGCTCCGTCGGCTTTCCCGTCAGCGAGTGAGGTTGATCCTTCAACCCGGCAATGTGTTTGTCGTCGACAACGCGATCGGCCACGATGAGGAAACCGATGCCGCGTTGAGAACATGCTGGCTCCGAGGATGGATTGAGCCGGACGAGCACGCCGTCCCGGCCGGACAATTAACGCGCGATGGCCGCTTGCCGGATCGTCCTCTCACGGGCACAACAACAATCTACAGGATGACCGACAGCGGATGGTCTGTCGTATATCGATCCCATATGTGGTCGTTGATTGCCATCTTGGTGGCTTTTCTTTCTGTCTTCGCCGGTTTGGTCGGAGGTTTTCTCGGGCAGATGATAAGTTTCCGCTGATCTCTTGCTGTGAAAAGTCTAATCGAACGTCAGCACGGTCCTCGCCACTTCGCCGGCTTTCATCGCACGGAAGGCTTCGTTGATGTCGCCGAGACGGCCGCGCTTGGTCACCATCGCATCGAGGTCGAGCCGGCCCTGGCGGTAGAAATCGAGATAGAGCGGGATGTCGGTGCGGAATCGGTTCGAGCCCATCCGCGAGGTCTGCACCTTGCATTCGGGGCGGATCGCCATCCACGGGAACTCGATCATCGCATCCGGCGGCAACACGCCGACGATCGTCGCGGCGCCGCGGATCGCCAGGCTCTCGATCGCCTGCCGCACCAGCTTGGCGTTACCCACCGCCTCGAACGCGTGATCGACCCCCAGCCCGCCGGTCAGCGCGCGAACGGCTTTGACCGGGTCGTCCTCGGCGCTGTTGACGAAGTGAGTGGCCCCGGCGCGGGTCGCCATCTCGCGCTTCGAGGGGAACTGGTCGACGGCGATGATCTGCCGCGCCCCGCCGATCCGCGCGCCCTGAATGATCGACAGCCCGACCCCGCCGCAGCCGAACACCGCGACCGTCTGCCCGGCCTGGAGCCCCGAGCTGCGCAGCGCCGCGCCGACCCCGGTCAACACCCCGCAGCCGACCAGCGCCGCCCGGTCGAGCGGCAGTTCGGGATCGATCTTCACCATCGAGTTCTCATGCAGCAGCATCTTCTCGGCATAGCTCGAAATGCCGATGAACTGGCGCAATGGCTGGCCGTTCTGCGATAGCCGCGGCGCGGCATCATCGGGGCGGGTGACGAGGCCGCCGGTGCACAAATTGGGATGGCCGGAAAGGCATTGCGGGCAATTACCGCAAAAACCCGAGAGACAGGCCACCACGTGATCGCCCGGCTTGACCGTCGTCACCTCGGCGCCGACCGCCTCGACCACTCCGGCGCCCTCGTGGCCGAGCACGATCGGCCGGTCGAGCGGGAACCGCCCGATCCCGTCGACGACATGCAGATCGCTGTGGCACACCCCGGTCGCGACGGTGCGCACCAACACCTCGCGCCCCCATGGCTTGTCGATCTCGATCGCCTCGATCGTCAGCGGTTCGTGCACCTTGCGAAAAACGGCAGCTGCGGCTTCCATAACTATCTCCTTTCGCCACCTTCGGCAGTGCCAAGCCTCAATCGGCGGCGGCGTGCTCCCGGCGCCGCTCGTAGCGGCGGGCGGGGGTGTTGATTGGGTCAGTTAGCGGGGCGGCGGCGAAGGCGGCGGCCCGGCGGGCGGCCGGCGCATCGCCGTAGAGCGTCGTGCGCTGGCGCGGGGTGCGGCCCAATCCGCGGATCAGCGTTTCCATCGCCGCGGGCGGCATCTCCTGGCCGTGCACCGCGCCGGCGGCGCGGGTGATGCTTTCGTTCATCAGGGTGCCGCCGAGATCGTTGGCCCCGGCGCGCAAGCAGAAGGCGGCGCCGCCCTCGCCCATCTTGACCCATGAGGTCTGGATGTTGGCGATCAGCGGGTGCAGCGCCAGGCGGCCGACCGCGTGCATCAGCACCGCCTCGCGCCAGGTGGCGCCGCGCCGCGCCCGGCCCTTCAGATAGATCGGCGTCTCCATCGGCACGAACGGCAGCGGCACGAACTCGGTAAAG
This sequence comes from uncultured Alphaproteobacteria bacterium, assembly GCA_963814805.1. Lineage (GTDB taxonomy): Bacteria > Pseudomonadota > Alphaproteobacteria > ATCC43930 > CGMCC-115725 > AP-15. Next base: position 165,599 of record CAWFER010000008.1, on the reverse strand, counting down.
CCGCCGGTCTTCGCCTGTAATGTGCGGAGGCGCAGCAGGTGCCGCGCCCAATGCTCATAGCGGTCGACATGGCCGTACATGATCGTGGTCGTGGCCCGCAGGCCGACGCCATGCGCCGCTTCCATGACCTCGAGCCACTCCGCGGTTTTGATCTTGTCCGGGCAGATCACGGCGCGGACTTCATCGTCGAGGATCTCGGCCGCGGTGCCGGGGAGCGAACTGAGCCCGGCCTCCTTCAATTCGCGCAGAAAATCGGGAAGGGTGCGCCCCAGGGTCTTGGCCCCCTGCCAGATTTCGAGCGGCGAAAAGGCGTGGATGTGGATCTCGGGCACCGCTTCCTTGATCGCGCGGCAGACCCCGAGATAGGTGGCGCCGGTGTATTCCGGGTGGATGCCGCCTTGCAGGCAGACCTCGGTGGCGCCGCGCTGCCAGGCCTCCTCGACCCGGCGCTGGATCTCCGGCAGGTCGAGGTTGTAGGGGCGGCCGCGCAGATTCTCGCTGAGCTTGCCCTTGGAGAAGGCGCAGAACTGGCAGCGGAAATAGCACACATTGGTGTAGTTGATGTTGCGGGTGACGACATAGCTGACGGTGTCGCCGTTGACCCGCCGGCGCAATCGGTCGGCCGCCCGGCAGACTTCGGCAAACGCCTCGCCGCGCGCCTGGAAAAGCCGCACGATCTCGGCCTCGTCAAGCGTTTCGCCGGCCTGCGCGCGGTCGAGGATGGCGGATAGCTGTGCGTTGCCACCCTCGCCCTCGCCCACCCATCCCTGCGGGATCGGTCCCGCCTCTGCCGCGTTGCGGGAGAGGGTCCTGGGCGTCGCGAAGGGGGTGAGGGCAGGCGGCGGCTCGCTGCCGGAGCCGGCGACCCACATGTCGGGACGGGCCAAGCCCTTCGGCGTCCATCGCCCGCAACACCGGCGCTGCGCAATGCCGGGTCGAGCCAGCGCTCGGGCGTCGCGCGCATAGGCGGGATAGATCGCCAGGCGCGGCGCCAGCACCTTGCCGGCGGCGGCGGTCTCTCGCGCCAGATGGTCGAGCGCCGGCCACGGCGCTTCCGGGTTGACGTGGTCGCGGGTCACCGGCGACACCCCGCCCCAATCGTTGATCCCGGCGGCGATCATCTCGCCGAGCGCGCCGGGGTTCAGATTGGGCGGCGCCTGGAGGTTCATCTGCGGGCCGAAGATCAGCCGGGCGGCGGCGATCGTCCACAGATGGTCGGCGAGATCGGGCTCGGGCGCTCCAGCCATCCGGGTCCCGGGCTTCGCCCGGAAATTCTGGATGATGATTTCCTGGATATGCCCATAGCGGTCGTGCAGATCGCGCAGGGCCAGCAGCGCTTCGATGCGCTCGCGCCGGGTCTCGCCGATGCCGATCAGGATGCCGCTGGTGAACGGCACCGCCGCCTCGCCGGCCAGGCGAATGGTTTCGAGCCGCCGGGCCGGGTCCTTGTCGGGCGAACCGAAATGCGGGCCGCCGCGATCGCGCAGCCGCTCGGCGGCGCTTTCCAGCATGATCCCTTGCGAGGCCGAGACCCGGCGCAACAGGTCGAGATCGGCCCTTGTCATCAGACCGGGATTCAGGTGCGGCAACAGGCCGGTCTCGCGCAACACCAGCCCGGCCATCTCGGCGAGATAGGAGAGCGTGGTTTCGTGGCCGAGCCGGGCCAATGCCTCGCGCGCCGCGGCATAGCGCAATTCGGGCTTGTCGCCGAGCGTGAACAACGCCTCGTGACAGCCGGCCTCGGCGCCGGCGCGGGCGATCGCCAGCACCGCCTCGGCATCGAGATATGCGGGCTCGCCGGGGCGCGGCGGATGGGCGAAGGTGCAGTAGTGGCACACGTCGCGGCACAGCTGGGTCAGCGGGATGAACACCTTGGGCGAATAGGTGACGAGCCCGCCATGACCCGCGTCGCGCAATTCCGCGGCAATCTTCATCAGCGGCCGCGGATCGGCCGCATCGGCATTGTCGGCGAGCGCCAAGGCCGCGTCGGCGGACAAACGCCGCCCGGCCCGGGCCTCGTCCAGAACCTCGTCGATGGTCATTTGCGGAATTCTCCTGGGGGCGCGGCTAGCGGCAGCATAGCATTCTCGGCGAGGAACGCGCGCGTATGGGTCGAGGATGGCTGGCGGGCAAAGGCGGCGAGATCCTCGGGATTGTCAATGTCGAGCGCGATCCCCGGCAGGCGCAGCACGGTCGGCCGGATGCCCTTCGCCTCGGCCGCGCGCAGATGCGGGAAAAAGCTGTCGACGCCAAAGCGCAGCGGCACCGCGTCGGGCGGCGATAACAGGATCGCGTTCGAACCGCCCTCGTCATGCGATGGGACGATGGTGAAGGACGGCGCCGGGCGGTGCGCCGCGATCACCTCGCCGATCTCGCCGGCGGTGACCAGCGGGATGTCGCCGGGCAGGGTCAGCATGCCGCCGCATCCCTCCGCCATCAGCAGCCGCGCCGCCGCGGCGACCGCGCCGGTATGGCCGTCGCGGGCGCCGTCCTCGATCAGGCGCGCGCCATAATCGCGGGCCATCCGGCGGGCGGCCGGGTCGACGGTGACGATCAGCGCGCCGGCCAGGCCCTCGGCGTTCGCCAGCGCTGCGAGCACGTCCTGCAGCATCGCCAAGGCCAATGTCTGGCGCATTTCGGGCGGCAGCAGCGGGCCGAGCCGTTCCTTCGCCCGATCCCGCTCCTTGACCGGCACCACCGCCCACAGATCCACGGCTAGAAGCCTCGGGCCGTGGCCAGCACCGCCCGCGCCAAGGCCTCGCGGTCGGCCATCGTCTCCATCAAGGTGCGGGTCAGGGTCACCGGCAGATCGATGCCGGCCATCGCACCCGCATCGGCGTCGTCCACAACGTAATGGTCGAGGAAATCGCGATAATGGCGCGCGACCGCGGCGGCCCCGACCGGCAGGCCGAGTTCGGCCATCATCTTGGCGGTCGGGCCTTTGACCGCCTTGCCGTCAATGATCGGCGACACCGCGACGACCGGCGCGCGGCAGGCGCCCAGCGCCTCGCGCACGCCGGGCAGGCTGAGGATCGGGTCGATGCTGATCAGCGGGTTCGATGGGCAGACCACCACCATGCGCAAGGCCGGATCGGCGAGCGCCGCGAGGAAACCGGGGTGCGCGCGCGCGGCCGAAGCGCCGGCAAACGCGATCTCGCGAATGGCGGGGGCGCATTGCCGGCGTACGAAATATTCCTGGAAATCGAGCCAGCCCTCCGCGGTCGATAGCCGGGTGCGCACCGGATCATCGCTCATCGGCAGCAGCCGCGCCGAAATTCCGAGCCGGCGCCGGAAACTCCTCGGTGATCTCTGACAGGCTGTCGCCGGCGGCGAGGCGCCGGGTGCGCTCGACATGGATGGCGAGATCGCCGTCGCCGAGCTTGAACCAGGTTTCGCCGCCGAGCCGTTCGAGCGCCGCCATAAAATTCCACGTCTCGTCGCGCCGGCCCCAGCCGGTCTGAGGGTTGTCGATGCCGCCGAGGGTGTAGAGCAGCGTGTCGAGATCGGGCGAGACCGCGAGCCCAAGATGGGTGAAATCGTCGCCGGTGTTGGCGACGACGGTCAGCGCCCCCGGCGGCAGCACGCGGTAGAGGCCGAGCGCCAGCTTGGCGCCGCCGATCCCGCCCGACAGCGCCAGCACAAAACCATCGCGCTGGCTCATCGGAACAAATCGTGTTCGGCGGGGCGGATCAAGGCGGCGGCCGGCGCTTCCGGAGCCGACCAGCCGAGCCCGCGCACCAATACCATCGGCATCGCCTCGTCGGCCTGGCCCATCAGCAGCCCGGCGGCGGCGGCGATCTCGTCGGCAAAGCCGGTTTCGGTCACCAGCAATTCGCGCCCGAAGAGGTCGGGCCGACCGCGCATGTCGATCACCGCCGGCAGCCCTGCGGCGCCGAGCGCGATGCCGACGGTGCCCTTGCGCCAGGCCCGGCCAAAGCTGTCGCTGATCACCACCCCGATCCGCACCCCGAACGCGTCGGCGAGGTGGTCGCGCAAGGCGCGGGCCGAGCCGTCCGGGTCCCGGGGCAGCAGCAGCACGCGCTCGACCCCGTCGCCCGATTGTATATTCGAGTGGTCGATGCCGGCATTGGCCATCACAAAACCGAGCCGGTGCTCGACGATCAGCAGGCCCGGTCGGTGGCGCACCACCCGCTGGGATTCGCCGAGCACCGCCTCGACAAAGCGCGGGTCCTTGTCGAGTTCCGCCGCGAGCGCGATCGCCCGTTCCGAAGGCTCCACTGTGGCCAAATCGACATACCGGCCCTCGGCTTTCGAAACGATCTTCTGCGCCACGACCAGCACATCGCCCGTTTCCGGCATCAGATCGTTCGCGGCAAACGCCTCGATGGCGATCGCGCCCGAGATCGTCACCCGGCTCGACGAGCTTAATGCCGGCCAGCGCCCTGGCGGTGACTTCGCGGGTCATTTTCCGAGCTTGGCGCGCAGCAGCGGCAACACCCGTTCGGAATAGAGCTTGAGGAAACGAGCCTGGTCCGGGCCGGGGGAGTGAAACACCAGATGGGTGAAGCCGAGCTCGACATAAGGGCGGATCTGCGCCAATTGCTCCTCGGGGTCGGCCGAGACGATCCAGCGGCTGGCGGCGCGATCGAGCGGCAACGCCGCGGCGAGCCGCTCCATCTCGACCGGGTCCTCGACCCCGACCTTCTCCTCGGGGGTCAGGGCCAGCGCCGCCCAATGCCTTGTGTCTTCCTTGGCGTGAGCCGCGTCGGTATCGAACGACACCTTAACCTCGATCATCTTTTCGAGGCTCGCATGCTCGCGCCGGGCCCTGGCGAGGCCTTCGCCGACCTTGCCGGTCAGTTCGGTATAGAGTTTTGGGTTCTTGCCGCTGGTGCAGATGAACCCCTCGGCGACCTGGCCCGCCATCGCCGCCGCGAGTGGGCCGGAGGCGGCGACCCAGATCGGCGCCTTTTCCTCGGGCTTGTCGTAGATCGTCGCGTTTTGGGTGCGATAGAATTGGCCCTCGAAGGTGACGCGGTCCTCGGTCCACAATTTGTTGATCAGCGCGATCGCCTCGCGCAGCCGGTCGCGCCGTTCCTTGGGGCCAGGCCATTTGACGCCGATCGCCGGCACCTCGTTCAGCGACTCGCCAGTGCCGACGCCGAGCACCACGCGCCTCGGGAACATGGTTCCGAGCGTGCCGAAGACCTGGGCGACGACCGACGGGTGATAGCGGAAGGTCGGGGTCAAGACGCTCGTGCCGATCACCACCCGCCGCGTGCGGGCGCCGAGCGCGCCGAGCCAGGCGAGCGCCGACGGCGCGTGCCCGTCGGTATGCTTCCACGGCTGGAAATGGTCGCTGACAAAGACCGAGTTCGAACCCGACCTCCTCGGCCAGGCACGAGAAGTCGAGCAATTCGCGCGGGCCAAACTGTTCGGCCGACGCCTTGTATCCGAGCTTCAGCAACGGCTTCTCCTTTGAAGAAAAGGGGTCTAACCGCAGAGGGCGCTAAGGGTCGCCATGTCCGGCAGGGCTCATAGGCTGACGCGCTCTGCGCGCCCTCTGCGACCTTTGCGCTAAAGCGCTTTCTCGCTCTACACCCTCGCCAGCACGTCCTCGCGAAAGCGGCGCATGTTGGCGATCATGGCGTCCGGGGTATCGCCCTCGAAACTGAAATCGACATGGCCGACGCCGAGATCCGCGAACGCCTTCAAATCGGTGACGACATCCGCGGTATTACCGGAAAACAGGCGCCGCTCGCCGTCGTCGGCCCGCGCGGGCAGGGATCTTCCCCAGCTGGTGACGCGGTAGGCGAGCGCGACCTGCGCGGGGTCTCGCCCGGCCTCGCGGGTCAGGCGACGCAGCCGCTCGACCCCGGCGGCAAAACGCTTCATCGAATCGAGCCGGTGCTGCGGATTGGTGCCGATCGGATACCAGCCGTCGCCGAGCCGCGCGGTGCGGCGCAACGCCGGACCGCTCTCGCCGCCGACCCAGATCGGCGGGTGCGGCCTCTGCACCGGCTTGGGCTCGAACAGAACATTGGCGAATTTGACGTATTTGCCCTCGAAATGCGGGTCGTCCTTGGTCCACAGCTCGCGACAGGCCAAGAGATACTCGTCGGTGACATGACCGCGTTCGGCGAATGGCGGCAGCCCCAGCGCCTCGAATTCTTCCCGCATCCAGCCGGCGCCGATGCCGAAGGTCAGCCGGCCGTTCGACAACACGTCGATCGTCGCCAGCATCTTGGCGAGCAGCACAGCCGGCCGGTGCGGGACCACGGTGACCGACGTGACCAGGCGCAGCCGCGAGGTCTTGCCGGCGATAAACGCGACCGCGGTCAACTGCTCGTGGCGATCGCCGCGCGAGCGGCCGGGAAACTCGCCGGTGTCGCTATAAGGATAGCGGGCCTCGATGTCGCGCGGGATCACCACGTGGTCGCTGATCGTGGCGTAGTCGTAGCCGATCGCTTCGCCCTCGACGGCGATGCGGCCGAGGTTCTCCGGTCTGGCGAGGGAGCCGCTGACCGGCGCGCCGAACCCGAACTGCATCTTTACCTCCCGGCGGGGTTATTGCTAAAAATTAAGCTAGCAGGATGATGGCGGTTTGGCTCGGGGGAATCTCGGCGCCTGATGGCGGTGGCGATCAACCGCCCCGTCGGGAAGCCGTCGCCGATGGGGCCTCGACCGAGTAAGGCTCGGCCGCGCCGGCCGGCTTTGGCCGATTGCCGAGGGTGGGCGGCAAGGGGCGCCAAGGCCGGCTGCCTGTGGCAAAAGAAAGTCACCGTGCATTCGGGCTGGCCGCACCACTAGCATCGTAGTACCAGGGGCTGCTTGTGTCGCTCAATTCAATAATCAATTAACGGTTCGTTACGTTCGGTTACAAAAAATTACGCGGCTGCGCCGAGCGCCGGAGCGTGCTGAACGCCATTGCTGGGAAATCGGGGGGCAAGGTTGGAAATCGATCATCCCGCAACTTCGGGCGATGAGACGGCAACGGAGTTTGCGCCAAGCGGCGCGTTCGAACTCGCCGAGCCGGTCCGGCGTCACCTCGCCATCGTCGACCAGAGCCGGTTGCGCCGCGAGTGCCTCAAGCTGGCGCTCGGCCAGCAGCCCCGGCGATGGCGGATCACCGATATGCCGGGGACCGCCGATCTGGTGCGTCTGGTGCGCGAAGGCGAGGGCTTCGCAGTCATCCTGCTCGGCGGCTCGACCTGCGGCCAAATCGATCTGGTCGACCTGGCGCTGCTGGCGGCCGCGGCGCCGCAAACCCCGGTGCTGGTAACCGCCGATTGCGATGACCCGGTGCGCGCCCGCATGATCCTGCGCTCCGGCGCGCGCGGCTTCCTGCCGATGAGCCTCGGCCTCAAGGTGCTGGTAGCCGCCCTCGAGCGCATCCGCGCCGGAGGGACTTTCGTCCCGCTCGTCCTGAGCGAGCCGGACCCCGAAGAGGCGAAATGCGAGGCGTCGCCGGCGACCTGGCAGCTGCTGACGCGGCGTCAGCGCGATGTGCTGGCGCTGATTTCGGAAGGCAAGTCGAACAAGCTGATCGCCCAGGCGCTGGCCATGTCCGAGAGCACCGTCAAGGCTCACGTCAAGCAGATCATCAAGCGCCTGCGGGTCGCCAACCGCACCCAAGCGGCGCTCCTGGCCACCGGAGCCGCCGGGCAGCGCGCCCTCGCGTCCGTCGCCCCCGCGCCGACCTCCAGGTTCGTCGGACAGGTATTGTAAACCGCTCCGCCCGGCGGAATAATCCTCGGCGACGATTGCGGCGCAGCGAACAGCGCCGCCAGCCGAGGAGCAAGGGCGCCATGTCGAGCCGGAGCGTGATCCCGATCTCGGCTCATCCGCAGGTCGGGAAGATTAACGAGGCCGATTATTTCCGGCTCTATCGGCAATCCATCGACGACCCCGACGGGTTTTGGGGCGAGCATGCCAAGCGGCTCGATTGGATCAAGCCGTTCACCAAGGTAAAGAACGCCTCGTTCGCGGGCGATGTCCGGATCGCCTGGTACGAGGACGGGACCCTCAACGCCTGCTGGAACTGCGTCGACCGGCACCTCGCCCGGCGCGGCGAGCAGACCGCGATCCTGTGGGAGGGCGACGATCCGGGCGAGGATCGCCATGTCACCTATCGCCAGCTGCACGAGGCGGTCTGCCGCTTCGCCAACGTGCTGAAGGCCCGGGGCGTCGAGAAGGGCGACCGGGTCACGATCTACCTGCCGATGATCCCCGAGATCGCGGTGGCGATCTTGGCCTGCGCCCGCATCGGCGCCGTCCATTCGGTGGTGTTCGGCGGGTTCTCGCCAGACAGCCTCGCCGGGCGCATCCGCGATTGCCGCTCGACTTGCCTGATAACCGCCGATGAGGGGCTGCGCGGCGGCCGCACCGTGCCGTTGAAGCGCAACGCCGACGCCGCTCTCGAAAGCTGTCCGGACGTGAAGGACGTCATCGTGGTGCGCCGCACCGGGGGCGCCGTCGACTGGGTCGCCGGCCGCGACATCTGGTACGACGAAGCCTGCGCCGCGGCGTCCCCCGACTGCCCGCCCGAGGAGATGTCGGCCGAGGACCCGCTGTTCATCCTCTATACCTCGGGCTCGACCGGCCAGCCCAAGGGGGTGCTGCACACCACCGGCGGCTATCTCGTCTACGCGTCGATGACCCACGAATACGTCTTCGATTATCGCGACGGCGAGGTCTATTGGTGCACCGCCGATGTCGGCTGGGTGACCGGGCACAGTTACATCGTCTACGGGCCGCTCGCCAACGGCGCCACCACCTTGATGTTCGAGGGGGTGCCCAACTACCCCGACCCGTCGCGCTTTTGGCAGGTCGTCGACAAGCACCAGGTCAGCATCTTCTACACCGCGCCGACCGCGATTCGCGCCTTGATGCGCGAGGGCGAGGAGCCGGTCCGCCGCACCAGCCGGCGCTCGCTGCGCATCCTCGGCACGGTCGGCGAACCGATCAACCCCGAGGCCTGGCTGTGGTACTACAACCATGTCGGCGAACGGCGCTGCCCAATCGTCGACACCTGGTGGCAGACCGAAACCGGCGGCATCCTGATCACTCCGCTGCCGGGCGCCACGCCATTGAAGCCGGGCTCGGCGACCCGTCCGTTTTTCGGCATCGAGCCGTTGCTCGTCGACGGCGACGGCAAAGCCATCGAAGGGCCCGGCGAGGGTAATCTTTGCCTCGCGCGCTCCTGGCCCGGGCAGATGCGCACGGTCTTCGGCGACCATCGCCGCTTTGTCGAAACCTATTTCTCGATGTTTCCGGGATTGTATTTCACCGGCGACGGCGCGCGACGTGACGAGGACGGCTATTACTGGATCACCGGGCGGGTCGACGATGTGATCAACGTCGCCGGCCACCGGCTCGGCACCGCCGAGATCGAGAGCGCGCTCGTTGCCCACCCCAAGGTCGCCGAGGCGGCGGTGGTCGGCTACCCGCATGACCTCAAGGGCCAGGGCATCTACGCCTATGTCACATTGATGATCAGCGAGGAGCCGAGCGAGGAATTGCGCCGCGAGCTGACCGCCTGGGTCCGCGGCCAGATCAGCCCGATCGCCGCCCCCGATTTGGTGCAATGGGCGCCCGGCCTGCCCAAGACCCGCTCGGGCAAGATCATGCGGCGCATCCTGCGCAAGATCGCCGCCGACGAGCACCACGCCCTCGGCGATACCTCGACCCTGGCCGACCCCACCGTCGTCGACGATCTCGTCGGCAACCGGCTGAACCGCGCGGGCTAGAAAGCCGGTGATCCCGCATGCAACCAGCCGATCGACGAGCCCTGCGCATCCTTTTATTTTCAGGCATCGCCGTCCATTTTGCGCTGAAAAAGTGGGTAGGAGCTGGGGTGCGGCCACTATCACTGCGCCATAGCCGATCAACGCGGCGGCCCCGGCGAGCACCGTCGTCCGGCCCCAGGGAAACGTCTTCTCGGCGAAGACCAGGAGCGTGATGGCAGCCATCGCGCGCAATGTTCATGATGCCGAGGGGAACAGGATCACGAACAGGAGCCAGCAGCAGCCGAGGCAATAGGCGCCATGGAGCAAGCCCATGCGCAGCGCCCCTGCCGCCCCGTCATGCCGGGACGTCATGATGAAATGATCGGCGTGCGGCACTTCGACAGGCACATGTCTTTCAACGGAGTGAGCTGGTAGAGGCCCGCCGCCATCAGAACGACCCCGCCGATGCGGGCGGCGGTGGCCGGCGACAGCCCGGCACGCGCGGCCACCGCCTCCGCGGCGAGCGCGCCGGCATAGGCGGCAACGCCGGCCAATGCCCATACCACCATGTAGGCCGCGACGAAAACCCAGGTCGAAACAAACGCCTGGCCGCGCTGGCGCTCTGCCCGTCTGCACCCGATGGAAGGTGAGGATCATCGGAGCCGCGGTCGGGAACATCATGGCCACCATCATCGCCACCCAGATCGCGAGAAACAGCGGCGCGCGCAGACCCATGGTCGGCGAGGTCATCGCCATGCCCATGTCGGTGCCGGCCCCTTGCCAAATCAGCAGCGCCCAAGCCGCTGCCGCCAGTAGCAGCAGGCCGAAGATGGCGTTGCGTTGAAACGACAGCGGGTCGGTGCGGGTGCGGTTCATCAGGCGCGTCTCTCCGCGCGGTGGCAGGTCGGGCCCGCCGCGGCAACGATCAAGTGAGCGCCGGCGCGGGGTCGCCGGGAGCCGCTGGCTAGTTCGACCAGCGGATCGGCGCGTAGTGGCCGTTTTTGCCGGAATTGTCCCAGCGCATCCCATGATCGGCGAAGGTGCTGCCGCTGCTGCCTACAGCCAGGGCGGCCTTGTCCGGCGCGACCGGATGGCCGATTGCCGCCCAAATCTCGCCGCTCGGGTGCATGGTCGGCAGCGGCTCCACCGCCATCCGCAGGATGCCAGGGATTTCCGCCGAGCGGCCCTTGCCGTTGATCGCGTAGTCAATCGCCACCTTCTTTGCGCTCGAGATGTGTGCCGACCAAGGGTGCGAAGGCTGCCATCGGGCCGCCCTCTGCCCCGCCGATTTTCATGCCGAGCGCCGCCGTCTGCTGGTCGTCGGCGCGCCCGTCGATGTAGGCAGCGAGCGTCCAGTTGCCCCCTCCCATGGGGCCCGGCGTGTGGCCTGATCACGGCAACGTTGAGCCCGTCGAGGGACACGGTGTCGTAGCTGCCCTTATCGATGTGGAAGACAAGCGCCACGTCGCACACGCCTTGGCTCGGCCGCGCCGTGAGCGGCGCACTGGGCGAGACGAGGCACGGGCACACCACGTTGCAGTTGCAGTTCTCGAAATAGTCGCCGGACAGCTGCCACTTCTTTTGCGTTGCCATCTCTGCCTCCTCGATCATCGAGAACTTAGGCCGGCCGCGCACCGGGCACAAGCTCCGGAGCGCCGCCGGCCCCGACCCAAATCAGCTCTCCTCACCCGGCATTTCGGTCCGTGCCAAACCCGAATGCACCCTCGCCGTTCACCCCAGCGCCGCCTCAGTCGAGGTCGGCAAGGTCGCGCGCGCCGTGCACCAAGCGGCGGATTTCGAGAAGATCGGGATGCGCGACGTAGAGCACCACGTAATTTCCGAAAACGCTCAGGCGTATGCCCTCGCCCAGCTCCGGGCGCAGCCGCCGTGCTTCCGGGAATGTCAGCAGCCCACGGCAGTGCTCGCGCAGCTCGCGCACAAAGGTGACGGCGCGTGCGGGATTGTCGCGCGCGATGTAGGCCGTGATCTGGTCGAGATCGGCTTCGGCGCGCCGGCTGAAGCGAAACCGCATCAGCGCGCTGGCGTACCCTCGGTCATTGCCTGGTATTTGGCTTCGAGGCGATCGAGCACGGCGTCGCCCTCCTCATCGGAAAGCCCGCTCAGGCGTCCTTCCTCGGCGAGCCGGCGTAATTCGGCCAACTTGACCTCGCGCAGCTGCTCGCGGTCCTCCAGCAGCCGCAACCCGTCGCGCACGACCTCGCTCGCGGTGTTGTAGCGGCCGCTCTCGACCAGCCCTTTGACGAAGGCTTCGAAGCGTGATCCCAGGGTGTAGCTGCTCGGCATGGCGCTTTAGCCTCCGATCATCGTGCATATCATTAAATATCACAAAATCAGGTTCGGAAAACCCGCCAGCGCCCGCTATCCCAGCACCTGGCGCAATTGGCGGGCGGCGACGACGAGGAGAGACAGGTCGGGGAGGGCGGCGGTGCGAACCTCGCGGGCTAGCGCCTCGGCCGGGGCGAGGGCTGCGGCGTTGGCCGCGGCCCAGGTGGCGAGCGGGTCGGGGGCGGCGGCCTCCCCGCTCGCCAGGATGCGCAGCGCGAAATCGGCTTGCAGCGCCAAGAGATCGTCGACGATGGCCTCGACCGCGAGTCGCTGCCACTGGGTCTCGGCCGGCAGGCGGCGGGCGGCGGCGCGCATCTCGTCGAGGGCCAAGCGCACCCCGGCGCCGTAATAGACCCGCGCCGCGCGCTCGAGCGGCTGCCTTGCGCGCTCGGCCAGCTCGGCGATGTCGAGCGCCGGGGCCATGAACATCATCGCGCCGATGCGCGCGGCAAGTTCCGCGGGCGCGCCGGCTTCGCGCAGGCGCAGGCTGCGCTCGTCGGCAAGATCGCGGTCGCGCGGCGGCAGCATATCGGCGAGCGAGCCGGCGAGCTCGCGCACGCCCGAGGCGAGGCGCGCGATGTCGGCCGCCGGCTCGAGCCGGCCACGGCGCAGCAGCCACACCGCGGCGTGCTCGAGCACCAGTGCGATCTCGAGCAGCATCTCGGTCTGCACCCGCGCCGCGGCCTTGTCGTCCAGCGCTTCGATCTCGGCCCACAGCCGCGGCAGCTCGAAAATTTCGCGCACGACCAGATAGGCGCGGGCGATTTCCGGCGCGGGCCGGCCGGTGCGCGCCCGCATGTCGCTGACAAAGGTGATGCCGGCGCGGTTGACGAGGTCGTTGCTGACCCCGGTGGCGGCGATCTCGCGGCGCAGCGGGTGGGTCGGAATTAATGGCTCCAGTCGGTCGCGCAACGCCGGCGGAAAATAGCCGCGCAGCTCCTCGGCCAATTCCGGCGCATCGGGCAGGTCAGACCTTAGAAGCTCGTCGTCGAGCGCCAGCTTCGCATAGGCGAGCAATACCGCGAGCTCGGGCCGCACCAGCCCCTGGCGATGCGCGGCGCGGGCGGCGAGGGTCTCGTCGTCGGGCAGGAATTCGAGCGCGCGATCGAGCCGGCCCGAGCGTTCGAGATCGCGGATCAGCCGGGCCTGGCGGTCGAGAGCGGCGGCCCCGCGCGCCTCAGCCACCGACAACGCCTCGCCTTGCAGGTAGTTGTCGCGCAATACCATGGTCGCGACATCTTCGGCCATGCCGTGCAGCAGCGGCTCGCGTTCCTCTGCCGGGAGCGCACCGCCAGTGATCGCCCGATCGATCAGGATCTTCAGATTGACTTCGTGGTCGGAGGTATCGACGCCGGCCGAATTGTCGATCGCGTCGGTGTCGATGCGGCCGCCCTTCAGCGCGTAGGCGACCCGCCCGCGCTGGGTCACTCCGAGATTGGCGCCTTCGCCGACAATCTTCGCCCGGACCTGGTCGGCGTCGATGCGCAGCGCGTCGTTGGCGCGGTCGCCGACCTCGGCATGGCTCTCGCCGGGCGCCTTGATGTAGGTGCCGATCCCGCCGAACCATAAGAGATCGACCGAGGCCGTCAGTAATTTCCCGATCAGCTCGGCCGGGGTCAGATGGTCGGCCTCGATGGCGAAGAGACGCTGCATCTGCGGGCTGATCGCGATCGACTTGGCGCCGCGATCGAAGACGCCGCCGCCCGCCGAGATCAGCGACGGGTCGTAATCGGCCCAGCTCGATCGCGCCAGCCGGAACAGGCGCCGGCGCTCGGCATAGCTGCGCCCCGGATCGGGGTCGGGATCGACAAAGATATGGCGGTGATCGAAGGCGCCGAGCAGGCGCAAACGCCGCGACATCAGCATGCCGTTGCCGAACACGTCGCCGGACATGTCGCCGACCCCGACCACGCTCGCACCGTCCGTGTCGAGGCTGCGCCCGAGTTCGCGGAAATGGCGCTTGACCAGTTCCCAGGCGCCGCGCGCGGTGATCCCCAGCGCCTTGTGGTCGTAACCGGCCGAGCCGCCCGAGGCAAAGGCGTCGCCGAGCCAGAACCGGTATTCCTCGGCGATCGCGTTGGCATAGTCGGAGAAGGTCGCGGTGCCCTTGTCGGCGGCGACGACGAGATAGGGATCGTCGCCGTCGTGGCGCACGACATCCGGTGGCGGCGCGATCCGATGCCCGCCGCTTCCGTCGGCGACGATGTTGTCGGTCAGGTCGAGCAGGCCGCGGATCAGGATCTTGTAGCACTCGACCGCCTCGGCCCCGATTTGATCGCGCGCCCCGGCTTGATCGCGCAGGCTGGGCTGATCGGGCGGCCGTTTGACGACGAACCCGCCCTTCGATCCGACCGGCGCGATGACCGCGTTCTTGACCGTCTGCGCCTTCATCAGCCCGAGGATCTCGGTGCGGAAATCCTCCTTGCGGTCGGACCAGCGGATGCCGCCGCGAGCGACCTTGCCGGCGCGCATGTGCACGCCCTCCATTCGCGGGCCGTAAACATAGATCTCGAACAACGGCCGAGGCCGCGGCAAGAGCTCGATCTCGCTGCTGGCGAGCTTGACCGCGAGATAGGGCTTGCGCCCGCCCGACGGCAGATTCTGGAAATAGTTCGTGCGCACGCTGTTGAGCGCCAGGCTCAGAAAGCTGCGCAGGATGCGGTCCTCGTCGAGGCTGGCGACCCGGTCGAGCGCGCCCTCGATCGCCCGAACCTCGCCCAACGCCGCCGGCGACCGCTCGGCCGCGGCGCCCGCCGGATCAAAGCGGATTTCGAACAGCCGCACCAGGCGCGCGGCGATGTCGGGATGGGCGGCCAGCGCGTCTTCCATATAGGCCTGGCTGAACGCCGCCCCGGCCTGCCGCAACAGCTTGACGTAGAGCCGCAGGATCGTGACCTGGCGGGCTCCGAGGCCGGCGGCCAGCACAAGGCGATTGAGGCGGTCGTTCTCGACCCGCCCGGTCCACACCGCGACCAGCGCCTCTTCGAAGCGGCCCCCGACCGCGGCCGAAACGGCGGTCGCGGCGGCGGCGCCAGCGAGCTGGAACTCGTGCACCCAGACCGCGGCGCCATTGATCGCGTCGATCCGGAACGGCTCTTCGGCGACGACGCGCAGGCCGAGGTTTTCCAGCATCGGCAGCACATCGGAGAGCGCTACCGGCTCGGCGCCGCGATAGAGCCGCAACCCCGGGCGACCGCCACCGGCGATCGGGTGCAGCGAGACTTCGAGCGGCGAGCCGGCCAGCACCCGCTCGATCCGCGGCAGGTCGGCGATCGCCTGGGCGGGTTCGGTCAGCGCCTGGTAGGCGAGCGGATAGGGCTTCAGCCGGCGCAGCCGGAGCTGCGCCTCGGCCTCGCCGAATTCGGCCTCGGCCGCCTCCTGCAGCCGGTCCGACCAGCTATGCCCGGCCTCGGCCAGTTGCCGTTCGAGCGCCGCGCCATCGACCGCCGGCACAGCGCCCCGGGTGGTGTGGATGATGAATTGGATACGGGCCAGCGCCGAATCGTCGAGATGGGTGTAATAGGCCGAAAGCCGGCCGGCAAAGGCTGCTTCGAGGATCGCCGCAAAGCGCCGGCGCAGGTCGCTGTCATAGCGCTCGCGCGGCACATAGACGAGGCAGGACACAAACCGTTCGAGCGGGTCGCGGCGCACGAACAAGGCGATGCGCTGGCGCTCCTGCAGGTTGAGGATGCCGATCGCGGTCGCGAACAGCTGGTCCTCGCTGCCCTGAAACAGCTCGTCGCGCGGCAGGGCGTCGAGAATGTGCAGCAGGGCCTTGCCGTCATGGCCGGAGGGCGACAGCCCGGCGCGAGCGACGACATGGCGCACCTTGAGCCGCAACAGCGGGATCGAGCGCGGGCTGCGGCTATAGGCGAGCGAGGTGAACAGCCCGAGAAACAGGCGGACGCCGACGACCTCCCCATCGGCGCCGAACCGGCGCAGGCCGATCGCGTCCATATGCGCGGTGCGGTGAACGGTGGCGCGCAAATTCGATTTGGTGACGACGAGCAATTCGCGGCGGCGGATGAAATCCTGCACGTCGGGCGGCAGCGATGAGAGGGCGCGCAACCCGCCGAAGATCGGATAGTCGCGGTCGCGCAGGATCCCAAGCGCGGGTCGCGCCGGCTCGGCTGCAAGGGCCAAATCGGCGAAATCGTATTCGCGAAAACCGAGGAAGGTGAAGTTGTCGTCGTCGAGCCAGCGCAGGAAATCCTGGGTTTCGGCAAGCTCGGCCTGAGACACCGGCGGCAAAGGCGGCCCCGGCAGTTCGTCGAGCAGCGCGCGCAGGGTCTGGCGCATTGGTTGCCAGTCGCCGACCGCGACCCGGACATCGGCGAGGACGCTCGCCATCGTCTGGGTCAGCAGCGCGAGGTTCGCCGGATCGGGCTCGCGGGTGATCTCGATCTGCATCCATGACTCACGCGGGCCCGGGGGGTCGCGCGGCCCCGGGGAGTCGGGTTCGCGGATCTGAAGCAGCCGGCCGCTCGGATCGCGCTCGGCCGCGACGATCGGGTGGATCACCAGGTGGACGACCCGGTCGCCGGCATTGATCGCCGCGGTCGCCGAGTCGACCAGAAACGGCATGTCGTCGTTGACGATCTCGACAATCGTGTGCGGCGACGACCAGCCATCGGCCACCGGCTCGGGGTTGTAGACCCGGATCTTGGCCTGGCCGGGACGGCGGCGGCCGGCAAAATGAAACAGCGACAGCGCGGCGCCGCCCAGATCACGCGTGCTGCGGCCGGCGACGTCAGCCGGCGCCACATGCTGATAAAACAGGCTGATCACCTGCTCGGCGGTGGCCGCCTCGGCCGGTGCGCCCGATGCCCGCGTCCCAGATTCCTCCGCCCCGGCTTCCCGCGCCCCGGCTTCCCGCGCCCCGGCTTCCCGCGCCAAAGCGATGGCCTTGCGCAGCAGCCGCGCCTTTTTCGCCTGATCCGGCGGCTTTGCTTCGCCGGGCTCTAGGCGTTCGCCCGCAGGCGCCAGTTCGATCGTATTGGTCATCCCGATTCAAACACTGGGCGCTCCGGCGCGTTCGGGCAAGGCGCTAGCGCGTCGAGGATTGTGGAAAGGGTCGCCGGACTGGGCAATGATGCCGGCGGCTCCACTTGCCGATCCGACAGATGCGCCTGTTGTCCAGTCTTCGCCGCGGCGTGGTCTACCTGCTGCCGCTCGCCGTCCTGCTGGCCGCGATCGGGGCGCGGGTCGTCGCGCCGCGGCTGCTCGATCGCTTGTCGCTGATCGCCTTCGACCTCTACCAGCGCGCCCTGCCGCGCGAGCCGGGCAACTCGCCGGTGCGCATCGTCGATATCGACGACAAGAGCCTCGCCACAATCGGCCAATGGCCGTGGCGGCGTTCGGTCGTGGCCCAGCTGGTCGACCGGCTGGCCGCTGCCGGGGCCGCCGTCGTCGCCTTCGACATCGATTTTGCCGAGCCCGACCGGACCTCGCCGAAGATGCTGCATGTCGCTGCTGGCGCGTAACGGGGTCGACGCGGCCGATGCCGAAAAGCTGCTGTCGACCCTGCCCGATCCCGACCAGGTTTTGGCGGCGGCGATGCGCCGGGTGCCGGTGGCGCTCGGCTTCATCCTGACCGACCATGGCGAGACCCGCGCGCCGGCGCAGAAGGCGGGCTTTGCCTTTGCCGGCGACGATCCGCTCGGCCATGTCGACAATTTCACCCGGGTGGTTCCGAACCTGCCGGTGTTCGAGGCGGCGGCCGCCGGCGACGGGTTTTTGAACCAGCTTCCCGAGTGGGACCATGTCGTGCGCCGGCTGCCGTTGATCCTCAAGCTCAACGGCAAGCCCTATCCCTCGCTCGCCGCCGAGGCGCTGCGGCTGGCGTTTGGCGCCTCGACCTATATCGGCCGGGCGTCTGGGGCCAACGGCGAGAGCAATTTCGGACAGGACACCGGCCTGACCGCGATCCGCATCGGCCCGCTGACGGTGCCGACCGATGCGGCCGGGCGGGTCTGGCTGCACTATGCGCGGCATCGGCCCGACCGCACGCGTCTCGGCCGCCGACGTGCTCGCCGGAAAATTCGCGCCGGGGCTGTTCGCCGGCGATATCGTGCTGATCGGGACCTCGGCCGCCGGGGTCATCAACGATCAGCGCGCCACCCCGCTGTCGCCGGCGGTGCCGGGGGTCGAGATCCACGCCCAGCTGATCGACGACATCCTGCAAGGCGATTTTCTGACCCGGCCCGATTGGGCGGTCGGCGCCGAAATCCTGTTTGCGCTGCTGGTCGGGGCCGGGCTGATCGTGGTCCTGCCGCGGATCGGCGCGCTGCCGAGCGCCGTCCTCGGCGGCGCCGCGGTGGCGACGGCGCTCGGCGGCTCGTGGGCCGCCTTCAAATACGCGCATCTGTTGATCGACCCGGTCTATCCGTGGGCGGTGATCACCCTTGTCTATCTGGTGGCGAGCCTCTTGGGCTACCTGCGCACCGAGGCGCGCCAGCGCGAGATCCGCAGCGCCTTCTCGCGCTACATGTCGCCGCATTATGTCGAAGAACTGGCCGCCCACCCCGAAAAGCTCGTGCTCGGCGGCGAGATGCGGGTCATGACCATCATGTTTTGCGACATCCGCGGGTTTACCAGCCGGGCCGAGGGCATGGACGCCCACACCTTGACCCGCTTCATGAACACGTTTTTGTCGCCGATGACCGAGATCATCACCGAGGAAAAGGGCACGATCGACAAATATATCGGCGATTGCATCATGGCGTTCTGGAACGCCCCGCTCGACGACCCCGATCACGCCAAGAACGCGGTGCGCGCCGCCCAGGCGATGCGCCATCAGCTGATCGAGCTGAACCGCGGCTGGGCCGACCAAGCGGCCGCCGCCGGCGCGGCGTTCCGGCCGGTGCAGATGGGCATCGGCATCAACACCGGCGAGTGCGTGGTCGGCAATTTCGGCTCCGAGCAGCATTTCGATTATTCGCTGTTGGGCGACCCGGTCAATCTCGCCTCGCGCCTCGAGGGACTGGGCAAGGTCTACGGCATCGATCTGGTGATCGGCGAGGAGACCGCAGCGCACCTCGACGAGCCGGCGCTGATCGAGGTCGATCTGGTCGCGGTCAAGGGCAAGAGCCAGGCTGGGCGGGTCTATACATTGCCGCCGGAGACGATCGCCGAAGGCGAGTTCGCCGACCGCCACCGGGCCTTGCTGAGCGCCTATCGCCATCAGGATTGGGCGGCGGCGTTGCGCCTGCTCGACGACGGCCGCCTCATCGCGGCGCGCCATCTGGCCCCGGTCTACGAGCTTTACCGGCAGCGAATCGCCCATTTCCAGGCCGAGGCGCCCTCCGGCGATTGGGATGGGGTGTTTACCGCCGAGGAGAAGTGACGGTTACATTTGCTTAACCTTAACCCATTGATCGAGCGCCACACTGCCGAAAAAATTCGCAGTTTGTATCGCTCGGTAACGAAATTGACTTTATTTGAAGCGCCTTATCGACGATAATCCCGTCCTGGAACCATCGGGGATGAAACCCGTCACGGCGGCCGTTGTCGTCGAAGGAGCGTCGAGAATGAGCGTCATGGAGTTTCAGGTATGCCGGCGCGGCCGCGAAGCGCGCTGGGTCGTCACCGTCGGCAATGCCGTCTACGGCGCCTATCTCGACAAGGAGCAGGCCTTGCTCGACGCCGTCGACGCCGCCCGCGATGCGCTCCAGGGCGGCCGCGAGGCCCAGGTGTGGGTCAAGGACCGTGCGACCGCGGCGCGGGTGTTCTGAGCGCGTCCGGTTTGGCGTTCTCACCTAGGGTACCGGCGCTCGGACGGACACACAGCTCAAAGCGTCAAGGCAGGGCTCGTCCCAAAGGCCGGTTTGCCCGGACTTTGTCCCCCGGTGTCCGGTCCCCGGATTGGGTTGTGGAACGGGACTGGAAAGCAGCTTGCCCCTCGATTGTTAGTCGTCATCACCGGGCTCGTCCCAGTGATCCCCGCCTTTCTTCGATCCCTGTCGGGGCACGTGGATGGCCGGAACAAGTCCGGCGATGACGGCCTACGAAGGAACGAATATTTTGCCAGACCCTCAGACAGACATCTGGTCTAGGCTGTCCTCCAGGACGCTCTGCTGTCTCGCCCGCGCGATTTCTCTCGTGCGATCAGCCTATCTGATCGTGCTGCTGGTGGGCTGAAGCCGGCGAGCCTCATGTCGGGCGCGGCGCTAACCAGCAGATCGGCTTGGCGAGATTGGGGTCGGCGCCGGCCTCTATCCATTCGCGCTCGATGCGGTCGAGCGCTGCTTGGCAGCCCTCGTCCGGCCAATAATTAAGATCACCACCCCAGTAGTCTCCGGGCCTCAGCCCCCTCTCGTAAAGCCGTCTGACTACCTCGACACTCAGCTGCCTGATCTCGTCCATCGTGGGTGCGCTGAGCCTGCGTCTAACCGCTCCCGCGATTTGCCACAAGCCGACATAGTCAATTTCCAACTCGCTCATATAGCCGTCGACGATTTGATCGAGTTCTTTCATTCGCGAACCTAAGGAAAGTGTATTTTATCGAAGGTTACGCCCGGTACATTGATGTCAATGGCGGGTGATTTGCTTCGTGAAATTCGAAAGGTGATGTTGCCACCTTCAGCAGGTAACTTCACGACAGTGCATTCTGACTGGACTTCGCTGACCGTTCCACCGGCTCGCAAATAGTTGAATAATGCTCTGGCTGCTTCGAGTCCGCCGGGTAATTCTTGAACATCGAGGCCGCCTCCGGTACGCCGATCGGCACGCCGCCGGGCATTACCTTGTCCGCCACCCGTCCGATTGCAGCGGCTCTAACGGCGGCTTCGAGGCGTCGAGCGCGGCTTGGCTCGGGGCCGAGCCAGGGTGGCGACTTCGGTGAGGTTTGGATTGCCCGGATCGATCTCGCGCAGGGCGGCCATCGCGGCGTCCGACTGTGCCTGTCGCAGCGGAGCCAGGCGATCGAGCATTTCCTCCGGCGCGCGCTCGTCCTCCTCCTGGGCAACCTGGGTCGAACCGCCGCCAGCGCCGTCGGTGGGGGCAAACCAGCTGGGATTGGGGGGCACCCCGGCGCGCGGATGCTCGGCCGGGTCCCAGCCGGTGCGGGTGAACCGGCCGTCTTCGCCTCCTCGCGCCCGCTTGATCAGCAGGTCCTCGGCCTCCATGCCGCGGCGCGCGAGGAGGTCGGGCAGATCAGGCACTTGCAGCTGCACCGCGGCGATCTGGGCCAGGCAGAGGTTGTCTGCGTCGAGCGCCGAGGCGACGACCCGAAACCGGGGATCAGCCGGTCAAGGTTTATCTCCTCACCATAGGCGCGGCGGAAGAGCCGTTCGAGATCGGCTCGGGGGCGCAGAGCATAGCGGCCCGCGCGGCGCTCGATTAGCGGGGTGCCGGCGGAGAGAGCCCGTCCGCGCTGCACGAAAGTCCGAGGTGCGATCTCCGCCCTGGCTCAATCTCCAGATGTGAACCTCTGCCGGAAGCACCGCCCCTCCTGCGCCTGACAGGAAGTAACTGTACCTGGTTCGTTCTCAAAAGTCAAGACGCTGCCGCAGCCGCGCCGGCTATTCGAGCGCTTCCAGCATGTCGGCGGTGACCAGGGTGACGCCGCCCTCGCTGCGATAGAAGCGTTTGGCGTCGAGATCGGGGTCTTCGCCGATCACCAGCCCTTCCGGGATATGGCAGCCGCGGTCCACCACCACCCTGGTCAGCCGGGCGTGGCGGCCAACCTCGACCTCGGGCAGCAGCACCGCCTCGCGGGTCCGGGCGAACGAGTTGACCCGGCAGTTCGAGAACATCAACGAGCGCCTGACCGTGGCGCCGGAAACGATGCAGCCGCCGGAGACCATCGAATTCGACCGCCATGCCGCGGCGCTCGTCGTCGTCGAACACGAATTTGGCCGGCGGCAATTGCTGCTGATAGGTCCAGATCGGCCACAGCGGGTCGTAGATGTCGAGCGAGGGAACCGGCGTGACCAGATCGATATTGGCCGCCCAGTAGGCGTCGATGGTGCCGACGTCGCGCCAATAGGCCTCGGCCTCGGGCGTCGTCTTGACGCAGCTTTCCTCGAAGGAATGGGCGACGGCGAGCCCCCGGCTGACCAGGTTCGGAATGATGTCCTTGCCGAAATCATGGCTCGATCCCGGGTCGTGGTGGTCGCGCTCGAGCTCGGCATAGAGAAATTCGGCGGAGAACGCATAGACGCCCATGCTGGCCAGCGCCCGGTCGGGCTTGCCAGCCATCGCCGGCGGATGCCGCGGCTTTTCGCGGAAATCGACGATTCGCATCGAGCTGTCGACCGCCATGACCCCGAAATCCGAGGCTTCGGCCAGCGGCACCTCGACACAGGCGACGGTGCAATCGGCGCCCTTGTCGACGTGATCCAGCAGCAGGTTCGAATAATCCATCTTGTAGATATGATCGCCGGCCAAGACGACGAAATATCGCGGCCCGGCGGCGCGCAGAATATCGAAGTTCTGGTAGACGGCGTCGGCAGTGCCGCGGTACCACGTCGCCTCGTCGAGCCGCTGCTGCGCCGGCAGCAGATCGAGAAACTCGCCCATCTCCGGGCGCAGAAACGACCAGCCCATCTGCAGATGGCGCAACAGGCTGTGCGCCTTGTACTGGGTCAAGACCCCGATCCGCCGGACCCCCGAATTGAGGCAGTTCGACAAGGTGAAATCGATCAGGCGGAACTTGCCGCCGAAAAACACCGCCGGCTTGGCGCGCCGGTCGGTCAGCTGCTTCAGCCGGCTGCCGCGGCCGCCGGCGAGGACGAGGGCCAACGCCTGGCGCGCCAGCCTCTCTTGGATGCGTGCGCCCGACAGCATGTTCGCCCCCTGTGGCCGCGTCGCCCGCGGCGGTTTAGACGATAGCGCTCGGCTCTGAACGGCCGGTAATCGCGGCGATGTCGGCAAGGGCGGCGGCGGCGATGCCGAGCGGCGCCAAAGCCAGCGCCGCCTGCCGCCGGCCCCGCGCCGCATCGGGCTGATAGTCTTCGAGGTAAACCCGCAAGGTCGCCCCTTCGGTTCCGGTGCCCGACAGGCGGTAGACGATGCGAGCGCCCCCGGCAAGCCCGATGCGGATGCCCTGATGCTCGCTGAGACCGCCATCGACCGGGTCGCGATAGGCGAAATCGTCGGCGCTGACGACCCTAAACCCGGCGATATCGCGTCCGGGCAGGTCGCCGAGCGACCCGCGCAGCCGCTCGATCAAGCGATCCGCGCGCTCGGCCGGCAACCCCTCGTAATCGTGGCGGGCATACAAATCGCGGCCATAGCGCCGCCAATGGTCGCGCACGACGTCCGCCGCCGATTGCCGCCGCTCGGCGATGATGCTGAGCCAGAACAGCACCGCCCATAGCCCGTCCTTTTCGCGCAGATGGTCGGAGCCGGCGCCGGCGCTTTCCTCGCCGCACAGCCCGATCCGGCCGGCATCGAGCAAGGCGCCGAAATATTTCCACCCGGTCGGCGTCTCGTAGCATGGGATGCCGAGCGCCGCGGCGACCCGGTCGACCGCCCGGCTCGTCGGCATCGAGCGCGCGACCCCGGCGAGACCCTTGGCGAACCACGGGATCAGTCGGGCGTTGGCGGCGAGCACGGCGAGGCTGTCGCTTGGGCCAACCACGAGATTGCGCCCGACGATCATATTGCGGTCGCCATCGCCGTCCGAAGCGGCGCCGAGATCCGGCCCGGCCGCGGCTGCGAGAGCGGCGACCAGATCGGCGGCATGGATCGGGTTCGGGTCGGGATGGCCGCCGCCGAAATCGGGCTTGGGTTCGCCATTGACGACGCTGCCGGGCCGCGCGCCCAGCCGGCGCTCGAAGATCTCGCGGGCATAGGGGCCGGTGACCGCGCTCATCGCGTCGAAGCGCAGCCGGAAGCCGCCGCGGAACAGATCGCGCAGCCGGTCGAAATCGAACACCCGCTCCATCAGCTCGGCATAATCGGCCACCGGATCGATGACCGTGACTTTCATGCCGCCGAGCGCCGTGTCGCCGATCCGGTCGAGCGGCGCCGGCGCCGCCTCGATCGTGCGATAGGCCGTAATCTGTTGGCTGCGGCGCCAGATCGCCTCGGTCACCCGCTCCGGCGCCGGGCCGCCATTGGCGAGATTGTATTTGATGCCGAAATCGCCGTCGGGGCCGCCGGGATTGTGGCTGGCGCTGAGGATGATCCCGCCGAAGCATTCGCGCCGGCGGATAACGGCGCTGGTCGCCGGCGTCGACAGGATGCCGCCGCGCCCGACCAGCACCCGGCCGACCCGGTTCGCCGCCGCCAGACGAAGAATTATCTGGATCGCCGCATCGTTGAAAAACCGGCCGTCGCCGCCCAGCGCCAGGGTTTTCCCCGCCACCCCCTCGCCAACCGCCTCGGGCAGCGCATCGAACAGCGACTGGACAAACGCCTCGACATAGCCCGGCTGGCGAAACACCGATACCTTCTGGCGCAATCCGGACGTGCCCGGCCGCTGCCCGGCAAACGCAGTGACCGCAACATTGCGGATCGTCATCGGCCGCTCTCGCCTATCGCCAACCACGCGACCCTACACCGCGGGCGAGCGCAGGGCACGCATCGCCTGCGCCCGGCCGCAATCGGCCATGCAGCACGCCTGGTTGGTTCTTGCGGCAGGCGCGACCGGGTGCGGGTTTCACCGCGCGCAATCTTGAAAGGCGTTCGGGGAACACGGGTAGCCGCCGCCGGGATCTGGTCCGGCCAGGGCATCGCCCCTGCCAGCGCATCCGCTGAGCAGCAGCGCCGAGCAAAGCGCCACCAGCGCGAGGGCAAAGGCCGGCCGGCTGGCTCGCACTGGCCTGCCGCAGCATGCGCAACCCGATGGCCGCGTTCGCTGTCGACTGCGCATCAGGCGCGAACCTACCGGGCTGGCCAGAAAACAGAAAACAGCCGTGAGGTTCGATTTGAAATCGCATCCGATATGATCGGAAACCCCTTCTTGCCAGCCGCCTAAAGGATGAACTTGGACAGATCGGCGTTTTGCGCCAGCGCGCCGACCTGGTCGCGCACATAGGCGCGGTCGATCGTGACCTGGGTCCCGTCGGGCCGGTCGGAGGCGGTGAAGCTGATCTCCTCCAGCAACCGTTCGAGGATCGTGTGCAGGCGGCGCGCGCCGATGTTCTCGACTGCGGCGTTGATTTCCTCGGCGAGCAGGGCGAGCTCGTCGATCGCCGCCTCCTCGAAGTCGAGAGTGACCCCCTCGGTCGCCAGCAGCGCCTTGTACTGCTTGATCAGGCTCGCCTCGGGCTCGACCAGGATGCGGCGGAAATCGCTGCGGTCGAGCGCCTTCAATTCGACCCGGATCGGCAGCCGCCCCTGCAGTTCTGGCAGCAGATCGGAGGGCTTCGACTGGTGGAAGGCGCCGGACGCGATAAACAGGACATGGTCGGTCTTGACCGCCCCGTGCTTGGTCGCGACCGTGGTGCCCTCGATCAGCGGCAACAGGTCGCGCTGCACCCCCTCGCGGCTGACATCGGGAGCGCCGCCGCCGGCGCGCTCGCCGCGGCCCGATATCTTGTCGATCTCGTCGATAAAGACGATGCCGTTCTCCTCGACCGCGCCGATCGCCTCGCGCACCACCATGTCCTGGTCCAGGAGCTTGTCGCTCTCCTCGGCGATCAGCACCCGGTGGCTGTCGCCGACCGTCATCTTTTTCGGCTTTGAGCGGGCGCCGAAGGTTTTGCCGAAGATGTCGCCGAGGTTGAGCATGCCCATCTGCGCGCCGGGCATGCCGGGGATCTCGAAGGTCGGCAGGCTCGACGCGGCGCTCTCCTGCACCGCGATCTCGATCTCGCGGTCGTCGAGCGCGCCCTCGCGCAATTGCTTGCGGAATTTCTGGCGGGTGTCGGCGCTGGCGGAGCCGCCAACCAGCGCTTCCAGCACCCGCTCCTCGGCGGCGAGCTCGGCCTTGGGCGCGACCTCCTTGCGCAGCCGCTCGCGGGTCATCCCGATCGCGATCTCGACGAGGTCGCGCACGATCTGCTCGACATCGCGGCCGACATAGCCGACCTCGGTGAACTTGGTCGCCTCGACCTTGACGAACGGCGCCTGCGCCAGGCGGGCGAGGCGGCGGGCGATCTCGGTCTTGCCGCAGCCGGTGGGACCGATCATCAGGATGTTCTTCGGCAGCACCTCCTCGCGCAGCTCGGGAGCCAATTGCTGGCGGCGCCAGCGGTTCCGGAGCGCGATCGCGACGGCGCGCTTGGCGTCGTGCTGGCCGACGATGAAGCGGTCGAGCTCGGAGACGATCTCGCGCGGGCTGAACGAGGGCATCGGGCCTCAGCTATCGAGTTTCTCTAGGGTGATCTTGTCGTTGGTATAGATGCAGATCCCGGCGGCGATGCCGATCGCCCGGCGGGCGATTGCCTCGGCGTCGAGCCCGTCCATGCCGATCAGCGCCCGCGCCGCCGCCAGCGCATAGCCGCCGCCCGAGCCGATGCCGATGATGCCGTCCTCGGGCTCGAGCACGTCGCCGGTGCCGGACAGAATTAAGGACACGTTGCGGTCGGCCACCGCCATCATCGCCTCGAGCCGGCGCAGCAGGCGGTCGGTGCGCCAATCCTTGGCGAGTTCGACGCAGGCGCGCGGCAACTGCCCGGCATATTGCTCGAGCTTGGCTTCGAGCCGCTCGAACAAGGCGATCGCATCGGCGGTGGCCCCGGCAAAGCCGGCGATCACCGCGCCCCCGGCGAGCCGCCGCAGCTTGCGCGCGTTCGACTTGATCACGGTCTGGCCCATCGTCACCTGGCCGTCGCCGGCGACCACGACCTGGCCGCCCTTGCGCACGCACAGGATCGTCGTGCCGTGCCAAATATTATTGTCGGAATGATCCATGCGCCTGTTCGGGACCGGGTGTCGCGCGACCCCACGAGATGTAAGCCCGCCCGGTCCGCGATCAAGCGCGCCGGCAGGCGGCGACAGCGATCCGGACCGGGCGCAGACCATTATCGCCGCGAGTATCGCTGCTGACAGTTGTAATGCTATGATGATTTTTACAGCGTTGGAGAGAGCGGGTGAGTGACGAGAAAATAAGTCTCGAACTGCGCGGCTCACGGATGCTGACGATGGCCGCCGAACCGCGCGACCTGCAGCTGCGCTTGGGCGCGCTCGAACAGCGCTTCAGCGCCATGGAATTGCGTTTTGGGGCGCTTGAATCGCGCTTCAGCGTTTAGGAATCAGGTTTTGGCGCTCAGGAGGAGCGCATGGCGGCGATGCTGGCGCTGCTCGTTCGCGTCGCAGAGCGGATCGAGGGCGGTAGGCGTGACCCTCGCTGATCTGAGGCGGACAGTAGCGAGCCGGCCGCGGAACCGCTAAATAGGCGTTGTCGCGATCGAAATCGGCGGCGGCTCAGGCCGAATGCGACAGAGGAGAGCATCGTGCGGGTGGCGAGGGTCGAGCGCAACACCAAGGAAACCCGGATCAGCGGCCAGGTTGATCTCGACGGCACCGGTGCGGCCGAGATCGCGACCGGCATCGGCTTTCTCGACCACATGCTCGAGCAATTGGCCAAGCACAGCCTGATCGATCTGGAGCTGCGCGCCGCCGGCGACCTGCACATCGACTTTCACCACACCACTGAGGATACCGGCTATGTCGTCGGCGAGGCGGTGTCGAAAGCATTGGGCGACCGCGCCGGCATCGCCCGCTACGGCCATGCGGTGATCCCGATGGACGAGACCCTGACCCGGGTCAGCCTCGACGCCTCGAACCGGCCCTACCTGGTGTGGAAGGTGGCCTTCACCCGGCCCAAGCTCGGCGAGATGGACACCGAATTATTCAAGGAGTGGTTTCAGGCCTTCGCCCAATCGGCCGGGGTCACCCTTCACGTCGAGAACATCTACGGCGAGAACAACCATCACATCGTCGAATCCTGCTTCAAGGGGCTGGCCCGGGCATTGCGCCAGGCGGTCGAGATCGATCCGCGGCGCGGCGGTGCGGTGCCGTCGACCAAGGGCGTGCTCGGCGGGACCCTGTGACGCCCGGCCCTGTGACCCCCGGCCCCCTGACGCCCGGCCCAGTGGCGTCCAGGTCGTGATGCGCGTCGCCATCGTCGATTACGGTTCGGGCAATCTGCGCTCCGCGGCCAAGGCCTTTGAACGCGCCGCCGCCGATGGCGGCATTGCCGCCGAGATTACGGTGACGAGCCGGCCCGAAATCGTGGCCGCCGCCGACCGGATCGTCCTCCCCGGGGTCGGCGCCTTCGCCGATTGCCGACGCGGGCTTGCCGCCGCGCCGGGTCTCGAAGATGCGCTGCACGAAGCGGTGATGGTTCGCGGCCGCCCGTTTCTCGGGATCTGCGTCGGCATGCAGTTGATGGCCGAACGCGGCCGCGAGTTCGAGACCGTCGACGGCCTCAGCTGGCTCGGCGGCGAGGTGGTGGCGATCGACCCTGCCGACCCGGCGCTCAAGATCCCGCATATGGGGTGGAACGAGCTCGAATTGCGGGCGTCGCACCCGCTGCTTGCGGGGCTCGGGGGGAACGCCCATGCGTATTTCGTGCACAGCTACCATTTTCGGCTGGCCGATCGCGGCGATCTGCTGGCCGTCACCGATTACGGCGGCCCGCTGGCCGCGGTGGTCGGGCATGACAACCTCGCCGGAACTCAGTTTCATCCCGAGAAAAGCCAAGAGGCGGGGTTGCGCATGATCGGCAATTTCCTCGGGTGGCGCCCGTGAGCGGCGGGTCTGGCGCGGACGCGCCGATCTCGGTCGAACGGCTGACCCGCTATTCCGGCAACGAGCTCGACGATCTGTGCGAGGCGACCGAGAGCGCGATCACCGAGGGCGGCGGGTTCGGCTGGCTCAAGCCGCCGCCGCGCCAGGTATTGGAGAATTACTGGAAGGGCGTGCTCTTGGTGCCCGAGCGCCGGCTGGTCGTCGGCCGCCTTGACGGCGTCGTCGCCGGCTCGGCGCAATTGAGCCGGGCGCCGCGCAACAACGAGGCGCAAGCCTTCGCCGGGGTGCTCACCAGCGCCTTCGTCGCGCCGTGGGCGCGCGGCCACGGCCTCGGTCGCGGCATCGTGCTGGAGATCGAGCGTCTCGCCCGCGAATTGGGGCTGGCGGTGCTGAACCTCGATCTGCGCGACACCCAGAAGGCGGCGATCGCCCTCTATGAAGGCCTCGGCTACCGCCGCTGGGGCACCCACCCGGTCTATGCGCGGGTCGACGGCCGGATCGTGCCCGGCCACTATTATTATAAGCTGCTCGACGAAGATTTGGCGCAGCCGTGATCCTCTACCCGGCCATCGATCTGAAGGACGGCGCCTGCGTGCGCCTGGTCCGCGGCGAGATGGCGACCGCCACCGTGTTCAACCGCGATCCGGCGGCGCAGGCCCGGCAATTCCGAGCAGCCGGCTTTGAATGGCTGCATGTTGTCGACCTCAACGGCGCCTTTGCCGGCCATTCGGTCAATGGCGCCGCGGTGGCGGCGATCCGCGAGGCGGTCGGCCTGCGCCTTCAATTGGGCGGCGGCATCCGCGATCGCGACGCGATCGAGCATTGGCTCGGTCTCGGCATCGAGCGGGTCGTGCTCGGCACCGCGGCGTTGCGCGACCCGGTGCTGGTGCGCCAGGCCGCCGCCGCTCATCCAGGCGCGATCGCGGTCGGCATCGACGCCCGCGACGGACGCGTCGCGGTCGCGGGCTGGGCCGAAGAGGCCGAGATCGGCGTCGTCGAGCTGGCCCGCCGCTTCGAGGGTTGCGGGGTGGCCGCGATCATCCACACCGATATCGCCCGCGACGGCGCGCTCGGCGGGGTCGACGCCGCGGCGACCGCCGGGCTGGCGCGACAGATCGCCGTTCCGGTCATCGCCTCGGGCGGGGTCGCCTCGCTCGCCGATCTCGCCGCGCTGAAAGCGCAGGAGCGCCACGGCGTCGCCGGGGTCATCTGCGGGCGCGCCCTTTATGACGGGCGGATCGATCCGCGCGCCGCCCTGCGCCTGATGGCCGAGGAGCCGCCATGCTGAAGATGCGCGTCATCCCCTGTCTCGACGTCAAGGACGGGCGCGTCGTCAAGGGCGTCAACTTCGTCGATCTGGTCGACGCCGGCGACCCGGTGGCGCAGGCCCGGTTCTACGACCGCGAAGGCGCCGACGAATTGTGCTTTCTCGACATCACCGCCAGCCATGAGGGGCGCGACACGCTCTACGACGTGGTCCGCCGCACCGCCGAGCAATGCTTTATGCCATTGACGGTCGGCGGCGGGGTGCGCACCGTCGAGGACATCCGCCGCCTGCTGCTCGCCGGCGCCGACAAGGTCTCGGTCAACACCGCCGCCGTGGCCCGCCCGGAATTCGTGCGCGAGGCGGCGCAGAAATTCGGCAGCCAGTGCATCGTCGCCGCGATCGACGCAAAGAGCGCGGGACCCACCCGCTGGGAGGTCTTCACCCATGGCGGGCGCCGGGCGACCGGCATCGACGCGGTGGAATGGGCCTGCCGGCTGGTCGATTACGGCGCCGGCGAGATCCTGTTGACCTCGATGGACCGCGACGGCACCAAAGCGGGCTTCGACATCGCGCTCGTCCGCGCCGTCGCCGATGCGGTGCGGGCGCCGGTCATCGCCTCGGGCGGCGTGGGCGCGCTCGATCATCTGGTCGAGGGCATCCGCGACGGCCATGCGACCGCGGTGCTGGCGGCCTCGATCTTTCATTTCGGCGCGTTTCGCATCGGCGAGGCCAAGGCGCGTCTCGCCGCCTGCGGCATCCCGGTGCGGAGCTGAGCGATGGCCGACAAGCGGAGCGACACAGAGCTTGGCGGCGCCCTCGACCGGCTGTGGCGGGTGATCGGGTCGCGCCGCGGCGCCGATCCGCAGACCTCGTACACCGCGCGCCTCTTTGCCCGCGGCCGCACCAAGATCGCCCAGAAACTCGGCGAGGAGGCGGTCGAAGCGGTCATCGAGGGGGTGCGGGGCGATGCGCCCAAGCTCGTCGGCGAGAGCGCCGACCTGCTCTATCACCTGCTTGGTGCTGTGGGCCGACGCGGGCGTATCGCCGGACGACGTCGCCGCCGAATTGGCGCGCCGCGAAGGCGCCTCCGGCCTCGCCGAAAAGCGCGGCCGCGCCAAGGTCTGAGTATGTTGGATGGTGGAGAGCCGCTCGCACAGTTCCGAGACTAATCTCTAATCACTGCCGGCGGAACTCTGTGCCTACTCGATGAACTCATCCTTCCCATAGGCGGCCATCAACGCGTCGTACATTGCTATGTACTCGGTAGCCAATCCGGTCTCAGCATCTTCATATCCAAGACTGCGCGCGAAGGCTTCCTTCCAGCCTAAGGGCAGGGTGTCCAAGCCTGCTCGTTCGGCAAAGAAATTGTAGAAATCCGGTGTTTGAGAAAAATTCAGGTCTTCAAGAAATAAACCACAACCGCATGACTTAACTTCACATGGCATAGCAGCACTCAAAGGCTTTTCGATTTCACGCCGATCATACAAGCAGCGCTGCATGCTGCCATCTTCTCTTATATAGATGTGGCGGTATCCGGCAAGACAAGGAATTCCGCGGAAATTCCTGATCCGATTAACGTGAGAACCAATCTTGATAGCGTGGTCTGGGCGCATTTTCTGCACAACTCCGGGCTTGATGTACTGCAGCACCCGCTGTTCTTCCTCCGTATATGAGTAGGGAAATGACTGGCCGTTGAATGTCCCGATAAACGGTATTGCTAAAAATGGGATCCCCTCTGCCGCAAAAAGATCGGTATAGCTTGGTATCCGATGCAGTCGCGTCGGATGTGCCACGAATACGCATCGAAAATCACACCCGCCTTCGATAAGAAATCGAGCATAACGCCAAAAATCTAGTAATATTTTCTTCGCCTTCAGGGTGCAACGCTGCACAAATCTCGATTTTGTTTCCTAAGGTCCTTCTCGGAAACCAGCGCCGTGGATTTTGTGAGTTGTTGGTCGGAAAGGAAACTGCCCCATACCGCGCACAAAGCTGCAGAAGGTCGGCAAACTCCGGGTGTACGGTGGGCTCGCCGCCTCCGCATTCAAATGAAGTTACAATCATTTTGCTTTCGATGAGGGCAATTTTATTCATCGATTGCGGCGAGATCAAAACGTTTTACTGGCTCCGCATTGCTGCCTCCGGCAACACAATAGCTGCATCGATAGTTGCAAGGATTGCGCACCGCGATGATTACTTCACAAACATCCGTCGGAGCGCGCCGTTTTAACTCTTCGAACAAGGGTTGTTTTAGCCGCGACAAACCGGAGACGGCAAAAGTCCCGCAATTGCCCCGACATGCGACGGATCAATTCTAAGTGCAGCCTCGTAACGCAATATTGCGCTTGTGTTGTCGCCGCTTTCCTCGGCGGCGATGGCAGCGCCGAATTCTGCTTCCGCGTCGGACGGGTCTAAGATCCTGATGTTTCGTATGCGACACCTCGCAAACTCGCCTGCCACCGTCCAGTTGTCAAAAACTAGCGCTCCGCCGACTGTACCGACCGGGATGCTCAAGCGTACGTCTGCTAAACCTAAATCGGGGCCAGCTGATGCTCGTGTAATCCAGTCCCGCCCATCCGCAGCCAGCCAGCCGACGCCAAGCGTTCCCGCCTCAACCTCTAAACTAACCGCTATCACATGGGAACAGCCCTCAATTCCCGGAATTTCGAAACGCGCGTAGGCGCTATATGCCCAGCGCTGGGGATCGGTCGTCAAACCAACGCTGTCGGGTTTGGCGATCAGCTTGCCGCCGTTAATAGCAGCAATTGTCCCAACCGATATGTCAACAATCTGCGCCATATTCGCTCAAAATCCTGATATGCTTCGAAAATATTTTTGCGTTGGTCACGATTGCCGTTATCAGAATGCCCGCCGCCGGGTCCCTCAGGCAGTCTAAACGCCAGCTCCAAACCGCCAGCTACTGCGAAAATGCGCAACGATGCGGCGAGGCCGATCGCGACCGAGCGGCAGTCGCATGATCAGGAGGAGAACTTGACCTTCGCGCGCTGAAGCGGTCATTGCTGACGCGCTCGAGCGGAGGCCAATGGTGCCCTACGATCGCGACAATGTTTTTGCCCGCATCCTGCGCGGCGAGATCCCGTGCAGCAGGGTCTACGAGGATGAGCATGTGCTTGCGTTCCGCGACATCAACCCGCGAGCCCGACGCATATCCTGGCGATCCCAAAAGGCGAATACATCTCGCTCGACGATTTTTCCGCGAAGGCGTCGGCGGAGGAGCACGCAGCGCTGGTGCGCGCCCTCGGGCAGCTCGCCCGCACCGAAGGAGTGGCCGAGAGCGGCTATCGCATCCTTGCCAACAGCCGGACCCGCCGCCAATCAGGAGGTGCCGCATTTTCACGTGCACCTGTTCGGCGGGCGCGACCTCGGCGGATGCTGCCGCGGCGCTGATCAGCCCTGCCGGCAGGGGATGCGAAGCGCGTGCCCTCGTAGAGGGCCGCGTTGAGCGGGCGCAAAAAGTCGAGACTTTCCAGAACCAGCGGCGCTTCCTCGGCGATCGGTGCGGAATTCGCCGGCCAGCTTCCGTCCGGCTCGCGGCGGATCAGCTCGGCGGCGATGTGGGTCGAGCGAATGAGCAAAATCTCGCGGACCGAAAGAAGATCATCGTGGAGGTCCACACATTGCGCGCGGGTTTCCGGTTCGTTGCTCGGCGACAGGATCTCGACGAGCACGATCGGCTCGGTCAGTGCGTGTATCCCCTGGACGTCGGCCTCGCAGCTGACGGCGAGGTCGGGCACCCGCATATTGGCTTCCGACCTGACCCGCGGAATGATGCCGGGCGCTACCACGACATAGCAGCTGCTGCCGCGCAGATGGTTTCCATGAACCCCGGCGATATTCGCCTGGATGATCCCGTGGGTGATGCTCGCCGGCGCCATCGCCTGCGGCTCGCCGTCGACGAGCTGATGGGTTCGCGCGGTGCCGTCGCCGGGCCAGTCGAGAAATTCCTCGACCGTCATCAGCGGCAAGGTCGATCTTGGGCAGCGCCGACATCGTCGTCCTCCGATCTCGGACATAGTATCGCGGCGCCGCTCTGGAAAGTCGACGCGGCCCCTCAGCCGGCCCGGATATCGACATCCTTGGTCTCGCGCAGGAACAGCATGCCGATGACCAGCGTGATGAGCGCGACCACAATCGGATACCACAGCCCGGAATAGATGTTGCCGTTGGCCGCCACGATGGCGAAGGCGGTCGCCGGCAGGAAGCCGCCGAACCAGCCATTGCCGATGTGATACGGCAGCGACATCGAGGTATAGCGGATGCGGGTCGGGAACATCTCCACCAGCATTGCCGCAATCGGCCCGTAGACCATCGTCACGTAGATCATCAGGATCGTCAGAGCAGCACGCTGACATCGGCTAGTTGATCTGCGCGGATCGGCCTTGGCCGGATAGCCGGCGGTCTTCAGCGCGTTAGCCAGGGTTTTGTCGAACCCTGCGGCCTTGGCCGCGGCGTCGGGGGCCGTGCCGTCATAGGTGGCGATCGCCGTCTGGCCGACCTTGATCTGCGCCAGCGTGCCCGCCGGCGCCGCTGCGTTGCTCTAGTTCAAACCGGCTTGACAGCGCGCTCTTGGCGATGTCGCAGGAGCTGGTGAATTTCGCGGTGCCGACCGGATTGAACTGGAACGAGCACTCGTCCGGGTTCGGCGATCACCACAACCGGTGCCTTTGCCGTAGCCGCTTCCAGCGCCGGGTTCGTGTAGTGAGTCAGCGCCTTGAACAGCGGGAAGTAGGTGAAGGCAGCAAGCAGGCAGGCCGGCATGATGATCGGCTTGCGGCCGACCCGGTCCGACAGCGAGCCGAAACAGGAAGAAGCAGGCGTGCCGATCAGCAAGCGCCGCGCGATCATCAGAATGTTGGCCGTCGTCGGCGTCGACCTTCAGCGTCTGCGTCAGGAAGAACAGCGGGTAGAACTGACCCGTGTACCAGACCACGGCCTGGCCGGCGGTCAGGCCGAACAGCGCGAGGATCACGATCTTCAGATTCTTCCATCTGGGCAAATGCTTCGGTCGAGCGGCGCCTTCGAGGTTTTGCCTTCAGCCTTGATGCGCGGGAACACCGGCGATTCATTCAGCTGCAGGCGAATCCACACCGAGATCGCCAGCAGGACGATCGACAGCGAGGAACGGAATGCGCCAGCCCCAGGCGGCGAAGCGTCTTCGCCCATCCGCTGGCGCAGCCGAGAATCACCAGCAGCGACAGGAACAGGCCGAGCGTGGCGGTGGTCTGGATCCAAGCGGTGTAGAACCCGCGCTTGCCGCCGGCGCATGCTCGGCGACGTAGGTTGCGGCGCCGCCGTATTCGCCGCCGAGTGCAAGACCCTGCAGCAGGCGCATCAGCGATCAGGATCACCGGCGACGCCGATGCCGATCGTGGCATAGCCGGGCAGCAAGCCGACCAGGAAGGTCGACAGGCCCATGATCACGATCGTGATCAGGAAGGTGTATTTGCGCCCGACCATATCGCCGATGCGCCCGAATACGAGCGCGCCGAACGGCCGCACCGCGAAGCCCGCCGCGAATGCTAGGAGCGTGAAGATGAAAGCGCGCAGTCGGATTGACACCGGAGAAGAAGATTCTTGCTGATCGAAGATCGCAAGTGAACCGGCCAGATAGAAGTCGTACCACTCGAAAACGGTACCTAGCGACGATGCGAAGATCACCACTTTTAAAAAAAAAAAAAAAAAAAAAAAAAAAAAAAAAAAAAAAAAAAAAAAAAAAAAAAAAAAAAAAAAAAAAAAAAAAAAAAAAAAAAAAAAAAAAAAAAAAAAAAAAAAAAAAAAAAAAAAAAAAAAAAAAAAAAAAAAAAAAAAAAAAAAAAAAAAAAAAAAAAAAAAAAAAAAAAAAAAAAAAAAAAAAAAAAAAAAAAAAAAAAAAAAAAAAAAAAAAAAAAAAAAAAAAAAAAAAAAAAAAAAAAAAAAAAAAAAAAAAAAAATACGGCTCACTAATCGAGGAGCGCGCGCATCGATGCCGGGATCGGCCCGTTAAGGACACGATCGTAAAGCGCGTGCAGCAACTCGCCGCCGTCCAACTCCCCGTCGAGGAAGGCCGCGATCCGGGCCGCGACCGGATCGGACGCAACCTTAGCTATGGCGTAAACCCGCAGGTAGTCGCGGCGTGGCGCGTGAACCTGTGGAAATCGTATGGCGTAATCGCACATCTGCGTCGCACTCTGTAACCGGCGGGGCAAATCGCTGAATTTGCTCAGGTCGCCGCCTCACATATGACAGAAATCAAACAGTTTGTAACAAATAATCGATCCCCATCAAATTTGCGGTCTGGATATGCGGGGGCGCACGGAATTTCAGGCGGCGCCCCGGGCAGTCGTCGCGGGCGAGCCGGCCAGGGCGGCGTCAACAAATCCCTTGGTCTCGTCTAAATTCGCGGCAGCCGGAGGGGGGCGGGCGGCCATCACCGGTAGGGGGTTGGCTATCTTGCTCGGCGCGATGCTGCTCGCTGCGGCGCCGGGACACGCGGCGCAGCTGCAGACGGTCAGGTTCGGCACCGACTGGAAGGCCGAGGCCGAATATGGCGGCTATTACGAGGCCATCGCCACCGGCATCTACAAGAAGCACGGGCTGACGTGACGATCGCCAGGGCGGCCCGCAGGTCAACCAGCCCAGCTGCTGCCCGCCGGCCGGCTCGACTTCAACATCGCGGCCAACACCTTCGTCCGCTCAACTTCGCGCGCGAGAACATCCCGTTGCTCGCGGTCGCGGCGATGTTCCAGAAGGACCCGTCGGTGCTGATCGCCCATCCCGGCGAGGGCAACGACAGCTTCGCCGCGCTGAAGGGCAAGCCGATCATGATCGGCTCGCGACACGCAGGGTCGGCTGCTGGCTCTTCCTGAAGGCCAAGTTCGGCTACACCGACGCCCAGATCCGCCCCTATGCTTCAACCTGGCGCCGTTCCTGGCCGACAAGCAGGCGATCCAGCAGGGCTATCTGTCGAGCGAGCCGTTCTCGATCGAGCAGCACGGGGTCAAGCCGGTGGTGCTGCTGCTCGCCGACGCCGGCTATTCAGCTACGGCCGCTGATCGACCTCGCAAAAGCTGATCGCGGACAAGCCGGACCTGGTGCAGCGCTTCGTCGACGCCAGCATCGAGGGCTGGTATTACTATCTCTACGGCGACCCGGCCCCGGCGAACGCGCTGATCAAGAGACAATCCGGAGATGACCGACGCGCTGCTGGCCTATGGCGCGCCAAGCTGAAGAAAACGGCATCGTCGACTGCGGCGACGCCAAGAACCTACGGCATCGGCGCGATGACCGATGCGCGCTGGGGCGATTCTTCGACCGATGGCCGCAGCCGGGGTGTACCCCAAGGATATGGACTACAACTGCCTACACGCTCCAATTCGTCGACAAGAAGTTCGGGATCAAGCCGTGAGCGTCCGGTGGCGGCGGCCCGCCCGCGACCCGGCGGCGGCCGCTTCGCCGATCGTCGGCTTGCGAGGCGTCGCCAAGCGTTTCGCCGGCGGGGTGGCCGCGCTCGACCCGACGCCTCGAGTCGCCCGCGGCGAGTTCCTCGCCCTGCTTGGCCCCTCCGGTTGCGGCAAGACCACGCTGCTGCGGGATCATCGCCGGGCTCCCGGCCCAGCGCCGGCGAGCGCCGCCTCGACGTGCGCGGCAGCGCGCGGCCGGCCGGGCGATATCGGCTTTGTCTTTCAGGACGCGACCCTGATGCCCTGGGCCGGTGCTGGGACAACGTTTTCTGCCGTTGCGCCTGGCCGGACGGATCGGGTCGGCCGAGCGCGCGCGCGCCGCCGCCGAGATCCGCGCGGTCGGGCTCGCCGGTTTCGAGCGCGCCCATCCGCGCGCGCTCTCGGGGGGCATGCGCATGCGCGTCTCGATCGCCCGGGCACTGGTCACCGACCCCGATTTGCTGCTGGACGAGCCGTTCGCAGCGCTCGACGAGTTCACCCGGATCGCTTGAAGGACGATCTGATGGGGCTGTGGGAGAGCCGGCGGCCGACCGTGGTGTTCGTCACCCACAGCGTCTTCGAATCGGTGTATCTGGCGCGAGCGGATCGTGGTGATGACGCGCGGCCGGGGCGGATCGCGACGATTGGCGGTGAGTTTGCCGCATCCGCGCGAACGATCGCTGCGCACCGCGCCCGCCTATGCCGCGATCTGCGCGGCGGTTTCAAGTCATCTTGCCCCGCGCAATGGCTGTCGAGAAGATGCGGCCCCCGAGCGATCCGGTAGCATCTCCAGGCCAGGAAGCCGTTGACTGCTATACCAAGCTGGCCTCAGCACCCACGCGACTGCTCTCCTGCCTCGCAAAAGGTGGCAACTCTTACAGAAGGAAGCTGAGAAATGGGTCTTGCTGGACCGTCATCGCGGTCATCGTCGTTGCCCAGATCCTTCAGGCAGTCGCTGCATGGGCCGCCAAAGCAGCGATCGAACAAAAAATCAAGTCTCATTTTGATCGCGATATCGAGGGCCTGAAGGCGTTATTGCAGACCAAGTCCGCCCATGAAAAGGAGCTAATTATGATACGTGCAAAAATCCTCGCAGAAAAACTAGCAGTTACACGCCGCAACCATCCTACCAAACCTGTCAATTAATGGCGGAAGAGTTCGTAGTAGATGCAGAGCGGACGAGAAAACAAACTTCATGATAACCAAATATCCCAAAAAGTGCACCGCATTTTATAAGAAAGAAGCGTCCCCAATACTTGAAACAGCCATGTTGTTAAAAAAATACTATGCCCTTCTCTCCTGCAAAAATGTCATTATGGAATTACAGCAGTTTCTTTGAAACTGCGATTTGGAATATCTTGAGATGGCAGGAGACAGGGAAAAAGGTCTCATAAATATGTTCGGAGTGCAATCGACGAAGCTACTGAAATGGTTAGACGTCTTAATGCAGATCTTTTAAAGGTACCGCTATCATTTCAAACCTGTTACGAGAAACTCCGCCGAGGGGTTTCGTACCCGAATTCTTACGTGAGAGCCAGGCGGTTTCGAGCCGTGAGATCCCGTCAAAAAGCGCGTCCGGCCAATTCTGTGTCGAAGAAAATGTAGATGTCCCGATGACCCGAGCGCCCGTCCGCAAGGCTCCTTGCGAGCGGCAGCACCGCTCGCGGTAGGCGCGGTGTTCCTCGTCCTGTGGCAGGCGGTTGTCCGCCTCGAGGGCATCCCCAGTCTATATTCTGCCCGGCCCGCGCGCGATCGCGCGGGCCTTGTAGAACGCGGGCCGGGCCTTTTGGGCTCGCTGCTGGTCTGCCTCCGCATTACTCTCGCCGCGCTTGCCGCGGCGGCGTTTCCGGCGGCGCCCTGGCGACCCTGTTTTCGCTGTCGCGCCTCCTGGAATTCAGCTGTTTCCCTACGCTGTGGTCCTGCAGGTGACGCCGATTGTCGCGATCGCGCCGTTTATCATCATCTGGGTGGGGCAGCCGTTTCTCGCGCTGCTGGTCTGCGCCTCGATCGTCGCATTCTTCCCCGATCGTCTCAAACGCGACGGTCAGCCTCGACAGCGCCGACCGCAACCTCTTCGCGCTGTTCCGGTTTTGCGGCGCCTCACCGGCCCAGACGCTGCTCTACCTGAGGCTGCCGACGGCGCTGCCCTATTTTCTCGCCGGGCTGAGGTCAGCGGCGGGCTCGCCTTGATCGGCGCCGTTGTCGCCGAATTCGTCGCCGGCACCGGCGGCGCCGAACCGGGCTCGCCTTCCGCATCCTGGAAGCCGGCTACGCCTCGCGATCCGCGCCTGTTCGCCGCGCTCTTTCTGCTGTCGCCGACCGGGATCGTGATCTATCTGCTGCTCGACCTGGTTGCGGATGTCTTGCGGCGCTGGCGCGAAAGTGCGACGAGGAGGAAGAAGAGGAATGAGCGCGACCAGACCCGCGGACAGGTATAACGAGAAACCCCCATCCGAGCCGGGGAAGTTTCCGAATCGGCAAGCGCGGCCAGCCACGGCGCTGTAGTTACTGAAGGGCTCTGGCCGGCGGATTTAATTAGTAAGACGGTTCCAGATAAAATCGCCGTCTGATGTGAAACAGATCACACGCGTTCCGGACGATATGGCGGAATAGTTGACCCGCCGGAACCGGTGCTCTCTGCTGATTAAACCTTGAGCAGACGGTCGCAGGTTCTCGTGCCCTGCTTCTGAGCGCAACCGCGCGATAGGAGTTTTCTAAACCCAAGGAGCAAGAGATGACCAACGGCCAGAGTGCGCATCCGCGGATCCCGTCGGTGCGTATCAGTCCAGATAACGCGACCGTCGTGCAAGAGTTGGGACTTCTCGGCGATCTCGCGGGTCGATGGCATGGCGCGGGATTTAATCTCGTTGCCCGGCCGGATTTCGAGGATCACGCAAATCTGTTCCTCGAGCTCAACCTGACCCAAGAAACCCTGACTTTTACCCCGATATCTTCGTCGATCCCCAACCGCGGCTTCGCCCAACCCGATATCGCGCTCTTCGGTCTAACCTACCTGCAGCAGATCAGCGACGCCACCACCGGCGGAGCGCTACACATCGAGCCGGGGATCTGGGTGACCCAGCCGGCGACCTCCACACCACCGCTGTCGCCGCCCGCGGGCGGCGCCCTCGTCGCCCGAATGGGCAACATCCCCCATGGCAACTCCTTGCTGGCGCAAGGGATCGCGACAACCTTCTCGGGTCCGCCGACGATCAGCCCCGGGCGCAGCCGATCAGCGGCGGCAATCCCGCCTTCTCCAGTTTCCCGTCGTTCAACAGCACCCCGTTCCCACTCCCGTCCGCCACAACCCCTCCCGGCACATGCCTATCTTTGCGGCTGGAAATTCGGAACTGCTGTCCAAGCCCGGCGGTGGCTTCTCGGAATACACCCTGGAGAACACCGCCTCGGCGACCAATCCCCGGACACCGCTGGGCAACATTCCCACCCGGTGTTGCCACGGCCATCACTCGGCGAGCCCGTTCAACGATCCGATCAGTGGCCACACGAAGACGGTCCAGCAGCAGATCGCCGAAGGCTATGAATTCGAGGGTACCGTACTCAACGTAGCGACCGTCTCTTCTATCGAGTTCAATACACAGCCGATCGTGTTTCCGTCGCCGCCGACTTCACCGACGGTAACGGTGAACCTGGCGCAGGCCGCAGCCGGTCCCCTCCTGCAAGCGAATGCAGATACGGCGCTCGTTTACGCAACGTTCTGGATCGAGAGAAGCTAAGGCATCCGGATCAACCACAGCCGGTGATGCAACTGCAATACGCGCAGATGGTGCTGTTGAACTTCCCGGCGATTGCTTATTCCGCCAATTGCGGAATTCAGCTGGCCGCATGTTTCGGTCGCGACATTGCGCAAGAGCTTTGGCTACAATTCCTCCTCACCCTTGGAATCTTCGGCAGGTCGGCGCATGATCGGAGATCGCGATGAATTACGAAGCCTTCTTCCGCAACCAGCTCGATGGCCTGCAGCGCGAAGGCAACTACCGCGTGTTCGCCGATCTGGAGCGCCGGGCCGGCGCGTTCCCGCGCGCCACGCATTATCGCGACGGCGGCCAGCGCAGGTGACGGTCTGGTGCTCGAACGACTATCTCGGCATGGGCCAGCACCCCGCCGTGCTCGCGGCGATGCACGAGGCGCTCGACCGCTGCGGCGCCGGCGCCGGCGGCACGCGCAACATCGCCGGCACCAACCACTACCATGTGCTGCTCGAGCGCGAGCTCGCCGATCTGCACGGCAACGAGGCGGCGCTGCTGTTCAACTCGGGCTATATGTCGAACTGGGCGACACTCAGCACGCTCGCGTCGCGGCATGCCGGATTGCGTCGTCCTCTCCGACGCAGCCAACCACGCCTCGATGATCGAGGGCATCCGCGCACAGCCGCGCGGAAAAGCGCATTTTCGCCCACAACGACCCCGCCGACCTCGAACGCAAGCTCGCCGACTCGATCCGCACGCGGCCGAAGCTGGTCGCCTTCGAATCCGTCTATTCGATGGACGGCGATATCGCGCCGATCGCCGAAATCTGCGACGTCGCCGAACGCACTATGGCGCCATGACCTATCTCGACGAGGTCCACGCGCGTCGGCCTGTACGGCCCGCGCGGCGGCGGGATCGCCGAGCGCGACGGCGTCGCCATCGGCTGACCGTCATCGAGGGCACGCTGGCGAAGGCGTTCGGCGTGGTCGGCGGCTACATCGCCGGCATCGGCGGCGCTGTGCGATTTCGTCCGCAGCTTCGCCTCCGGCTTCATCTTCACCACCGCCGTTGCCGCCGGCGGTCGCCGCCGGCGCGCTCGCCAGCATCCGCCATCTCAAGGCCAGCGCGCGAGCGGGACGCCAGCAGGATCGCGTGGCGCGTTGCGCCGGCGCCTCGACGAGGCCGGTGTGCCGCACCACGACAATCCCAGCCACATCGTTCCGGTGATGGTCGGCGATCCCGTGTGTGCAAGCAGATCAGCGACGCTGCTGCTCGACCGGTACGGGATCTATGTGCAGCCGATCAACTATCCGACCGTGCCGCGCGGCACCGAGCGGCTGCGGATCACGCCTCGCCTCCCATACCGATGCCGATATCGAGCACCTGACACGCGCGCTCGCTCAGATCTGGGCGGAACTCAGGCTCGCGCCCGCCGCATAGCTCAACCACCGGATCCGCATGCGTTGCCACGATCGGTGACGCCGAGCTGGGGCCGGGTTCTCCTTCCGTATCCTCGACGCCGGCGATCGCTCGGCTGTTCGCCGCTCTGTTTGTGCGATCGAGGAGGAAAAGTAAGAAAAACGCCGACGATCAGCGGCAGCGATCGCCCTCCGGCCATCACCGGCCGGCAATCAGCCAAGCGTGCGCGGGTCGTCGATGGCGAAGGTCAGATGCTCGGTCGGCTGCGGAGTGGTGGTCAGCAGGCTCACCCCGTCCGGCGCCTCGAAACGGTGCCACGCCCCTTGCGGCACGATCACCGCCATGCCCGCTTTAAGCGTGAATGATTGCGGTCCGTTCTCGCCGATGATGTGAAAAACCGTGGCGCCTTCGACGATCTGCACGATTTCGTCGCCGTTCGGGTGGCGCTCCCACGGGCCTTCGCCGGAGAATTTGGCGAGGTTGATGGCACTGTCGCGATATGGCGCCAGCCTGGCAAAGGCGCCCTCCCGACCGGCCGCGGGCGTCTCGGCGGTGCGTCCGCGCAGCATTCTGAGCTTGGCCAGCTCGGCCTTCAGATCGATGATCGTGAGCATTCCTACCTCCAATTCGGGCGGTGACGATTCCGAGCTTACCTGCGGGTTTCGAGCTGGTGAAGGGCGCGCAAATCCGGTTGGTCCACACCGGCAATACGTCATGAATATGCCCACATTTCGTTATATCCAGGGCGATCCAGAAGCTATCCGGACCGGCGTCTTGCGCAACCAATCGTTTCCGTTGATCCGCCCGCTCGATCTTGCCTGTGCCAGCCGCCGCCGGCAGCACGGCTTCACCTTGCTTGAGCTGCTCGTCGTGCTCGCCATCCTCGGCTTGCTGATCGGCCTGGTCGCCCCGGCGGTGCTGCGCCAGCTCGGCTCGGCCAAGGAAAAGACCGCGCACCTGTCGATCGAGCGCCTGGAGAGCATACTCGACATGTACAAGCTCGACGTCGGAACCTATCCGACGACCGACCAGGGCCTCGAGGCGTTGCTGGTGCGCCCCGACGGGGTCAGGAACTGGAGCGGCCCCTACCTCAAGGGCGAGCAGGTGCCCGAGGATCCCTGGGGCCATCCGTTTCTTTACCGCATGCCGAGCCAGCGGCCCGGGCACGATTACGACCTCTATTCGCTCGGCCCGACCGGCAAGCCCGGCGGCACCGGGTCGGACGCGGAAATCGTCAACGACTGAGCAGGTCGCTCAGGCAGCGCTGCGGCCCCAGGCGAGCACGACATAGCCCTGCGGCAAGGTCGGGCCGACCCGCACGATCGCGGTGCGCGTCACCCGCGCGTTGCCCGGCCCGAGGAACTGGCGGTGATGCGCACGGTCTGCACGTCCTCGGGCAGCGGGCCGACCGCAGACCTCGCCTGGGTCAGCTGCGGGATCAGGGCAATGGCCGCGGCCACCACCGGATCGGTCCCGGTCGGGTCCGGCTCGGGCGGCCCATACGAGGGTCAAATGCGGCCGCAATTTAGCAAGCAGCGCCGGGGTCATGCCGAGCACCTTGCCAAGCTCGTCCAGGCTCTCGAGCGGCGAGCCGGGCGGCCCGTAATCGAGCCCCGCCGCGCGGTATTGGGCGAACAGAGCCGACTGCGGCTGCGCCGTCGCCGCCGAGCCGACCCAATCGGCGATCGCCGCGGTCAGCCGCTGCGCCGTGGCGGGATCGCTGCCGACGGCGCGTAGCAGCGCCTCGATCAGCACCGGTGAGGCCAGGT
The DNA here is from genome assembly GCA_963814805.1 of uncultured Alphaproteobacteria bacterium. Classification (GTDB taxonomy): domain Bacteria; phylum Pseudomonadota; class Alphaproteobacteria; order ATCC43930; family CGMCC-115725; genus AP-15. The sequence goes on along the minus strand of CAWFER010000008.1, from coordinate 121,316 downwards.
TCGGATTGATCCGCTCGGCCTCGTCAGCCAGCCGCACCGTTACCCGGCTGTCGCCGATCGTCAACGGATGAGCGGCGCCGTCGAGCCGCCAGCGCTGGTCCGGCCGCGGGTTCGCCAGGTTGAAGATCGCCTCGGTAATGGCCCCGTCGGCGGCCGCTGCGGCGACCGCATTGTCGACCAGATTGTCGGCGATGCGGATTTCGGTTCGCCCGCTCGCGGTCAGGTGGAGCACCAGAAAGGCGATCAGCACCAAAGTCCACAGCACGATCAAGAGCGCGAACCCGCGCTCGCGGCGCAAGCCCGCCTGGCCCGCCGCGGTGCGCCGCATCGCGATCACAACCCGTTGGGGTTGGCCGAGCCCGAGCCGCCCTGACGCTCAACCTCCTGTGGCACCAGCCCGGCGTTGATCAACTGACTGCGCAGATCCTCGGTCAGCGCCCGCGCGTCGCGCTGGTCGTGGACGACGTGCGGGGTGATCAGCACCAACAGCTCGGTGCGCGCCCGCGAATTGGCCTGGGTCGAAAACAAGGTGCCGAGGATCGGGATGTCCTTGATGAACGGAAGCCCGCTGTTGCCTTGCGAGACGTTGTCGCGGATCAGCCCGGCGAGGCCGACCGTCTGACCATCCTGCACCGCCACCCGGGTGCGGAACACCTGATCGTCGAAGGTCGGCGAGCCGGTGACCGTATTGGTCGCCTGCTGCGCCACATCGCTGACCTCCTGGGCGATGTCGAGGGTGACAAGGCCGCCGGTGTTGACCCGCGGCGTCACCTGCATGATGACGCCGGTTTCGTGATAGTCGACGCTGTTGACGATCGGGGCGCCGGCGGTCAGCGTGCTGGTCGCGGTCCCGGTCAGCACCGGCACCTGCTGCCCGACCTGCAGCCGGGCCGGCTGGTTGTCGAGAACCATGACCTCGGGCGCCGACAGCACCTTGACCTTGGTAACCGCAGCGAGTGCGGCGAGCGCGAAATTCGGCCCTTTGCTCAGGACGAAGTAGGGCAGAGTCGAAGGAAACGGCAGGTTGCCGAGCGGGGGAAATGGCGGATTGAACGGACCGCTGCTTCCGGTCGAGCCCAATGTCTCGGCCACGTGGTCGGTCTTGAAGAAGAATTGCGTGCCGTATTGCAGCTGATCGTTGAGATCCACCTCGGCGATCGTTGCCTCGATCAATACTTGCAGCGGAACGATGTCGATCTTGTGCAGCATTCCGTCGATCACCGAATATTCGGCCGGCGTGGCATAGATCAGCAGCGCGTTGTTTGCCCGGTTGGCGATGATCCGGATCCGGTTTTCCGCCCCGGCGCCGCCGCCTTGCCCGGTCTCGCTCGACAGCGGCTCGGTCGCCGGCGTCCCCGCGGCCTCGCTCGTCGCCGCCGGAATGGCCGCGCCGAACCCGCCGCCAGCCCCCCCAGCCCCGCCACCGGTCAGGCCGCTGGCGCCGCCGAGGCTCGATCCGGCGCCGGCCGCTCCGCCCAGACCCGACACGCCGCCTGCTGCGCCGCCCGCCGCATTGCCGAAACCCACACTCTGCTGGCCGGCGCCGGGGGCGGTGCTGCCCGGCGGCGGCGGGGTCGGCGAAACATGGCCCGGGGTGAACGCCCGCTGCAGCAGGCTTTCGAGATCCGAGCTCTGGCCGTTCTGCACATAGTAGACGTGCCAGGTTCGCGCCGTCGCATCCTCGACCCGCGAGGCCAGTCGGAAAAAGCGATCGGCGTCGTCGATGTAGCGCGGTTGCGAGGAAACCACGAGCACCGCGTTGACCCGCTCCATCGGCAGCACTTGAACAATGCTGTCGAGCGGGCCGTTGGCCTGGGCTTGCAGGACTTTTTGCAGTTCGTCGGCGAGCTTGGCGGGATCGCCGCCGTTGCCGACCGGGAACAGGGCATAGGACCGGCCAGCCAGGATATCGGTGTCGAAGGCCTTGATCAAACCGATCAGGGTCTGGCGCACCGCCGCGCTTCCCGACACCAAAAGCGCGTTGCGCGCCGGGTCGGCGACGATCTTGCCGCCTTCGCCGACATAGGGTTCGAGCATCTTGGCGAGGTCTTTGGCGGCTGCATAGCGCAGCGGCACGACCTGGGCGCCGGCGCCGATGCCGCCAGCCCCGCCGGCCTGATTGGTGACGGCGCCGACCGCAATCGGCACGACGTCGTAGATGCCGTTTCTTTGAACCAGGGTCGCGCCGTTTTGGTTGAGCAGGGTTTCGAGCGCCGGCAGCAGGGCCGAGCGCGCCAGCGGCGTCGCCGTCTCGATCGATCCGGTGCCGCGGACCCGCGGATCGATGGTGAAGTTCAGCTTGAGGGTCGTGCCCAGAATGGTGCGGGCGATCTCGCGAATGTCGGTATCGACGAAATTTAACGTCACATCGCCGTTGTCTCCGGCGGCGACCGCACCCGGCGGCGGCGGCGAGGATGTCGGCGCCGTCGACCCGGCGGCGGCCCCGCGAGCCTCGAACATGCGCTCGCTGCTGCGATTGGTCGGGATCGGGCCGCTGACCCGCGGCGCCGCCGGCTGCAGGCCGGCCGGCTGCTCGAGCGGGGTGAGCCCGGGGGCGGGCGGCCGCTGGCAGCAGCTCAGAACCGCGGCCAGCAGCAGGCTCAGCCCACAGCGCCAGGCCGATCGCCGGCATCTGCGCATCAGCGTTCTCGCTCGCCGGGCCGGGGCGGCGGCCGGTTAAGCGGCATCGGCGGGAACGGCGGCCGCGACCCTGCCGGCGCCAAGACAGGCGGAACCGGGGCGGGCGGCGCATTGCCCGGTCCCGCGGCCGATGCCGGCGGCGCCAGGTTGGGATCGAATTTCGGCTGCAAGGTTCGGGTCCCGTCCGGACCGGTCAATGAGACCTGGCGCGCGGTGATGCGCTCGACCCGCCACCCGCTGACGACTTCGCCTTCGCTCACGATCACCGCCTTTGTCCCGACCGGGGCGAAAATCGCGATCCGTTGGCCGGGCGCGATCACGATGCCGGTGAGCCGGGTGTCGGCGAGCCCCGAATCCGCCGCCGCATCGCGGCCGCCCGGCGGCGGCGGCCGTCTGGTGCTGCTGAACAGCGGTCGGGCGAGGATGCTCGCCAACAGCGCGTCATACTGGTGGCGCGGCCGTCGGCGCCGCGCCAGCGGCAACGCTGCCGGCCGCGGCGGCATCGCCAGCGCCGCCGCCGCCGGGTCGCGGCGCGAGCCGATCTCGGCGATCGTGATTACCGCGAAGAGAGCGCAACCGGCGAGCAGCAAAACCAGCACCAGGCGGTCGATCATGGCTGCGCTGCGGCCGTTTTGCCGGCGATGCGGAAGCCGTAGACGTCCAGGCCCGCATCGAGACCGAAATCGCTCTCGCCATCCGGCGGCAGCCCCGGCCGCCGCAGGACCCCGTGCACCTGCAGATTGTCGACGATCAGCGGCGGCGCCGCCGCCTCGATCCTGGCCAGCAGCTTGATGAGGGTCGGGTACGGGCCGTTGAGCGCGAACCGCAGGCCGATGCGGCGGTAGCCGTCGTCGGTCTCGGCCGGGAGGCTCTCGGTGCTGCCGATGGTCACGCCCACCCGGTTGGCGAAAGCCTCGATGCGGCTCTGCAGATTGGCCGAGGCGATGGCGTCGCTGGCCCCGTCGAGGGTGACCTTGCGGGTGCGGGCCGCGGCGCGCAGCTCGGCCACTTGCGCGCGCAAGCGCGGCAGCGCGGCGGCGGCGGCCTCTAATCGGGGCAGCAGCATCCGGCCGTCCTCGAGCCGCGCTTGCGCGCTGCTGGTAGAGATCGACCAGAGGCGCCGCGACGAGAAAATACAGGCCTCCGAGCCCAAGGAGCACCAAACTCAGCGCCAACAGCCGACCGCGCCGGCCCGTCGGCAGGGCTGTCATCGAGGCTACGGCGCGACCTCCGTGATGATGGTGAAGATCTCCTGTCGGAGCGCTTCGATCCGGGTGACCGGCGCGGCGAACGCCGGGTTGTGAAACTGGCCGTTGGCGGCCAGCGCGCCGATCAGCGGCGCGGCCGAGGCCGAGCGGCCGCTGATCGTCAGTTTGCGCCGCCGCAGTTCCATCTCGGTCAGATAGGTGCTGTCGGGCAGCACCTGCGTCGCCGCCGCCAGCACCGCGAGCGGTTGCCCGACCTTTTGCCGCTCCTTCTCGATCAGATCGGCGCTCCCTGACAATCGCGCGATTTCCCGGCGCAGACCGTCGGCTTCGGCGGCGGCCTGGCGCCCTGCCGCGAGCCCCCGGTCGAGCGAGGCGAGCGCGCTCGATTGGCGCACGAAGGGCGTCACCACCGCGGCGAGCGCCAGCGCCGCGCAGCATATCGCCGCCGGTTTGATCAGGCGGCCGGCGCCGCGATCGGCCGGCCGGCCGACGCCGTCGAGCGGCAGCCACGAGCCCGCGTCCGGCCCATCGGCAATCTCCGCCCGCACCGGGGCGATGCCGCATTGCCCGAGCAAGCCCAAGAGCGGGGCCAAATTCGCCCTAGGGACCACGACGAGGCGCAGCGACAGCCGCCCGTTCTGCCGGTCGGCGCCGATGATCCGATGGTTCCAGTAGAGCTCTTCCGCCCGAAACGGGGTTTCGCGATCCATTTCAAAGGCGAGCGCCTGATCGATCTCGCGCTCGGCGGCGAGCGGCAGGGTCACGGTTTTGCCGAGCACGTCGCTCTCGCTCAGGCGCAGCACCGCCGGCTGGCCGGCCGAGCGGGGCAATTCGGCGAACCCCGAGGCGCTGAGGGCGAATTGGCCGAGCGGGCTCTCCTTGCCGTTGCGGCGCAGGCCGACCCCGACCGCTTCGATCCGCTGGCCGTCGGCCCTGATCGGGGTGATTACCGTGGCGTCGGCCGCGGTTGGCGCGGACCGGCGCAACGACTGAGGCAACAGCTCCGCCAGCTGCCCGAACCACCAGTCGAGGAAGTCACGCACCATGCCCGGCACCGAGCCGATCGAGATCCGCCAGAACGCTGGCGCCGCCATGCTACAGAGCAGGACAGCCGCCGCAAAGGCCGGCTGGGCGCCGGCGGCGATCGCGCCACCAGAGTTTCCGAATATGGCTCGATCAAGGCGATTGCGGCCCGCGATCGGCGATGCCGGGCGTCGAGCGCCTGCTTTTGCGGGTATCTCGCCGGCAGGGTTCGTGCACGGCGAGAGCGGGTCCGGCCGCCGCCGCCGCCGCCCGACCCGGCGAACCGCGAATCGCCGGCGCGCTTAGAGCACGGGGGCCACGATCAGAGCGGGCCAATGGCGCCGGTCGCCCTTGGCGAAGCTGAGGCCGATGCGGATCAGCTGCGGCGGCGCCGGGCCGTCCCACCGGCTTTGCCACGCCGCCGGCTGGTCGGCGGCGGGCGCCCCCCAATAGGCGATGTCGAGGCGGTCGACGCCGGCGATCAGTTCGGTGACGGTCGGCTTTGCCGGCGGCCCGAACGAGATCTCGTGCAGATCGGGGGTCCAGCGCAACACCAGGCGTTTTCGGCTCAGCTCGAGCGCGATGTCGGCCCGGCGGGTGGTGCCGAGGCCAGTCGGCAGATCTCCGACAAAGCTGAGATGGCTCGCATCGCCCTTGATTTCGCCGCCGGGCGCCGCCCCCGGACCAAACCCGCCCGGCGTCGGCGCGGCGATCCCGGTGAGCAAGGCGCGCAGCATCCGGGCCGAGGCGTCGAGATCGGCGATCTGGCCGAGCCTTTGTTGTTGGGCGCGCCACAGCGCCAGCCCGGCCCGCACCCCCTGGGTCAACGCCACCATGAGAAAGCCCAGCACGACCAGAACGACCAGCATTTCGATGAGGGTGAACCCGCTCTGCCGGCCGGTCGGGCGCTGCTTCGGCATCGGGTCAGCCGCTGGCGTCGGCCGCGCCGAGCCGCAAGGTGTGCAGCACCACCGCGCGCCGATGGCCGCGCGCCGCCCACGAAATCGCGACCTCGACATCGAACAGGGTTATCGTCTGCGCCGTGACCCCATCCTCGGCCAGGCCCTGCCGCTGCGCCACCGGCTCGATGCGCAGCCGCCAGCGATAGCCGCCGCCGTCGTCGCCGCGCTGGTCGCCCTCAACCAGGGCGGCGTCGCGCCCGACCGCGGCCAGATGCGACTGCGCGCGCTGCAGCGCCTCTTCGGCGCGCGCCGCGGTATCGACCGCGAACAGCCCGCCGCTGCCGGCCTGGAACAGCCCGATCAGCGCAAACGAGGCGATCGCCAGCGCGACGATGACCTCGAGGAGGGTGAAGCCGGCGGCCGCCGGAGCCGGTTCAGCGCACATCGGCGACCGAGACCCTGCCGGTCAGCCAGTCGACCCCGACCGCGACCCGGCGCGAACCGTCGGCCAAGGTGATCCGGCCGCCGGTCGAGCTGCCGTCGGGGTTGAAGCGGATGTCGCCCTGGGTGGCGCCGCTCTTCTCGCCGTTGATCGTCAACAGCGTGATCGCGAGCTTCGGCGGCAGCGGGCGGGGCGGATCGCCGCCGATCCGGTAGCGGTGGCTCGCCACATCGAGCGCGAACGCCACCGCATGGTTGTCGGCGATCGCCTGCGAGCGCGCCAGGCGCAGGCCGGAGGCGAGCTCCGCGGCGGTCGCTTCGAGCCCGAGCGTGCGGCTCCAGGGCGCCTTGTAGCCGACGAACACAACCATCGCCAAACCCATCACCGCGAGCACCACCAGAAGCTCGATCAGGGTAAAGCCGCAGTACCGGCGGTGGCCCACCGGGGGCATCGGGCCGACCGGGTGGGCCGGGGCCCGCCGCCGCGGCTCACGGCGCCCGATCCTCATTGGGCCAGGTTATTGAGGCTCAGCATCGCCGTCAGGAGGGCGCTGATGATGCCGGCGACGGCGAGGCCCATCGTGATCGTGATCAGCGGCACCGCCAGCGCCACCAGCCGCTGCATCATCAGGCGCGCCTGCTCGTCGTGGATGTCGGCGGCTTTGAGCGACATCGCCGCGAGCTGCGCCGCTTCCTCGCCGAGCTGCAACAGATGGATCGTGCGCGCCGGAAACACCCCGGCGGCGGCGAGCGGCCGGGCGAGACCCGCGCCGCCCTTGGCTTTGAGCGCCGCGGCTTCGACCGCCGCCGCCGCGGCGAGGTTGCCGAGCGCGTCCTTGGCGATGCCCAGCGCCGGGATCAGCGGCACCCCGTTTTCCAGGAGGCTGCCCAGGGTGCGGGTCAGCCGCGCCGCCAGGGTCTCGCGGATCAGGCTGCCGGCGACCGGCAGGCGCAGCAGCAGGCGATCGAACGGCAGCCGGTAGGCCGGCTGCGCCAACAGGTGGCGGGCGACCAGGCCGCCCACCAGCGCGTCGCCAGCAGGTATGGCGTCGCCGCTCCGACCACCGCGCCGAGGCTCATCAGCACCCGGGTGGCGGTCGGCAGTTGCGCCCCGGCCTGCTCGAAAATCGGGGTGAATTGCGGCAGCACGTAATCGAGCAGCAGGACGATCGAGCCGATCGCCGCCGCCACCAGCAGCGCCGGGTAGATCAACGCCGCACGCAGGCTGGCGGTCAGGCTGCGCTCGCGCTCGAGCAGGGCGGCGAGGCGGTCGAGGGTGGCGGGCAAGGCGCCGCCCGCTTCGCCGGCGCGCACCAGGCCGATATATAGCTTGGAAAAGCTGCGCGGCTCGCCGCCGAGCGCGGCTGCCAGCGAACTCCCCGAGCGCACCTTGTCGCGGACCCGGTCGAGGATCGTGCGGGCGCGCGCGCTACGGGTGTTGTCGACGATAAAGCGCAGCGCCCGGTCGAGATCCTGTCCCGCCATCAGCATGATCGCGAGCTCGCGGGTGGCTTCGCCGAGCGATGCCTTGTCAAGGCCGCGGCGGCCGCCGATCTCGATCTGCAAGAGTTCGCCGAGGCCGCGGCGCCCTTCGGCCGGATCGGCGCGCAGCACAGTCTGCCCCTGGCGCTGCAGGCGCTCGACCACGGCGGTACGGTCGGGCGCTTCCATGACGCCCTGCACCACCTCGCCGCCGCCATTGATCGCCGACCAGCGGAACGACGGCATCTCAGCTTGCCCCGGTCATCTGCACGCCCGCCGCCGCTGATCTTGCCGTATTAGCCGCGTATGGTACAGCTGGAACCGCGCCGGCGGATGGGCGCCGGGGCGCGGCGCAGCGATGTCGATGCGGTTGGACGGGGCAGGGGTCCTGTAAATCTCCTGCAGAAAACAGGCGAAACAGGTGGACCGAAGCTGCGGGCGCGGCGCTGTTGCGCCCGGTCGAGGCCACCCACAGCGCACGGGCATGTCGATGAACGATAGCCGAACCGATCCTTCGACAAGCAACCGAGGGCTGCCGCACAGCTCGCATTGGGGGGCGTTTTCGGTGTTCCCCCGCGAGCCCGGCATCGAGCCCGCCATCGAAATCGCGCCGCATCCGCGCGATCGCGATCCCTCTTCCCTGCTTGGCAACATTCCGGCCGCGGTCTCGCACCGGGCGCGGATCGCTCGGCCGATGATCCGGCGCGGCTGGCTGGAGCGGGGGCCCGGCGCCGACCCGAGACGCGGGCGCGACGAATTGGCGCCGGTCTCCTGGTCCGAGGCGCTCGACCTCGTCGCCGCCGAATTGCGCCGGGTCTACGCCGCGCACGGGCCGCGCGCGGTGTTCGGCGGCTCCTATGGCTGGGCCAGCGCCGGCCGCTTTCACGACGCGCAGCACCAGCTCCACCGCTTTCTGAACCTCGCCGGCGGCTATGTCCGCTCGATCAACAGCTACAGCTCGGGCGCGGCGGCGGTGATCCTGCCGCATGTGATCGGCCCGCAGGGGGCGGTCGCCGGCAGCAATGTCAGCTGGGCCGAACTGGTCGGCGAAAGCGCGCTGGTGCTGGCCTTTGGCGGCATGGCGCTCAAAAACAACGATGTCGGCGGCGGCGGCGCCGGCCAGCACGTCGCCCGCGGCAATCTCGAGGCCGCGCGCCGGCGCGGCGCCGAGTTCCACCTGATCGCACCGTTGCGCGACGATCTGCCGGCCGGGATCGAGGCGGTCTGGCATCCGATCCGCCCCGGCGCCGACGTCGCGCTGATGCTGGGGCTGGCGCACACCCTGGTCAGCGAGGGGCGGCACGACCGCGCCTTTCTCGACCGCTGCTGCGTCGGCTGGGAGACGTTCGAGACTTATCTCCTCGGCCGCAGCGACGGCCAGCCGAAGGATGCGGCCTGGGCGGCGGCGATCTGCGGCCTTGCGGCGGACGAGATCGTCGGCCTGGCGCGCCGCGCGGTCGGCCGGCGCACGCTGGTTACCTGCTCGCAATCCTTGCAGCGCGCCGAGCATGGCGAGCAGCCGGTATGGATGGGCGTGGCGCTGGCCGCCTTGCTCGGTCAGATCGGCCTGCCGGGCGGCGGCTTCGCCTATGCGCTGGGCTCGACCTCGAATACCGGCAAGCCGCCTCTGGCGGTGCCGCTGCCGACCGTGCCGACCGGTCAGAACAGCATTGCCGATTTCATCCCGGTCGCGCGCGTCGCCGATATGCTGCTCAACCCCGGCGAGCCGTTCGATTACAACGGCCAGCGCCTCGCCTATCCCGACATCAGGCTGGTCTACTGGGCCGGCGGCAATCCGTTTCATCACCACCAGGATCTGAACCGGCTGCGCCAAGCCTTTGCCCGCCCGGATACGGTGATCGTGCATGATTCGGCATGGACCGCGACCGCGCGCCACGCCGATATCGTGCTTGCCGGCGACGATCACCCTGGAGCGCGAGGATATCGGCGCCTCGTCCGGCGATCCGCTGATGGTGGCGATGCACCGGGCGGTCGCGCCTTATCGCGAGGCGCGCGACGATCACGCGATCTTTGCCGGGCTGGCCGAGCGCCTCGGCTTTGCCGACGAGTTCACCGAGGGCCGCTCGCCGCGGCAATGGCTCGAGCATATCTACGAGCCGACCCGCCGCGCCGTGCTGGCGCGCGGCCTCGACGCGCCCGATTTCGCCCAATTCTGGGAGGAGGGCGAGCTGGTGCTGCCGATCCTGCCGTGGGATGGCGGGATCGTGCGCGCCTTTCGCCACGACCCCGTGGGCGCGCCGCTGCCGACGCCGAGCGGCAGGATCGAGATTACCTCGGCGACGATCGCCGGCTTCGGCTATGCCGACTGCCCTTCCCACCCGACCTGGCTGCCGCCGGCCGACGGCGCCGGATCGCCCGTGCTGCCGCGCATTTCCCGCTGCAGCTCGTCGCCAACCAGCCGGCGACCCGGTTGCACAGCCAATTGGATTTCGGCGCGACCAGCCAGGCCTCGAAGATCGGCGGGCGCGAGCCGGTGCGCCTCCACCCGCAGGACGCGGCGGCGCGCGGCATCGCCGATGGCGACATCGTGCGCCTCTATAACGATCGCGGCGCCTGCCTCGCCGGCGCCGTGCTGAGCGATGCGTTGCGTCCGGGCGTGGTCCAGCTGTCGACCGGCGCCTGGTACGACCCCGACGACCCGGCCGCGGACAGTCCGCTTTGTGTCCACGGCAACCCGAACGTCCTGACCCGCGACCTCGGCACCTCGCCTCTGGCGCAGGGCTGCACCGGCCAGCTGACCCTGGTCGAAATCGAGCGCTACGCCGGCCCCGTGCCGCGGATCAAGGCCTACGACCCGCCGCCCGGTTTTTAGACGGCGATCAATCCTGTCGCCGCAGAAATTCCAGCAGCAATTTGCCGACCCGCTCGGGCTGCTCCTGCTGCACCCAATGGCCGGCGCCGTCGATCAGGTGACCGCCCACCATGCGGGTGCAGGCGGCCGCCTTGCATGCGCTCGAAAGCGCCGGGGCGCTGATAGGTTCCCCAGTCGCTGCGGCCGGCGATGAACATCGACGGCACGTCGATGGCTGCGGCCGGAGAACAGCTGCAATTCGGCTTCGAACAGCCCCGAGGTGCGGGAGCGATACCAGTTGAGCCCGCCCTGAAACCCGTTCCGCGCGTACTCGTCGGCGTAGACCGCAAGCTCGCGCTCGGGCAGCCAGCGGCAGGCGGCGATCTCCGCCGCCGACGGCATCACCGGCGCCACGGTCTCGGCCATGTTCCGGTCGCGGTCCATGATGTAGTAGGTCGGCATCTTGGCCAGTTCGCCCGGCGCTCCATGATTGCAGCGGATGCGGCCGGTTGCCGGTCCAGTCGGCGCTCTTGTAATGGAAATAGCCGCGCAGAAAGGCGTGGACGCCCTGCGGGCAACGCCACATGTCATCATTGGCCGGCCGGGTCGAATAATACCATTGGTAATGCTTGCGCGGCCGGTCGAGCCTGGCCAGCGCCGTGTGGATGTCCTCGCCCGGCGCTGCATCCTTTGGCGGTTGGTCGGCGGTGTCGAAGGGCAGGGCCGGCGGACCGGCGAATGGCGCGCTCATCAGCGCCAGCGAGCGGAACACATCGGGCCGCACCAGCGCGCACCAGGCGGCGACCGACGCGCCGAAATCGTGGCCGACGACCGCCGCAACCGTAGCGTGGCCGAGGGCCGAGACCAGCCCCAGCGCGTCGCGCACCGCGTTCAGAATGCGGAACGGGCGCAGATCGCCGTCGTAATCGGCGCTCCACCCAGTGGTGCGGCCATAGCCGCGCTGGTCGGGGGCGACGACATGAAACCCGGCCGCGGCGAGCGCCGGCATGATCTTGCGCCAGGAATAGGCGATCTCGGGAAAGCCGTGCAGCAGCAGCACCATGGGCCGGCCGCGCTGCTCGAACCCGGCCTCCAGCAGATGAACGCGCAGCCCGTTGATGTCCGGCACGAAACGCGAGCGGATGCCGGGCGGAAGGACGGCGCCGTCGAGCAGCGGCAATTCGCTCACGCCCTCGGCCATGCCGGGCTCCCGCTCAGGTCTGCTTGAAGCAGCGATTGGCGTTGTCCCAGAACAGCTTTTGCCGGATCTCCGGGCCGAGGCTCGGCCATTCGAGGATTTTGTCGATCGAGTGCGGGAACCAGGATTCGTAATGCGGATAGTCCGAGCCGAACATCAGGCACCCGTCGCCCAAGGCGCCGGTCACCATATTGAACATCGGCTCGTGCTCGTGCGCCTCGATATTGCAGAACACCCGCCCGGCGGCGAAATGCTCGCTCGGCAGCTGCTTCAATTTGGCGGTGCGTCCGACATAGCTGACCTGCTCGTCCATCCGCCGCACCCAGAACGGCAGCCAGCCAAAGCCGCATTCGAGCACGCACAGGCGCAATCCCGGGTAGCGGTCCAAAATCCCGCCGGCGAGAAACCCGGCCATGAACCGCATCGCCCCCCACGGATGCGAGCACAGCCGCGCCAGATAGACATTGTCCCACATGTCCTCGTAGCCGGGGAAATAGGGCGGCGACCAGGTGAAGCTGTGGTGTGCTATCGCCAGGTCGTGATCGGCGGCGGCGCGCCAGATCGGCTCGAGGTCGGGGTGGTCGACCGGCATCGCGTTGTCGAGCAACGGCTGCACCGCGACGGCCCATTTCGAATTGCCCCATTCGCGGATCTCGCGCACCGCCTCGCCGACATCGCGGGTCGAGGCGACGATCGGCCCCTTGAGCCGATCGGGATAGGGCCCGCAGAACTCGTGCATGTGGCGGTGATAGGCGCGGATCAGCCCGACTTCGAGCGACGCGTCGGGCAGGCCGACGACGCTGGTCCACACCGAGGGCACCAGGAAATGCACGTCCGACCCCTCGGCGTCCATGTCGAGGACCCGGTTGTCGGAGCGGTCGTCGACGACGCCGGGCGACGGCCGCCGCTCGCCGCGCCACACCCGCCCATCGGCCGAACCGGGGCGCGATTCGGCCTCGCCGAGCGTGCGCTCATAGGCCCGGCTGGCGAAGCGATAGGTGTGGCGGATGCCGCCATCGACGGTGCGCGACTTGATCGCCACCCGATACGGCGCCAGCTCGTCGAGCCGCTTGCGAAACCCCGGATCGACATATTTTTCGAGCACGTCGGCGCCCGGGTCGATATGGGTGTCGGTGTCGTAGACGCGAAAGCCGTCCTTCATTCATTACCTCCCTGCGGTCCCGGGCAGCGCTACCGGATCTTAAAGAGGGGTTCAGCAGCCTTCGCCGCCGATAAACTCGGCCCAGCCGCCGGCGGTCAGGCGCTCGAGCCCCGCGAAGCGCGCCTTATAGGCCATCTTCGCGCTGTCGGCGATCCAATAGCCGAGATAGACATAGGGCTGGGAATCACGCCGGCATTCCTCGATCAGCCACAGGATGCTCCAGGTGCCGAGGCTGCGTTTCGTCTGCTGCGGATCATAAAAGCTGTAGACCGCGGACACCCCGTCATCGAGCAGGTCGACCAACGCCGCGGCGACGAGGCGCTTCGCGTTGTCGCGAAACTCGGCGATCCGGGTCCGCACCGGGCTGTCCTCGACCATCGCGCGGTAGTCGCCATAGCTCATCGAAGCCATTTCGCTGTCGCTGTGACGCGCCCGCTGATAGGCGGCAAACAGCTGAAATTGCTCGACGCTGGCGCGGGCGGAGAGGAAGTTCGCGGCGAGGTCGCGGTTGGCGTTGCGCACGCGCCGGGTCGATCTTGTGTCGGTGAAGCGAGTGACGGCGATGCGCACCGGCACGCACGAGGCGCAGGCGCGGCAGGCCGGGCGATAGGCGAAGCGGTGGCTGCGGCGAAACCCGGCGCGCGAGAGATCATCGTAGAAGCGCGCGCTGCCGCTGCCGCCGAGCTCGACGATCAGCTTGCGCTCGGCGCGACCCGGCACATAGGGACAGGCCACCGGCGCGGTGGCGAAGAACTGCTGCAGCGCCGGGGCGAGGCTGCCGGGTGACGGCAGTTCCCGCCGCTGCCATTCGCGGTTCGGCTGGTCGTTGCCCCCGGGCTTGAGCTTCATGCCGATTTTCCCAATGCGCGTCGCGATTTCCGGCGGTTCTGCGGGCCGCCGCTCGAGTATGACGGGACCACGCCCGACATGCCAGTCCTCGGACATATCACCGCGACGGTTGAGATGCGGTTTGCGCCGTTGACATTCCGGGGCGTATGCCCGGACGCCGAAGGGTCAGCCGGCGATGAAGCGGTCGATCTTGCGGTAGTGGAACAGCCAGCGCCCGTCCTGCCGCACGATCTCGTCGACATAACCGCCGCCCGAACCGATTGTCGGTCCCTGCGGGCTGTTCTGCATGACCATCCAGTTGGAGCGCACCGCGGCGCGCGCGCCGTCGAGGGCGATCGCGATGTTGGTCACCAGATGCGCCGCTCGCGGTCGCTCGGCGCCGGCCCGCGCCCGGATGCTGCGGGCCAGTTCGGCGATCGCGGTGCGTCCGGTCGCCCGGCCGAACGCGGTGTCCCAGGTGCCGTCCTCGGCGAACAACGCCGCCATGTCTTCATAGCGGCCGTCATCGAGGCGGAAGCAGTATTCGGCCAGCAATTCGCGGATCGCGTCCTTGTCATCGACTGCGGTCGGCATCGGCTCTCCTCCCAAAATTGCCCGCGCGCTCCCCGGTGGGCGGCAGCGCCCAACATGACACTTTTCCCCCGCGATGAAAAAACGCTATGTTGGTCGGCTCGCCGAACAATCAGCGGTGGCGTCGGGCTAAGAGCTTCGCAAGCGGTGGCGCAATGACCAAACTGGTGGCTTGCCTTCTCGTGATTTTCGGGCTCAGCAGCAGCGCCCATGCCGATGTCGTCTACGTCTGGAAGACGCTGTCGGCCACCATCGACGGGCAGCCGACAAATCTGACCGCCGCGGGCGAGGTGACCCTGACCGACGCCGGGTTCAGTCAAGGTTTCGGTCAGGTGACGACGACGCCCCCCGGGTTTCTGCCCGTGGATCAGACTTTAAGCGGCGTTGCGTCGGCGAGCTTCCAAATGTTTGACGGTCCAAATATAGCCACCGGAACCGATGATTCGGTGAACTTCACAGCCGCAGTCGACGGACTGTATCTTGCTGTCGACCAGTCCAATACACAATACGGATTTTTTGGAAATAGTATCGGTACTGATCTTTATTTTGCTAATCTAGCATCTTTTGGGTTTCCTATATTGACGGTGGGATACGGGACTGACAACTCGGGCTCCCCGTGCTACGGCCCGCAATTACCGGGCCAGTCGCATTGTGTGGTCACCGGCGTTTTCGAGCGGGTGGTGCCCGAGCCCGAACCGGCGACCTTGCCCCTTTCGCTCGCGGCACTCGGCCTGTTCGCGCTGATCGCCGGTCCTCGGGGTACGGCGCGAACCCGCCTGTCTTGAAGCGGCCGTTGTCGGTGCGGCGTTTTTCCCTTGTTTGGCGCCGCCCGGCGCCAAGATGAACTAGCGCGCAACCGCAGAAGGAGCCGGCGATGGCGACCCCGATCACCTTGGAGATCTTCACCGACTACGTTTGACCGTGGTGCTACCTCAGTACCGTGCGTATTGAAAAGCTGAAGCGGGCATTCGAGGTCGAAGCGAGGCTGGTGCACTTTCCGCTGCATCCGGAGACGCCGGCCGAGGGGCGCTCGATGGCGGAGCTTTACGCAGGGCGCAACGTCGATCCCGAGGCGATGTATCAGCGGATGAAATCGCTGATGGATGCCGAGGGGCTGCCCTATGGCCGGCGCACCCATACCTATAACAGCCGGCTGGCCCAGGAATTGGGCAAATGGGCGGATACGCAGCCGGGCGGCGAGGCGATCCACGACGCGCTCTACCGCGCCTATTTCGTCGAGGCGCGCAACATCGGCGACCCCGAGATCTTGGTCGAGATCGCGCGATCGGTCGGGCTTTCCGGCGACGAGGCGGGCGCGGTCCTGGCCGAGCGCCGGTTCAAGGATCTGGTCGACGCCGACTGGGCGAAGTCGCGCGCCTATGGGGTCACCGGGGTTCCGACCTTTGTCGCGGCGCGCTATGGCGTCGTCGGCGCCCAGCCCTACGAGGTGCTGGAGCAGCTGCTGGACAAGGCCGGGGCGCCGCGGGCCGGCTAGCCGCTGCCCGCGGCCGGCGCGAGGCCAGCGCCGCCACGATGCTGAGCCCGGACAGGACCGCGAAGCATTGCAGCGAGCGGACATAGCTGCCGGTCCAGTCGCGCAGCGCGCCCGACAGCAGCGGCCCCGAGGCCTGGGCCAGCACCTGCGCCGACAGCGCGAGGCCGCGGATGGCGCCGTAGTTCGCCCGGCCGAAATAATCGGCCCAGGCCAATGGCAGCAGGGTCAGCACGCCGCCGATGGCAAACCCGAAGAGCGCCGCGGCTATTGCGCCGGTCAACGCCGACGAGATGCCGCTCATCAACAGGGTGCTGGCGACCAGAAATCCGCCGGTGACCGCAAGCGGATATCTCAGCGGCAATGCGCGCGGCAGCAGACCGCAGGCGGCGCTCGCCACCGCCGACATCAACGAGAACAGGCTGACGGTCGCCGCGGCGACGGTCGGCGCGACGCCGCGCTCGATCAGATTGGCCGCCTGATGCAGGCTGACCCCGGCCTGGACCGGGTAGACCAGCACGGTGTAGAGCAGCAATAGCCAGAACGCTGAGGTGCGCACCGCCTGGCGCCGGGTAAAGCTCGGCTCCAGCGGCGCCGCCATGTTCTCGCGGTCGCGCGGCATCGCGAGGGGCCGCCGGTCGGGCTCGAGCCCCAGATCCTCCGGCCGGCGCACCATCAACAGCGCCACTGGCAGAAAGCCGATCGCCAGCACCGTAATTCCGATCGCCAGCCAGCCGCCGCGCCAGCCGTCAGCGCGCATCGCCAGCTCGGCGATCAGCGGCATCGCCATCAGCCCGGCCATTTGCGCCACCGTCACGATCGACGTGGCAAGGGCGCGGCGGGCGACGAACCAATTGTTCAACGCGCCGTAGATGCCGAGCTCGAACGGTCCCGCCCAGTTCATCCGCGCGAGACAGAACAGCAGATAAAACATCGGCAAGGAGTGGATCAGCGACAGCAGCAGCATGGCGACGCCGGTGACCAGCACGGCAAAGCTGAGGGCCAGGCGCGAGCCGTGGCGGTCGAGCATGGGGCCGATCAGCGGCGCTGCGAGCGCGGCCAGCACGCCACCCAAGGACACCGCCCCCGACAAGGCGGTGCGCGACCAGCCGAACTGCCGGGTCAGTGGCTCGACAAAGACCGACAAAGTGGCGACCGCCCCGCCCTGGCGGGCAAATCCAGCGCAGCACAGGCAGCCGAGCACGACCCAGCCATAGAAGAACGGCAGCCGCGCGCTGAGCAGCTGCGGCAGGCTCGACCGGCGCGAGGCAGCAGAGACGCCGGGGGCGAACCGCAAGCGCCGCCGATTCAGCTCGGCACCAGTCCGCCGTCGACGTTGTAGGCTTGGCCGGTGATGTTGCGGGCGTCGGGCGAGGCAAGGAACACCGCCATCGCGGCGATGTCCTCCGGCGTGTTGGCGCGTCGGATCGGAATAGCCGCGTCCTGCTCGGCCTGTAATTGGGCGACGGTGACGCCGCGCTCGGCGGCGCGGGCGACGGCGTTGCGGGCCCCCAATTCGGTGCGCGTCACCCCCGGGCAGATCGCGTTGACGTTGATGTCATGCGGCCCGAGCTGCTGGGCCGCGGTCTTGGTCAAGGCGATGACGGCGCCCTTGCTCGCGGCATAGGCGGCGTTCGAGGCCCCGGGATAGCCGCGGCCCGAAATCGAGGCGATGTTGATGATCCGCCCGCCGACGCCATCGCGCTGGTGCTGGGCGATCATCTCCCTGGCCGCGCGCTGCAGGCAGAAAAACACGCCCTTGGCGTTGACCCGGTGGATCCGGTCCCAATCCGCCTCGCCGAGCTCCATGATCGGAGCGTAGCGGGTGACCCCGGCATTGTTGACGATGACGTCGAGCCGGCCGAACTCGGCGACGGCGCGCGCCACCATCCGATCGATGCTGGCGACATCGCCGCAATCGGCCTCGATTGCGATCGCCCGCCGCGCGTTGGTCGCGGCCTCGGCCGCCGTGCGCTCGGCCGCGGCGAGATCGATGTCGGCCGCCGCGACCGTGGCGCCTGCCTCGGCCATCGCCAGCGCCGTCGCCCGCCCGATCCCGGCGCCGGCCCCGGTCACCAGCACGATTTTGTCCCGCAATACCGCCATCGCCGCTGCTCCTCCTTCGGCTCCGATGCCGTCGCCGCTCGATAATGCCACGGGCGCCATACGCCGGGCATCCATGGCCTCGCCAGTCATCGCAATGTCACCCAACCGTCACCCTACGGCAAATTTCGACCTTTACGGTCCCGGCGCGTCGAAAATTTCACCAAGAGGGATCAACCATGCCAAGCGGGGTAATGCAGCGCGGCGCGTCGACGCGCCGGTACAGGCTGCTGTGCACGGTGGCGCTCTATGCGATGGCGATCAATTCGTTGGCGCCGCTCGCCGCTGCGGCCAGCCAAAGCAGCGACAACGACGCCAAGACGACGACGCCGATCAAGCATGTCATCGTAATCATCGGCGAGAACCGCACGTTCGATCACATCTTCGCCACCTACCAGCCCAAGAACAAGGACGAGACGGTCTGGAACCTGCTGTCGCGGGGCATCGTCAACAAGGACGGCTCCCCCGGCTGGAACTATTATCAGGCCGCGCTGCAGTATTCGGCCCAAGACCGGCACAGATACTCGATCCACCCGGGCGGCAAGAGACCGTTCGCGGCTTTGCCGACGCCATTGGCCGGCGGGGCGACCACCGCGCCGTTTTCCTCGATCAGCGATGCGATGGCGGCGGAAAACGGGTTGGCGCCCGATTATTACCAGTTCCTGACGACCGGCGGCACCGGCCTCAAATCCGGCGCCCCCGACACCCGCATCTCGTATGACGGCTATCCGGTGACAAATCTGCCGCCCGGCCCGTTCCAGCTGACCCCGGGCGTCCCCTACGATGCCTATGCGGCGAGCCCGGTCCACCGCTTCTACCAGATGTGGCAGCAACTCGACTGCACCGCCGCGGCGGGGTTGCCGCGCCGACCTCTTCCCGTGGGTCGAAGCCACTATCGGCGCCGGCAGCAACGGCAAGCCGCCGCCGGCGAACTTCGCCTATGCCGAAGGCGCCACCTCGATGGGCTTCTACAATATGCAGCAGGGCGACGCGCCGTATCTCAAATCGCTCGCCGACCGGTATTCGATGAGCGACAACTACCACCAGGCGGTCATCGGCGGGACCGGGGCCAATCACATCATGCTCGGCGCCGGCACGGCGATCTGGTTCAGCGACGCCAACGGCAACCCGGCGGCGCCGCCGCACAACCAGGTCGTGGCCGCCGGCGCCCCAAACCAGGGCGCCGTCGACGAGGTCGAAAACCCCAACCCGCTGCCCGGCGCCAACAACTGGTACACCGAGGACGGCTATGGCGGCGGCTCCTACGGCTCGCCCTCCTACGGCGGCGGCAGCTACAGCGAGTGCGCCGACATCTCGCAGCCAGGCGTGCGCCCGATCGTCGATTATCTGCAATCATTGCCGCGGCCGGTCAACCCGAACTGCCAGCCCGATCACTACTACCTGCTGAACAACTACAATCCGGGCTACTTCGGCGACGGCAGCAACGCCTATGCCCAGATCGGCAACGCCGAACAACACGGTGTTCACGATTCCGCCGTCGCGGGTCAGGAACATCGGCGACGTGCTGCTGAAAGCCAACGTATCGTTCGCCTATTTCGGCGACCAGTTCGACCGCTACCTGCAAGACCCGTACTTTCAAAACCCGCAAGATCAATACTGCAACATCTGCAATTTCCTGCAGTACTCGACCTCGATCATGACCAATGCCGCGGTGCGCACCGCGCATCTGAAAGATACGATCGACCTCTATGCCGACATTCAGAACGGCAGCTTGCCGGCGGTGTCCTTTGTCAAGCCGAGCGGCTATGTCGACGGCCACCCGTCATCCTCCAATCTCGATCTGTTCGAAGGCTTCGTCAAAAAGATCGTCGACGGGGTCAAGGCCAACCCGGCATTGTGGGCCAGCACCGCGATCTTCATCACTGTCGACGAAGGCGGCGGCTACTACGATTCGGGATACGTCCAACCGCTCGACTTCTTCGGCGACGGAACCCGCATTCCGATGATCGTGGTCTCGCCCTACAGCAGCGGCGGGAATATCTCGCACGTCTATTCCGACCACGTCTCGATCCTGAAATTCATCGAGGCCAACTGGCGGCTGCCCACGGTGACCCGGCACGGCCGCGACAATCTGCCAAACCCGAAGACCCGGAGCAGCAATCCCTATGTGCCGATCAATTCGCCGGCGATCGGCAATCTGATGGATCTGTTCAACTTCGATCGCGGCCAATCGATAAGGCCCGCCATTCGCCGGCATCGGGAGGCGCTTCGCCTCCCGGCGCCGGTCGCGGCTTTCTGTGCTCAGCCGATCGCGCCGGCCTCGCGCAGGGCGCGGATCTCGGCGTCGCGATAGCCAAGCCTCGCGCAACACTTCCTCGCTGTGCTGGCCGACCGCCGGGGCCGGGCGCGGCGGCACCTTCTGCTGGCCGGCGATCCATAGCGGGCTGTTGACGGTCAGTGAGCTGCCGTCGCTGAACGGCACCAGCGCCTCGCTCGCGAGGATCTGCGCATCCTCGTGCATCTCGTCCATATCGGCGACGATGCCGAAGATCAGCCCGGCTTCGTCGAGGAGGCGGCGCCATTCGGCCTGGTCGCGGGTCGCAAAGATTTCGTCGAGGATCGGGATCAGCAGGCCGGCATTGGCCTCGCGCGACGTGGCTGTGGCAAAGCGCGGATCGTCGAGCGCCGCGCCGCCCAGGCACGCCTTCAGCTTCTCCCACCGCCACTCGTCGGCGGCGATCGACAGCAGCAGCCAGCGATTGTCGCGACACCGATAATGGATTCTGAGCGCATTGATCCCGCGTTCGCGCGGCGGCTGCGGCACCACCTTCTCGCCGCACAAGGCCGCCTGCACCGAGCAGCCATTGGCCCACAGCCCGTTCGCCAATAGCGACGAGCCGACATAGGCGCCCCGCCCGGTGCGCTCGCGCTGATAGAGGGCGGTGACGATCGCGCCATAGGTGCCCATCGCCGAGGGGTGGTCGCCCATCCCCGGCAAGGAGCGCGCCGGTGCGGCCTCCTCGCCGGCGCGAACCAGGTGCATCAGCCCCGAGCGCGCCCACCAGGCGGTGGCGTCGAAGCCCGGCTTGTCGGCCTCGGGGCCGATCTCGCCATAGCCGGTGAACGAGGCGTAGATCAGCCGCGGGTTGAGCGGCGCCAGCTCGTCATAGGTGATGCCGAGGCGGCGGCGCACCGGCGGCGGATAATTGGTGATGAACACGTCGGCTGCGGCGACCAGGCGGTGCAGCACCTCGCGGGCCGCCGGCTGGCGCAGGTCGAGCGCCAGGCTCTTCTTGTTGCGGCCGTCGAGGACAAAGCCGGGGTTGCCTTCGAGCCCCGGCCCGATCGGCGGCGTCGCCCGCCGGCGATAGGGGTCGCCCGCACCCGGCGGCTCGATCTTGATCACCTCGGCGCCGAAATCCGACATCACCGTCGCCGCCGCCGGGCCGGCGATAAAGCTGGCGCAGTCGATCACCTTCAACCCGTCGAACACCAGTTCGCCCATCGGCGCTCTCCTCACCCTCCCGGACAGCCGGGCGAAGGCCCGCCATTTGGCAAGGCCCGGCCGGCGGCGCGCCCGGCGAAGGGTTCCAGTGACCAGGATCGGGGTGTTGGTGGGATCGGTCAACATCCGCTCGCGGGCGAGGCGCGCCTGGAGCGGACCAACCCGGGGAGGAGGCTCCTGGGCGGCAGCGGCGCGCGCCGGCCGCGCGCCGCCGTTTTGCCTGCTAGCCGACGAGGTCGACCTCGACCGCCTCGAACATCCGGTACGGCCCCTTGGCGATCTCGACCTTGGCGCGGGCGACCGGCGCCAGATCGGCGCCGCGCAGCGCATAGCCAAAGGCGAGGCTCTCGGGGATCAGCCGGCTCGACCCCCCTTTGCCGCCGCTGAAAGCGTGCGCGGCCTGGCGCAACGCAGCCAGCACCTCGGCGAACGTCGTCAGCCGTGCGGCCCGCATGACGCCGCCCGAGGGCGTCGGCAGCGTCGTCGGCGATGGGCCGCTGTCGCGCAATTCGCCGATCTCCAGACGGGTGTCGATGATGCGGCGGACCTTGCCGGAGGCGGCGACGGTGACCCGCGCCTCGCCCGCCCCGGGTGTCAGGACCGGCAGGCCGGCGACCAGCTGGCGATAGACGACGATGTGCTCGAAAGTCTCGGGCTCGGCCGGGCCGCGACCGCCATCGGCCGGGCCGCCGGCATGCTGGGCCGGCAGGATCGCGGCGAGTCCGAGACCAGAAACATCGCCGAGAGTAGCCTCGGCCGCGGCCAGGATTTCGCGCTCGGAGAGGTTGGAGCGGACCGGGCTTGCCGGTGCGAATTCGACCATGTAGCCGCCCGGCGCCACGGCAAAGCGCGCATCGCCGGCGGCGGCCCGCATGCGGTCGAGCGGAACGTCGGGAAGCGCCGCCGGAGCGGTGAAGCCCAGTCGCCGCATCGCCGCAAGCACCACCGTCCGCGAGACCCGGCGGGGCAGGGTGCGGGCGAATTTGACCGTCGCCGGAAAACGCTGCACCGATTGCGCCTGGGCCGCCGCCGGCGCGTTGCCGACCCAGCGCCACCAGTACCAGTCGCGGGCGGCGGTGGCGTTGGTAAAGAACCGCTCGTTGAACAGCCGGGTCTGCGCGTCGGCCGCCGACGAGCCGACCGCGGTCGAGGCCGGTTGCTGGCTCGAGGCGACGTCGAGCAGGCTGTCCTGCCAGGCCTGGCTGAAGCTGTCGCCGCTGTTCCAATGGTTCCAGAAATTGGCGCCGTAATCCGGATTGTCGTAGATCAACCCGGTCGCGCCGAACAGCATCCGAAAGCCGCGGTTGCACACGTTCCAGGTGCGGATCGGGTTGTTCGGGGCAAACACCATGCAGCCCTCGCAGGTGGCCAGGAACAGATAGCGCAGTCGCTGGTCGCCAATCGACATCTGCGACGAATTGAGAAAGATCACATTGTCCCAGGCGCCGCCGAGCGGGGCGCTGTAATCGCCGCTCGATGCGTCGGTGCCGCCATGGCCGGCATGATAGAAAACCTCGACCGAGTCGCAGCCGTAATTATTCTGCCAGTCGTCGAACGGCGGATCGTATTGCCACCACTGGACCTGCTGATCCTTGACCCGGAACGAGGTCTGCTCGAACTGGTTGACGTAGGCGAGAAAGCCGTCCGCGCTGGCGTGGGTGTTGTAGGCCACCTGGCCGTCGGCATAGACCTGCATGCTGGCGGCGCCATAGGTATGCTCGGGCGGCAGCACGTCGGCGAGGCGCGCCGGGGCGGCGAACGGGCTTTCCGGCTGGGTCGAGACAGTGGCTGTGGTCGGCCGTTCGAGGATCGTGTCGGCGATGGTCATGCTTCACTCCTGTTCGCGGCGGAACCGGGAGCGGCGCTCCCGGGCGGTCGTGTGCGGGGAAGTCGGCAGCCCCGCGCAGCCTCGAAGATACGGCGCTCTGGTCTGATATCCTGTGAAGCGGGTCACACCAGGACCATGGATTGCGGTATCTATTGTTTGATCTCATCTATAATTCGATGGAATTGCGCAGTATCTGCTGCCAATAGACGAACAGACGGCCCACCGCGCAGCGGGATCGGCGCGGCCTGACGCAGGAGCAATGATGACCGACAACCCGTTTTTCGAGATTTGGGACACGCCGTTCGGCATGCCGCCATTCGACCATATCCGTCCCGAGCACTTCGCGGCGGCCTTCGACCGCGGCATGGACGAGCAGCTCGCCGAAATCGCGGCGATCGTCGCCGCCCCCGCGCCGCCGGGTTTTGCCGACACGATCGAGGCGCTCGAACGCAGCGGACAGCTGCTTGATCGGGTGAGCCGGGTTTTTTTCAACCTCGTCGCCAGCGACGCCAGCCCGGCGTTGGAACAGATCGCCCGCGACTACGCGCCAAAGCTCGCCCAGCACCAGATGCGCATTGCACTCGACCCGGGCCTCTACGCGCGGATCGCTGATCTCCACGCCCGGCGCGGCTCGTTCGGTCTGGCCGAGGACCAGCTGCGCCTGCTCGACCGCCGCCACCTGCGCCTGGTGCGCGCCGGCGCGTTGCTCGGCCCCGAAGACAAGGCTCGCATGGCGGCGCTCAGCGAGCGCCTGGCGAGTTTGCATACGCTGTTCGGCCAGAATGTGCTGCATGACGAGCGCGAATGGCGGCTGGTTCTGGACCAGACCGACCTCGCCGGCCTGCCGGGTTTTGTCCGCGCCGCGGCAGCGCAAGCCGCCGAGGAGCGTGGGCTCGGGGGCCGGTATGTCGTGACCCTGGCGCGCTCCTCGATCGAGCCGTTTCTGACCTTCTCCGCGCGCCGCGATCTGCGCCGCACAGCACACCAGGCATGGACCGCGCGCGGGGCGCATCCGGGCCCGGCCGACAACACGCCGCTCATTGCCGAAATCATGGCGTTGCGCGCCGAGCAGGCCCGGCTCCTCGGCTATGCCAATTTCGCCGCCTACCGGCTCGACGATTCGATGGCCAAGACGACCGATGCGGTCGAGCGCCTGCTGCTGCAGGTCTGGGACCCGGCCAAGAAAAAGGCCCGCGGCGAGCGCGCCGCGCTTGAGGAGATCGCTCGCGCCGAGGGGCTCAACCAACCGATCGAGCCGTGGGACTGGCGCTACTACGCCGAACGGGTCCGCCGCGCCCTGTACGACCTCGACGAGGCCGAGGTTAAGCCCTATTTCGCTCTCGACGACATGGTGGAGGCGACGTTCGACACCGCGGGACGGTTGTTCGGCCTTTCCTTCACCGCCCGCCCGGACCTGAAGGCCTACCACCCCGATGTTCGGGTCTGGGAAGTGCGCGACCGCGAGGGCGCCCATGTCGGCCTATTCCTGCACGACAATTTCGCCCGGCCCGGCAAGCGCTCGGGGGCGTGGTCGAGCCGCTACCGCGATCAGCAGACTCTCGACGGCCCGGTCGCCCCGATCGTCGTCAACAACAACAATTTCGCCAAATCAGACGTTGCCGGCGGCGCGCCCACCCTGCTCAGCTTCGACGACGCCCGCACCCTGTTTCACGAATTCGGCCACGGGCTGCACGCGCTGTTGAGCCGGGTGCGCTATCCCTCGCAATCGGGCACTGCGGTGCGCCGCGATTTTGTCGAGTTTCCGTCGCAGATCTTCGAGCATTGGATGTCGGCGCCGGAGAATCTGCGCAAATACGCGCGCCATTGCCAAACCGGCGAGCCGATCCCGGAACCCTTGCTGCGCCGGCTGCTCGCCGCGCGCACCTTCAACGAGGGCTTCGCCACGGTCGAATACACCGCCTCGGCGCTGATCGACCTCGAGCTTCATCGCGACCCGCGGCCCGAAAACCTCGATGCGGAGCGATTCGAGCGCGAATTTTTGCAACGATACGAGGTGCCGCGCGAAATCGGTCTGCGCCATCGCCCGGCGCATTTCCAGCACCTGTTCGCCGGCGGCGGCTATGCGGCCGGGTATTACGCCTACCTATGGGCCGAAGTGCTCGACGCCGACGGCTTTGCCGCCTTCACCGAGGCGGGCGATGTGTTCGACCCGGCCTTGGCGGCGCGGCTCAAGGACATCTACAGCGCCGGCGACACCCGCGACCCGATGGCGCTCTATCGCGCCTTTCGCGGCCGCGAGCCGCAGGTCGCCGCGCTATTGGCCCAGCGCGGCCTTGCCGACGCGGCATAGGCGGCCGCAGCTCGCTGGCGGACCGGTTATTTCTTGCCGACCGGAACCGGGATGCCGGCGATCTTGACGTTGACCGCGCCCAGATGATTGCGGCTGGTGAAATAGAGGGTCTTCCAGTCGGCGCCGCCAAAGGCGAGATTGGTCGTGGCCGAAGCGCCGTGGACGATGCGGCCGAGCTTTTTGCCCTTTGGATCCATGATCCACAGCCCGCCGGCGCCGCCACAATAGACGTTGCCCTCGACATCGACCTTCATCCCGTCGGGCACGCCGGACTCAGCCCCGCGCAGATCGGCAAACACCCGGTCGCTGTGCTTGGCCAAGGTGCCGTTGGCAGCACCTCGAAGGCGCGGATGTGGCCGCGGCGCGAATCGTTGATGTAGAGCACGCTCTCGTCCGGGGAAAAGGCGAGACCGTTGGGCACAATACGAAATCGTCGATCAAGAGGGTCAGCGCGCCGAGGTCGGGGGTCACCCGATAGACCCCGGAAAAGGTCAGATCCCACTGATTAGGCGCGTTAGGGCTGGTCCACGGGTCGGTGAAGTAGATGCAGCCGTCGGATTTGACGACGACGTCGTTGGGCCGGTTGAGCTGGCGGCCTTGGAAGCTGTTGGCGATGACGGTGATGCTGCCGTCGAGCTCCTGGCGGGTAACCCGGCGCGAATCGTGCTCGCAGGCGACGAGCCGGCCTTGCAGGTCGCGGGTCAGCCCGTTGGCCCGGTTGGTCGGCTCCAGCAATAATGAGACGCCCTTGCCGGGCTCGTACTTCATGCGCCGGTTGTTGTGGATGTCGCTGAATACGAGATAGCCGCCTTCGCGCCACCACAATGGCCCCTCGGCCGGTCCCTGCGCTCCGCCAAAACCGTCGGCCAATTCTTCGATCGACTGCGAGGTTGCGACGATCCGCTCTAGCTCTGGCGCCAATTGCTCGATTCGTTTTGCACTCGCAGCCATGGCGTTCCTCCTGTTTCGTCGACGCTCAGAGAAAGAGGCTAGCGTCGCTCATCCGTCCGGCGCAACGCAATACCCCGTGACTGGCGCAGGCAAGTCACGGGGTATCGGGTATCCACACCGCCGCCGGCCCGGAACGGGTCCGGGCACGCGCGACGATGTCGATCGGCTGGTTTAGGCCTGCGCCCCCTGGTAGAGCGGGCCGCGGACGATCTGGCCGGGCAAGGCGTCGGTCAGCTCGCCGTTGTCGAGCAGCACCGTGCCGTTGACGATCACGTAGTCGATGCCGACCGCCTCGCGCTTGACCTGGACGCCGCCGGCCGGGAGGTTGGCCACCGGCTCACGCGGCTTCGAGGCGATCGTGTCCGGATCGAAGATCGTGATATCGGCGACCTTGCCGGCGGCGATAAAGCCGCGATCGGTAATGTCGTGCATCAGCGCGGTCTTGCCGGTCAGCCGATAGACCGCCTCTTCGAGCGTCATCACCTGCTGTTCGCGCACCCAATGCCCCAGCAAATTCGTGCTGGTTTCATGCCGGTCGGCGGTGTGCGGCCGGCCGCCGCCGTCGCTGGTGCCGATCACGGTATATTGCGAGCCAAGGATGTGCTTCTGCGTCTTCGGATCGCCGTTGCGGTCGATCGCCTGGAAGCAGGTGTTCAGGTCTTCGTCGAGCGACAGATCGAGGAAGGCGTCCATGATGCCCTTGTTCTGCTCCTTAGCGATCTGCGCGACGCTCTTGCCCTCGAGATGCCGGTTCTGCCCCTTCGTCGTCATAAACACCTCGACGAGGTCCCAGCGCCGGTTGAAGAAGCCGCGTGAGCGGCCGCGCCGGTCGGTCATCCCGCCCTGCTGCTCAACCGTACCTTCGACCGCCTCGGCGGAGAGTGCCTTGCGCAGTTCGGGATCGCGGAAGGCGCGCATCCGCTCCTGATAGGGCAGGGCCATGACCTTGTCCCAGGTTGGCATGCCGCGGAAGACGCCTTCGGGGTGGGTGATGTCCTCGTCCTGCGGCACATTGAGGCCGCGCTGCAGGTCGAAGATCGCCCCGGCAACGGTCGAGAGGCACGAGCCGTAACAGCGCGCGCCGCTCTTGAACCCGTCCTCGAGCCAGCGCAAATGCTCGACCCACTCGTCGGGGTTGGCGATCGGATCCGACATTAAGTTGTAGATCGATGGACGGCCGGTGCGCGCCGCCAGCTGGCGGGCGACGCTCGCGGGTTTCTTTGGTGCCGCCCGGCGCGCCGCCGGCGACCTGGAACACGCCGGTGCCGAGTTCGCCGAGCACGCTGGCAAGCGCCCAACGCTCGGCGTCGTCGCCCACCCCGGCTGGATCGCCGCGATCCTTCGGCGCGGTCGAGAAGCCGAGCGCGCCGTCATGCATCGCCTCGCGGATCAGCCGCTGCATCGCGGCCATCTCCTCGGGCGTCGCCTGCCGCTCGGAGGCCGCCTCGCCCATCACATAGCGGCGGACGCCCGAATGGCCGACCAGGGTGCCGACGTTGATGCCGCGCTTCTTGCCGAGCGCGTTCAGATAATCGCCGACCGATTCCCAGGTCACGTCGACCCCGGCCTTCAGGACCGGCAGCGGAATCTGTTCCGCGTCGGAGAAGAATTCGAGATACCACTCGGCGTCGCCGGGCCGGACCGGGGCGATGACCTGCCCGCACTGGCCGACGACGACCGTGGTGTGGCCGTTATGCACCCACGAGCCGCAATAGGGGTCCCAGACCGCCTGCGGATCGAAATGGGTATGATGATCGATAAATCCGGGGGCCACGACCCGCCCTTCGGCGTCGATCGTGCGCTTGGCGGCGGCGCCGGCGTATTTCCCTACCCCGACGATCTTGCCGTCCTGCACCGCCACGTCGGCGGCAAATGCCGGCTCGCCCGAGCCATCGACGACGCGCCCGTTCTTGATCAGAAGATCATACGCCATGATTGTTTCTCCTCATTGCCCCGCTCGCGCCCGAGCCTGGGGCCGTCGCGGCGGGCCCTGTCCCACCCAGGACCGGCGCCCGCCCCGCACCCTTCGAAAGATGCGAAACGAATGCTACGCTTCGCCGCCGGGCGCAGCAACAACTTCCCCTTGATTGGTCCGTTTTCGGTCACAAACAAACTTTGCTGATCGGCCTTCACGCCGGGACTTAATGAATACTATGCATCTAGAGAATGCGCGTGGCTCATTGGTTTGGACTTAACTCGACCAACCTGCTATCGCCGTCGTCGCCGCGCCGGGATCGCGATCTGAAACCTGCCGATCGCGGCGTCGTGCGTCTCGTTTTGATATCGAAAGGCCGGGAAACCATGTTACCAATTCGTCTTGCCGGCGCCGCCGTGGCGCTCGCCATGATCGCCGCCGCTGCGCCCTTGGGGTCTGCCGTTGCGGCGCCAAGCCAGGTGATCGCGATGCCAGACGGACTGAAATACACCGATACGAAGCAGGGCGACGGCGCTGTCGCCGCCGCCGGCGACAAGGTCTCCGTCGATTACACCGGATGGCTCTACAAGGACGGCGCCAAGGGCGCCAAGTTCGACAGCTCGCTCGATCGTGGCAAGCCGTTCCAGTTCACCCTCGGCGCGCATCAGGTCATCGCCGGCTGGGACGAGGGAGTCGCCGGCATGAAAGTCGGCGGCGAGCGCACCCTGATCATCCCGCCCGAGTTGGGCTATGGCGCCCGCGGCGCCGGCGGCGTGATCCCGCCCAACGCCACCCTGATTTTCGACGTCAAGCTGCTGCAGGTGAACTAGTCCGGTGCGGCCAGCCGCCAGCGACTTCTGTTATAGGGACTGAAAAACAACAACGCGACGGAGGAAACCATGCCAGTCGACAGCCTGGAGATCGACAGCCGCGCCGCGGCGGGCGCCGCGCAATCGGGCTTTACCGAGGACGCCTTCAACGCCCGCTACGCCGGCGGCCGATCGGCCGGTTCCGGCAGCGGCGCCAACAACACGGCGAGCGCAACGCAGGCCAAGCCGGCCCGCCCGCGCAGCGGCAATTCCTACATGCGCGCCCGCGCCCGCCGTCTGGCCGCTTCTGTACCGTCCTGATCGGGCGCCGTCCTGATCGACCGCCCGAGATTTCGAAAGTTTTTGGAGGAGAGCGATGCGGGTCGGGATTCATCTGCCGCATATCGGGCGCAAGGCCGGCCCTGAGGCGATCCGGCGCGCCGCGATCCAGGCCGAGGAATTGGGCTTTGCCGATGTCTGGGTCGAGCGAGCACATCATCGTGCCCAAGGACGCGCCCTATCCGCCCTCGGCGATCGTTTTACGATCCGGTGCTGACCCTGACCTGGGCGGCGGCCTACACCAACCGGATCGGGCTCGGCACCAGCGTCCTGGTATTGCCGATGCGCCACCCGCTGCCGCTCGCCAAGGAGCTGGCGACGTTGCAGAACCTGTCCGAGGGCCGGCTGATCCTCGGCGCCGGGGTCGGCTGGCTCGAAGCCGAGTTCGCCGCCTTGGGCGCGCCGTTCGCCGAGCGCGGCCGGCGCATGGACGAGGGCATCGCGATGATGCGCGCGGTGTGGACGCGAGGACCCGGTGACGTTCGCGGCGCGCCATATCCCGGCGCTGATCGACGACATGCGGATGCTGCCGCAGCCGGAAAAGCCGATCCCGATCTGGATCGGCGGCAGCTCGGAGCCGGCCCTGAAGCGCGCGCTTGCGGCTCGACGGCTGGCACGGCTCGCGAGTGTCGCCCGAGCGCAGGCCGCCCCGATCGCGCGCCGGCTGCGCGCCCTGCGGCCCGAGCCCGAATTCGCAATCTCGGTGCGCAGCGGCTGGGACGGCAAGGACGAGGGCGCGCTCGCCGCCCGGCTCGCCGGCTATGGCGAGGCCGGGGTCGGGCACGTGCTGGTCGAGCCCGCCGAGCGCACCCTCGACGACTGGCTCGCCGCCGTCGAACGGGTCGCGCGCGCGGCGGAGGCACCAGCAGTCAGCAATCTGCGGGTTCGATGAAACTGGCGATCGCCCTCAGGGTCTCGCCCGACCGCCGGCATCGACATGGATCTGGTGCGCGAGGCGGAGCGGCTCGGCTACGAGGCGGTGTGGTGCGGCGAGGCCTACGGCACCGACGCGGTGTCGCCGGTGGCCTGGGTGTTGGCGCAGACCAGGCGGATCAAGGCCGGCACCAGCATCATGCAGATGCCGGCGCGCACCCCGGCCTGCGCGGCGATGACGGCGATGACCTTGCAGGCGCTCTCCGGCAACCGCTTTCTGTGCGGCATCGGCCCGTCCGGACCGCAGGTGGTCGAGGGCTGGCACGGCGTGCCGTTCGGCAAGCCCTTGGCCCGCACCCGCGAATACATCGCGATCATCCGCCAGATCCTCGAGCGCAAGGCGCCGCTCGAATTTCACGGCGAGCATTATCAGATCCCCTATGCCGGGCCGGGCTCGACCGGGCTCGGCAAGCCGCTGCGCAGCATCATCCACGGCGACCCGAGCCTGAAGATCTACACCGCGGCGGTGGCCCCGGCCGGGCTGCGCACCGCCGGCGAGGTGGCCGACGGGACGCTGCCGTTCTTCATGTCGCCGGAACAAGCCGCCGCGATCACCGCGCCGATCCTCGACGGCATGGCCAAGGCCGGCCGCGGCAAAACCCTCGCCGATTTCGATCTCGCGCCCTATGTACGGGTCAAGCATCGGCGACGATGTGGCGGCCTGCCGCGACGCGATCCGGCCCAATCTGGCGCTCTATATCGGCGGCATGGGCGCGCGCTCGAAGAATTATTACAACGATCTGGCCAAACGCATGGGCTACGAGGCGGCGGCGGCGACGATCCAAGACCGCTATCTCGCCGGCAAGCGCAAGGAAGCCGAAGCCGCCGTGCCCGACGCGCTGATCGACGAAACCTCGCTGATCGGGCCGAACGAGCGCATCCGCGACCGGCTGCAGGCCTGGAAGGATCTCGCCCGCGACCACCGGGTCGGCTCCCTGGTGCTGGCCGGCGCCGATATCGCGGCGTTGCGCGCGGTCGCCGAAGCGGTGTTGTGAGGGGAGGCAAGGCCCGATGAGCGGCTCGCTCGGCGCACTCGCCGCGACGATCGAACAGGACGGTTTCGCCTTTGTCCAGGCGCCGCAGATGCGCGCCCTGCTGGGCGAGCCCGAATTGCGCGATTGGCAATCTTTCGCCGCCAGCTGGAACGATCTCGGGGTCGACGCCTATATGGCCGATGGCGGTCGCTATCGCCGCCGCCGCTTCGCCGCGCTGCGCGCCAGCCCGGCGGGGATCGTGCGCAAGCCGCATCAGCCGCATTATCAGAGCCAGGACTACAACCCGCTCAACGGCGGCGTCGAGCGCTGGTTCGAGCCGGTAACCGAGCCTGTGATCCGCCATCCGGCGCTGGATGCGATCCTGCGCGCCTGCCACGAGCTGTTCGACCGGATGACCCCAGCGACAATCCGGCCCGAGGCGTGGCATGTCGAGCTGCATCAGTTCCGCATCGAAGCGCGGGCGGGGGAGGTGGGCCGGCCGACCCCGGAAGGCATGCACCGCGACGGGGTCGATTGGGTGCTGGTGCTGATGGTGCGCCGCGAGAACATCGCGAGCGGCGAGACCACGATCTACGATCGGGCCAGGCGCCCGCTCGGCAGCTTCACCCTGACCCGGCCGCTCGACTCGGCCCTGGTCGACGACAGCCGCGTGTTTCACGGCGTCACCGCGGTCGAGCCGCTCGACCCGCGTCGCCCGGCCTATCGCGACGTCTTGGTGGTGACGTTCCGGCGCGAGTGACCGGCCGGTTGGTAAGATATAGAGAGCCCCGGCCGCCGCGCTGCGCCGGCCTGAGGAAGGATCGGGCCCGCGCAATCGGCGAATGGCCGGCGGCCCGCCGGCGAGGCTTTTTACCTGTCAGCGGGGAACGGGCCGCGCGAGATGGGGTTTGCGCGGCGAGCGCAGCATGCGCCGGAAACGGAATTTGGAGGTATTGATGAGAAGGCTGATCCTGGCGACGGTATCGATGGTCGCTCTCGGAATTGCCGGCGCCGGCCCGATTTACGCCGCCGGTGGCGCCATGCCGAGCGCGACGCCGGCCGCACCGTCGACGCCGCCTCCAAACGGCGCCATGGCCCCCGCGACCGGGGCGCAATCGTCGATGCCCCAGGCGGGCGCGGGCCAGCCGGCCATGCCCGCGCCGGGCGGCAATGGCAGCCCTGGCCAGCCGAATATGGCCGGCGCGGCGCCGGCCGAGACCGGCGCCACAATGTCCCGCAGCGAAATTCGCCAGGCTCAGCAGCAGCTGCGGCGGGATCATCTCTACCGCGGCAGGATCGACGGCATCGCCGGCTCCGAGACCCGCCAGGCTTTGCAGCGCTATCAGCGCAAGAACGGTCTGCCGGTGACCGCCCAACTCGATCAGGACACGATGAGCCGGCTGCTCGGCAGCGGCCAGGGATCGAGCGCGCCGCCGGCGACGCCGGCCGGTATGGCGCCCGCGAACGGGGCGGCCAGCTCCGGCGGCGGCATGCCGAACGCCGGGGCCAATCCGCCGAGTCCCGGCGGCGCCATGCCGAACCCCGGCAAATAACCGAACCGGCCACCGGCCCGCCGCGGCGGCGAGCGGGCCTGGTTCGGCGGCGACCAGCGGGAGCCTGTCCCACCCCAAGCAATTGCGGCTCGCCGCGCGCCGCCGCATCGCCGCGCCCGGGGCCGCATCGCCGCACCAGGCCGCGCTCCGGGCTGGACAGGGCCGCAGCCCTGTGTGTACCACTCTCGACGGCTGATGTGCGGTGCCCGAACCGGGCGTCGAACCCACGCGAGAGGGGAAAGAAATGGCCGAGACCGGCGGCGAAAGCCTGGTCGAGTATGCTTGCGCGGATCGGATCGCCACCCTGACCCTCAACCGGCCCGATCGGCTGAACGCCTTCAGCGACGATCTGGTGCGCGATTTGGCCGACGCGCTGCGCCGCTTCGATCTCGATCCCGCGGCCGAGGTTGCGATCATCTGCGGCGCCGGCCGCGCCTTTTCGAGCGGCGCCGACGTGCATCAGCGCCAGCTGCGCCGCCGCGAGGAATTCCTGGAACATGGCGGCCCGCAGGGCTGGGGCGCTAACTCGGCCGATCTCCTGACTCGGTCGGTCAACTGGAAGCCGGTGATCGCCGCACCGCACGGCTATGCGATGGGCTTGGCGCTCGGCATCGTCCTCGAATGCGATCTGATCGTCGCCGCGGCCGGGACCAAGTTCCAGGTGACCGAAACCTCGCGCGGGCTCGGCGGCTCGAAGTATTGGGCCTTGCTGAATTTTCGCGGGGGCGCGGGGTTCGCCACCGAAGTGGCGCTAACTGGTCGCTTTTTTACCGCCGAGGAGGCGCTGGCGGCCGGCATTGTCAACCGGGTGGCGCCATCTGGCGGGCATCTCGCAGCCGCGCGCGAACTCGCCTTCGAGGTCGCGAACAACCCGCCGCTCTCGGTGCGGGCGACGGTGCGCACCCGGCGCTGGTACTTGGAAGAGCTCGAGCGCGAGGTGGCGATGCAGACCGCGCCCTTGAAGCTCTATCTCTCGGAGGATTTTCACGAGGCGGCGCGCGCCTTCGCCGAAAAGCGCCGGCCGGGGCCGTTCAAGGGCCGCTGAGGCGCGTTGCCATTGGGGGGTTGCGATGATCACTGCGGCTTATGTCCGCACCATGGCCGCCTACAACGCCGAGATGAACCGGCGCCTCTACGGCGCTGCGGCACGGTTGTCGGAGGCCGAGCGGCGGGCCTCGCGCGGCGCGTTCTGGGGCTCGATCCATGGCACCTTGACCCATATCCTGTGGGGCGACCGCCAGTGGATGTCGCGCTTCGACAATTGGGAGAAGCCGGCGACGCCGATCAAGCAGAGCGCGCAGATGATCGACGACTTCGCCGAACTTGCCGCGGCGCGCGCGACGGCCGATGCCGACATCACCCGCTGGGCGCACCAGGTCGACGATGCCTGGCTCGGCGCGGACCTCGTGTGGTTCAGTGGCGCCGCCAATCGCGAGATGCGCGCGCCGAAGCGGCTGCTGGTCGCGCACTTCTTCAACCACCAGACCCATCATCGCGGCCAGGCGCACGCGCTGCTGACCGCCGCCGGGCAGGTAACCGGCGACACCGATTTGTTTTTGCTGATCCCTGAAATCGTCGGCTGAGCCTCGCCATCGGGCCCGCGGGGCTCGGCCCCGATGGCGGCGGAGTTTGCGCCGATTCTGCCGCCGGGATTACTCTGCCCGAAAACAAAAAGCCCGGTCACGATCCACGGACGATGTCGGGCGGTCGCGCCTGTTTTCGGGGAGAATAAGCTGTGGGAGCAATCCGTTCGAGAGTGGTCGGGGCAGGAGTGGTCGGGGCCGCATTGCTGCTGGTCGCGCTGGCGCCGGCCGTGAGAGCCGACGGCGGCGGCAACAGCGTGCGCTGGCGGACGATCATCGGCATCATCCAGGCGGGCAACGTCGTCGGCGGCATCGGCGGCGGCATGGAGCCGTGGTCGACGCTGGGCGGCCACGCCTATGTCGATCTGGCCGACGGCGCGGTCGACTTCGAGGTCCGCGGCCTCGTCCTCGCCGGCGGCGACAGCATCGGCACGCCGGCCACGGTCACCCAGGTCAAGGGCACCTTGGTCTGCGCGCCCGAATCGGCGAGCGCCGGTGGCGATCGACACCCCGCTCGTCGCCTTGAGCGCGACGGGCGACGCCGAGTTCGACGGCTCGTTCAACGCCTCGACCGCCGGCTGCAACGCCGCCGATGTCGCCTTCCTGATCCGAATATCGGCCAATCGCTGGATCGCCAACGGCGCGGTCCGGTCGCCCTGAGCGATCGGCTGGCCCGGCGGCGGGGAGGTCCGGCGGCGCGAAGCTGATCGCTGCCTTTGCCGAAGGCTGCTGGTTGCGCTATTCTCGCGTGGCTGGGCGGGGGCGGCAGCAATGAATTCTCGGGACATCGTCTGCGGCGAGCCGGGCCGGGTTGCTGCGACCGCAGGCGTCGGGGACCGTGCGAAGAATTTGGCGGGCACCGCCGGAGCGCCGGCGCGCTGTTGAGGGCTCGAATGACGGCCCCCGTTGCGCTTTCCGTCCGCTCCATGGTGCGCCGTTTCGCCCGGCTGCTGCTGGCCGCGGCGGCGCTGATCGCGCTGCTCGGGCCGGCCCGCGCCGCCGATGATGATGCTCGGATCATTCACGTCTTGAACCGGCTGGCGTTCGGCCCGACCCTCGACGACTTC
This sequence comes from uncultured Alphaproteobacteria bacterium, assembly GCA_963814805.1. Classification (GTDB taxonomy): domain Bacteria; phylum Pseudomonadota; class Alphaproteobacteria; order ATCC43930; family CGMCC-115725; genus AP-15. Next base: position 85,705 of record CAWFER010000008.1, on the reverse strand, counting down.
AACCATGTAAAAGCGATCGGGGTCGAGCGCTACATCGCCGAACAGCTCGATCCCGCCGCGATCGAAGAGCCGATCGCGCTGCGCTTCGCCCTGGCCCAGCTCGACACAAGGGGGCTCGACGCGGTGGCGCTGCGCCAGCTCTATGGGCCATTGCGGACGGTCGACGGGGTCCGCCCGACTTCGGCCGAGATCCGGGCGCAGCAGGTCCGGGCGCAGCGGGTGGTCCGCCAGGCCGAGGCGGCGCGCGTGCTCGAGGCGGTGCTGAGCCGGCGCCAGCTGCAGCAGGTGATGGTCAATTTCTGGTTCAACCATTTCAACGTCTTCGCTGGCGATGGGCTCGACCGGGTGTGGATCGGCAATTACGAGGAACAGGCGATCCGTCCCTATGCGCTCGGCCGGTTCCGCGACCTGCTGTTCGCTGTGGCCAAGCACCCGGCGATGCTGGTCTATCTCGACAACACCCAGAACGTCGCGCGCGGGCTCAACGAGAACTATGCCCGCGAGGTCATGGAGCTGCACACCCTGGGCGTCGACGGCGGCTATACCCAGAACGATGTCACCACCCTGGCGCGGGTGTTTACCGGGTGGCGGGTCAACCCGCCGAACTCGACGGAATTTCCGGGGGTCGCCGCGGTGTTCGAGGGCTCTCGCCACGATTACGGGCCGAAAGTATTTCTCGGGCGCCGGCTCCTCGCCCAGGGCAGGGCCGAGGGCGAAGAGGCGCTCGATATGCTGGCCCGGAGCCCGGCGACGGCTCACCATATCGCCTATGAGCTGGCCCAATATTTTGTCGCCGACGCCCCGCCGCCGGCGCTGGTCGAGCGCCTCGCCGTCCGCTTTCTCGCCACCGGCGGCGACATCCGCGCGGTCTTGGCGAGCTTGTTCGCCAGCCCCGAATTCTGGGACAGCGCCGGGCAGAAATACAAGACGCCCTATGAATATGTGATCTCGGCGGTGCGTGCGGCCGGGGTTCCGCTCAACAATGTGCGCCCGCTGCTCGGCTGGATGAGCCGCCTCGGGATGCCGCTCTACGGCTGCCAGACGCCGGACGGCTACCAGGACACCGAGGAAGCCTGGCTGAGCCCGGAGGCGACCATGCAGCGGATCAACTTTGCCGTGGCCCTCGCCCGCGGCTTTCTGCCGCTCGGCGCCGAGCCCGGATCGTCGAGCGGCGAGAGCGGACGAGAGCCCTATCGGCCGGACCCGGTCGACCCCAACCGCCTCGACCAGATTTTCGGCGCGACCCTGTCGAGCTCGACCCGCGCAGTGGTCGCGACCGCGCCGCCGGTGCTGCGCGCCGCGCTGCTCCTCGGCAGCCCCGATTTCATGCATCGATGATGGGCGCAGCTGGATAAGGAGTTGCGATGGCCGGTTCGGATTTCTCGCGGCGCGTCGTGGTGCGCGCGGCGCTCGCCGGGGCGATCGCGCCGCTCGGCCGCGGCGCGTGGGCGGCCACCGCCGAGGCCGGCCCCGGGCGAAGCGGTGGCGGCGCCAAACGCCTGATCGTGATCCTGCTGCGCGGCGCCGTCGACGGTCTCAACGTCGTCGCGCCCTATGCCGACGCGGCCTATTACGAAGCCCGCCCGACGATCGCCATCGCCCGCCCGACGGCGCCCGAGGGCGCGTTGGCGCTCGACGGCCATTTCGGATTGCACCCGGCGCTGGCGGCGCTGCTGCCGCTGTGGCGCGAGCGCGGCCTCGCCTTTGTCCACGCCGCCGGCTCGCCCGACCCGAACCGCTCGCATTTCGAGGCGCAACGCTATATCGAGAACGGCACGCCCGGCTGCAGCGCCACTGCGGACGGGTGGATGAACCGGCTGCTGCAGGCGTTGCCCGGCCGGCGCGGCCCGACCGATGCGATCATGGTGGGCCCGACCGTGGCGCGGATCCTGACCGGCGCCGCCCCGGTCGCCAACCTGCCGCTTGGGCCCGGCGACGCCCGGCCGATGCCGATCGACCGGCCGCTTCTTGCCGACGCCTTCAGCCAGCTCTACGCCGCGGACGATGCGCTCGGCGCCGCCTATCGCGAAGGCCGCAGCGCCCGGGCCCGGCTGCTCGGCGATCTGGCGCGCGAACAGGCCATCGCCGATGCCGGGTCGCCGCCGCCGGCGAGCTTTGCCGCACGGGCGGCGCGGCTCGGCCGCTTGATCGGCGGCGACGAGCGCATCCGGCTCGCTTTCGTCGGTCTCGGCGGCTGGGACACCCATGTCGATCAGGGCGGCGGCAAGGGACAGCTCGCCCGACACCTCGGCGCGCTCGGCGGCGGCCTCGCCGAGCTTGCCCGCGGGCTCGGCGCTGCGTGGCGCGACACCGTGGTCGTCGTCCTCTCCGAATTCGGCCGCACCGTGCGCGAAAACGGCGACCGCGGCACCGATCACGGCCACGGCAACGTGATCTGGGTGGCCGGCGGCGCCGTCAACGGCGGCCGGGTTTATGGCGAATGGCCGGGCCTGGCGGCGGGCCAGCTCTACCAGCGCCGCGACCTCAAGGTCACCACCGATTTCCGCGCCGTGCTGGCGGCGATCCTTGGGCCGCATATGCGCCTCGCCGATCGCCAGCTCGATCTGGTCTTCCCCGGCGCGCCTCCGGTCGCCGCCGGGCTGGCGCAGCTGCTGGCGGTCTGAGCCACGGTCGGAAGCGGCGCAAGTCGGGCGCTTTCATCCTTTGTTCACCGGGAATGAGCGATGATCGAGCGCCGTTGTGAAACAGCCGCACGCCGGCGGCGGCTACCGAGTTCGGAGCGATGAAGCCAAAGCTCGCATATCCGGGCATATCCGGCGCCGCCGCGCTTCCGCCGCCGGCCGACCGACCTTGTCGTCGTCCGCATCGGTCGGGCGCGTCGCCTCGCCGCCGCCGTGCGCGAGCCCAGTTGTTGCACCGTCGGGCATGCTTATGCTGTCTCATTTGTCAGCCGGCAAGGCGAATGGTAAACGACAACTTCGTTGCGCGCACGGGCCGGCTGGTGCTATAGCTGCCGGGCTGTTGCAAGTACCTTGCCGCAACGTGCGGGAACCGGGGGTTGCCGTCCTTCGCCACCGGCATTTGTGGGATGCCGCCTTTCACCGCCGGTCGGAACGCTGAACAGGAGCGCAGGGGTGCACCGCAGGTTGCTTCGCGCCGCAGGGATGCTGATTGCGCTGCGTCATCGCCGGATGCCACGGCGGGCCGCCGCTGCCGCCGGCCCCGCCGGCGTCGGCGCTGCCGTCGAGCGAGTACATCATCGGCCCCGGCGACAAGCTGAACATCTTTGTCTGGCGCAATCCCGAGTTGAGCGTCACCGTCGAAGTCCGGCCGGACGGGCGCCTGTCGATACCGCTGGTCAACGACGTGGTCGCGATCGGCAAGACGCCGACCCAGCTCGGCCAGGAGCTCGAGCAGCGTCTGGCGAAATACATCAAGGAGCCGGTGGTCACGGTCATCGCCGAAGGGTTCGTCGGCCCGTTCAACGAACAGGTGCGGGTCATCGGCGAGGCCGCCCAACCCAGGGCGCTCCCGTACCGGACCGACATGACCGTGCTCGACGCGATGATCGAAGTCGGCGGTCTGACCCGCTACGCCGCCGGCAACGATGCGGTGCTGGTGCGTACCGCCGACGGCAAGCAGCAAACCTATTCGGTGCACCTCGACGACTTGATCCAGGACGGCGATGTGGCGAGCAACGTCGCGCTTCAGCCAGGCGACATCCTGATCATTCCGCAGCGCCTGTTCTGACCATGGCCAAATTTGCCGCAGCCAGGGCCACGGCCGCCGATCGAGCGGAGCCGTCGAAAGCCGGTCGGAATATCGGGGGGGTTCGGATCCCGCTTACCCGAATGGAGCCGACGATGAATTCGGTCAAGTCGCAAGCGCTGCCGGTCGTTCTGGCGCTGTGGCGGCAGAAATGGCTCGCCATCGGCATGGCGTGGCTGGTGTGCACGGTCGGCTGGGTCGCAATCTCCTTTATCCCGACCAAGTACGAATTCGAGCGCGCGCGTCTATCTCGACGTCGATCCGCTGCTGACGCCGTTGCTGCACGGATTGGCGGCCGATACCGACCCGACGCGCCATCTAGATTTCCTGCAGCGCACCTTGCTCAGCCGGCCCAATCTCGAGCAACTCGTTCGCCTGACCGATCTTGACGCGAAGCTGACCACTCCCGAGCAGAAGGATGCGCTCTACAAGCGGCTGGCCGAGGGCATCGAGGTGCTGCCGATCACCGCAAACCTGATGACCATCTCCTACCGGGATAGCGATCCGCAGGTAGCCAAGAACGTGGTTCAGTCGCTGTTGACGATCTTCGCCGAAAAAACCGCCGGCAGCAGCCGCACCGAGATGGACAGTGCGCAGCACTTTCTCGACGAGGAGATCGCCTCCTATCGCGACCAGCTGCGCGCCGCCGAAATGCGCCGCGCGGATTTGGCCCGGCAGTATCCGGACATCATTTCGGACCGCTCGCCCGATGCTCCGGCCAGCGCGGGCGACACCGACACCCGGCTCGATCAGGCCCGCAACGCGGTGGTCAAGGCCAGGAACGATCTCGCCGACGCCGTCACCAAGCGCGATTCATTGCGCAAGCAGCTGGCCTCGATACCGCCGATGCTGACCGTCGAACGCAGCCCTCAGGTGATCGTCACCGGCGGGCGGGCCTTGAGCCCCGACGCGGCGCGGTTGGAGCAGTTGCGCGCCCGGCTCAATTCGCTGCGGCTAAAATACACCGACCAGCATCCCGACGTCATCGCCGCCAAGGCTGAGATCGCCGAGCTGGAGGCGGAAATCGAAACGCTCCGGCGCCGGCTCGGGAGGCGTCGGCGCCCCGGGCAAGACGGAGATTCCCAACACTGTCTACGACCAGCTCAAAGTCAGCCTGGTCGACGCCGAGGGCAATGTCGCCTCGGCGCAGCGGACCCTGGCTGCCGCCGAGAACGAGGACAGCCGCCTCGAACGGATCGTGCAGTCGGCGCCGAACGTGTTGGCCCAGGTGCAGGATCTCGACCGCGACTATGGCGTGCTAAAGAAAAATTATCAGGAGCTGGTGGCGCGCCGCGAATCGGCGCAGATCGCCGAGAATGCCGACACCAGGACCCAAAAGATCCAGTTCCGCATTGTCGATCCGCCTCGGTTGCCGCTGTTTCCGGTCGAACCCAACCGGCCGATGCTGGTATCGGTGGTGCTGCTGTTCGGGATCGGCGCCGGGCTTGCCGCGACCGCTGGTGATGATGCAGCTCGACCGGTCGTTTGCGACGATCGCTCAATTGCGCAGTCTGGGCATTCCGATCCTGGGCAGCGTGACCCGGCTGTCGCTCGGCGCGGCCCGGCGGCGCGAGGCGATCCAGCTGATCGGGGTCGCCGCCAGCGCCTTCGTGTTGATCGCGGTTTATGGCACCTTGCTGGCGCTGAGCTTCGGCCTCCACTCGGTGGGCGTGACGTAATGGCAGAGTCGATTGGACTGATCGAGCGCGCGGCGGCGCTGCTGCGCCAGCGCGAAGCGGCCGAGGTCGGCCTGCCGGCAGCGCGTCCGCCGCTGGCGCCGGCGGCGAGCGCCCGGAACCGGACCAGGCTCGCCGATGACGCCGCCGCGGAGCTGATGCTCGACCGTGGCCGGCTCGCCAGTTTCGGCATCCCGCTGCCATCCTCCGACGCTCGCGCACGGTCGAGGAATTCCGCCTGATCAAGCGCAACCTGATGACCGCATGGTCGGCCGGCAGGGTCGGCGATCAGCGGCCGAGCCGGATGCATCATGGTGACCAGCGCGCGCCCCGGCGAAGGCAAGACCTTTACCGCGATCAATCTGGCGCTGGCTTTCGCCTCCGAGAGAGACGTGAAGGCGCTGCTGGTCGATCTCGATACGCAGCACTCGGCGCTGAAATCGATCCTCGGCATCTACGGCGACAAAGGGCATCGTCGACGTGCTCGCGGGCGAGCTGCGACCTATCCGAGGCTCTGGTCCGCACCAATATCGCCAATCTCCTGGTTCTGCCGGCGGGGCAGGGCGGTCCGCAGGTGCCGGAGCTGTTTTCGAGCAATCGGATGGCCGCCTTGATGAACGAGGTGGCGCGGCGCTTTCCCGATCGCTTCATCATCCTCGACACCCCGCCCTGCATGGTGAGCAGCGATGCCGCCACCTTGGCGCCGCTGGTCGGCCAGATCGTGTTTGTCGTCGAAGCCCACCGCACCCAGCAGGATGAGATCGAAGCCGGGCTCAGCATGCTCAGTTCCTGCCCCCGGATCAGCCTCTTGCTGAACAAGAGCGAGGTGGCGAGCGCACATTTCGGCTCCTACGGCTATGATTATAATTATCCCGGCGGCGAGGGCCATGAACTGCGCTCGGACAAGACGGCGCCGGCCTAAAGGCTTCGCGGGCACGGTTTCGGCCACAGCGCGTTTCCGGCTGGGGCTTTCTTCCTTCCTGATCGCCGGCCTAACCCGCGCGCTCCCGAGCGAGGCGCAGCCAGTGACCGGCGCCGCCTCGGGCGGTGGGTCTGCGGCCGGGTTCGGGTCTGGCGGGGTCGGGCCTCTTGGCGTGGGACCCGGCGGGATCGCGCCCGATATTCTGCCGCCGGCGCCGTCCGGCCCGTTCGGCCTGCCCAACCCGTTGACGCCGCCCAACGCGCTGCCCTACGGGATCACCCTGCCACAACCGCAGCAGCCCCCTTATTCGTTGGGGCTGCCGATCCCCGGGGCCGGGATCAGCACGCTTCAGCAGTACAATCCGAATGCGCCGGCGGTGCTGATCCAGCCCTACGCCACGGTGGGCGAGCGGTTCACCGACAATGCCCTCTACACCTCTTCCAACCGGACCGCCGCGGCCGAAACCCTCCTAACCCCCGGGGTCAGCATCTCGGCCGACACGCCGCGCTTGAAGGGGGTGCTGAGCGGCTCGGCCGAGGGCGACCTCTATACCCCGACCAGCGAGCTGGATCAGATATTCGCCAATCTCTATGCCGGCGGCACCGGCGTCATTGTTCCCGACCGCTTGTTCGTCGACGCCAACAGCGTGATCACCCAGGCCTCGCCACTGGCCGGGCTCGGCTTTGTCAATCCGACCCTGCTGCCGCGGACCCAGCAGACCCAGGTTTACGCCAACACTCTGTCTCCTTATTTGCGCGAGTCGATCGACGGCCTAGTCGACACCGAACTGCGCTACCGCTTCGGCGCGACCGACTACGGCGGCAACACCACGGCGGCGGCGCCGACCCTCTTGCCGGGCTCGAACCAGCTCGCCAACGGGGTTCTGAACGAGGGCACGTTCACGGCGGCGACCGGCCAGAATTTCGAGCGCGGGCTGTCGCGACTGACCGTCGACGCCTCGAATTTCAACACCAACTCAAGCGGCCGCAATTCCCAGTTCAGCAGCTACGACGATCTCGAGTATCGCTTTACCCCGAGTCTCTCCGCGCTTGGCCGGATCGGCTACCAGAACCTGCAATATCCATTTGCCCCGGCGGCGACCTTTGCCGGTCTGACCTGGCTCGCTGGCGGCCGGGTCGGGCTCAACGGCTACAACAAAGGGTTCCTCAGCCTGGAATACGGCCGCCAGCAGGGCGTCTACGGCTTCACCGGAGCAGCCTCGTTTAACGTCACCCCGACCCTGACCGTGAACGCCAATCTGGTGCAAGGGATCAGCACCCCGTCGGAATACCTGCAATCCTCGCTGTCAACCTCGACCCTCAACCCCTATGGCTCGATCGTCGACCAGTATTCGAACCTGCCGACCGCGTTCTATAACCCGGGCTTGGGCCTGACCAACGGGGTCTATCGCCAGCATCTGTTCAATCTCGGGGTCAACGACGCGATCGGCGTCAACACCTACTCACTGTACGGCTTTTACAACACCGAGACCGGGCTGACGCCGCCGATAAACGCCACGACCAAGAGCATCGGGGCAAATTTCACTTGGGCGCGCGATATCCGGCCCGACCTCAACGGCAGCGCCTCGCTCGGCTACGTCAATACCGCCGATCTGGTGACGGTCAACAGCGCCGTTCCGATCAGTAATATAAGCACCTGGACCGCCAATCTCGGATTCAACTATCTGCTTACCCGCAACTTGACCGGTTCGGTCTACTATACGTTTTCGTATCAGCCCAATGGCGGCGCGGTGGTGTCAAGCGGGGGTAGTGGCAGCGTGGTCGTGAACTCGCTGGAGTTTTTGCTGACCAAGGCGTTTTGAGCCGATGTATGCCGAGTTCTATGGGCTCGCCACCCGGCCATTTCAGCTGACGCCCGACGCCCGCTTCTTTTTCGAGAGCAGCGTCCATCGCCAGGCCATGGCCTATCTGGTCTATGGCCTGCACCACGCCGAAGGTTTCATCATCATTACCGGCGAAGTCGGGGCCGGGAAGACGATCCTGGTCGACAATTTGCTGGCGACGATCAGCGAGAACAGCTTTGTCACCGCCAAGATCGTGACCAGCCAGCTCGGCGGCGACGACCTGCTGCACATGGTCGCCGCCGGTTTCGGCATCGCCAAGGAGGGGCTCGCCAAGGGCTCGCTGCTGCAGCGCATCAACGATTTCGTGCTGGCCCAGCACCGCACCGGCAAACGGGTGTTGCTGATCGTCGACGAGGCCCAGAACCTGTCGTTCGAAGCGCTCGAAGAGTTGCGCATGCTGTCCAACATCGTCGTCGACAAGACCATGGCGCTGCAGAGCTTTCTGCTTGGACAGCCGCAGTTCCGAGCGATCCTCGGCAGCCCGGGGCTCGAGCAGCTGCGCCAACGGGTAACTGCCGCCTACCACCTCGGACCGTTGAGCGAAGCCGAAACCAGAGCCTATATCGAACACCGCTTGCGGCGAGCCGAGTGGAAAGGCGACCCGCAATTCACCGACTCCTCGTTTCCGGTAATCCACCAGTACACCGAGGGCGTGCCGCGGCGGATCAACACCTTGTGCTCGCGTCTCCTGCTGTACGGGTTTCTCGAGCAGCTCCATACCTTGACCGCGGGCGCGGTCGACAAGGTCGCCACCGATCTGCGAGAGGAGATTGCCGTGGTCAGCACCACTCCGACGCCCGGCGTCGACGCCGAAAAGGGCGCTCTCGGCGCGGCGCTTCCGGCAGTCGTCGAGCGCCTCGCGGGGCTCGAAAAAAGCGTCGACCGGCACGAGCGGTTGATCCGCCGGGCGATCGAAATCGCGGCCCATTATTTTCAGGGTGAGCGGCTATGAGCTCCGCGGCAAAGCTGCTCCGATCGCCGGCGGGCGAGGCGCTGCGCCTCGACCCGGCGCAGGTTGCGGCCGACCCGCAGGCCGGGCGGCGCAATGCCCTCGTCGGCGCGGGCGCCATGACCATCGATGTCGAGGACTATTTCCAGGTCGAAGCGTTTGCCACGACGATCGACCGCAAGGATTGGGACCATCTGCCGGGACGGGTCGAGCGCAACACCGGGCTGCTGCTCGATATCCTGGGCGAGGCCGGCGTTCAGGCGACATTTTTCACGTTGGGCTGCATTGCGCGGCAGCATCCGGCGCTGGCGCGGCGCATCGTCGCCGAGGGCCACGAGCTGGCCAGCCACGGCGCCGACCACGGCCGCGTCGATCGTCAATCGCCGGCGGCCTTCCGCGAGGATGTGCGCGACAGCAGACGCATTCTCGAGGATGCCGGCGGCGTCGCCGTTCACGGCTATCGCGCGCCGACCTTCTCGATCGGCCGCGCCACTGCCTGGGCCCATCCGATCCTGGCGGAGGAGGGCTACCGCTACAGTTCGAGCGTCTACCCGGTGCGGCACGATATCTACGGCAGTCCCGGCGCGCCGCATTTCCCGTTCGCGCCCTGCCCCGGGTTGATCGAAATCCCGCTGACCACCGTGCGCGTGCTGGGCAAGGACGTGCCCGCCTCGGGCGGCGGCTATTTCCGCCTGTTTCCGTACAGGCTCAGCCGCCTGCTGCTGGCGCGCGCCGGCGCCCGGTCCTGCCCCGCCGGTGTTTTATCTACATCCCTGGGAGGTCGATCCCGGGCAGCCGCGGCAACGCCAGGCGCCGCTGCGCTCGCGGGCGCGGCATTACCTGAACCTCGGCCGCACCGAGCCGCGGCTGCGCCGCCTGCTGCGCGATTTTGCCTGGACGCGCCTGGACCGGCTGTGTCTGAGCGAGGCGTCGGGCCCGTTTCCGCTGATCCCCGGATGGGTGGACTACCGCCGCCCGCGGTGAGATCGTTCCAGCCGCAGGATGCCGAGCGTTGGGACAATTTCGTCCGCGCTTGCCCGGGCGGGACGTTCTTTCATCTGTCGCCGTGGCGGCGGGTGATCGAGCGCGCCTTTGGCCACCGCACCCATTATCTCCTGGCCGAGCGCGCCGGCAAGGTGAGCGGGGTGCTGCCGCTGACCCATGTCCGATCGGCCTTGTTCGGCTCGTCCTTGATCGCCAATGCGTTCGCCGTCGAAGGCGGACCGATCGCCGCCGACCCGGCCAGCCTCGCCGCGCTCGAAGAGCGCGCGACGGGTTTGATGGACACGCTCGGGGCGCCGGTGCTCGAAATCCGCGGCTTTTCCGAAAGCCGGGCCGGTTGGACGAATAAATCGGGCCTTTACGCGATTTTTCGCAAGCCGATCGACCCCGCCGCCGAGGCCAATCTGAAATCGGTGCCGCGCAAGCAGCGCGCGATGATTCGCAAGGGCATAGAAAACGGGCTGCGCTCGCACACCGACGACGATGTCGACCGGCTTCATAGGGTTTATGCCGAAAGCGTGCATAATCTCGGCACCCCGGTTTTTGCCAAGTCGTATTTCCGGATTCTGCGGGAAGAATTCCCCGATGCCTCCGACATCGTGACCGTGACCCGCGATCGAAAGGCGGTGGCGGCGGTGTTGAATTTCTATTTTCGCGACACGGTTCTGCCGTTCTACGGCGGCGGGGTTGCAGCAGCGCGGGCGCTCGCCGCCAACGATTTCATGTATTGGGAAGTAATGCGGCGAGCCTGCGAGCGCGGCTGCCGCCATTTCGATTTCGGCCGCAGCAAGATCGGCACCGGGGCATACGCGTTCAAACGCAATTGGGGGTTCGAGCCAATGCCGCTGGTCTATCAGTTCCGCCTGGCAAAAAACGAGGACGTCCCCGATTTGAACCCGCTCAATCCCAAATACGCGCGGCTGGCCGCCCTGTGGAAAAGACTGCCGCTGGCGCTCGCGACGCGGCTCGGACCATTGATCGTCAAGGGGATCGGCTGACCATGGATGTCTTGCGCAGGCCGGGTTCGCCGGATGATCGGGCGACCCCGGCAGAGGTCCTGCCGATCGGGCCGCCGCCGGTTGCCGCGGTTCGCCTCAATGCCGCCGCGGCGCCGGCTCGCCGGTGGCTGGCGGCGGTGGTGCTGATCGGTTTGTCGGCCCTCGTCTTCGGCCTGGTTTTTCGCCACGATGTCGCGGCGGCGGTTCGTGTGTGGGTTGAGTCAACCGCCTACAATCATTGCTTTCTGATCCTGCCGCTGATCGGGTTTCTGCTGTGGGAGAGGCGGGCGACAATCGCCTCGATGTCGCCGGCGCCGGCCTTTTGGCCGCTGCTCGCCATGCCGCTGCTGTCCGCGATCTGGCTGGTCGCGGCGATTTTAGACGTCAACGAGGGCCGGCAATTGGCGGTCGTCGCGATGTTCGAGGTGGTATTGCTGGTGGCGTTGGGGCCGCAGGCATTCCGGCGGCTGCTGGCGCCGTTGTTGTTTCTGTTCTTTTTGGTGCCGACCGGGGCCTTTCTGGTCCCGTCGTTGCAGACGATCACCGCAAATATCGTCGTCGCCGGGCTGCACGCGTTGCACATCCCGGTTTTTTCCGACGGCTATCTGATCGAAATCCCGGAGGGCAGTTTTGAAATTGCCGAAGCCTGCGCCGGTCTGCGGTTTTTGATCGCCTCGACTGTGTTCGGGTGTTTTTTTGCCGTGGTCATGTACCGCAGCTATTGGCGCCGCGCCGCGTTCATCGCGCTGTCGCTGGCGGTGCCGATCGGCGCCAACGGCATGCGCGCCTTGGGGATCATCCTGCTGGCGCATCTCGAGGGCAGCGCCACCGCGGTCGAAGCCGACCACATCATCTATGGCTGGCTGTTCTTTTCGCTGGTGATCCTGCTGCTGATCGCGATCGGGATGGCGTTCGTCGACAAGGCGGAGCAGCCGCCGCCGGCGCCACTGGTGCGGCCGCCGCCGCCGGTCCGCAGCCCGCCGGCATGGCGGTTCGCGGTGGCGGTCGCAGCCGCCATTGTGCTGGCGGTCGCGGGTCCCGCCTACGCCGCTCGGCTGGACAGCGAGTTCCCACTTTCGACCTTGCCGCAGGCCGCGAGCCCGCGGGTCGCCGCGCCATGGCGCGAGGTCGCCGATGTCGGCGTCGGCTGGCGGCCGGTGGTGTACGGCCCCGATCGTCAGTTCCTGCAAGCCTTCGCCGCGCCGGGTTCCGGGGTTGTCGTCCGCTATGTGGCGCTTTACCGCCTACGCGCAGTCGGCAACGCGCTGACCAACACCGACGACCGTATCGCCGACGACAAGCTGTGGCGAGAGGCCGAACAAGGATCTGCAGAGCTGTCTCTCGGCGGCCAGCCGGTGCGGGTGACCGCCACCCAGATCGTCAGCGGTCCACGCCGCCGGCTGGTCTGGTCATTCTATCTGGTCGACGGGAAAATTGTCCGCGGCTTGATCGAGGCCAAGCTGCTGCAGGCCCGCGCCGTGCTGCTGCGGCGCGCCCCGCTTGCCGCCTTCGTCGCGGTTTCAGCGAGCATGGACGATCCCGATCGTCCCGCCGCCGGTCAGCTCGAAAGCTTCCTGAGCGCGGCGCAACCGCTGCCGCAGTATCTTGATGCGCTGCTCCGCGCCGACCAGGCGGCGGCGGCCCGCAGCGGCAGCGCCAAATAGGCGGAGCGGCGGCGCGAAATAAGCCGGGTCCTGCGGAAGAGATCGCGCGCACGAAATTGATCCGCCGCCGCCCGGGGCGCCGCCGGCTGGCGTGCGCAACAGAGCGACGTTTAACAAGTAGGGGCGTGGATCGCGAGAGTGTCGGAGCAATATCGCGCGATCGTCTGGAGGATGGCGTCGGGTTTTGGTCCAGATTCGCGCCGCTTGTGCGCGATGATATCCCAGATTAGATAGACGATCGCCAAGGCAGGAGGCCAACAATGACAACCGCGCGGCCATCGGGCTATCGGGCCGGCCTCGTCGACGCGGCGCGAGGCGAGATCAGCCGCGAGATCTTTGTCGACGAGGAGATCTACGCCCAGGAGCAGGAGCGGGTCTTTGCCCGCTCGTGGCTCTTTGTCGGCCATGAAAGCCAGATCCCGAACCCCGGCGATTTCTTTGTCTCCGGCATGGGCGAGGAGATCGTGATCCTGTGCCGCGACCGGCCCACGGGACAAGCCCGTGGGCTAAAGGCCCACGGCCAGATCCATGTGTTCCTCAATTCCTGCCGGCACCGCGGCATGAAGGTGTGCCGCTACGACGAAGGCAACACGACCGTCTTCACCTGCCCCTATCATGGCTGGAGCTACGGCGCCGACGGCAAGTTGGTCGGCGTCCCCTATTTCCGCGAGGCCTATCGCTCGGCCCTCGACCGCGCGCAATGGGGGTTGGTCGAGGTGGCGCAGATCTGCAACTACAAGGGCTCGGTCTGGGCCTGCTGGGACCCGGCCGCCCCGCCTTTCGCCGAATACCTCGGCGATTTCGCGCGCTATCTCGACCTGATCCTCGACGGCCGCGACGGGCGTGAGGGCCAGGCCGAGGTGCTGGGCGGCGTGCAGAAATGGCTGATCCCGTGCAACTGGAAATTCCCGGCCGAGAATTTCAGCGGCGACAGCTATCACAACATCAGCCACCGCTCGGTCGACCTCGCCGGCATCGGCCCCTCGGGCAGCGGGCGGCGCGACATGGCCGAGCTGTTGGCCGGCCGCAAATTGCATGTCTGCATCCCCGACCGCGGCCATCAGACGATCGTCTACGCGCTGCCGAAGGACCGGGCCTTGCCGAAGGACCGCCCGCCACCTGCGACCTACCAGCATTCGCCGATCGTCTCCGAATATTTCCGGCATTGCGACGAGGAGCGCCGCCGCACCCGTGGCGAGGAGGCCCGGCTGCTCGGCGCGCCGGGCGAGATCTTTCCCAACATCGCGTTGTTGCCGCGCCAGCCGCGCACGATCGCGGTGTGGCATCCGCGCGGGGCTCATCAGACCGAGGTGTGGCGCTGGTTCCTGGTCGATCGCGAGGCGCCCGGCGAGGTCAAGGATTTCCTGCGCGACTACTACATCCGCTATTCGGGCCCGGCCGGCATGACCGAGCAGGACGACATGGAAAACTGGAACTACGCCCATTCGGCCAGCCGCGGCGCGATCGCGCGACGCCACCCCTATTGCTACGAAATGGGGCTCGGCGCCGCGGTCGAGAATTTCGAATGGGACGGCCTTCGCATCCCGGGCAAGGTCATCGACATCACCGAGGCGCAATCGAGCGAGGAGCCGATGCGCAACCTCTACCGCCGCTGGGCCCAGTTCATGGAAGCCGACAGCTGGGCCGACCTCGCCACCTGGCGCCACCCGTCGGCCGCCGTGGCCCAAGCCGCCGAATAACTCGTTGCGGCCGATCTCCTCGAGAATTTTGATGCCGATTGCAGCGATCGACGACCCGGTCCTGAAGTGCTTCCGCACCGCACTCGACGCGCTATACGGCGACCGCATCGAGCGCGTCGTGCTGTTCGGCTCCCGCGCCCGCGGCGACGCGCACGACAGATTCGGATTACGACGTGGCGGTGTTCTTGAGAGACATGAAGGACCGGTGGCCCGAACTGAACCGTCTGGCGGATCTCAGCACCGACATTCTCTACGAAACCGGCGAGTTCATCCACGCCATGGCCTACCGCGCCGGCTCCTACGCCGAGCGCACGCCGCTGATGCACGAAATCCGCTCAGACGGGATCGATCTATGAAGCCGGAGAGCGCTGCGTCTCTGCGTAAATCGCGCGAGTTCCTCGCCAAGCCGCGCAATCAGTTGGAGGTGATGAATTACAATGACGAGGCAGGCCGCGCCGCTTATCTCGCCGGGCCGCATGCCGCGCAAGCCCTGATTTTCGAGCGCACCGACAAAGTCATCAAGCGTCATCGCGGCGTGCATGCCGAATTGCGGCGGCTGACCGAGGACGAGCCGCGCTTTGACCCAGAACTCCACGCGTTCCTCGCTCGCGCCTACAATCTCAAGACTGTCGCCGACTACGAGACCGGCGACGCTTCGCAAGTGACAGTCGAGGAGGCGCAGCAGGCGATCGAAGCTCGCCCGGCGGTTCGTCGACTGCATCGAGGAACTGCGGGCGTAGCCGCCCATCGGGGTCTTGCGCCGCTGCGGGCGGACGGAATGACGCCGGGCCTAAAGAAAACGGCGGAAACGGGTGAAGCGGGAATGCGCAGTCTTGTCCGATTGGAAGGACGTTTGGTTGACGCCCCGGAACTACACATTACTTAACCGTAGCTCCGGGGGGCGACATGGCTTGGCGCGCGCACGTTTACCTTGAGAGGCCTCCAAGCCGGGGCCTTGATGACATTGGGACCGTATTACTCGATGGGCCTTCGACACAGTCGAGCCATGTGCGGCTTGCCGTCAATGGCAAGGCCGAACTTGGCGTTGTTGAACGGATCGATCCGGCTGATTGGCAGGATCAGTTCGACGGTGTGCTTCCCAAAGTGCATATTTCGTTAGCCGGGCAGGCCGACGAGAGAAGCTTAATCAGGAAGTGGCTCGAAGATTCTAAGAAATATTATACCGAGCTCGGCGGTTGGAAGACGTTTAGGAGCGGAGAATGGCTATGCGCTATCATCGAAAAATCCTTCACAAACTATTGGGAACGAGCGACAGATTAGTATTTTTACGCGAAATATCCTGATTTGGGCGTGGATAAGATTGCAAAAAAGCTGATTGCAGTGGCAGCCAAAAACGCCGCGGTCCTTGGAGGGATAGCTGGCGGTGCCGTCTCGACTGATGCGGTCGTCGGCCTTCTCACCGGATTTGAGGGTGGTGTGGGTCTTCCGGCGAATATCGCGATAGCGGGAGCTTCGATTTCCGCTGAAGTCATACAGCTCGTGCGCATTCAGCTACAACTGGTAGCCAATCTCGGAAAACTTTACGGGGCCCGCCTTGATCCAGATGATCCAGAGGACATCCTGACGATATTGGCATTTGCGCTGGGCGGTGCAGCAGCCGATGCCGCCGGAAAGGCGGGAATGAAAATGGGCGGCAGGGTTGCCGGGTTAGGTGCCAAAAAAATCTTTGCGAAAGACGTGTTGGCGACCCTCAAGAGAGTCGCGGCGAAGGTCGGTGTAAAAATTTTGCAGCGCTCCGTAGTGAAATATACTGTTCCGGTAGTGTCGATTGGCATTGGTTCTAGCTGGAATTACCTAGCAACCAAAAATGTAGGCCGAATTGCTGCAAAACACTTTAAGCGACGAGCCGCCGCCGGCTCTTCTCCCTAAAACCGGGGCCAAAGTCGCAAAGACAACGTTTTGTGAGCAAAGCATACACAAGCAAGGCCAACGGCTTCCGCGTCGCGGAAATCAGGCGCAAACGGCCGATGCTGTTCGGCGGTGCGCAGGTCTCGACTTCCGGCCGAGTCGGCAATAGCATCGGGCACCGATCGCGGAGGTGACAGAAATGCCGGACGACCATTCCCACCCGCACGATCATTCGCACGGCTCGGAGTTATCCGAGATGGAGGTGCGGGTGCGGGCGCTGGAGACGATCCTGGTCGACAAGGGTTATGTCGATCCCTCCGCGCTCGACGGGATCGTCGAGGCGTTCGAGACCCGGATCGGGCCGCATATCGGCGCCCGCATCGTGGCGCGCGCTTGGGCCGACCCCGCGTTCAAGCGCCGGCTGCTCGCGGACGCGACCGAGGCGGTCAACTCGGCCGGCCATATGAGCCCGGTCGGCAGCCATCTGATCGCGGTCGAGAACACGCCCGAGACGCACAATCTCATCGTCTGCACCCTGTGCTCGTGCTATCCGTGGGAGGTGCTGGGATTGCCGCCGGTCTGGTACAAATCGGCCGCCTACCGGTCGCGCGCGGTGATCGACCCCAGGGGCGTGCTCGCCGATTTCGGCGTGACCCTGCCGCCCGAGACCCAGATCCGCGTCTGGGATTCGACCGCCGAGACCCGCTTTCTGGTGCTGCCGCTGCGCCCCGCCGGCGCCGCGGGGTGGAGCGAGGAGCGGCTGGCGGGGCTCGTCACCCGCGACAGCATGGTCGGGACCGGCCTCGCCAAGGCGCCGCGCGAAACCACCCCGGCATGACCAACTCGATCCACGATATGGGCGGCATGCACGGCTTTGGGCATGTCGCGCCGGAGCCGAACGAGCCGCCGTTTCATGAGAAATGGGAAGGCCGGGTGCTGGCGATGCAGCGGGCGATGGGCTTTACCCGGCTGTGGACCATCGACGCCGGCCGCGCCTCGCTCGAAGCCCTGGCGCCGCTCGAATATCTCGGCTCGTCCTATTATCGGCGCTGGTTTCTCGGCCTCGAAAACCGGCTGCTGGAGCGCGGGCTCGTCGGCGCCGACGAGATCGCCGCCGGTCGCTCGTTGCGCCCCGGCGCCGCGCTGCCGCGCACCCTGACCCCGGCCGATGTCGAGAAAACCCTGATCCGCGGCGACTTCGCCCGCCCGACCAACACCGCGGCGCGCTTCAAACCGGGTGACCGGGTGCGCACCAGAAACCTCAACCCCGAGACCCACACCCGCCTGCCGCGCTATGCCCGCGGCAAGACCGGCACGGTCGAGGCGGTGCGCGGCGCTCACGTGTTCCCCGACACCGCCGCCCTCGGGGCCGGCGACGACCCGCAATGGCTCTACGCGGTGGTCTTTCCGGCCCGCGAATTGTGGGGCGATGACGCCGACCCGGCGATCACGGTCTCGATCGAGGCGTTCGAGCCCTATCTCGACCCGGCGTGAGCGCCCCGGCATGAGCGCCCCGGCATGAGCGACCCGGGCATGAGCGCCCTGGCATGAGCGCCCCGGCATGAGCGGCTTCGACCGGCTCGCCGCCGTGGTCCCGAACCTGCCGCGCGGCCCCGACGGCCCGGTGTTTCGGGCGCCTTGGGAGGCCCACGCCTTCGCCATGGCCTTGGCGCTGCACGAGCGCGGTCTGTTTACCTGGGCCGAATGGGCCGCCACCCTCGCCGACGAGATCCGGCGCGCCCAAGCAGCGGGCGACCCCGACACCGGCGACACCTACTACCATCACTGGCTCGCCGCCCTCGAGCGCCTGGCCGCCGAGAAGAATGTTAGCGACGCCGCCGCCCTGGCATGCACTCGCGCCGCCTGGCGGCGCGCCGCCGCCCGCACCCCGCACGGCGCCCCGATCACGCTCCAGCCCGGCGATTTCGCACCGGGGCATTCGGGCGGCTGAACTAAGACGGGGCTCCGACAATCACCGTCCCCAGCATTCCGTCCCCCTCGTGATGAATGCAGAAGTAGCGATAGGCGCCAGGGGTCTCGAAGGTGCGCGTATAGATTTGGCCGGCCGGGATATCGCCGGAATTGAAAGCCTTGGCGCCCACCGGCAGCATCGCGTCTTGCGGCTTCCGCGCCAGCTTCGGGTCGTCGGTGACGGTGTGGGTGATCAGCGAGGTGTTGCGCCATTCGACCGTGCCGCCCGGGCGGATGGCGGTGGTCGGTGGGCTGAAACTCTCGAACCCCATGTCGACCACCGCTTCGGCATTCGGCGGCGGCGGTCCGTGAGCGGGTCCGCCGAGCCCGCATCCGCTCAGCCCGACCATCGCCAGCAGCGCCGCTGCGGGGTAGTGTCCTAATTTAATTCCTATCTGAGAATGTGTGCCTCTCGCAGAGCGGCCAGCGACGAGGATTAGCCAGATCACGAACGCTCGCCTTTTGCCCGCTGCTCTGCCACGATCGCCGCGCGCACAGCTTCAAGCGGCGAGTTGATCCGCTCGGTATGCAGCACGGCAAAGAACCGCCGCTTCGTGCTGCCCTCGATCGGCGATGACCAGGCGTAGGCGCGGGTCGCGGTCGGATGGCCGGCGAGGTCGAAGACGTGCACCACGCCCTCCCAAACGGGCTTGCCGCCGAAGGTCTCGTTCACGGGAACGGATTGGGCGAGCGTCGCGGTGCCGCCGTGCAAGTTCTGTACGGTTTCGCGAAGCATCTGGACGGCCTCAGCTTCTGTCATCAGCGTCTTCCGAGTTTAAATTGTCCCTTATGAATTGGGCGATCCTGGACACTTCTGCCTTATTTCCGTCTATCCACTGAGTAATAAATGCAGACGATACAATACTTTCTGGCGTAAACCCCGTTTTCTGGCCCACCTGATTAAATAGCAAATGTGCATCTCTGTTTGTCCTGGAAATATCTTCTATGGTTGCGCGCACTGCCGCCTCTTTTTCCGGAGACACGTGCAACGCAACTGCCATTTTCATGCTTAGGTCAGCTATATTGTTTCGGACGTAATTGAAGACTACGTTCTCCGGCTTGGCCCCAGGTAGTTTGATCACGCCTTGGTCTATAAATTCATTCTTGCTGCTATCACCATCGACAATACATAATGATTTTAGTCGGTCTTTCAACGCAGGATTATTTCTATGTCCTTGATGTATGGAGAAGGCTTGTCCTTCTCCACTGACAGCATATACGCCTATCTCTTCTAGGCGGTCTAACAGCTCGCCTCTGATAATAGCCTCTACCCATTCTTTTGCAAAGCCATCCTCTACAAAGATGGCCATTCGCTGATCAATTCGCCCCGTAATGGCTCGCAATGCCTCAATCGAAACTCGTCCCTGCCTTACTTTCCCATCGATTGAAGACCAAATCGCCTCCGACGGTAGTGGCAAAAGCGCATCTTCCGAATGGGTGGTAAATATTGCTTGGATGGCCTTCCTGTTGGCGACATCCAGTAGATATTCAACCATTCTTCTAGTCGCCACCGGATGCAGGCCATTCTCAATTTCTTCAATAAGAACAAGCGTGTTTTTTTCAGCTAGTTCAATTTCTCCAATCATCCGAAGTATTGAAGATTCACCAGCCCCAAAGTGAAACTCCGAGTAAGATAGCTCCCCATCACCACCAACGTAAAATGATTGTTTGGGTGTTATGGTGGCCACTTCAAACTTTGACACGTCTTTTCCAAGAACACGCGCAACTTCGTTTTGAATTTCAGTAACTAAGGTTGCGCGCGCACCGGTGAAATTATATTTGACTGTTGCTAACTTTTTGAATTCCCGACGCTCCCCGGCAGGCACTGTTCGATTGATTCCAAAATATAAAACGGGTCGTTCGATTAAGTCGTCACGAACCCACTTTGAGCGCATAAAGCGTGCGCTTCGCTGTATCGTCTGGCGCGCGCTTTTTAACTTGTCAATTAAGTCATACCCTATTGCCCAATTTGCCATCGAGTCATCCCCGATAGAGCTTTTTGGGAAAAATAGGGCGGGGCGGATTGCTTTATACGCGATCGCGGCGGCGCCAAGGATCGTCGATTTGCCACCGCCATTCGTCCCGATAATGGCCGTGACCGGAAAGTCGAGATTTACGACTTCATTATCAAAAGCGCGGACGGTGTTCAGTTTTATCGTCCTAAGATAGGTGCCATAGTCCTGCTCACGCACTTTGCCCATGAGCTCGCGAATTTGGCTTTCCCTGATTTCCGACTGGTAGCGTTCGGCCATTTCGGCTCCTTTGATCGCCGAAAACCGGCGGCGCAAGCGTTTGCCGCCGGTCTATCCCGGCGGCGCGCGAGTTTGCCGCCGATTTTCACTGGCGGAGCGTAAATATTAAGGCTGCCGAACGGTCTCTATGAGATGCCGATATTGCTGCATGCGCTGCTCCGCGAGCTTGATAACGGCGCGCTCCCAATTGGTGGGAGGTGAGCGATGTGCTTTAGCATCAGGTCGCAATCTTGCTTGTCGGATAGTTGCAACCGAAACGCCCAAAGTCGCGGCCAATTCTTCGTGGGAAACGCCGGCGCATAGGTTTTCTGTTGCTTCTTTGAAGTCCATGTATGCAGTCCTATTGACAATGGTCGATTTGTCCATCATACTGCATACAGAGAGACAGGGGAAGCCCCTATGAACCGCGTACCGCTCGCCCGCCGCACCCAAATCATCAACTGCTTGGTCGAGGGCAATTCGATCCGCAGCACCGAGCGAATGATCGGGACGCACCGCGACACGATTTGCCGGCTGTTGGTCGAGGTCGGCAGCGGCTGCGCGAGGTTGATGGACGAACAGATGCGCGGGCTTCCGTGCCGCCGTTTGCAGGTCGATGAGATTTGGGCCTTTGTTCAAAAGAAGCAGCGGCAGGTCGTTCCGGGCGATGATCGCGAGCGGGTTGGCAATCAATGGACCTTCGTAGCCATTGATGCCGAAACCAAGCTGGTGCCAGTACACCGCGTTGGGAAGCGCGACCTTCCTACGGCCATCGCGTTCATGAACGATCTTGCTGGCCGCCTATCCAATCGCGTGCAGCTATCGTCGGATGCGCTTGCGGCCTATGTGGAAGCCACTGAGCAGGCGTTCGGCGCAGACATCGACTACGGGCAGGCGGTCAAATTTTATGACGCAGAACCCGCCGGGCCGGGACGCTATAGCCCTCCCAAGGTCACCTATTCGGAGCGGAATGTGATCGCAGGACAGCCCGATACAGCACATATCTCCACCTCGTATGTGGAGCGGCAAAATCTGACGATGCGGATGAGCATGCGGCGGTTCACGCGCCTAACGAATGGCTTCTCAAAAAAGGTCGAGAACCATCGGGCTGCCGTGGCGCTGCACTTCGCGCACTACAATTTCGTGCGGGTGCATCGGACCCTGCGCGTCACTCCGGCGATGGAAGCACGGGTGAGCGATCGGCTATGGTCGCTCGACGAACTCGTAGAGCGGACTTCAAATTAGGACACTACCCGCTGCGGACCATCCTCGACCGGCAGCCCCAGACATGCGGTTCCCTCCGCCGGCGCGGACCTTGCTACCCGCCTTCGAGCTTGGGGATGAAAAAAACTTCGCTGCCCTGCTGCAATGGCTGAAGATAGCCCACTTCGTGGATCTCACCGTCGATCGCGACCGTGGTTTCCTCCTCCAGATGCTCGCCGAGCCCGGGATAGCGCCGGTCCAGTTCCTTGATCACGCCGCGCAGGCTTTTCGCCTCGACCTGGAATTCGCGCACCCCGCCGGTATAGCGGCGGCTGAACCCGCCAGACAAAACCACCCGCGCGGTCATGCGTCGGCTTCTCCCTCGCTCATCGTCTAGCTCGCCCTTGCCCCTCCCATTCCCTCCCCGCAAATGGGGGAGGGTTCGGGTGCGGCTCTAATTAATCCGCGGCCCCGGCGTCGAGGGCGGCGCGCACCTTGGGCGGCGACATCGGCAGTTCGGTCAGGCGCCGGCCGATCGCATCGTCGATCGCGTTGGCGATCGCCGCCATCGGCGGGCAGATGTTGACCTCGCCAACCCCCTTGGCGCCATACGGATGCGCCGGGTTCGGCACCTCGACCAACACCGCCTCGATCATCGGCACGTCGGAGGCGACCGGCACCCGGTAATCGAGAAAGCCCGCGTTATCGAGCCGCCCATTGCGGTCGTAGATGTATTCCTCGTTCAAGGCCCAGCCGATCCCCTGGGTGACCCCGCCCTGGATCTGGCCCTCGACATAGGAGGGATGGATCGCGCGGCCGACATCCTGGGCGGCGACAAAGCGCAGCACCGTGACCTTGCCGGTCTCGGGATCGACCTCGACATCACAGAAATGGGTCGCGAAACCGGGCGCCTGGCCGCCGGCGTTGACCGAGGCCTGCGCGCCGATCGGGCCGCCGGTCAACGCCTTCTTGGCGGCGAGTTCTTTCAGCGACAACGGCGCGAAATCGCCGACATTGGCGCCGGCGGGTTTGGCCTGGCCATCCTCCCAGACGACGCCCTCGACATCGACGTCCCAGATCACCGCCGCCCGCTGGCGCAATTCGTCGACCACCTTTTTGCTGGCGTCGACCACGGCCATGCCGGTGGCGAAGGTGACGCGCGAGCCGCCAGTCACGTGGGTGTAGCCGATCGAGGCGGTGTCGGCGACGATCGCCCGCACTTGGGCATAATCAACGCCGAGCGTCTCGGCCGCCATCAATGCCATCGAGGCGCGCGAGCCGCCGATGTCAGGGCTGCCGGTGGCGACGAGGACGGTGCCGTCCTCGTTGATCTGCACCGTGGCGCTCGATTCGCCGCCGCCGTTGAACCAGTAGCCGGAGGCGACGCCGCGGCCCTGGTTCGGCCCGAGCTTCGTCTGATAGTGCGGGTGGTTGATCAGCGCCTCGAGGGTTTCGACACAGCCGCCATGGGCCATCTTCGGCCCGAAAATCATCGTCGTCCCCGGCCGCGCCGCGTTTTTGAGCCGCAATTGCAGCGGGTCCATGCCGATCTTCTTGGCCAAGATGTCGAGCACGCTCTCGACCGCGAAGGCTGAGATCGGCGAGCCCGGCGCGCGGTAGGCCGCGGCCTTCGGCCGGTTGCTGACAACATCGTAGCCGACCGAGCGCGCGTTCGGGATATTGTAGGGGGCGAACGCGCACAGGCACGCATTCATCACCGGCGAGCCCGGAAACGCGCCGGCCTGGAATTTGAAGACGCCGTCGGCGGCGGTCAGGGTCCCGTCCTTCTTGATCCCGATCTTGACCCACATCGAGGCGCCCGAGGTCGGTCCCGAGGCCTTGAACACCTCGTCGCGGCTCATCACGATCTTGACCGGCCGCCCAGCCTTCTTCGACAGCGCCGCGGCCACCGGTTCGAGATAGACGACGGTCTTGCCGCCGAACCCGCCGCCGATCTCGGCCGGGTTGACCCGCACATCGCCGACCGGCATGCCGAGCAGCTTCGCGGTCAGCGCGCGGACCACGAAATGCCCCTGGCTCGACGCCCAGATCTCGGCCTGGCCGTCGGCCTCGACCTTGGCGATCGTGGCGTGCGGCTCGATATAGGCCTGGTGCACCGCCGCGGTCTTGAACTCCTTCTCGACGATGAAATCGGCCTCGGCAAACCCCTTATCGAGATCGCCGAGCGCAAATTCGAGGCGCTTCGAAATATTGGAGGGCCGGCTCGGCGTCGGCTCGACCCCGCGGGTGATCATGTCCTCGAACAGCAAGGGCGCGTCCGGGGCCATCGCCTCGTCGACATCGATGACGTGCGGCAACACCTCGTAATCGATCTCGATCAGCGCCGCCGCTTCTTCGGCGACCGATCGGCTGGCCGCGGCGACGGCGGCGACCGCGTGGCCCTCATAGAGCGCCTTTTCGCGGGCCATGACGTTGCGGGTGATGTGCCAGAAATTCTGCGCCACCCGCTCCGGTCCGACATATTCGAATTTGTGGTCGGGAAAATCCGCCGCCGTCACCACCGCCTTGACGCCGGGGAGCGCCAGCGCCTTCGACGCGTCGATCGAGCGGATGCGGGCATGCGCGTGCGGCGAGCGGACGATCTTGCCGTAGAGCGCCCCGGCCATCGCCAGATCGGCGCCGTAGAGCGCCCGCCCCGTGACCTTGGGCACGCCATCCGGACGGATCGGCCGGGTCCCCACCCATTTGTAGCGCGACGGTGCGATATCGTTCACGGCTTGTCTCCTGATCGCCCGATACGGTATTCGACTGGCTTGCAGCCTCGCCCGTCAGGCGCGGAAATGCAAGACCCGGACACCCGCATCCACCGGATTGGCGGGCCCGGCCGGGAGCGGGCCGATATAGGCGGAGGTGGGGCGGATCAGCCGGCCGGTCCGCTGCTGCTCCATCGCATGGGCGAGCCAGCCCGGCGCGCGGCCGACGGCGAAGACCGGGGTGAAGGCCTCACGCGGGAAGCCGACCGCGTCGAGCAGCAGGGCCGCGTTGATCTCGAGATTGGGCTGCAATGGCGGCCGCCCGGGCTTGAGCCGGGCGAACACCGTGGCGACCCGGGCCTCGACCTCGGCGGCAAAGGCGAGCCGGCCGGCGCCCGGCCCCAGTCGCTGCATCGCGCCGCGCAGGGCCACGGCGCGCGGATCGCCGTCACGGAAGACGCGGTGGCCAAAGCCCATCAGCCGCTCGCCGGCGGTGAGCTTTCGCTCGATCCAGCCGTTGATGTCGCCGCTCGCCGCGAGCGCGTCGAGCATGTCCAGGGTCGGGCCCGGCGCGCCGCCATGCAACGGCCCGGCAAAGGCGCAGTAGGCGCCGAGCGTCGCGCCGACCAGCGAGGCGCCGGTCGAGGCGACAACCCGCGCGGTGAAGGCCGAGGCGTTGAGCCCGTTGTCGATCGCCACGGTCAGGTAGGCGTCGAGCGCCTGAGCCATTGTTTCCGGCGCCGGCGCGCCATGCGCCATGCGCAACAGGTCGGCGGCGGCGCCGAGGGCGGGGTCGGGGGCGACCGGGGCCGCGCCACGCCGCCTCCGCAGCAGCGCCGCGAGCGCCACCGGCAGCGACGCCAGGATCGCCGCCGGCGAACTGTCCTCGGGCAATAGGGCCAGCGCCAGCCGCACCCCCTCGAGCAACGGCCGCCCTGCGGCGAGGTCGAGCCACTCGCCGATCCGGGCGAAGGCCGCGACCCGCCCGGCGCCGAGCGCGGCGCCGATCCCGGCCCGGCTCAGCCCGTCGCCGGCAAAGTCCTCCCACAACAGCGCGACGGCGCCCTCATAGCCATGGTCGGCCACCAGCTCGCCCAGCGTATGGCCGCGCACCCACATGATCCCGCGCGCGCCGTCGCTGTGGCTCAACACCGTCTCGGCCGCAACCACCCCTTCGAGCCCGCTATCCATCGCGCCCCATTCTCCTTGCGCGGCCGCCCAATGCCGGCCGCCGACCCGCCGCTAGGCGAGGCTCTTCGACACCATCTCGAAGGTGTTCTTGCTGAGGCCGGGGCTGGCGAGGACGCGTTCGAGCTGGCCCCGCATCAGCCGCTGGCGCGCCATATCGTGCCGGCGCCACATTCCAAGCGGCTGCACCAGCCGCGCCGCGGTCGTCGGGTTGCCCGGGTCGATGGCGATGACCTCGTCGGCGAGAAACGCATAGCCGGCGCCGCTCGGGTCGTGAAAGCGCACCTGGTTGCTCTGGGAAAAGGCGCCGACCAGGGCGCGCACCCGGTTCGGGTTGCGGCGGTCGAAGGCCGGATGCGCCGCCAGCGCGCGCACCCGCTCCACGGTCTGCGGCAATGACGAGCGCGCCTGCAGAGCAAACCATTTGTCGATGACCAGCGGGTCGTGCTCCCAGGCGGCGTAAAAAGCGGCCAGCGCCGCCGACCGCTCGGGCCGGTCGAGATCGGCCAGCACCGACAGGGCGGCCAATACGTCGGTCATGTTCGCCGCCACGTCGAACTGCGCCTTGGCCAGTGTGGCGCCGTGCGCGAAATCGGCGGCCGCGAGATAGAAGAGGCAGGCGTTGCGCAACGCCCGCCGCCCGATCGAGGCGCCGTCGATCCGATACGGGCCCGGATCGGCCAGCGCCCGATATCCGGCGGCGAACTCGGCCTGCAACGCCCGGCCGATCTCGGCCCGCGCGGTCTCGCGCGCCCGATGCACGGCATCGACATCGGCCACCGCCATCCGGTCGGCGAGAAACGCCTCGCCGGGCAACGCCAGCGCCTCGGCGGCAAAGGCCGGGTCCGGCCCGGCATCGGCGAGGCTGCGCCGCATCGCCGCCACGAGGTCAGGGTCGAGCGGCTCCGGCTCGGCCCCGCGGCGCAACGCCTCGACCCGGTCGAGCAATGCGCGGGCCGCGACCTCCTGTCCGGCTTCCCAGCGGGCGAATGGGTCGGGGTCGTGCACCGCCAGAAATTTGAGCCGGTCGAGTGCTACACCCGTCAGTTTGACCGGCGCCGAAAACCCGCGCAGCAGCGACGGCGCTGGCATCGCCGGCAAATCGACAAAGCGAAAGCTCTGCCGCGCCTCGGCCAAGCGCAGCACCCGCGTCCCCTCGCGGCTTGCGGCTTCGCCTTCGAGCCGGGTCGGCAATTCGCCGCCGTCCGCGCCCAGCAGGCCCATCGCCAGCGGCATCAGCATCGGCTGCTTGTCGGGCTGCCCCGGCGTCGCCGGCACAGTCTGCGCCACCTCCAGCTCATAGGCGCCGGCCGCCTCGTCCCACCGCTCCGCCACCGTCAGCTCCGGCGTCCCGGCCTGCGCGTACCACAATTTGAAGCGGCCGAGATCGACCCCGCCCGCATCCTCCATCGCCGCGACAAAATCCTCGATCGTCGCCGCATGGTTGTCGTGCCGCGCGATATAGAGGTCCATGCCGCGGCGGAATCCGTCCCGGCCCACCAGAGTTTGGATCATCCGCACCAGCTCGGCGCCCTTGTTGTAGACCGTCGGCGTGTAAAAATTGTCGATTTTGAGATAGCTTTCGGGCCGCACCGGGTGGGCCAATGGCCCGTCATCCTCGGGAAACTGGATCGCCCTGAGGGTGCGCACCTCGCCGATGCGCTTGACCGCGCGGCTCCCCTGATCGGCCGAGAATTCCTGGTCGCGGAACACGGTCAGCCCTTCCTTCAGCGACAATTGGAACCAGTCGCGGCAGGTCACCCGGTTGCCGGTCCAGTTGTGGAAGTATTCATGCGCGATCACCGCCTCGATCGCCTGATAGTCGGCGTCGGTCGCGGTCTCGGGCTTGGCCAATACATAGCGGGTATTGAAAATATTCAGCCCCTTGTTCTCCATCGCCCCCATGTTGAAGTCGCTGACCGCGACAATGTTGAACACATCCAAATCATATTCGAGACCGAACACCGCCTCGTCCCATGCCATCGCCTTCTTCAGAGACGCCATCGCGTGGCCGCATTTGTCCTCGTCGCCGCGCCGGACCCAGATCGCCAGCGCCACATCGCGCTCCCCGCGCGTCGTGAACCGGTCGCGCACCGCCACCAAATCGCCGGCGACCAGCGCGAACAGATAGGAGGGCTTGGGGTGCGGATCGACCCATTTCGCCCAGTGCCTGCCGCCCTCGGCCGCGCCCGACCCGGCCGGGTTGCCGTTCGACAGCAGCACCGGGAACCGCGTCTTGTCGGCGACGATCGTCGTCGTATAGCGCGCCATCACATCCGGCCGGTCGATAAAATAGGTGATCCGGCGAAACCCCTCGGGCTCGCACTGGGTGCAGAAATTGCCGCCCGACATGTAGAGCCCGGAGAGCGCGGTGTTGCGCGCCGGGTCGATCCGGGTCTCGATGTCGAGCGCAAACGCGTCCGGCACGTCATCGATGACGAGCCCGCCCTCTGCCGGCAGCCGGTAGCGGTTCGGCCCCAGCGCCAGGCCGTCGAGCGCCACCGACACCAGCGCCAATTCCTCGCCGTCGAGCACGAGCGCCGCCTTCGGCTCCGACCCCGCCGGATTGCGCCGCATGCCGAGCCGCGACTTGACCCGCGTCGCCCCATCCTCGAGCTCGAACACCAGCTCGACCGCATCGATCAGAAACTCCGGCGCGCGGTAATCCTTAAGCCGCACCGGCCGCGGCGCCGCCACCTCAGGCGAAACATCGAGCATCGGGGACCTGCCGCATCCTGTTCGGGGACGCCCAGCCTAACCCGCCGTCGCCACCCTGACCACCCCGCCCCTCCGCCGCCTATTCCCGCCGGCCCAATCCTGAAATCCGCTTCGGCCGGGCTCGTCCCGCTTCTGCCCGGTTCCGCAAAGCAGCTTGAACGACATCCTGATGCCCCCACTTTCAATCGTCATCACCGGGCTCGTCCCGGTGATCCACGCCTTCTTCGCCCCCGGCGCGGGTCACGTGGATGGCCGGAACAAGTCCGGCCATGACGACTTAAGTAGGGCCTACGCGGTGTAGAGCCCCGGCGCCGACCGTCGCTGGCCTCGCCCGCGCCGAAAATTTTTTAGGCCGCTTGCAGGCGCACCAATTCCGTTTCGAACTCGAAGCGCAATTGCGCCCCCTCGTCCTCCGGCAGCCACAAGGTCATTTGGGGAAAAATCGTGCGGTAAAGGGAGGCGCGCGTCGATTCCCACGGCAGCCTCTGCGCCGCCCGCGCCTCGGCAAGGATCTTGTGCAGCCGCGCGCGTACCTTGTCGGGATCGGGTCGATACGCCGGCGGTCGCGAATCGCCGAACAGGTCCGGCTGCTCCTCTTTCCTGAAAAGGTCGGGTTGCCCGTTGCGAACCAAGGCGTTCTCCGCGTTTCCGAGGAAATGGCGCAGACCATTATGCGCCGCCGCGCCGCCGGGCACGAGGCGCTGCACAGCGTGTCATGCCGGATCAGGAAACGCTGCCCTGTACGCCTCGTCGATTCTCGCCATCTGCTCGATCGTGAAGGCCAGGCTGTCGGCAATGGCGCCGACATGATCGATCTCGTCGAGCGACAGCACGCGTCCCTTGCGCGATTTCAGATATTTGTCCAGCACCTGATACCCGCCGATATGGAAATCCCACACTGCCTGCGGCACCGGCTTGAAAGATTGCGTCTTGTTGATCGCGATCGCCTGCTCCGCCGGCGCGTAGCGCACCGCCTCGACAGTTTCGTCACCCCTGCCGTGATAGACGGCCAACCCGCGCCGCGGCAACTCGCGCAGCAAATGCGCCTGGACCAGCGCCCAGCCGAGCCCCGACAAATTCTCGAAATCATCGGCCGCCTCGGGGAACGGCACGCGGGGAAAGTCGCCGCGCAGGAATTCGGCGTAGCGTGCGCGGTACGTCGGCGCGTAAAGGATGGCGTAGATATATCCGAGGATTTCTTCCGGGGTGTAATGGTGCTCGTAGCGCGAGTTGATAAAGACACGGAAATCTTGGGATAGGTTTTCCGTTCGTGTGTCGTCGGGTGCCCATAGCCAGATAGGGAACGTAAAGCCGTTATTGGATGTAACAGCGGACATAACTATCACTTCGTTTATTTTATCTGTCACTTGCGCATGTTGAAATGGCTCTCCCTTGGTTAGGCGCGATGTGATGAGGCCAATATTAGCGCGGTCAACGTATCGTCGTTCGAGAGCGAGGTATTCGCCAAAATTTCTGGCAATGCGCTCAACCGGCCACCCCAAGAATCCTCGCGCCCTTCCCGTGTAATAGGTGAAGCGCTCGTCGAAAGGACGATAGAGGATACGTCTAATCCGCTTCTTACTCGGCCCGTCATGCACTATATCTGCTTGTGCGTCAGCCACCCTCCAGTCACGCACATCGGGAGGGAGTTTAAATTGGCGCCTTGCTTCCTCGGGGCCCAATGCGACGAACCGCTGCACGACGGACCAAATTTCATCTTCCCGAAATTGAACAGTGAGTTTATCCCGCTTGGTTATGATTCCCGTGCCACCCTCCGCAAAAATTTCTTTCACCGACACGCCACGCTCATAAATCGAGCGCTTTGCGGCGTCTTGCTCAACGAACAGGTAATGGGGGGTGACCGGTTGGATTTGGACGAAGTGAGCGGCCCGCAAGGTTCCATTGGCAGTCGCTTCATATTTCTCCAGCCGTCTTCCCCAAAGATCGCTCCGCCAAACGCCTCGTTCCAAACCCGGCTTTTTTACGAATAGGCTGATCGCCACACCCTGCTCAATATCAAAAACGTTCTCATCCTTAGACCCGTCAGGAGCTTTCTCCTTCTTGGTCGTGCTCCCGTGCAGGTCCAGGACGTAAATCTGTTCGAAGCTGCGCATCATCGACTGGCGCATGCCGCGAAATGTCGGATTGTCGAGCCAGGAATGGTTGGTGATCACACCGACTATGCCGCTTTCCACGCCCGAAACTGAATGTTCAATCGGCTTACCATCTGGGGCCAGTGTCTTGAACGTGAACCCGTCCATTTTCATCTGAGCAAAGCGGATGAACTTGACATAGTCATCATTCAGCCATTTCAAAACTCGCTCGCGGACCGGCCTTCTTTCATCCAATCCCTCTGCTGTTTTCTCCCAAGTGAATTTATATTCGTCGATTGCGGCTGTGATCCATTCGCCCCTGTTCTTCGACTCCCCTGAGTAGGGGGGATTACCGGTTATGACAAGAATGGGTTTCTCCTTGACGTTCTGGGCGGCCTCTACCTCTGCAGTGACCGCAGGCAGGAGGAGATTCCTTATTGGCTCTATCGGTTCCACCGTATTGGTCAAGAAAACCTGGAGGCGTTCATCCTCTTTTAATGGATGCTTTTGGTCCTGGAGATATTGGGAGAGCTTCAGGTGAGCGATGGTATAAGGCGCAATTAGGTATTCGAAGCCGAACAGGTTCTTTAGAATGTGGTCGCGCACGATCAAATCGGCTCGCCCAGCCTCGGGTCCGCCGATGTTGTCGAAGATGCGCTGACACACCTCCAGCAAGAACGTGCCGGTGCCGCAGGCAAAATCGAGCACCGTGACGCGATGATGGTCGGCGAGGCCATCGGGGATGCCGAAGCTGTCTTTCAGGATGTCGTCCACCGCGCGCACGATAAAATTTACGATCGGCGGCGGCGTGTAATAGACGCCTCGGCTCTTGCGCATGGCCGGGTCATAAGCCTTCAGGTAATCCTCGTAGAAATAGATGAACGGATCGCGCTCGAATAGGCGGTGCTCTTCCTCGTCAGCCGCGCGCACCTTGCGGCTGATCGCCTTGCGCTGACGGAACGACAAATCTTCATGGATGGCCGCAAGGTTCAGGTTGTTCACGATGGACAGCACCTCCTCGACGACCCAGCGCACGTCGCGATACTCGTCCTTTTCAAGCTCCGCCAGGAAGTCGACCAGTTCGCGGATCAGCCGGAACGATCTCGGGACGAACTCCCGCGCATTCTGCAATGTCACCAATTTGGAATCCGAGTTCAGCCGCGCCAGAAACAGTCCGTAGGCCAGCATCTGCGCATAGGCGTCAGCGAATTCGTTAAGCGTCAGCGCATGGAAGACCTGATCGCGGAAGACCTGGAAAAGCCCATAGAGCCGCTCCCCCTTGTGTTCCCGCTCTTGCCGCACGAGCTCTTCGCCAAGGTAGTCGCGTAACAGCCTGCTGCGCGCAGCGAGGGCCAGCGCGAGTTGCTCCGCGCGCCCGATCCCTTCGGGCGCGGTAGAAAAGAACCCCTCCAGCAGCTTCGAAACCGCGGCAACGCGATCCTCACGCGGTCGAAACCTTGGGCTTTCCAGATCCGTCGCGTGGCATAGCCTCTCGCGCTGGACGCCATTCTTGCTGATCCAGACGAAATGCAGGTAATCGGTCAGAATGATGTTCTGCGATAGGCTCTTGTACCGGGTGATTTGATCGGACTTCAGGACGCTATCGAGATTTTCCCCGATGTGTTTGTTTTCAACGTACCCGCGGATCAATCCGGCGCTGGCAATCTTGAAGTCCGGGGCGCCCTTGCCGATGATCCGCTTTGGTTCGTGTTGGACCGCAGCCCGATTTGGAGCCGCGTCGCCGAACGCCTGTAATAGAAATTGGAGCGCCGCCCGATCGGTGTGCTCAGTCTTCTCCTCCACGGGCGTCTGGCGAAGAGCGAGCAGATAACGGTCAAAGACATCCCTGGTGGGCATCATGGCGTTCCGACTGAGGGCAGACCTGAAATCGATTTAGCAGCGGGCCGTCCAGATAGCGCCCCTTGATACCGGGCGTCCATGGGCGGCAAAGGTTTCGGCGACGGCGGGGGTGACCTGGCTGCGGCATGGCGACGATAGAACCGCCGCAATCGCATCGTATGTGCCGGTGTCTGGATCGATCGGGACCAGGGAGGGGTCGCACCAGGAAGGAACTTTTTGCCGCAGATTTGCTGCAGAAGCAGCGAGCCGGGGGTCGCTCGCCCTTGCCGGGCGGGGTTGTGCGCTTCGCGCCAAGCGAGGCGGGTTGCGAGCGCGTCCGCCTGTAAATCTCCTGCAAATAACAGGCGGAACAGGCTCTGCCCGCTCGGCGGTGTCAACGGGTTGCGTTCCCGAAGGATATGACCAAAACTCCTGGAGTAAATCCGATGGCGGCGCCAAAGAACACGACATGAGCCCCGATGCCGCAGGCGGCGAACGCTTTGACGTCGCCTATCTGGCGCTGAGCGGCGCCACGACGGCGGCGCGCTGCCCCGAGCTGCTGCGCGGGCTGGTCGGGCTCGGTTTTGCTACCGTGATCGCGCTGCCGACGCCGAACGCGTCGCGGGTGGCGGCGCCGCGCGACCTCGCCGAGGTCGCGGGGGCGCAGGTGGTCCAATCGTATTTCGATCTGGCGATCCGCCCGCGACCGCCGCGCGGGGTGGTGCTGTTCGCGCCCTGCGGCTTCAACTCGCTGAACAAGCTCGCCCGCGGCATCGCCGACAATCTGGCGCTGTCGGTCGTCGCCGAGGCGATCGGGCGGGGCACGCCGGTGATCGTCGGGCCGTCGCTAAACGCGCCATTGTTGAACCACCCCGAGGCGCAGGCCTCGCTGCGGAAGCTGCCTGAGTGGGGCGTTATTATCGTGCCGCCGGTCGACGAGGGCGAGGGGCCGCGCCTCGCCCCGACCGCGCTGCTGCTCGACGCGGTCCGCCCGTATGTCCGTCGCGCCTGACCCCGTCGGCGCTGCGTTCAGTAGCCGGTCGCGAGGTCGATTTCCTGCAACAGCCCGCCGCCGGCTTCGAGGCTGCGGATGTTGGCGGCGATCTCGGTCACCAGCTGGGCGACGGTCGGGCGGCGGGCGACGTGCGGCATCACCGTGACCTTGGGGTGCAGCCAGAGCGGGCTCTCCGGCGGCAGCGGCTCGGGCCACAGCGCGTCGAGCGCGGCGTAGGACAATTGTCCCGAATCGAGTGCGGCGATCAGATCGTCATTCACCACATGCCTGCCGCGGCCGACATTTATGACCATCGCCCCGCGCGGCATCATGGCGAAGCTGCGGGCGCAGAAGATGCCCTCGGTTTCCCGGGTCAGCGGCAACAGGCAGACGGCGATATCGGTCTGGCCGAGAAACGCTTCGAGCTGGCCGGGGCCGTGAAAGATCGGGATCTCCTCGGCGCTCCCGCGGCGAGCGAACCCAGGCCTGGACCGGGAAGCCGAGCGACTTCAACACCAGCGCCGGGGCTTTCGCCATCATGCCGTAGCCGAGAAAGCCGATCCGCCGCGCCTCGGGCCGCACGATCCGGGTCCGGCGCCATTCGCGATTGGCCTGGGCCGCCTGATAGCCCGGCATGTCGCGGTGCAGGCGCAGCACGTGCATGACCACGTACTCGGTCATCATCGGATCGCCGCCGGCGGGCTCGATCTTGCCGAGCGGCGCCTTCGGCAGCCTCGGGTGATCGATGAAGGCTTCGACGCCGGCCGAGCGGCTGAACATCGCTTTCAGATTCGGAAATGCCGGCAGGACGTCGAAATCGGGGCGCATGAAGGCGAGATATTCGATGTCGGCCGCCGCTCCCGATATCGGGCCAGATGCGAAGCTCGACCTCGGGGATCAGCTCCTCGACCGTGTCGCGCCAGGCCGCGGCATTACCGATTTGCTTGTCGAGATTGACGATCAGCAGCGCCATCCGCCTCACCTCGTGCCGGCTTGCGCGCGGGCCTTCGTCCAGATCGGGCATGTTGCTGGCCGAGGCCACGTCGCCGAGCCGCGAGCCCCGGGTCACCGAGAGGGCGGCGACCGCCGCGTCGTTTTCGTTGATCTTGGCCATGATCGCCTCCTTGGCGCGGTCGAAGACGCCGCGGTTGGTGGCGACGAAGTGCTGCGAGCGGCGCAGCCCGGCGAGGTAGCCGTTGATCTCGGGCACCACGTAGCGGGCCACCAGGTCCCAGCTGCGCATCGTGTTCTCCGGGTTGGCCCAGTCATGGACGAAGCCGACGATCGTGCCGAAGCCGCCGCTCACCTCGAGCACCGATTTGATCCGGGCGACCAGATCGTCCGGCGTGCCGATCGTCGCCGCCGCCCCGTCCGAATACGCGGTCTTCTCGACCGCCTCGTCGGGATCGCCGAAGGGCTTGGCGCCCGGCCGCTGCAAGGTGCCGACGACGTATTCGTTGTGATGGCGCAACAGGCCGTGGCGGGCCTCGGCGCGGCCTTCTCGCGGGTCTCGGCGATGTGCCAGGTGAGCAGCACCCGCCAGTCCTTGCGGTCGACGGTCTTGCCGTGTTTCCTGGCGGCGGCCTCGGCGAAGCCCCATTGCGTCGGCAGCGCGTTCAAGCCCTCGTTCGACATCGAGCCGATCGAAATGACGCCGATGCCGTGCTTGCCGGCCAGGGTCATGCCCGACGGGCTGATCTGCGAGGCGACCGCGAACGGCATCTCCTCCTGCAACGGCAGCAGCTGCAACGAGGCGTCCTGCAGCGTGAACCAGTCGCTCTTGGCGGTGACCCGCTCGCCGTTGAAGAGGCGCCGGATGACCCCGATCGCCTCGTCCTGGCGGTCGCGCTGGACCATCGGGTCGATCCCCAGGGTGTGCGCGTCGGAGGCGAGCGCGCCCGGGCCGGAGCCGAAGATCGCCCGGCCGCCGGTCATCCAGTCGAGCTGGACCATGCGCTGGGCGACGTTGAACGGGTGGTGATAGGGCAGCGAGACGACCCCGGTGCCGAGCCGGATGCGCTTTGAGCGCTCGCCGGCCGCGGCCAGGAACATCTCGGGCGAGCCGATCATCTCCCAGCCGCTCGAATGGTGCTCGCCGCACCAGAACTCGTCGTAGCCGAGCCGGTCGAGGTGCTCGACCAAGTCGAGATCGCGGCGGAACTGCAACATCGGATGCTCGCCGACCGGATGGTGCGGGGCGAGGAAGGCGCCGAAATTCAGACGCGGCATGGGGGTTCTCCTGTGGCCAATGATGCGGGTCTACTCCACGCCCTCGACGATCCGCAGATCGCGGTCAGCGCCATTGCCGAGGATTTCGAGCGCGGCCTGATAGCTTTGCTGTCGTGGGCGGCGGCGGCCTTCTCGACGCTGTCGAATTCGATGATGACGACGCGCTGGACCACTCCGGCCTCGTAGGCCTTGGCGGCGGTTCCGCGCGCCAGGAAGCGGCCGCCGGCGGCCTGGATCGCGGGCCCGGCGAGCTTGGCGTAGCCGGCCAAAGCCTCAGGGTTCGAAATCGAGCGATAGGTCGCAACCCAATATGCCTTGGCCATCAGCACTTCTCCATTCAATAGACGCCGATGCGAGCCTACCGTGCATCGAGCGCCGCGCCAACGCACAGTCTTTTCCCGGTAGGGGCAGAGCGCTGAGCGTGGGAGACTGGCGCACGCGTTTTCCGGCGGACAAAGCAAACGAGGCGATCCGATGACAGAGACGAAACCCGATCGCGCACACCTGATTACCGGCGGCTATCCGCCCGGTTCGCTCGCCGGGCACGACCACGATTATGCCCGCCTGCGGCTGTTGGGGATATTGGCCGAGCGCGGCATGCCGGCCACCGTCGCCAACGACTTCGCCGACCTCGAGAAATGGCTGCCGTCGAGCCGATTGCTGATCAGCTATGTCGCCGGCCCGTATCCCGATGCCGCGCAATGCCGGGCGCTCCAGGGCTGGCTCGAAGCCGGCGGCCATTGGCTGGGGTTGCACGGCGCCAGCGGCGGTCGGGCCGAGCGGGTGGAAGGCGCCCGCCAGCGCCGCACCGTCAAGACCGAGCACCATGCCCTCCTCGGTTGCCGCTTCCTGACCCACCCGCCGATCCGCAAGATCAAGGTCGAGGTCAGCGATGCCGATCACCCGCTGACCCGCGGCCTCGGCGCCTCGTTCGAAATCGAGGACGAGCCCTATTTCATCGAGCTGCAAGACCCTGGCTCGACGCGGGTCCTGCTGACCGCGGATTACGGCCCCGGCGCCACCTCGCCGGCGATCGGCACCCTCTACCCCGCCGACACCTCGCTGCAGGCCGACGGCCGGACCCGGGTGCTCGGCTATACGCGGCCGGTCGGCGACGGCGCGGTGAGCTATGTTGCGCTCGGCCATTGCCACAACCCGGCGATCCGCGCCGCCCGGGCCGCCGACCCCGCGGATACCACGCCAGCCACCTTTCATGGCCCGTGGGAAACCGCGGCGTTCATCACATTGTTGGGCAACGCCATCGCCTGGCGGCCTGGCGGCTGATCGCCGGTAGCCGAGCTACGTGCCGTCGAACTCACGCGCATTCAGATGGTGGAGGATCATCGACTCATCATGCCCGGCCCACGGCTCCGCGCCTCGCGCGGCCCGAGGACCAGCCTTGTGCCGGGTATCCACGAAAACCGGCACAGTTTGCGCCGCAGGTCGTGGATGGCCGGGACATGCCCGGCCATGACGATTTAGGTGAATTCTCGGTCCGCTTTTTTAGCGTCAGTTGACGAAGCGGTAGAGCCGGGCGGCGTTATCGCAGACGATCTTCTGGCGGGTGGCGGCGGAGAGCTGGCCCAGCTCGCGCTCGATGTATTCCTGCGAATTGGGCCAGATGCCGTCCGGGTGCGGGAAGTCCGAGCCCCACATGATGTTGTCCTCGCCGAGCTCGTCCAATAATTTGACGCCGATCGGGTCGCTCTGGTAGGTGGCGTAGCACTGCCGGCGCCAGTATTCGCTGGGCGGCATCTTCAGATCCAGCTCCTTGAACTGGTCCTCCCACTCGGCGTCCATGCGCTGCAGGATGTAGGGGATCCAGCCGGTGCCGGCCTCGCCGATCACGAGCTTGATGCCGGGATGATGCTCGAGCACGCCGGCGAAAATCACCGACATCAAGACGTCCGACATGTACATCTGGAAGCTGGTAATGCCCGAGGCGCGGGCGGCGAGCGCCACCTTGGGCGGGAACTGGGTCAGGTCGCGGCGCACCCCGCTGCCGATGGTGTGGAAATGCACCGGCAGACCGGAGGCCGCGACAGCGCTCCACATCGGCTCCCACCACGGGTCCCACAACGGCGTCATGGCGGCCCGGCGCGAGATTTCGAGCCCGCGCACCCCGCCGCGCCTGGCCACCCGCTCGATCTCGCCGACCGCGGCGTCGATGTCGTGGTTGGGAATGCAGGCGAGCCCGGCAAAGCGCTCGGGATGGGTGTTACAGAAACCCGCGAGCCATTCGTTATAGATGCGTAGCATTTCACCGGCGGCTTCGTCGTCGTTGATCCGGCTGGTGGCCCCGAGAATGCCGTAGAGCACCTCGGCCTGGATGCCGTCGCGGTCCTGGTCCTGCAAACGCAGGTCAGGGTCGGTCAGCCGGCGGATGCCCTTCTTGCCGTCGTCGTAGAGACCTTGCGCGGCCATCCGGTCGGAACGGTGGATCTTGCCGGGCTCATAGAGACGGCCGGCCGAGCCCATGCCGTTCATCAGCCCGAACGAGGCGCCCGAGCGGGTCACCCATTCCGGGCCGCGCTGGCCCTCGGTCACATAGGGCATGCGGTCCTTCAGTGCCGCGGGCGCATTGGCGGTGAACAGGTCGGGCGGCAGCCAGATCAGATCGACATGGCAATCTGCCGAGATCACGTCGTATTTCATGTTCTACCCTCCGTGCGGATCGGCGGTTAGCATGACTTCGCGGAAAGCGCAGGTGCGACTGAAATCTCCACGGACGGTGAGGCACAAAAGGCAATGAGCGAGACGCGGGCGAACCTGCCGTTGGCGGGGGTCACGGTAATCGATTTCGGGCAGATCTTTCAGGGGCCCTATGCCACCCTGCTGATGGCTAAGGCCGGCGCCTTTGTGATCAAGATCGAGCCGCCGCGCGGCGAGCCCGGACGGCGCCGCGCCGAGCCGGGCAAAAGCGCCACCCTGCCGTTCGCGATGCTGAACCAGAACAAGCACGGGGTTACGCTGAACCTGAAGGCGTCGCGGGGCCGCGAACTCTTATTCCGCATGGTCGAGCGCGCCGATGTGCTGCTCGAAAACTTTTCGCCGGGGACGATGGACGAGCTCGGCGTCGGCTGGAGCCGGCTGCGCGAGATCAATCCGCGGCTGGTCTACGCCTCGGGCACAGGCTTTGGTCTGAGCGGCCCCGACCGCGACAATCTGGCGATGGACATGACGATCCAGGCGGCCTCGGGGATCATGAGCGTCACCGGCTTTCCCGACGGGCCGCCGGTCAAGGCCGGGCCGACCCTGGTCGATTTCATGGGCGGCATCCATCTTTACGCCGGGGTCGTCACCGCGCTCTACGACCGCGAGCACAGCGGCGTCGGCCAGCTGGTCGAGGTGGCGATGCAGGAGACGGTCTATCCGAGCCTCGCCAGCAGCTTCGAATATTATCACCGCACCGGGAAGATCCCGCCGCGCACCGGCAACCGCCAATCGGCGCTGAACAGCGCGCCCTACAATGTCTTCCCGACCAAGGACGGGCATGTCGCGATCCACATCGTGACCGAGGCGCATTTCCAGAATTTGCTGAAGGCGATGGGCCGCGAGGATTTGGCGGAAGACCCACGCTTTGCCACCAACGCCGGCCGCGTCGCCCATATGGAGGAGACCGACGCTTTGGTCGCCGATTGGACGAAGACGCTCGGTAAGATGGAGGTGTTCGCCCGCACCAAGGAGTACCGCATTCCGTGCGCGCCGGTGCGCAACGCGCCCGAGGTCATGAACGACCCGCATATGCACGAGCGCGGCATGCTCGAACGCATCGACCACCCCGAACTCGGCCCGATCGTGGTGCCGACCACCCCGCTGCGCCTGCACGGGACCGACAAAGTCGAGACCCGCCCGAGCCCGACCATCGGCCAGCACAATGCCGAGATCTACGGCGACTGGCTCGGTCTGTCAGCCGGCGAAATCGCCGAGCTCAAAGCCGGCGGCGTGATCTGATCGGGGGCGCGCAGCATCGCAGCGGCAAGCTTTGGCGATTTACAGCGGTCGGGCCGGCGTGGCACTTTCGGACGATGGCGGGACGGCTCGCGGGCAAACGGGCATTGGTGACGGCGGCGGCGCAAGGGATCGGCCGGGCGACGGCGCTGGCCTTTGCCGCCGAGGGGGCGAGCGTGTTGGCGACCGACATCGCCGAGGACAAGCTGGCGCCGCTGGCCGACGCGCTGATCGCGACCCGTCGGCTCGACGTAACCGAGGATAAGGCGGTTGCGGCGCTGGCCGACGAACTTGGGCCGCTCGACGTCTTGTTCAACTGCGCCGGCTTTGTCCATCACGGGACGATCCTCGACGCCGAGCCACTCGACTGGGACGCATCCTTCGCCCTCAACGTGCGCTCGATGTTCGTGATGATCCGCGCCTTTCTGCCAAAGATGCTGGAGCGCGGATCGGGCGCCTCGATCATCAACATGGCTTCGACCGTCTCCTCGATCAAAGGCGCCCCCAACCGCTGCGTCTATGGGGCGACCAAGGCGGCGGTGATCGGGCTGACCAAATCGGTCGCCGCCGATTTCATCACCCAGGGGATCCGCTGCAACGCGATCTGCCCGGGCACCATCGAGACGCCGTCGCTCGGCGACCGCATCGCCGCGCAGGGCGTGCGCATCGTCGGCGGCAGCGAGGCGGCGCGGCGCGGCTTTGTCGAGCGCCAGCCCTTGGGCCGGCTCGGCGCCCCGGAGGAGGTGGCCGCACTCGCAGTCTATCTGGCCGCCGACGAATCGTCGTTCACCACCGGCGCCGTCCATGTGATCGACGGCGGCTTTACCCTCTGAGCCATAACGGGAGGCATTTCCGATGAAGCTGCTTCGCTATGGACCCGCTGGCCGGGAGAAACCAGGTCTCCTCGATCGCGACGGCAAGATCCGCGATCTTTCCGGCGCGGTCGGCGACATCGACGGCGAGACCCTGGCGCCGGCCTCACTCGGCCGGCTGCGCGGCATCGACCCGGCGAGCCTGCCGCTGGTGTCCGGCGCGCCGCGGCTCGGCCCCTGCGTCGGGCGGGTCCCGAAATTCATCGCGATCGGCCTCAACTACCGCCAGCACGCGGCCGAAACCGGGGCCGCAATCCCCAAGGAACCGATCATCTTCATGAAGGCGACCTCGTCCATCTGCGGTCCCGATGATGAAGTGATGATCCCCAAAGCCTCGCAAAAGACCGATTGGGAGGTCGAGCTCGGCATCGTCATCGGCAGCCTCGCCCGCTATGTCGCGGCCCATGACGCCCGCCGCTACATTGCCGGTTTTTGCGTCGTCAACGATGTGTCGGAGCGCGAATTTCAGATCGAGCGTGGCGGCCAGTGGACCAAGGGCAAGAGTGCGGACACCTTTGGCCCGATCGGTCCGTGGGTGGTCACCGCCGATGAGGTGCCGGACCCGGGGAAGCTCGCCCTGTGGACCGAGGTCAACGGCAGGCGGGTGCAGAACAGCAATACCTCCGACCTGATCTTCGGCATCGACGAGATCGTCAGCTACGTTAGCCATTTCCTCAGCCTGATGCCGGGCGATGTGATCGCCACCGGCACCCCCTCCGGGGTCGGGCTCGGCATGAAGCCGCCGCAGTTTCTCAAACCCGGCGACCGGATGCGGCTTTCGGTCGAGGGCCTGGGCGAGCAGAATCAGCGGGTCGTCGCGTTTGGCGGATAGAAGCGGCGTCGGCGCAGCGGTGATGGCGCGCAATCGGGCGATAACGAGGCGATGATGGCTGGCGCGCGGCGGGCCGTCGGGATATGGTCCGGCTGAGCCGCCTGCCGCCTTCGATCGGGCCTCCAGAGGAACCATGTACGAACGCCGCCCCGGCTTTTTTCGCGACGACGCTCCCTCGGGCCGCCGGGTCGAAGCCAAAGTGAAGTGGTTCAGCGCCAGTAAGGGTTTTGGTTTCGTCACCCCGACCGACGGGTCGCAGGATGCGTTTCTGCCGATGGCGGTGCTGCGCCGCGCCGGCTACGAGGAGCTGCGCGAAGGCGCCTCGATCAGCTGCGAGGTCGGGGCCGGGGCCAAAGGCCCACTGGTGACCAGTGTGCTGAAGGTCGACAACGGCGCGGCGGCGGCGCAACCCGCTAGAGGCGGTGGTTTCGAGCGTCGGGGCGGGGCGGCCTCGACCATCGTGCAAGGCGTAGTGAAGCGGTTCGAGCCCGACAAGGGCTATGGGTTCGTCTCGCCCGACGGCGGCGGCAAGGACGTGTTCATCCACGTCACCGCGCTACGTCGCAGCGGGGTTGCGGCGCTCGATCCCGGACAGCGGGTCCAGGTCGAGGTGGTCGAGGGGCAGAAGGGTCTGGAGGCCGAACGCGTCATCCTGATCTGAGGGCTGGCGCCGATCTGCGCCACCTTCGGTTACGCCTCGGCCGGGGCCGCTGGCAAGGCCCGCGGGTTCGCCAAATTGACGGCATTGTTCCAAAATGAGCGCTTTGTTAAGGAGGAGGATGACCTCGCCGGCGCAGCGTGATACCGGTATATCAACAAATGCGCCCGGAGTTGCCGACACCGGAGCGGTGCCGCACGTCGCGACGTTGATCTGTCGGTCATGACGAAAGCGAGACGATGGACCTGCACGACACGATCCGCACCTACCGTTTATTTTCTGGCTCTTACGACATCGTTTTCGGCCCGGTGTTTCATCCCGGACGCAAGGAGGCGGTGCGTATCGCCAACGACCGGCCGGGACAGCGCATCCTTGAGGTCGGGGTCGGCACCGGCTTGTCCTTGCCGTATTTTCGCCCCGATTCGCGAGTGACCGGCATCGACGTATCGGCTGAGATGCTGGAAAAAGCCAAGCGGCGCACCCAGCGCCAGGGCCTGGCGCAGGTCGAGGGCCTGCACCTGATGGATGCCGAGAACCTCGAATTCGCCGACAATTCGTTCGATGCGGTGCTGGCGCTCTATGTGGCCTCGGTCGTTCCCGACCCGGCGCGGTTTGCCGCCGAGATGCGTCGGGTGTGCATTCCCGGCGGCGCCATCGTCGTCGTTAACCATTTCACCAGCGAGAACGGGGCGGCGCGGTTCATGGAAAAGCGGCTGGCTCACCTCGCCCGTCATATCGGCTTTCACGCCGACTTTCCGTTCGAGACCTTCCAGCGCGACAGCCGCCTGTCGATCCGCGAGGTGCGGCCGAGCAATCTCTTCGGCTATTGGAAACTATTGCGCTGCGTCAACGAAAAGCCGGCCTCGACCCCCGGCTGAGGGTGGTGCGGCCGCTTAGGGCTTAGCTAGTCGAGTACCAGGCGGGTCGGCGCTTTTCGGCAAAGCTCGCCAGCCCCTCGGCCGCTTCAGGTGAGCGGCGGCGAGACGCCCCCTCGGCGATGATGCGCTCGGCGAGAGCTTGGCTGTTGGCGGTCTCGACCGCTTCGGCGACGAGCAGCTTGGTCATCCTTACCGCGTCGGGCGCCGCCATCAACAGGTTCTCGACGATCCGGGCCGCGGCGGCTTCGAGCCGGTCGGCCGGGCTGAGTTCGTGGACGAGGCCGATGCGCAAGGCCTCGGCGGCGGCGAAGCGCTCGCCGGTCAGCGCCAGGCGCCCGACGATGCGCTGGCCGAGGCGTTGGACCAGCAGCGGGATGATCGGTGCGGCGGTGATCCCCCAGCGCACCTCGCTGATCGCGAACATCGCGTCCTCGGCGGCGATGGCGATGTCGCAGGCGGCGGCGATCCCGACCCCGCCGCCAAAGCAGCCGCCTTGAACAACCGCCAGGCTCGGGTGCGGGAACTGCCGCAGCCCGTCGATCGCCGCCAGGGTGCGGCGCGAAAAATCGAGGTTTTCCTCGCCCGACACGGTGCGCAGATGGCGCAGAAAGCCGAGATCGGCCCCGGCCTGGAAATGCCGCCCGGCGCCGCGCAGCACGACCAGGCGCAGATCGGGCAGGCGCGCCAGCCGGCCGAAGGTCTCGATCAGCCCGTCGATAAGCGCGCCATTATAGGCGTTGGCCACCGCCGGCCGGTTGAGTGTCACCGAGGCGACGCCACGCCGGTCGATCGCGCACAGCACCGTATCGTTGTCGGGCATCGGGCGCGCCTATCGCCCGGCGGCGTCCGCGGCCCGCCATAAGTCGATCTCGCGCAGCAGCGCCTCGACCGCGGCGCAGGCGAAGCTGAGCGAGGTTTCGTCGACGAGGCGGCCGTCGCACACCTTGTCGGCGCAGGCGGTGATGATGACCTCGCGCGCCACCGTCACCCGCGACAGCGTCGAGGCGAGCGTCACGCGCAGATGCTCGAGGCAGCGCGCCCCGCCCAGCGGCCCGCGCGAGGTCGTCATGATCGCCACCGGCTTGTATGCCAGGACCGAGGCGAAGGCCGGGCGCGAGGCCCAGTCGAGCGCGTTTTTCAGCACCCCCGGAATGCTGTGGTTGAACTCCGGCGCGCACAGCACGAGCCCATCGGCCGCGACGATCGCGGCGAGCAGTTCCTTGGCTGCGGGCGGCCGC
Source organism: uncultured Alphaproteobacteria bacterium (assembly GCA_963814805.1). Classification (GTDB taxonomy): domain Bacteria; phylum Pseudomonadota; class Alphaproteobacteria; order ATCC43930; family CGMCC-115725; genus AP-15. The sequence goes on along the minus strand of CAWFER010000008.1, from coordinate 41,723 downwards.
TTCTCACCCTCGAGATCCTGGTTGTAGGCCGGGATCGGCGCCAGGTCCCACAGGGTCAGCCGGGCGCGGTCGGCGAATTTCTCGCCCAGGGTCTCGATGACCGCGTTCGAATACGAGCCGGCGCGCAGGCTGCCCGACATGGCGATCAGGCGCGGCAGAGCTTCTGTCATCGTCGGTGGGTCCCCATGCGGCGAGGGCGGCAGCCGGTCATAGCCAAAGCCGCCGGGGAATGGCAACCTCGTCGTGCGGGACCGCTGGGCGCCCCGCTTTGGTGCGAGGATGTGCGAATGCCACCGACGGCGAGATGCCGATGAGCCTTCGGGTGTCGCGGCGTGGACTGGTGCCGCCTTTTATCGCGATGGACGTATTGCGCGCGGCCAATGAGCGGGCGGCGGCCGGGGCCGACGTGATCCACCTCGAAGTCGGCCAGCCCGGGACCGGGGCGCCGGCGGCGGTGCGCGCCGCCGCCCGCGAGGCGCTGGCGAGCGCCGCGATCGGCTATACCGACGCGCTCGGCATCGCTCCGTTGCGCGAGGCGATCGCCGCCCATTACCGGGAGCGCTACCGGGTCGCGGTCGAGGCGGATGAAGTGGTCGTCACCACCGGCTCCTCGGCCGCCTTTCAGCTGGCCTTTCTCGCCGCGTTCGAGGCCGGCGACCGGGTGGCGCTGGCGGCGCCCGGCTATCCTGCCTACCGCAACATCCTCTCGGCGCTCGGCATCGAGCCGGTGCTGATCGAGGTCGGCGAAAACACCCATTACCAGCCGAACCCGGAGCTCTTGGCCGAAGCCGGGCGGATCGATGGCCTGGTCATCGCCAGTCCGGCCAATCCGACCGGCACGATGATCGCCGCAACCGATCTGGCGCGGCTAGCGATGTGGTGCCGCGACGAGGGCGTGCGCCTGGTCTCGGACGAGATCTATCACGGCATCACCTATGCGGCCCCGGCCGCGACGGCGCGCGCCTTTGGACATGAGGCGGTGGTGATCAATTCGTTCTCGAAATACTACAGCATGACCGGGTGGCGGCTCGGCTGGATGCTGACGCCGCCTGATTTGGCGCGCTCGGTCGAGTGCCTGGCGCAGAATTTCTATATTTCGCCGCCGGCGCTGTCGCAGTTGGCCGCACTCCCGGTGTTCGGCTGCGGCGCCGAGCTCGACGGCCATGTCGCGCGCTACCGCGCCAACCGCGACCTGTTGATCGTGACCCTCTCCGCCGCCGGGCTCGGCCGCTTCGCCCCGGCCGAGGGCGCCTTTTATCTTTATGCCGATATTTCGGCACTGAGCCGCGACAGCGTCGATTTCTGCCGCCGTCTGCTGGCCGAGACCGGGGTGGCGATCACCCCGGGGCTCGATTTCGACCCGCTGCACGGCGGCGGCTGGGTGCGTCTGTCGTTCGCCGGGGCGAGCGGAGAGGTCGCCGAAGCAGCCCGCCGGCTCGCCGAATGGCTGAAGCGGGCCGGGTGATCGCAGCCTCCTAGTCGCGCCGGAGCAGCCGGCAGGCTGCCGGGTCACGACGGCGCATCGCGGCGATGCGCGGCCGGCTTGACAATCGGCCATTTAAGGAACAAAACGCGAACTAAGGTGGATGCTGGATGTTTGCCGGGAAATGGCTTGCGAATCTCTGACGGCGCTGCGCGAACGGGTTCGGCGGATCGAGCGGCCGATGGCCCCGGCCTATGGGGTGACGCCGTTTGGCATTGCCGCGATCGACCGGGTCTTGCCGGGTAGTGGCGGGCTGGCGTGCGGCGCCCTGCACGAGATTCTGGGGGCGGGCGGCGACGAGGAGGATGGCGGGCTAGCCGCCGCCTTTGCCGCCGGCATCCTCGCGCGGCTCGCGACGACGGTGGACGGCATCGTGCTGTGGTGCCTGACGCGGCCGGATCTTTACGGGCTGGGCCTCGTCGCCCACGGGCTCGATCCCGCGCGGCTCGTGCTGGTCCGGGCCGGGCGCGACGCTGAGATCCTGTGGGCGATGGAGGAGGGGCTGCGCGCCTCCGGTGTCGCTGCCGTGGTCGGCGAAGTCGGCGCGCTCGACATGGTGGCGAGCCGGCGGTTGCAGCTTGCCGCGGAGCATTCCGGGGTCACCGCCCTGGTGCTGCGGCGCCGGCGCAGCGGCGCAGCGGCGGCGCGCGAACGCAACCGGCCGAACGCCGCGGCGACGCGCTGGCGGATCGCGGCGCTGCCGTCGCTGCCCCTTCCTATTCCCTCCCCGGCTCGGTGGGGGACGGGGATCGGGCGGCCGCGCTGGCGGGTCGAGCTGCTGCGCTGCCGCGGCGGCGAGCCGGCATGCTGGGCAGTGGAGGTAACGGATGCGACGGGTTCTCTATCTCTGGCTGCCCAATTGGCCGATCGACCGGATGCGCGGTTCGACAGCGACCCGGCCCGCTCGGCAAAGCTCCGCCATGCCGGCTGAGGCGGCCCCGTTCGCCACGGTGATCGAGGCCGCCGGCCGGCGGCTGCTGGCTGCGGTCAACCCGGCCGCGGCGGCCGCCGGTCTCGCCCCGGGGATGCCGTTGGCCGATGCCCTCTCGTTCCTGCCCGGCCTCGCCACCGCCGCGGCCGAGCCCGCCGCGGATCGGGCGGCGTTGCGCCGGCTAGCCGAATGGTGCGGCCGCTACAGCCCGTGGACCGCTCCCGACGGCGTCGACGGGGTCACGATCGAGACCACCGGCTCGGCCCATCTGTGGGGCGGCGAGAGCGCGCTCGCGGCCGACCTTGCGGCCCGGCTCGATCGTCGGCGCGTCGCCTGCCGGATCGCCATCGCCGACATGCTCGGCGCCGCCTGGGCCTTGGCCCGCTTTGCCCAAAGCGGCTTGGCGCAAACAAACGAACGCGCCGTCCTCCTGCCGACGGGGGAGGCGCGCGCCGGGCTTGCCCGGTTGCCGGTCGAGGCGCTGCGGCTCGACCCGGCCACTGCCCAGGGATTGCGCCGGGTGGGTTTGAAGCAGATCGGCGATCTTTACGCGATGCCGCGCGCCGCCCTCGCCCGCCGGTTCGGCGACGGAGTGGTGCGGCGTCTCGATCAGGCGCTGGGCGATCTCTGGGAGCCATTGTCGCCATTGGGCGAAGCCCCGGTCCGCCGGGTGCGGCTGAGCTTTGCCGAGCCGATCGCCGATCCCGCCGATCTGGCGCGTGCGGCCGAGCGGCTCGCGCTCGATCTGGTCCGTCGCCTGGCGCGGGAAGGGATCGGGGCGCGGCGGCTCGACCTCGCCTTTCACCGGGTCGACGGCCGGGTCGAGCGGATCTGCCTCGGCGCCGCCCGCCCCAGCCGCGACCCGCGCCATCTCGCCGCACTTTTCAAGGAGCGGCTCGACACGGTCGATCCCGGCCTCGGCGTCGAAGACATGATCCTCGCCGCCTTTGCCGTCGAGCCCTTGGGCCCCGAGCAGATCGGATTGCCCCACCATCGCCCTAGCCCCCACCCTGGCCCTCCCCCGCATGCGGGGGAGGGAGGGGTGGGGGCGGGCGCGACGACCAGCGCTGTGGCGCCGCTGCTCGACCGGCTCGGCAATCGGCTCGGCCTCGAGGCGCTCTCCCGGATCGAGCCGCGCGAAAGCCATATCCCGGAGCGCGCCTCGGTCGGGGCGCCGGTTGACGGAGAGAGCAAAGCCCGCTTTTCACTCCCTCTCTCCCCGCTTGCGGGGGGAGAGGGTTGGGGTGAGAAGGGCCTCCGATCCGGGACACGGAGCCGTCCCGGCCCACCTCACCCTCTCGCGCGCCGCGTGGGTCCCTCCCCCGGATCAGGTCCGGGGCAGGCTCTCTCCCCCCTAAAGGGCGCAGAGGGGCTTGCCCAGAGCAACGTCGTCTGGATGGGTGGCGGCAAGCCGCCGCGGCCGATCCGGCTGTTCGCGCCGCCACAGCCGGTCGAGGCCTTATGGCTGCTGCCCGACGACCCGCCGTTCCGCTTTACCTGGCGACGCGTTGCGCACCGGGTGACGCGCGCCGACGGGCCGGAGCGGATCGCCGAGGAATGGTGGCGAGCCGAGGGACCGGCCGCCCGAGACGCGATCCGTGATTATTACCGGGTCGAGGACGAGGACGGGCGTCGCTTCTGGCTGTTCCGGGCAGGTCTTGCCGGCCATGACGATCCGCCGCGCTGGTTCATCCATGGCCTCTTTGCCTGATCGCGCGCCGGCTTACGCCGAACTGCAGGTCACCACCAATTTCTCGTTCCTGCGCGGGGCGGCGCATCCGGCCGAGCTGGTGCTGACCGCGGCCGCCCTCGGCCATGGTGCCATCGCGATCACCGACCGTAACAGCCTCGCCGGCATCGTGCGCGCGCATCAGGCGGCAAAAGAGGTCGGCATCCGTCTCGTCGCCGGCTGCCGGCTCGATCTCGGCGACGGCCCGAGCCTGCTCGCCTTTCCCGAGGATCGCGCCGCCTATGGCCGGCTGACCCGGCTGCTGACCCTCGGCAAGCGCCGCGCCGCCAAGGGCGAATGCCGTCTCGACTATGCCGATGTCGTGGCGCACGGCGAAGGTCAGATCGTCGTCCTGCCGCCGGTCGAGGCGGCGCCCGCGGACGAATTTCGCAGCTTTGCCGCGCGGGTCGCGGCGGATTTCGCGGGCCGCGGCTATCTCGCCGCCCACCACCTCTACCGCGGCGATGATGCGCGCCGCCTCGCCGATCTGGCGGCATTGGCCGAAGTGGTGGGGCTGCCGCTGGTCGCGACCAACGACGTGCTCTATCACGTTCCCGAGCGGCGGCCGTTGCAGGATGTGCTGACCTGCATCCGCGCCGGCTGCACGATCGACAACGCCGGCTTTCGCCTCGCCGCCAACGCCGAGCGCCATCTGAAATCGCCGGCGGAGATGGCGCGGCTGTTCCGCGGCCACGAGGACGCGGTCGCGCGCAGCCTCGAAATCGCCGGGCGCTGCCGGTTTAGCCTCGACGAATTGCGCTACGAATACCCGGACGAAACCGCCGCGGACGGCCGCACCCCGCAGCAGCGCCTGGCCGATCTCGCCTGGGAAGGGGCGGCCGAACGGTTCTCGCAGCATTGCGTCTTGGATGCTCGACCAAAATGCGAGCAACCAGATGCCGTCATGCCCGGACTTGGTCCGGGCATCTACGTGACTACGAACGGAGCCGATAAAAACGTGAATGGCCGGGACAAGCCCGGCCATGACGATGAGAGTTTTCTGTTAAACGGGTCTCCACAAGCAGCCGGCCTGCGCGGGAATGACGGAGTAAAGATTCCAGACAAGATCCGCGATTTGATCGCGCATGAGCTCGAATTGATCGATCGGCTCGACTATGCCCGTTATTTCCTGACCGTGCACGACATCGTCGAATTCGCCAGGTCGCGCGGGATTCTGTGCCAGGGGCGCGGCTCAGCCGCCAATTCGGCGGTGTGCTACTGCCTCGGCATCACCGCGGTCGACCCGGCGCGCATCGATGTGCTGTTCGAGCGCTTTATCAGCGCCGCGCGCAACGAGCCGCCCGATATCGACGTCGATTTCGAGCACGAGCGGCGCGAGGAGGTGATCCAGTACATCTATCAGAAATATGGCCGCGACCGGGCCGGGCTCGCGGCCACCGTGATCTGCTATCGCTCGCGCTCGGCGATCCGCGAGGTCGGCAAGGCGCTGGGGCTGTCTGGCGATGTTGTCGCCGCGTTGGCCGGCATCGTCTGGGGCTGGAGCAACGAGCCGATCGGCGACGCGCGGGTGCGCGAGGCCGGGCTCGACCCGACCGACGGCAATCTGCGCCGCGTTCTCGATCTTGCCGCCGAGCTCGTCGGTTTTCCACGTCACCTGTCGCAGCATGTCGGCGGGTTCGTCATCACCCGCGGGCCGTTGTCCGAACTGGCGCCGATCGAGAATGCGGCGATGCAAGACCGCACCGTCATCGAATGGGACAAGGACGATCTCGACCAGCTCGGCATCCTGAAGATCGACATCCTGGCATTGGGCATGCTGACCTGCATCCGGAAGGCCTTCGCCCTGATCGAGCAGCATTACGGCCGGCGGCTCGAGCTCGCCACCGTGCCGGCCGAGGACCAGGCGGTCTACCGGATGCTGAGCCGGGCCAATTCATTGGGCGTCTTCCAGGTCGAAAGCCGCGCCCAGATGACGATGCTGCCGCGGCTGAAACCGCGCGAGTTCTACGATCTGGTGATCGAGGTCGCGATCGTGCGGCCGGGGCCGATCCAGGGCGACATGGTGCATCCCTATCTGCGCCGGCGCTCCGGGCGCGAGGCGGTGTCGTATCCGTCGGCCGAATTGCGCCAGGTGTTGGGCAAGACCCTGGGGGTGCCATTATTTCAGGAGCAGGCGATGAAGATCGCGATCGTCGGCGCCGGCTTTGCCCCGGAGGAGGCCGACCGGCTGCGCCGCGCGATGGCCACCTTTAAGCGTAACGGCGACATCCATCTGTTTCGCGACAAGTTTGTCGCCGGCATGGTGGCCAACGGCTATGAGCGCGATTTCGCGGTGCGCTGCTTCAGCCAGATCGAGGGGTTTGGCACCTACGGCTTTCCCGAGAGCCACGCGGCGAGCTTTGCGCTCCTGGTTTACGTCTCGGCCTGGATCAAGTGTTTTTATCCCGAGGTGTTCGCCTGCGCTCTGTTGAACAGCCAGCCGATGGGATTTTACGCGCCGGCGCAGATCGTCCGCGACGCGCGCGAGCACGGGGTCGAGGTGCGCGCCGTCGACGTCAATCGCAGCTCCTGGGACTGCACGCTCGAACCGTCAACGGTCACCCCCGCAACAGCGGTGGGCAATCCAGGGCCGTCTTGCGCGGGCTTGTCCCGCGTATCTACGTCTTTGTTTCGGGCGTCTAAAGACGTAGATGGCCGGGTCGAGCCCGGCCAAAGCGAAATCAGTGGGCCGCCGCCTCTCGTGTTGCGGCTCGGTTTGCGCCAGATTAAAGGGTTCGCCGAGGCGGATGCGGAACGGCTGGTCGCGGCCCGCGGCGAGGGGTATCGCGGCGCCGAAGAATTGTGGCGGGAGAGCGGGCTCGGCCGGGGCGCCCTCGAACGGCTGGCCGAGGCCGACGCGTTCCGCTCGGTCGGGCTCGACCGGCGGCAGGCCGTATGGGCGCTGAAGGCGCTCGGCCAGCCGCCATTGCCGCTGTTTGCCGCAGTAAGACCCCCCACCGCAAAAGAAAACCCCTCTCCCCCAAGAGCGGCGGAGTGGGAGAGCGTTGCCGCAGCGCTGTTGCCGCAGATGCCGCTGGGCGAGCATGTGGTCGAGGATTACCGCAGCCTCGGCCTGAGCCTGAAACGCCATCCGCTGGCGTTTCTGCGCGCCGATCTCGCCCGCGAGGGTCTGGTCGCCGCCGCCGACCTCGCCCATCTGCCGGTTGACCGGCGGCTCGCGATCGCCGGGATCGTGCTGATCCGGCAGCGTCCGGGCAGCGCCAACGGGGTCGTCTTCATCACCATCGAGGACGAGACCGGGATCGCCAACCTGATTGTCTGGCCGCAGATCCTCGACCGCTTTCGGCGCGCGGCGCTGGGCGCCACCTTGCTGCGCTGCACCGGCAGATTGCAGCGCGAGGAGAGCGTCATTCATATCGTCGCCGACCAGCTGGCGGACCTGACCCCGTGGCTCAACACCTTGCGCGAGCGCAGCGGCGACGCCGAACCGCCGCTGCCGGTTGCGAATGCAATGCGCGGCTCCGAGGGGAGCGACATCGTCGTGCGCAGCCGTAATTTCCGCTAGCGGGCGGGCGTCGGCTCGGTCCCGTTGCCGCGCAATGCGGCGATGGCGGCGCGGGCGAGCGTGTCGGCCCGCTCGTTTTCGGGATGGCCGGCATGGCCGCGCACCCATTCCCAGGCGACCTCGTGGCGCGCCGCCGCCGCTTCGAGTCGCTGCCACAGATCGATATTCTTGACCGGCTTTTTGTCGGCGGTGCGCCAGCCGCGCGCCTTCCAGGCGTGAATCCACCGGGTAATGCCGTCGCGCAAATACTGGCTGTCGCTGTAGAGCCGCACAGAGCATGGCCGCTTCAGCGCTTCGAGCCCGGCGATCGCCGCCATCATCTCCATGCGGTTGTTGGTGGTGACGGGTGCGGACCCGCAGAGCTCCTTTTCGACCCCGCGATGGCGCAAAATGGCGGCCCAGCCACCCGGCCCCGGATTGCCGCTGCAGGCGCCGTCGGTAAAAATTTCGACGACGCTCGGGTCAGGCCCGCTCGGGTCAGGCCCGCTCGGGTCAGGCCCGCTCGGGTCAGGCATCGAGGCCGTAATCGCGGGCGCTGGCGACGGTGCGGTGAAAGCGCAATTTGCGCAAGAACTCGAGCGGGTCCTTGGGCCGCACCAGCGCACCCTGCGGCTGGTTCAGCCAGTCGAACAGGCGGGTCAAAAGAAAGCGCAGCGCGCTGCCGCGGGCCAGCGCCGGCAGCGCCGCGAGTTCTTCGGGGGTCAACCGGCCCGCCCTTCGGTAGCCGTCGAGCAGCAGCCGCGCCTTGGTCACGTTGAGGCTGCCATCACCCTCGAAACACCACGCATTGAGGCATACCGCCAGGTCATAGGCGAAAAAATCGGTGCAGGCGAAATAGAAATCGATCAGTCCGGAAATCTCGCGGTCGCGGAAGAACACGTTGTCCGGAAACAGATCGGCATGGATCACCCCGACCGGCAGCCCGCGCGGCCAGGCCTGTTCGATAAACTCGAGCTCGTCGGCGAGCTCGTCGGCGAGGCCCGGCTGCACTTCGCCGGCGCGGCTGCGGCAGGCTTCGAACAGACGGCGCCAGCCCGAAAGCGACAGATCGTTCGGCGCGCGCCATTGGGAAATCGGCGCCGGCGCGGTGCAACGCCGCCAATGCCCGGCCGAGCCCGGCGCAGTGGAACGGCTGGATACGGCGCGGCCACATGCCGGCGAGAAACGTCACCATTGCCGCCGGCCGGCCGCACAGCTCGCGCAAAGCGATGCCGTCGCGCCCACGCAGCGGGGTCGGGCAGGCGACGTGACGATGCGCCAGATGATCCATTAGCGCGATGAAGAAGGGCAGGTCGTTGCGCGCGACCCGCTTTTCGTAGAGGGTCAGGATGAAATTGCCGCGCTCGGTCGCGACCAGGAAATTCGAGTTCTCGACCCCTTCGGCGATGCCCTTGCACGATAGCACCTCGCCGATGTCGTAGAGCGCCACAAAGGCCCTCAGCTCGTCGTCGGCGACATCGGTATAAACGGCCATCGGCTGTTCCAGCGCTCCCGGCATTGGCCCGGCCTTGACACCGGACGAGGCTCGAATACAGTCCCGGCGCCGTCGAACCGCCGCCGCTGCGCGCGGGTCTCGGGCGTCGATCTTGGCGGGGGAGAAACAATGGCCGAGCCGATACCAGCGCAGAAAGAGCCCTACGGCATCACCGTCGAAGCCGGCAAGCGATATTTCTGGTGCGCCTGCGGGCGCAGCGGCAACCAGCCATTCTGCGACGGCTCGCATCAGGGCACCGGTTGACCCCGGTGCCGTTTACCGCCGCGGCCAGCGAAGAAGTCTGGCTGTGCGGCTGCAAGCAGACCGCTGGAAAGCCGTTCTGCGACGGTACGCATAACGGGTTGTGAGCCGGATCTGGGCCGCGCCGGCGGCCGGGCTGTTCGTTCTGTTCGCCCTTTCCGGCTGCAGCTTGTTCTCTCATCTGTCGAAGCCGCCCGTGCCCTGTCCGAGCGCGATTATATTGCGCTCGCTCGCCAACACCGCGGTGTTCGGCCCGTCGCCCCAGCGCCGCCCAGAAAACGTAGCGTTTTACGGGCTGTTGAGCGAGGTCGACCGCAAATGCGAGTACACCGGCGACGCGGTGCGCATGAGCCTGGACGTGATTGTCGTCGGGCAGCGCGGCCCGGCGGCGCAGGGCGACGCCGTCGACCTGACCTATTTCGTCGCGGTGACCGGGCCCGGGCAAACGATCATCAGCAAGAAGCCGTTTACCGATCGCATCGTCTTCAACCACGACCAAATTCGCGCTGGCGTCACCGACCACATCGTGGAATCGATTCCGCTGCGCGGTCAAAAAGGTCCCGATCTGAGGGTCCTTCTCGGTTTCCAGCAAAGCCCGGACGTAATGGAGTTCTATCGGCATTTCCGCGGCCGCTGAATGCGCGCAAACCGCCGCGGCGACCGGGCGTGGCGCGGCCGGCATCGGCTGCCCGCTTCCCGGCTCCGCCATGCTACTTTTTGTCGCCGGCAGGCGGCGATGACGCAGGGATGGATCGATGTCGGCGGGCGGATGGGTCTATCGGGTGGTTCTGGCGTTGTCGGGGATCACCCTGGTGCTGGTCGTCGTCTATCTGTACCTGGTGCAGCAAAACCGCGCGGCCCAGGCCGAGGTCAATCAGCGCCAGCAATTCATCAACCAGAGCATCGAGTTCAACCGCATCGACAATGCCCTGATTCAGGCGATCGCAGCAGCCGCGGCCAGCGCCAATGATGACAAGCTGCGCGATTTGTTGACTGCGAACGGGATTGCCATCAATCCCAAGACAGGGGCGCCCGCCGAGCAGGCGCCGCCGCCGGCAACCGCGCCGCTGCCTGCTCAGGGGAAATGACGATGGCGCTCGGCCAGAGGGGAGGGCACGATCACGACGGGCTGCCGCCGCCGCTGATCCTCGTCGTCGTGTCGCTGTTCGTGCTGATGGCGTTCGAGACCGGTCAGGCGATCCATGACGGCGGCGCGCTGGCGGATCTGCGGCGGGCGCAACAGCCGACCATGGAGCAGGCGATCAAGCTGCGCCAGCAGCTGCAAACCCTGGCCGGCAAGACCGCGCTGCTCGCGGCCGCCGGCGACGCCGGGGCTAAGAGCGTGGTCGAGCGGATGAAGCGGCAGGGCGTCACCCTGTCGGCGCCGAAGAAATAGCCTCGGGTTTGGCTAATACATCTCGGGCGCGATCACGTTCTGCGGGCGATTGGTCAGGAGGGCCGCGCGCATCGTCTCGGCCGATTTGACCCGCGTGTCGTGCTCCGATTCGGGGGTGAACCAGGCGGCGTGCGGGGTAATAACGAGACGGCCTTCGAGGCCGGGCTCGCGCTCGCGGTAGGCGCGCAGGATCTCGGGAAAGGGCTCGACCGGCGGCTCGACAGGGAGCACATCGAGCCCGGCGGCGGCGATGTGCCCGCTGCGCAACAACGCCAGAAGCGCGTCGGGGTCGATGATCGGGCCGCGCGCGGCATTGACCACGACCGCGCCCGGGCGCAGCAGCGAAAGCTGCTCGTGACCGAGCATCAGGCGAGTTTCCGGGGTCAGCGGCGCGTGTACCGAGAGGGTGTCGGTCTGGCGCAGCAGATCTTCGAGGGTGGCGGCGCGGCCGATGCCGAGCGCGAGGTCGGCGCCGTTCGGCAGATAGGGATCGTAGAAGACGACGCGAAAGCCGAAGGCGCGGGCGCGCAATGCGACCGCGGTGCCGATGCGGCCGAGCCCGAGGATGCCGAAGGTCTGCACGCCCAAGCGGCGGATCAAATCGTTCTTGACCACGCCCCAAGGGGCGGGCGGGTTCGCGCGCAGCCGCTCGTGGTAGAGCACGACGCCGCGGCGCAATGCCAGCACCAACGCCATCGCATGGTCGGCGACCTCGGTCGTGCCGTAATCGGGCACGTTGCAGACGAGAATGTTGCGCGCCGCCGCCGCCGGCCGGTCGATCTTGTCGTAGCCGACCCCCATGCGCACGATCGCCCGCAGCCGCGGAAAGCGCGCGATGTCCGCCGCCCCGACCGCGTGGCGCATGATCATCAGCCCGTCGATTTCGGCGCAATCTGCTGGGTCGAGCTCGGCCAGCGCCTTTTTGGTGCGGCGGACGATCTGCACCTCGGGGCCGAAGATCTCGGTTTCTAGCGCGAGATCCGGGATCTGCCGGTCTTCGGGGTAGAGCACGGTGACGGGCATCGAGGTTCCTTTCCCTAGCAGCGCGGGTCTGTGAGGTCCTGATCACGTCGGACTGCGCCGTGGCCTGCGCCCGCCTATCTAACTGAGCATGGGCGGATTTTCGGAGGCGCCGAGCTACGAGTTGATCTTGCACCACTTTCGGTCACGACGCGGATTATATCTTCTCGGCGCCGGGGCTTCAGCGGGATTGGTTCCAATCGGCGGTAAGCTGTTTCGGATCGCGGCGCTCGATTGGCTGCGCAGTTTCAGCGGGTTTTCTCCCGGAATTCCGGCTCATTCGCTACTAGGCCGGCGGATCATTGAACCTGCTCTGGGGATTTCGACGTTTGAACTCACGGGCCGGGAGATTAGGCCCGGCACCGAGCCCTATCCGATCGAAGCTGTTCTGCAACGGCTACCTGATAATGCGGCCCGCGTCCGTATATTGATTGAGATGGCGAAATTTCGTTTTAGCGGCCATGCTACTAATAATTACCGCGTGTTTAGCCGTTTCCATCGGTCACTAATCCTCAACTATAATCTCGACGGATTAGTCGGGGACCAATGTGGTAAACAACATCGGGTCATAAACGCCCACGCCATTGTTAATCCGTGGTATGGCTCGCCGAGCGCAGAAAGCATCATGCCGGCAATCCGCGAATTTAATTCTCACCTTCCGGCGGACGACCTGATTTTGTGCGTTCCAGAGCACCATGAGGATGAAGGCTTGAAGAGACGGCTCCAAATGACCGGTGCGTTCTCGCCGGATTTCATCGCGATAATCGGCTATAGGTTCGCCAAAGTCAGCAACCAATACGACGACTATGTTTCTCTTGAGTGGTTCAGGAACAGATTTATCAACTTCCCTGGCAGCATATATGTCATTGATCCGAAAGGCTTATCCCTCTGCGTCCGGTGGATCAATTAGTTGTGGTGGAGCGGGCGGATCGGTGTTAGGAACAAACATCGAACATCTGCTCTCGCGAGGCCGGCATGACCGATTTTCCCCGCTCCCTGATGGAGTTCCAGCAGCGCTTCCCGGATCAGGCCGCCTGCGTCAGATACCTGTTCGCGGCACGCTGGCCCGAGGGCTTCGTCTGTCGCGCCTGCGGCAAGGCCAAGGCCTGGGAACTGCAGACCAAGCCGTGGACCTGGGAATGCGCCGCCTGCGGCAAGCAGACCTCGGTGACCGCCGGCACCATCATGCACCACTCCAAACTGTCGCTGACCATCTGGTTCTGGGCGGCCTATCTGATGGCCACCCACTCCAACGGCATCTCGGCCTGGCAACTGCAACGTCAGCTCGCCCTCGGCTCCTACAAGACGGCCTGGCTGATCTGCGCCAAGCTGCGCCGCAGCATGGTGGCGCCTGACCGCAGCCCGCTCGCCGGTCTGGTCGAGGTCGATGAAACCGAGATCGCCTGCCGCAGCAAGAACGATCCTGTGACCGGCGGCGGCGGACGCAGCCACCAGGGCAAGATGCTGGTCGTCGGCGCCGTCGAGGTCGAGGATGGCGGCGCCGGTCCGGGCCGCGTCCGGCTCGCCGAGGTGCCCGACTACTCGGCCGCCAGCCTGCATCCCTTTATCGCCGACAACCTCGCCCCGGGAACCACCGCCAGGACCGACGGATGGTCCGCCTATCCCGGCGCGCCCGGCGTCGGCCACGATCCTCACGTCATCGGCAAGATGGCCGCCCATGTCGTCCTGCCTTGGGTGCACCGCATCTTCTCCAACCTCAAGGTCTGGGCTTTGGGCGTCTATCACGGCCTGCGTCGCCGCCATCTCCAATCCTACCTCGACGAATTCGTCTTCCGATTCAACCGCCGCCAAACCCGGCACGCCGCCTTCCGTTCGCTACTCGCCATCGCCGCCGGCCACACCCCCTTCACCTACCAAATGTTGGTCTCCCCGGAAATAACGGCATAAGCCTTTGATCCGAATCCCGAGGAAATGCAATTCGAGATTTCTGACCGCATAAAATCACTACGCGTATTCGGAGTAAGGGCGTATTGGAACATACTCTCTCACGCATTCCTGTTGTCGTTGAACGGTTCTTGCAAAGACAAAAGCGTCTACGCGATCCACGAAGAAATTCTGTCGGCTTGGCGAAGGCATTACCTTCCCCCGCTGAACATGAGCCTTGAGGGGGAGAGGGGATTTTCGCGAATATTCGGATCCATCAATCCCGCGCTACCTTGACTGGCTGGCCGGTGGCGGCCGAGCGCACGATCGCCTCGAAGGCGGCGACGCCGTGCCGGATTTCGTCGGCGGTGATCGGGTACGGGCGGCGGCCTTCGATCGCCGCGGCGAAGCCCTCCAATTCGGCGGCGAGCGCGTTGAAGCCCTTGTATTCAATGAGTTCGGGCGGCGAGGCGCGGTGGCGCCCGGCGGGCGGCTCGGCCGGGACCGCGGAGAAGCGGAAATCGAGGTTCTGGCCGGAAAGCTCGACCGCACCCTTGGTGCCGTAGACCGCAAAGCGGTAGGTCGGCGCTGTAACCAGCGAGCAATAGAGGCTCGCCGACATGCCGTTTTCCATGCCGATCAAGACGCTCGTCGTGTCCTCGAGGGTCGGCACGAGGCGGCGCAGGCTTTTGCAATAGACCTCGTCGATCCGGCCGAAGAGGTAGATCAGCGCGTCGAGATTATGCACCCCGGTCGCGGTCATGGCACCCGCCGGCGCCTCCTGCGGGTCGGCGCGCCAGTAGTAGCCCTGCGGCATGAAATGCCCGGCCGGCGAGGCCTGCGCGCTCTCGCTATGGGTGGGCAACCCGAGGCGGCCGTCGTCGAGCCGCGCCTTCAGCTCGATCATCGCCGGATGAAAGCGTCGCGGATAGGCCACCCCCAGGGTGACCCGGGCCCGCGCCACCGCCGCCAGAGCCTTTTCGGCGCTCGCCACATCGAGGGTGAACGGCTTTTCCATCAACACATGCTTGCCGGCCGCGGCGGCGCGCTCAACCTGCGCCCCGTGCTGGCTGTGCGGGGTGGCGAACACGACCGCGTCGATCGCCGGATCGGCGAGGATGCGGTCGAGCTCGTCGCAATAGGCGATGTCGTGCTCGCGGCAGAACGGCTCGGCTGAAGCACGGGTGCGGCTGTGGCCGGCGGTGAATTTGAATTCGATGCTCCGGCCCTCGATCGCGCCGACCAGGGTGCGGCCCCAGCGGCCGAGCCCGACAATCGCGGCGCGGATCATTTCTTCGCCGCGAGCAGGTCGCGCACGCCGCGCAACGCCAGATAGTAGCCGGCGACCCCGAACCCGGCGACGATGCCCTGGCTGACCCCCGCCGTCTGCGAGGCCGGTCCGCGCCGGATCGGGTTCGAGATATGGATTTCGATCGTCGGAAACTTTACCTGCGAGATCGCTGCGACCAATGTCGGATAGCCGCTGCCGAACGCCGCCGGGTTGAACAGGGCCGCGTCGAAGCCCTTGTCGTTGGCCTCATAGAGCTTGTTGACGATTTCGCCTTCGACATTGGAATGAAAGATCTCGATCTCGAGGCCGAGTTCGGCGGCATAGCCGCGAATCCGCTCGTCGTATTCAGGCAGGGTCATCGGCCCGAAGATCTCGGTCTGGACCTTGCCGCGCATGTTCATGCCGGCGCCGTGCACGATCAGGATCTTTGGCATCGCATATGGTCCTCGGATTTTCGGGAGAGAGATCGGATGCGGCCGATGCTAGCCGACCGGCCGAATCGCTGACAAGGGCCGATCCCGCGGGGCCGACCCCGTGGCGATTCTAGGGGCGGCCCTGGGGGCGACCCGAGGCGCTTGACATGAGGGGCGGCGATCCTGCACCACTTCGCCTATGAGGCGTCGCAATATGCTCCTCATGATCGCGGCAGTAGCGGCATGGCCGATCCTTGCAGGGTCGTCGGCCGCAGCGCCGGCCGGCTCGATCACAAAGCCGACAACGGTCGCGGCGCGGGTCCGGGCGCTGATCGGCAGCAATTCGCAGAATGCGCAGATCGTCACCTTTGCCGACCCCCGGCTGCCGCCGGTGAGGATCGTGCGCGGCGACGGCAAGGCAAGGTCGCCCGGGGCTCATGGCATTTCGCGCCGCGGCGCGATGACCGCAGCGGCGGCGGTTTTCCCGGCGATACGGCGCGCCGCCGCCGGCAGCAGCGAAACCGTCAGCTTTGCTAACCCGCTGGAGCGGCCGGTCACGGTGCTGCGCGGCCCGGCGACGTCGTGGCCCGATAGCGCCGGGTTGGCGGCGACTGAGAGCGCCGGGCTCGATCTGTTCGCGCCGGCGAATGGCGCCGCTCTCGATCGTGTCGCGTTTGCCGTCGACGGGGCCGAATCGAGCCATGGCGCCGATCCGTCGATGTGGCGCTCGGAATTCCGCGGACCGCAGGGACCGATGCAGGTGTCGCTGGCGGCGGCGACCGATGCGGGCGGCGGCGACCGGTTCGACCTGACCCAGAACCGGCTGCTCGGGCGGGCCTATCTGGCGCAGCTCTACCGCCGCTACGGCGACTGGCCGGACGCGGTCGCCGCCTACAATTGGGGACCGGGCAATCTTGACGGGTGGATCGCCGCCGGACGCCCGTCCGCCGGGTTGCCGCTCGAAGTCGAGCGCTACCGCGACCGGGTGCTGCGCGACGGCGGCGTGAGCGCCCTGGCCGCTGCTTCGGCAGATGATCCGAGCCTGAGGTCAGGCGCGCCGGCGGACCACGGCGAGCCCGTCCTTGAGCAGCTGTCCGGCGGCTCGCATCGGGCCGGTGATCCGCCCCACGAGCGCGAGGCGATCACCGCGTCGAGGCGATGCCTCAATAGGGTTTCACGGGCCTCTGCCTGCTCGATTTCATCGGTCAGCCGTCGTCTGATCTCGGTGGTCGCGATCTGCGAATCGCGTCGATCGCGATCGACCGCAGAGCGTAAATCTTCGAGATCCCGGCCGATCGTTCTGAACCATGAATTGAAACGTTCGGCGAGGTCGAGCGCCGCGGTGGCGTGGCTCGTCCGCATCGCCTCGAGATCGGTCATGATCGGCCCGAGCCGGGCATCGAGCGCGTCGGCTATCTTGGCTAAAGGGTCGGGCGCCGCGCCCTGCTCGACCGCGGCGAGGCGCTCGCGCAAATCCTGTTCGTTCGACCATTGCTGCTTTTCTTCGGTCAGCCGATCGAGTTTGCGCTTGATCGATTGGGACCAGCCGATCAAGAGGTCGCGCTCGCCCTGCACCGAGCGGTCGTTGTCGACAAAGATCGAGGCCTTCGGCTGGTCAAGGTCAAGACGACCGTTCGAGCAGAAGGCGATCATATAGACGGCCTCCTCGATCGGCTGCAGCAAATGGACCGGCGCACCATCGGTCCGGGAAAAGCAGGCGAGCTGTTTTTGCCGGCCCAATAGTTGGCTGTCGTCGGGTGCGATCAGCGACACATAGTAAAGTTTCTGCCCGACAATCGCGTGATTGGCGAAGTGCCTGGCGCAAATCCTTTCAAATTCGGGGCGGCTCAGTTCACAGACATGATACTTGTTCCGCTGGCCGAGCTTGTCCGTGTAGATCAGGCGATCCGGGGTCGAGGCGATAAGCAGCCCCTGCGGGGTCAATACTCGCTTGAACTCGATCAGCGCCGCTTCGGGATCGCGAATATGCTCCAGGGTTTCAAATGAGGTGACGACGTCGAAGCACCGATCGGGGAACGGCAGCCTGGTCACGTCGCCTTGCGAGAAGGTCAAGTTCTTGATGTGCTTATAGGCGAGCGAGGCGTGCTCGACGGCGTCGTGGTCGAGTTCGATGCCGAAAACCGAGCCGGCGCCGCCAGCCAGAAAGGCCGACCCGTAGCCGCTGCCGCTGGCCGCGTCGAGAACGCGCTTGCCGGCGGTCCAGGCGGCGGCATGAGCGTAGCGGTGCCAATGCTCATAGAGGGTAGGTCCCCCCATCTCGGTGGTATAGCGTTCGTCCATTCGAATCATCTCCGCAATCGCTGCCGGTCGGCCGCGGGGCCGGCCGTACCGAGGCGGCGCCAGCCGACGGCCTAACGCAAGGTGAGCCAGGGGTGACGCACGACCAGTTCGGTGATCACCTTGCCGACATTGATATTGGTCTCCAGTCGCAGCATCGAGGTGTTGTGCACCCGGTAGCGGCACAGGATCTGCGGAACAAACACGCCTTCAAAACCGTGTTCGACGAATTTGCACCACAGGTCGTAATCCTCCCAGCCGCCGCTTTCGAACGGATGGTAGCCGCCGACCGCCGACCATGCGCTTTTGCGGATCAAGGCCATCGCGTCGATGTAATTGCCGCCGGCAAGATGCTCCGGGTTCCAGGTATAGGCGGCGCCGATATCGGCTTTTTCGTCGAACAGCTCGATCTGGCTGTAGGCCGCTTGTGCTCCCGAATTGATGCAGGCGGCCAGCAGCTTTGCCGCGGCGGGAGGATAGAGCATGTTGTCGGCGTCCAGAACAAAGATATATTCATTAGACGCCGTGGAAAACGCAATATTGCGTGAAATGCTCAAGCCGTAATTGTCGGCATTGGTGAGCAGCACGGCGCGGGTGAAGCGGCTGCCATGCTGTTTCAGCCAGGCTAGCGCCACCGCCTCCGAACCGTCCGAGGAGCAGTCGTTGACCACCACCAGTTCGAGATTGCGGTGGGTCTGGTCGAAGGCGCTGTCGAGCGCCGCCTCGATGTAGCGGGCATAATTATAAAGGGTGACGATAATCGTGACGCCGACCCCAGGCTGGGCGCCGCCGCCGCCCTCGAACACCGCATCAGCGAGGGTCGGGAAGCTCATCTCGACCCCTCGTCGAGATCGGCGAGAAAGGACAGCAGAAACCGGCCGGCCCGCTCGGGCGTCAGCATTGTATCGAGCACATTTCGCGCCGCATCGGCCGCCGCCTGCGCCCGCTCCGCACCCGAACTGGTGTCCAGAACCCATTTGACCAGCTTGTCGAGATTTCGCATCGGCATTTCGAGGTAGTGGACCCCGGGGGCGAAGAACGGCGAACGCAGGCAGCGCGAGGCGATCACCAGCGCGCCGTTGGCAAAGCCTTGGGCGACGATTCGCTCCCATTCGAAATACCCGACCGGATAGCGGTGCAGGGCCAAGACGATCTTGGTCTGGGCCGCCAACCCGAGGTAGTTCGGAAACAGGCTCGCGGTGGAGCTGTCTAGCTGGCGGGTCCTGGGCGGGATGTCCGAATAGGCCAGGAAGCAATTCTTCTGCGCCAGATAGCTCGCCGACCGGACCAAGAAATTGGTCCGCTCCGGGGTCTTGTAGCCGGCAAAAAACAGATCGAGCGGCCGTTCGGCGAGCGGGGTGGCGATGCCGAAACGCCGGCGGATGTCGCTGTCGAGCCAGCGAAACAGCGGGTGGTCGCGATCCATTTTCGAAAGATACCAGTCGCGCAGCTCGCTGTTGAACGGCGGCAGGAAATATTCAGCGGGCATCGCCGAGGACAGCACCGTCGCCGACTGGAAATTGATGTCGAGCGCCGCGCGGGCCGCGTAGAGGGAGGCCAACCCGGCGCGAAACCACGGCGATGGCAGCTGCTCGGTATTGAAGGCAATGTATCTCGCCAGGAATTCGGCCGACCGATAGTAGTCCGGCGCCGGAAAGATGAAGAACTCGTGCGGTGCGATCACGATCGGGCAGGTGATCGCCTCGGGATAGGGGTCGAGCTCGGTTAGGAGCATGCAGCGGGCGCCGGCGCGGCGCAGCGCGTAGGCGATAGTCTCCGCGATCGGCTGCATGAAATGGTTGGTCATCGAGTGGCGAATCACGCCGATGAGTTCGGTCTGGCGGAATCGATCGCGCTTGGCGGTGTCGGTCTGGCCGGCCTCGAACCGCGCCAGAAACTTTTCGGCGTGGCTCGCATAGTCGCGATCCACCTCGCCGAGGACGCGGGCGATCGTGCTTGGGGTGAAGGGCTGGCGCTGCTCGGTGAGACCCCAGTCTACATAATGGTCGTAAAGCTCGCTGCGCCCGTGCGCCTGCAAATCGACGTGCAATCGCCGATAGTCATCGACATCGAATAATCGTGATGAGTTAATCCGCCGACTGATTCGTTGATCGACAATTTCATTGAGAGATCTGGAAACCGATTGGCGCAATCGCATTCCTCCGAAACGCCGCATTCCCCAAAACGTCCACCTAGCCTTGCCGGATTATACTACTGTTGGCAGGTGCCGAAGATGCTCGATCCATGCAGTTTGGCTGGACCCAGCGCCAGGCGCCAAATCTGATTTGTCAATCGTTGATCCCGGGCTTTCCGACAATCAGGACATCCTGATGGTCGTCCAAGGCCCGCTCAGCATAACCAAGCATTCGCACTGCGTAGTCCTCCTCTACCACCTTCAAGGTCCAATGCGGCCGGCTGAGGCTGATGCCGTACCGGGCCTGTTTGCCAAAGGCGGTTTTGGCTTGCGCGTCATAGTCGACATACCCAAATCCCGTGGCGGCAACCGTTGATTTTGCCACCACAAAAAGACGGTCTTCAATGTATTTCCACTTAGGGGATTGTCTCCCATTGCGCACTCTAGCCCACCTTGGGCGCCGCCAGCCGCCTCGTCGGCCATATCTTCATCCACAAAGGCGACGACTTCGGGCTTCGTCGCCGAACGCGAGTGACTTCTTCAACAGCCTGCTAAAAAGATTTTCTTTGTCATCAAGATCAAGCGTGTGTTTGCTCCTCTCTGGCCGCCGCGCGCCGCCATGACCACGAAGCGATTTACCGGCTGGCCGTGGGCGTCTTGTCCTAGAGTGCAGGCCTCGATTGCCCGGATGGCGTAGCCGCATTCCTCGAAAACATCTCGTAGCTCATCTTGCGAATATATTTTCACGTAAGTGCCAGTTTCCTCAAAGGAAACCGCCGACGCCTCGGCGCGAATGAAATCGATGAATACTGAACCATCTGCCGCCAGTTGCTCACGGATATTTCTGAGGGCGCGTTTGCAATCGGGGTGCAGGTGCTCGAAGGTGCTCGAGCAGATGACCACATCGAAGGGCTGGTCGCCGATCCAGCTGTCGATGTCGCCGTCAACGAATCGAACGGCGCCGAAGTTGAACTCAGTGCGCAGCTGCGCGACCCTGGCCGCCGAGAGTTCGAGGCCGGTATAGGAGGAAAACGGGATGTTCCGCTCGATTGCGGTTTTGAGGAGCCGGCCGTATCCCGGCCCGATTTCGAGGATTCGATCGTTGGCCGCGAAGGTTCGCATCTTCTGGTAGAAATCCCACAGCGTGTCGCCGGTCATCAGCCGCCCCCAAGTCAGGCTCGCGGCGGGCTCCTCGCCGCGCCAGCGCTGTTGCGACATCGCGTGCGCCTGCGGATGATCGACGGTGAGCAGCAATACGTCTGGTTTTTGCCAGAGGGTTTTGTCGCCGCGCTTGACGACGACGAGGTTGTTGCCCGGGCGCAAACGGCCGGTCAGCGGAAAGGCGAAGGCGCGCCGACCATCGCCGATGCCGGCCTGCTCGAGATCGGCGCGATACATCGTCGGCGACAGGGTACAGACCCAGGCCTGATTGACCTCGATGTCGATCGCCTCGACCGGGCCGCCGTCGTCGATCCAGCCACGGATCTCCACCGCAGAGCAACCGTCAACAAAAAGCTGTAACTTAGCCATGGCGCCTATCATTTCTGATCGATCAGGTTCGGCCCTTCACGGTCTCTCTGGCCGGACGTCGATTCGCAGCGTGATTACGGTTCTTATGCCGACCCAGGATAGCGCGAATCAACCCGAGGCCGACAACCCGGTTTGACTCCCGCATTGGCGAGGGCCGCCGCCAGGATTCGGCGATCACCGCGACCGCCAGCCATGATCCCCAGCCATGACCGGCAGCCATGACCGGCAGGCAGGGCGGGGATTGGGATCTTGTTCGGTCCGGCGGCGTAGGATGTGCTAGGCTGCCCGTTTGCTGGGCAGTGGGCCACCCGCTTCGGCCGGCCCGATTTTGTTCGCTCCACAAAGGTCCCGCGATAGAGCCCAGATCATGCGTGTGTTCCGGTTCTTTGAAAGTCTGCTCGAGCCGACGGCGCTGTCGCCGGAGGCGCCGCCGCCCGCAGGCCTCGCCGCATTCTACTGGCATCATGCCCGGCAGGCGCGCGGTCTCGTCCTGGCTCTGTTCGCCGCCGGCTCTGCGGTCGCGGTGCTCGACACCCTGATCCCGGTGTTCATCGGCCGTGTCGTGACCGTGGTCTCGCACAACCGCCCGGAACAGGCGTTCCATACCTGGTGGCCGCAGTTGATCGGCATGGCCGCGGTGCTGCTCGTCGCCCGGCCATCGGCGCTGCTGCTGCAGAACCTGATCACCAACCAGGCGATCGCCGCCGGCCTTTCCAACATGGTGCGCTGGCAAAGCCACTGGCACGTGGTGCGGCAGAGCTGGACCTTTTTTCAGAACGATTTCGCCGGCCGTATCGCCAACCGGGTCATGCAGGCTGGCCCGGCATTGCGCGAAAGCGTCGTGTCGGCCACCAATGCGGTCTGGTACATCCTGGTCTACGGCAGCGGGGCGATGATCCTGATGGGCCGCAGCGACATCCGGCTGGCGGCGCCGGTGCTGCTGTGGTTCGCCGGATATGCGGTCCTGCTGCGCTTTTTCGTGCCCCGCCTGCGCATCCGCTCGCGGCGCTCTTCGGAGACGCGCTCGACCCTGGTCGGCCGGGTTGTCGACAGCTATACCAACATCCTGACGGTCAAGCTCTTTGCCCGGCCGCGCGATGAGGACGCGTTCGTCCGCGAGGCGGTCGACGAGCAGACCGAGGCGTTCCGCGCGCAGCTGCGCTTGACGACGCTCGTCGGCGTGCTGCTCGCGGCGCTCAACGCCGCGATGGTGGTCGGCACCGGGGCGGTCGCAATCTGGCTGTGGAGCGACGGCCGGATCGCCATCGGCACCGTGGCGATGTCATTGCCGCTGACCTGGCAGATCGCCAACATCGCCGGTTTTGTGGCGCAGAATGTGACGACGATCTTCGAAAATATCGGCGTCGTGCAGGACGGCATGCGCTCGATCGCGGTGCCGCGCCAGATGCCGGACCGGGCCGACGCGGCGCCGCTGCGGATCGACCGCGGGCATGTGCGTTTCGAGGATGTGCAGTTCGGCTATGGGACCGCGCGCGGCGTATTGCACGGGATCGACCTGACGATCGCGCCCGGCGAGCGGGTCGGGCTGGTCGGCCCGTCGGGCGCGGGTAAATCAACGCTCGTCAACCTGTTGCTGCGCTTTTACGACCTCGAAAGCGGCCGCATCCTGATCGACGGGCAAAATATCGCCGATGTCACCCAGGAAAGCCTGCGCGCCCACATCGCGATGGTGACCCAGGACACTTCTTTATTGCACCGCTCGATCCGCGACAACATCCGCTATGGCCGGCCGCAGGCGAGCGAGTGGGAGGTGCGGCGCGCCGCGGCGCAGGCGCATGCGATCGAATTCATCGAGAGAGTGGAGGATTGGAACGGCCGCCGCGGTTTTGACGCGCATGTCGGCGAGCGCGGGGTCAAGCTGTCGGGCGGCCAGCGCCAGCGCGTCGCGCTCGCCCGCGTGATCCTGAAGGATGCCCCGATCCTGGTCCTCGACGAGGCCACCTCCTCGCTCGATTTGGAAGTCGAAGCGGCGATCCAGGAGCAGCTGGAAAGCCTGATGCGCGGGCGCACGGTCATCGCCATCGCCCATCGGTTGTCGACGATCGCGCGGCTCGACCGGCTGGTGGTGCTGGACAAGGGGCAGATCGTCGAGGAGGGGACTCATTCCTCGCTGCTTGCCGCCAACAGCACCTATGCCCGGCTGTGGCGCCGCCAATCGGGCGGGTTTCTCGATCCGGTCGGGCCGTCGGGGCTCGCCGCCGCCGAATAGCCCGGCGTTCCGGCCGAAGATCGCTATATTGGCGGCGCAGTCGAGACGAGGGCGGCGATGAGCGAGCTGGCGATCAGGCCGATGAATTTGGCCGAATTCCTGCGCTGGGAGGACGGCAGCGACACGCGCTACGAGCTTGTCGGCGGTTTTCCGCTGGCGATGGCGCCGCCGGCGCGGGCTCACGGCATTCTATGCGCTCGGCTCGCGGGGATCATCGATGCCGGCTTGCGCCCGCGGCGGCCTTGCGAGCGCAAATCGAGGCCGGGATTACCCGGCCCGACCGAGACGACAACTTTTACGTGGCGGACATCGCGGTCAGCTGTGCCCTTATGAAAGGGGCGAACAACGGTCGAGACCCGCTCCTGATCGTCGAGATCCTGTCGCCGGGGACCGAGCGGCACGATCGGCTGACCAAGGTGCCGATTTACCGCAATATCGACTCGGTCGAGGAGATCCTGCTGATCGATTCCGAAAGCCTCTATGCCGAGGTGCTGAGGCGCGACGGAGAGCGCTGGATCACCGCGCTGGCGCGCGGCGGCGACGCCGTGCTCCGCCTCGCCTCGGTGGGTCTTGCGGTCGCGATGGCCGAGCTTTACGACGGGATCGACATCGCCAGCGGCGAGGATGCCGGATGAGAGCAATGGCCCGCGCGTTTCCGATCTTTGTTCTCGTCGCCAGCGCGGCGGTGCTCGGGGCCGCCTTGCTGTCGCAATATTGGGGCGGGTTGGCGCCCTGCGAGCTGTGCCTGACCGAACGCTGGCCCTGGGCGGTGGCGATCGTGATCGCCTTTGTCGCGAGCATGGTCGGCAGCCGGCCGGCGCTGCCCTGGGTGGCCCTGTTGCTGGGCCTGGTTTTCGCCGTCGGCAGCGCGCTCGCCTTCTACCATGTCGGCGTCGAGCGGCACTGGTTCGCCGGGCCCAGCGCCTGCGCCGCTCCGGAGGGCGCGGCTACGACCATCGCCGCGCTGAAGGCGCAGCTGTTGCACCAGCAGCCGGTGCGTTGCGACGAGCCGGCCTGGTCGCTGTGGGGGATCTCGCTCGCCGGCTGGAACCTGATCGCCTCGCTGGCCATGGCCGGCGTCTGCTTCGCCGCGTTTCTGCTGCTGAGCGGCAGGAGGCGCGCTCGCATTGGCCGGAGGATGGCATGAGCGGCGGCGCCCGGCATCGGCTGCCCGGCGATCGGGCATCGGCGGCCGAGATCGAGCGCATCTTGCGCGTCGATCACGCTGGCGAGTTTGGCGCCACCCGCATCTACGAGGGCCAGCGCGCGGTGCTCGGGCGCGGGCGGGCGGCAGGCGAGATCCGCCGGATGGCCGAGGCCGAGGAGCGCCATCTCGCCACGTTCGAGATCCTGCTGCGTGAGCGACGGGTGCGGCCGACCTTGCTGCAGCCGCTGTGGTCGCTCGCCGGCTATGCGCTGGGCGCCGCAACCGCACTGCTCGGCGAGCGCGCGGCGATGGCCTGCACCGTCGCGGTCGAGGAGGTCATCGACGAGCACTACGGCGATCAGGCCGACCGCCTCGCCGAACTCGATCCGGCGCTGAGGGAAACGATCCTCGCCTTCCGCGCCGAGGAACTGGCGCACCGCGACCAGGCGCTGGCGATGGGCGCGCTTGAGACGCCGGGCTATGCGTTGATCAGCGCCGTGATCAAATCCGGCTCGCGCCTGGCGATTTGGCTCTCGACGCGGATCTAGGCTGCTCACGAGGTTCGGCTGCCTCGCGACCGGAGCCGGGGGCCTGGGCTCTGACCGGCCGCAGGCACAGCCTTTGCAATAGCGATCCCTGACTTCTTCGAGCGCGCTCAGGGGCGGCGAGCCGCCGGCGACGAACGCCGCTTGCAGGTGTTTGCCTCTGCCGGGGCGACGCGCCCGGATTGCGGGGATTTCGCGGTGATGAAAATCCGTATCGGCTACGAGGTGACTTACGACCTGCCGCGGCCCACGCCCATGCTGCTGATGCTGCGGGTGCACCCGTCGCGCGCCGGCGACCTGGCGTCGCCGGACCCGATCGTGACCGCCCCCGACATCCCGATCGACGAGTATCGCGACGGCTTCGGCAATTTCTGCAGCCGAATTGAAGCGCCGGCCGGACGGCTCGTCTTGTCGACCGAGGCAATGGTGCGCGATAGCGGCGAGCCCGATCCCGTCGCCCCGGCGGCCGGCCAGTGCGCGATCGCCGATCTGCCGCCCGACAGCCTGGTGTTTCTGCTCGGCAGCCGCTATTGCGAGACCGATGTGCTGTCCGACACCGCCTGGTCGCTGTTCGGCGCTACCCCGCCGGGCTGGGCGCGGGTGCAGGCGATCTGCGACTTCGTGCACGATCACGTGACGTTCGGCTATCAGCACGCCAACCCGACCAAGACGGCGGCCGGCGTCTTTGCCGAGCGGCGCGGCGTGTGCCGCGACTTTGCCCATCTGGCCGTGACGTTCTGCCGCTGCATGAACATTCCGGCGCGGTATTGCACCGGATATCTGGGCGATATCGGGGTGCCGCCGGACCCGGCGCCGATGGATTTCAGCGCCTGGTTCGAGGCTTATCTCGGCGGACGCTGGTACACTTTCGACGCGCGCCACAATCAGCCGCGGATCGGCCGTATTTTGATCGGCCGCGGCCGTGACGCCGCCGACGTCGCGCTCAGCAACAGCTTTGGCCCGACGACCCTTGCCGGTTTCAGGGTTGTGACCGACGAGGTCGCCGCCTAGCTCAAACCGCCCCGCCCGCGCGCAGGCGGGCGATGTCCTCGGGCGAATAGCCGAGCTCATCGAGCACCGCCTCGCTGTCGGCGCCGAGATCGGGGGCCGGGCGGTAGAGGCGGCACGGCGCTTCCCTGAATTTGATCGGGAAGCCCAACATCCTGACCTCGCCGTGGCCGGGATGCTCGATGGCGAGCACCATCTCCTGCTCGCTCACCTGCGGATCGGCGAAAACCTCGGGCAAGGTCTTGACCCGGTCGCAGGGCACGCCGGCGGCGTTGAGCTTGGCGATCCAATAGTCGCTGGCGCCGCCTTTGAGCCGGCCCTCGATCGCGGCGTTGATCGACGCCCGGTTCGCGACGCGCAGATCGTTGCTGCGGAACAGCGGGTTGTCGCGCAATTCGGGAGCGTCGAGCGCATCGATCAGCCGCTGATAGGATTGCTCCTGGCTGGGAGCGATCGCGATCTCGCCGTCCGCAGTGCGGAACACGCCGTAGGGCGAGACGATGGCATGGTCGTTGCCGCTGCGCGCTGGCGCGGTGCCGGTCGCCAGGTAGTTCGCGGCGAGAAACCCCAGCATGCTGACCATTGCGTTGTTGAGGCTGGTGCCGACCGTGTCGCCGCGCCCGGTGCGGCCGCGGCGCGCCAGGGCGGCGCACACCCCGAGCGCCTCCTGGAGGCCGGCCACCAGATCGGCGATCGGCGGCCCGGCCCGCATGGGCGCGCCTTCGGGCTCGCCGGTAACGCTCATGAATCCGCTCATCGCCTGGGCGACGAAATCGAACGACGGTCGGTCGCGATAGGGGCCACTCGAACCAAAGCCGGTGATGCTGCAGGTGACGAGGCCGGGGTTGAGCGCGTCGAGCCGCGCCTGGTCAAGGCCCATCGCGGCGAGCACGCCGGGCCGGAAATTCTCGACCAGCACGTCGCTCCTCGCGATCAGCCTGTCGAGCGCCGCACGGCCTTCGGCGCTGCGCAGGTTGAGGGTCAGGGAACGCTTGTTGCGGTTGAACGCGGCGAAATACCAGCTGAGCCCGTCGCGGATCGCCCCCTGCTGGCGCACCGGGTCGCCGATGCCCGGGGTTTCGATCTTGACCACCTCGGCCCCCAGATCGCCCAAAATCATCGAGCAGAACGGCCCGGCGAGGATGCGGGTCAGATCGACCACGCGAATTCCCGATAGCGGCATGCGATTTCTCCGATGACGCAATTCATCGTAATCTCGTCACTGTCATTGCGAGCGAAGCGATGCAATCTCACGCGGCCATCTCGCCGGCATTGCCAATCGGGCCTGGTCGCCTAGGCCGCCGGCGCCTTGCCCTCGCACGCCGAGCGGCCACTCGCTTCGCGCGTGGGTCTCCCAGGCTGAGCGAAACGAGGGCCGCCGGGAGGAGGTGGCTCCCTGACCGCGGCCGAGCGTGATGAGTTGACCAGGCTTCGGCGCGAGAACAAGCAGTTGCGACTGGAGCGCGATATTCTGTCAAAAGCCGCGGCCTGGTTGGCTCGGGAGACCGGCACGCTGCCGTCGGGCTCTTCCGGTTCATGAGCGCGAACCAGGCCTCTTTCCCGATCGCCGCAATGGCACGCGCGCTCGGCGTGTCCAAGGCGGGCTATTGCACGTGGCGGCAACGGCCACCCTCCGCCCACGCCACGGCCGACGCGGCCTTGCTGCAAGCGGATCAAGACGGTGGCGAACCACCTGCGCGCCGAACTGGTGCTGGACGCGATGGAGATGGCGGTTGGCCAACGGCGGCTCAGGGACGTCATCCACCACAGCGACCAGGGCAGCCAGCATACCTCGGTGGCATTTGGCAAGCGGGCTGCCGCGGCAGGCGTTCGACCATCGATGGGGTCGGTCGGCGACGCCTGCGACAACGCCATGGCCGAGAGCTTCTTCTCCACCCTCGAGGCCGAGCTGCTCAGCCGTCGCCGGTTCGCATCTCAGGCCGAGGCGAAGATGGCCTGCTTTAGCTACATCTAGGGTTGGTATAACCCGGTGCGACTGCATCTCGGGCCTGGGATACCGCCCGCCGATTACCTGCGAAGCCGACATGAAGGTCACCATGACCACGGCGTGATCGATCAGGGGTGACTTGCTGCCGGGGATTTCAGGCGCCGAAGTGGTCGGCGAGTTCCGCAAACCCATCGACCACAATGTCGGTCGCGGGGCTGGGTATGGGATCGGGCGGGCCGGCGGGTCCCCACTCGTCGGGTCGGCGCACAAAGGCGGTGCGATAACCGACGCCGCGGGCCGCATCGAGGTCGAAATTGTGGCACGCCACCATCAGGATATCGTGCGGCTCCACGGCAAGAAACGCAGCGGCGCGCCGATAGGCATCGGGGAGCGGCTTGTAGACGCGCAGCATCGCGCACGGGATCACGGCATCCCAATTGATGCCATTGCGCCGAGACACGTCGACGATCAGCGACAGGCTGAGGATCGTGAACGAGACGCAGATGCGGCGCCGCCGCAACCGGCGCAGCGCGGCCACGAAATCCGGCCACGCATCGAGCTGGTGCCAGCGCTCTGCGATCGCCCGCCGTTCCTCGGCACCGACCTTCTCGTCGAACAATTCGTCTAACGTCGCGGTGCACGTCATCGATGTCGTTCGCCAGCGCATGCCAGTCGCGCTCGACGCGGTGCGCGGCGGCCCATGACGCCATCGCCTCGGTCAAACCGGTATGCCAGTCGAGCACCGTGCCGCCCGTATCGAAGGCAAGGACCTTTATGTGCTTCATGCGCTGCTCAGCCGCTACGGACCCTTGCGCCCGGCACCATGAAGTTGCTGACGATCAGCCGCAGACGCTCGTCTTCATGCACGTGCAGCACCTCGCGCAAGACATGGATCGCCGCCCCGGTGGCGGTCTCGTTCCAGAACCAGTCGGTGAGTTGGCGGCTCGACGGCTTCGCGGTTCCGGCGCCCGCCGCTTCCAGGCCATACGCTTTCAGATCGTCGACCGCGAAGCGCAGGATCAGCGGCGCCGAGAATCCATTGCGGGAACTTGGCGGGGCCTTGCCGCGCAGCCAATCCGCGACATAACGAGCGCATTCGCCGATGGCGAGCCCGCTTAACCCCACCGTGCTGCGGCCGCGTTGCTCCGTCCAACGCCGGTGCGCGCCCTGGAGCAGAAGGATTTCCGCCTCCAGCCGTGATGCGAGAGTCTCCGCTGAGCCGCGCGCGACCGCCGGCGTGAACGGCGGCTGCCAAGCCGGATCGGGGCGCGCTCGCGGATCGTCATCGGGAAAATCGATGATCCGCACCGGCCCGCCGTCCTCGACCAGCATGCCGAGCGCAGCCAGAACCACCCGCCTCTGAAATGCCGGGTCGTTCGGCGGGCCGAACGGCCGACCCAGCTCGAACGGCACCCACAGCGCCCGCGGCGGCTTCGTGTTCTCCGCCTGGGGCCGGATCAACACGATGGCGACGGTCGCGATACCCTCTTCCTCGAGATAATGGCCAAGCGCGCTCACGGCGCGCGTGCAGACCGGTCAAACGGGGGCGAGAAGGACGCTGTCGACGTTGTCTTGCTTCAAGCGGCCGGCAAGTTCACGGGCATGCAGCTCCATCTGCAACGGATCGGTCGCGCCCATGAACGAATAATGGGTGTCGGCCGTCGAGCCGATCGTCCCTTCGGCCGCCAGTTCCCGCAGCCGGTCGATCGGAAAGGCGACGTTCCAGTCTTCCTGCAACCCGGTTCGGTCGAAATTGATCGAGATGTGGCTGCACAGCAGGTCTTCGGGCCGGGTCGTCGCGGGGATCGCATGATAATGCGGGTCGCGACCGCGGAACGGCTCCTCGCCGCGTACGACGAGGCCAGCGGAAGAGACGATCGCAACGCGACGCTCGGACAGCGCCGGGCCGGTCACCCACGGCCTCGTATGAAAATCCGGGCATTCGACCTCGGCCAAGCGTTTCGCTTGGTCAGGCGGCAAGTCGGTCAGTCTGGTCACTAAGCCTCTCCTCGCATCAGCGCGCGGCGATGGATCGCCCCATCCTTTGCGAGCTTATCATGGGTTTTAGATCGATCAATCTAAAATGAGCCCGGCAATTGCCCAGCTGCGATGACCGCGCGATGGTGGCCACGAAATCTAAGCGCCGCTTCCTAGCAACCGGAGAACTGCATCAGCAGCGCCTGCCAGCGTTTCGCGCTGCGGACGCGTGCGCGCCAAGACGCGAATGCCAAGCAGCACGCTCAGCAGCAACTTGGCCAGCTGGTCGGCTGGACGGTTGTCGACAATTGAGCCATCTTTCTGCCCCGCGTCGACGCACCGCTGGAAGAAAGCCTCGATGAAGATCATTTCTTCAACGACCAGCTTTTGAAATTCGGGGTCGTAAGGCGCCAGTTCCAGCGCCGAATTGACCAGCATGCAACCGCGGCGCTGCTTGTCGTCGACCGACCGCTCGATGATCTCGTCAAAAAATGTCCGGATCGCCAAAGCCGGCGGCAGCTTCTCCAGCCGCGCAACACGGTCCCGCACCGTGTGCGCGAGGTAATGGATGAAGGCCTGGCGGTATAGCGATCGCTTGTCGCCGAAGGCATTGTAGAGGCTGGCGCCGGTGATCCCCATCCGCTCGGCGAGATCGCGCACCGACGTCTGCTCGAACCCCTGCGCCCAGAAGCAGTTCATTGCCGCCTCTAGCACGGTCTTCTCGTCGAACTCTCTCGGTCGCGCCATCACCCGCCCTACCTCGGCCGTCGCGTCGACGCCGCTATCGTTATGACCGGCCCATTAAATTTTAGAGCGCCCGAGATAGAACGGCAAAGCCGTTGTCAGCGCGAGGCTCGCGCACCAGCCCCTGATTGACCGGCGAGACCGCGAAGTCGAACTCGGCGAGGTTCTTGATCACCGGGAAGCGCGCCACCCCCATCCGGTAGGCGGTCGAGCGGGCGCGATGATCGGCGAGTTGGGCCAGCAGCAATTCCCCGAGAATGCGCTGAACCGGATGCTGGGCGCGCAACCCCGCGGTAATCACCTCGTCGTAGGCGGCGCGAGGGTGTCAGGTATTTTGTGTACGGAGGATCCGTGAGACACTTGATGTGGTAGAGGAGGCTCACGGATCATGGCACAAGCGATCAGGGACGAGGTTATCGAGGAGCGGCTGCGAGGCTATAGCTCGCCGCAGGATTTGTTTGGCGAGGAGGGGCTGTTCAAGGAACTCAAGAAGCGGCTGCTGGAACGGGCGCTTGGCGCCGAGCTGAGCGAGCATCTGGGATACGAGAAGGGGGACCCGGCCGGTCGCGGCAGCGGCAACAGTGGCAACGGCCACTCGAGCAAAACGGCAATTGGTGACGACGGTGCGATCGAGATTGCGGTTCCGCGCGACCGCAACGGCAGCTTCGAGCCACAGATTGTCGCCAAAGGGCAGACCCGGCTCGACGGTTTTGATGACCGGATCATCAGCCTCTATGCCCGCGGGTTGTCGGTTCGCGAGATCCAGGCGCATCTGCAGGAACTTTATGGGGTCGAGGTCTCGCCCGACCTGATCAGCCGGGTCACCGATGCGGTGCTCGAGGAGGTCCGGGAATGGCAGAACCGGCCGCTCGACCCGCTTTATCCGGTGATTTTCTTCGACGCGCTGCGGGTCAAGATCTGCGATGAGGGGGTGGTGCGCAACAAGGCCGTTTACTGCCCTTGCCCGCAACAGCGACGGCGAGAAGGAGGTGCTGGGGCTGTGGAAGGCGCCAAACTCTGGCTCAAAGTCATGAACGAGCTGAAGAATCGCGGCCTAAACGCTGCACCAAGGCGGCTTTCTCGCCACCCAGCGCAACGCCGTCCTGATCGGCGGAACCGGCGCCGGCAAGAGCCATGTATCGATAGCGCTCGGCGCCAATTGCGGGCGCAACGGCGCCCGCGTGCGCTTCTTCACCGCCCTCGATCTGGTGCGGGGCCCCTCCATGGACTCCGGGGACGACCGCTCCTCAACCGCCGGTGTGGGTCGCGATTGCACGCTGATTGACAAACGACTTCTGAAATCGACAGACGTGCTGAGAAAATCGATGGTCCCCGGCATCAGCACCATCGGGAGGATGAAGGTTGCATCGAAATCGAGAGGTGTTTCGACAATGCGCTCACTACCGCCCGTCGCGTGTAAGTTCCTCACATCGCGATGTCGGGCATTCGGTGGCCCGCTCTTCCGGTTAGGTAAAACGCCGCCATACAAATCGCGGCAGCCCGCATCGAGGCTGGAGTCCACAGCGATGGCTTGATCTACGTCAGTGCCGCGTCGGACGAGGTCCACAATAAATGGCCGCGGAATGGGAGGTCGAGGACCGGTGTCCGAGAACCCTGTCGTTACTTCGCCGGCCAGAACATCATCCTCAGCGCCGGACCGGCCGCAGCATGAAGCTGGCCCCTTGGGCGAGCAGGTCGGAAACTCGGCCACAGCCTTTCTCCGACGTGCTTCGGATGCCGGGCTGGTCGTCACGCGACGGCATCGTTTCGGATGGCTGATCCTGGCCCTTCTGATCGCTGTTGCCGGGGGTTATGGGCTCTGGCGCGGAGGACCGCTCATCCTGCGGACGCTCTTCGGGCCGCCGGCCATCCCCGGTTTCGTCGAGGTATCCGGCAACATCGAGGCGCATCAGAGCGTGCTGAGCTTCACGCAGATAGAGGCGCCGATCGTCTATCTGCCGTTCGACGAGGGCGCGGTCGTGGCCAGGGGTATGGCGCTCGCGCGCGTCGATGCGCGCCTCTATCGCCAGCAGGTGGAGATCGACCGCACCAATCTGGCGGTTGCCGCCGCCCAGATCGCGGCGAACGAGAGCACTCTTGCCGCGGCGCAGCACAGCGTCGTCAGCGACCGGTTCGATCTCGCGGAGAAAAAGCGCGACTACGAGCGGGCGGAAATATTGGCGAAGACCCGCGCCGGCACCATCCAGGCGCGCGATCTCGCCTACACCGCAGCGCAACAATCGGCCGCAACGCTGGCCCATGACCAAGCGATGATCGAGGTGGCGAAGAACGATGTGGCGCTCGCCGAGGCGAGCGAAACTGCCGTCGCGGCAAAGCTCAAGCTCGACCGGATCACGCTCTCCTATGCCGTGCTGCGCGCCCCGTTCAACGGCGTCATCGCGGTGCGCGAAGCTGAACTCGGCGAGCTCGCCGGACCCGGGGTGGCGATCATCACCCTCGACGATCTCGACCACCCGTGGCTGCGCGCCTATGTGAACGAACCCGATATCGGCAAGGTCCGCCTCGGCGAGGCTGTCACCGTGACGACCGACACCTATCCGGGCAAGGTCTATCACGGCCGCATCGGCTTTATCTCGCCCGAGGCGGAGTTCACGCCGAAGACGGTCGAAACGCATGCCGAGCGCGTCACCCTCGTCTATCGCATCCGCATCGACATCGCCAATCCGACGCATGAGCTGCTGCCCGGGATGCCGGCCGATGCGACGATCAAGCTGCTGCCGGCAGGCAAATGACCGAGTTGGCAATCCGCGCGGAAGGCCTCATCCGGCGTTTCGGCCCGGTCGCGGCGGTGCGCGGCGTCAGCCTCGCGGTCGAACGCGGAGAGATCTTCGGCCTGGTCGGCCCCGACGGGGCCGGGAAGACGACGATCATGCGCATGCTAGCCGGCGTCCTGCCGCCTGACGCCGGCGTGATCGTACTCGACGGGATCGACGTCGTGGCCGAGCCGGAGCGCGCCAAGCCGCGCCTCAGCTACATGCCGCAATCCTTTGGCCTTTACGAAGACCTGACCGTCGCCGAGAACATGTTCTTCTACGGCGAACTGTTCGGCGTCCCGCGCAAGCTGCGCCGCGCGCGCGGCCTGGAATTGCTTGAGGCGGCCGGGCTGGCGCCGTTTCAGCGCCGCCTGGCGGGCAGGCTCTCCGGCGGCATGAAGCAGAAGCTGGGGCTCGTCTGCGCCTTGATCCACACCCCCCGCGTCCTGCTGCTCGACGAGCCGACGACCGGTGTGGACCCGGTATCCCGCCGCGATTTCTGGGCCGTACTTTACAATCTGCGCGAGAGCGGCGTCACCGTGATCCTGTCGACCGCCTATATGGACGAGGCGGAGCGCTGCTCCCGCCTTGCCCTTGTGAACGCCGGCGAAATCCGCGCTTGTGACATGCCGGCCCGGCTCAAGCAGGCGATGCCGGGGGCCTTGCTCGCGATCGTCGCCGAGGATCCCCGCGCCGTATACGCGGCGCTGGCCGGCGCTCCGGGCGTGCTGGGGCAGCTCCTCATGGGCGATCGCGTCCATGTGCGCGTCGACGATGCGGATCGCCGCCTGCCCGAATTGCGCGCCCGGATCGCGGCCCGCGCGCTTGCCCCTGCCGAGATCACCCGGATCGAGCCCGGGATCGAGGACGTCTTCGTCGCTCTGCTGGGAGCGGGGAGCGCGGCATGACCGGCCCGGCGCCGGCCGTCCTCGCCGCAGGCCTGACGAAGCGGTTCGGAAAGTTCACGGCCGTAGACCGGCTCGATCTCAGTATCGACAAGGGCCAGATCGTCGGCTTCATCGGCCCCAACGGAGCCGGCAAATCGACGGCGATCCGCATGCTGTGCGGGTTGTTGCGGCCGAGCGCCGGGCGCGCCTTCGTGGCCGGCTTCGATGTCGGCCGAGAGCCGGAGGCGGTGCGCGCGCATATCGGCTACATGTCGCAGAAATTCTCCCTCTATGGCGATCTGACCTGCCGCGAAAACCTGCGCTTCTTCGGCGGCATCTATCAGGTTCCGCGTCGCGAGATCGACGCGCGCACCCGGTTCGTGATCGGCATGGCCGGGCTCGAAGGGCGCGAAGACGCGCTCGTGCGCACATTGGCCGGCGGCTGGAAGCAGCGCCTCGCCCTCGGCTGCGCGATCCTGCACCGCCCGCCGGTACTGTTCCTCGACGAGCCGACCTCGGGGGTCGAGCCCGAGGCGCGACGCCGATTCTGGGACCTTATACACCGGCTCGCCGGGGACGGCGTCACGGTTCTGGTCTCGACCCACTACATGGACGAAGCAGAATACTGCAACCGCATCGCGCTGATCGACGCCGGCCGGCTGGTGGCGCTGGGCCGGCCTGGCGAATTGCGGCGGCGCGATCTCGGCGGCGCTCTGTTCGAGATCGCCTGCACGCCCTTGGGCGCCGCGCTGGCGGCGCTGAAGGACATGCCCGAGGTCATCGAGGCCGCGATCTTCGGCGACAAATTGCATGTGCTCGTCGGCCATGCGGCCGCTGCGGCGGACCTGCAACCCCATCTGGAGCGGCGCGGCGTCGCGGTTGGCCCGCTCCGGCCGATCGCGCCGACTTTGGAGGACGTGTTTGTTCAACTCGTGTCGCGCGGACAGGCGAGAGAGGGCGCTTGATAAACCCGCGCCGCCTCTTCGCGATGGCGTTCAAGGAAACGCTGCAGATCTGGCGCGACCCGCGCAGCCTCGCGGTCGCGCTGTTGATGCCGCTGATGCAGATGGTGCTGCTGGGGTACGGCGTCAGCCTCGACATCAAGCATGTGCCACTATGCATCTATGACCAGGAAAACAGCCAGCTCAGCCGCGATCTCGTGGGGCGCTTTGTCGCCTCGGGCTGGTTCTCGGCCGTGCGATCGCTGGGCAGCAACCGCGCCGTGCGCGAGGCGATGGACCGCGGCACCTGCATTGGCGTCGTGACGATCCCGGTCGATTTCTCGCGCGTCTTCATGACAACCGGCAGCGCGGCGGTGCAGACGGTGTTCGACGCGACCGACGCCAACACGACCAATGTCGCGATCGGCTATGCCCAGGGCGTCATCGCCGAGACGACCGCCGATTTCGAGAGGCGCTGGGCGCAGGCGCATGGGTTTCAGCCTGCGACCGTCGGAACCGTCGATCTCGAACCGCGCGTCTGGTTCAACGAGGGGCTCGACAGCCGCAACTTCATCGTTCCCGGCGTCGTCGCGGTGATCCTGGCGCTCGTTGGCGCGCAGCTCACCTCGCTGACCGTGTCGCGCGAGTGGGAGCGCGGCACCATGGAGCAGCTGATTTCCACCCCGGTCAGCGCGCTCGAGGTGCTGCTCGGCAAGCTCATCCCCTATTTCCTGATCGGCCTCTTCGATGCAGCCTTCTGCCTCGCGGCGGCGATCTGGTGGTTCATGGTGCCGTTTCGCGGCAGCGTCAGCACCTTGCTGCTGACGACGGCTCTGTTCCTGCTCGTCGTCCTCGGCATCGGCTATCTCCTGTCTGTGCGCATCAAGAGCCAGCTCGGCGCCAGCCAGGTCGCTCTGATCGTTACGATGCTGCCGACCAGCATGCTGTCGGGCTACACCTTTCCGATCGATCAGATGCCGGCGCCGATCCAGGCCATGACCCTCATTGTCTACGCCCGCTACTACGTCACGATCCTGCGGGCAGTGTTCCTGAAGGGTAGCTCCGCGCCCGATCTGATACTGCCGATCCTGGGCTTGGCGATCTATGCCGCCGCGATCATCTGGCTGGCCGCGCGCGCCTTCCGCAAGCGCCTGGACTAGAGGACAATGCTCGAGCGTCTGCACGTCATGCTGGTGAAGGAGTTTCTCGAACTCCGCCGCGATCGCTGGGCGCTGTTCCGGCTCGTCGTGCCGCTACTGTTGCAGATGATCATCTATGGCTATGCGGCGACATTCACCGTCAACAATGTTTCGACGGCGGTGCTCGATCTCGACCGCAGTGCGGCGAGCCGCAGCCTACTCTCGCATTTCGTCGCCACCGGGCGTTTCGACATCGTAGATTACGCAGTCGATCAGCATCGGATCACACGGGACCTTGATACCGGCAAGGCGACGCTCGCGATCGTCATCCACGCCGGCTTCGCCCGATATCTAAACAACGGGCAGGCGGCGCCGCTGCAGGTGCTGGTGGACGGCACCAATTCGAATACGGCCCTGATCGCGCTCGGCTATGTCAGCCAGATCGTCGCGCGGTTCGAGGCCGAGGAAGCAGCGAGGGCATGGCCGGCTGTGGCCGGCGCCGCTCCGCCCGCCGTGTCGGTCGCGCTGCAGGAACGGCCATGGTTCAACGCCGGGCTTGATGACCGCTGGTTCTTCATCCCCGGCGTCATCGGCACCTTAACCCTCGTGCAGGTCGCGAACCTGACCTCTTTCGCCGTCGTGCGGGAGCGCGAAATGGGCACCCTCGAGCAGATCATGGTGAGCCCGATACGACCCGTCGAGTTCATTCTCGGCAAGACCCTGCCGTTCTTCCTGATCGGGCTCGCCGATGTGGCGCTGGTCTCGGCGGTCGGCGTGCTGTGGTTCCAGGTGCCGTTCATCGGCAATCCGCTCGTCATGCTGCTCGGGGCCTCGCTGTTCCTGCTCGGCGCCCTCGGTCTTGGCCTGCTCCTCTCCACCTTTTCACGAACGCAACAGCAGGCGTTCGCGCTCAATTTTTTTCTGGTCAACCCGTTGTTCATCCTGTCGGGGTTCGCCTTCCCGATCGCCGCCATGCCGCAATGGCTGCAATGGTTCACGTTTCTCAATCCGCTTCGCTATTTTCTCATCGTGATCCGAGCCGTCTTCCTCAAGGGGGTCGGGATATCCGATCTGGGGCCAGAGCTCGTGGCCATGACGGCGCTCGGCGCCGGCATGTTGATGATCAGCGTGCTGCGATTCCGCAAATCGCTCGACTGATCCTTGGACCAACGACCACCCCTTACGGCGGCACAAAGACGCTGTCGTGCTGCGCCATCGCCGCGAGGAGGCGACCGCGTTGCCCGGACACCGGAGGGCAGTAAATCGACGCAGATCGATCGCATGCACGGCGAGGTCAACAAACTGCAAGGCGAATTTCGTCAGAGGCGAACATGCCGGTTCCCGGCGAGGCCGGTTCCCCCTCAAGCGGGGTACTTGCCTCGGCGGCGGCTCCGACGCATCAGCATCCCCGCGCCCGACAGACCGGCAATCGCAATCAGCGGCACGATCTTGAAGCCGAGCCATTCGACGATCGGGCCGGCGAGGAAGGTGCCCAGCAGTGTCGCCAATGCATTGCTGGCCGCCAGAAGACCCATCGCTGCGCCTTCGCCGATTGGTGTCAGCCGCGCCGCAAGATCGGTGCCGGACACACTGAGGATCGGCCAGGCGAGCATGATCGCGGCGAAGCCAAGCATGGCCGCGATCGGCTCTCCGGACCACGTCATCAGGCTGAGCACGGCAAGCACCACGAAACCCGACATGCGAGCCGCGAGGCCGAGCTGAAAGACGAGCCTTGGGCCGGACCGCTGCGCTATGCGGCCCGAAAGCACGAAGAGGGCGACCCCGACGCCCGCAGACAGCGCATATAAGAGAGCCGTCGCGGTCGGATCGATGCCATAGCTGTTCTGCATCAGCAGCGGGTAATAAGCGAAGAATGGGGCGACACCAAAATTCAACAGAGCCCAGGACAGCAGGAAACGGCCGAATTCATGGCCCGAAGATTTGGGCAGGCGGCGCAGTGCCGCTTGCGCCAGGTGATGCGAATGCTGCAATAAGCCGCCGACGGGCGTTTCCGGCTGGAAACGGCCCGTCAGATCCCCCCATGCGAGCGGCGGCGGACGGACCCTTCGTCGGTGGCCGCCCGAGGGCAGACCGATCTGGCCGACGAAGAGCGCCAGTCCGGAGAACGCCGAGGCCGCCCAGAAGCCGTAGGCGAGCGGGCCATGGGCAATCAGCCCGGCGAGCAGAAGCCCGATGAGCTGGCCGGCACCGTTGAACCCCTGAAGCCAGCCGATGCGCGAGTCCCACTCGAATTCCGGCGTGAAATCGACGACGAAAAGCGGCGCCACCGTCGCGATGTCGCCGACCCCAAGGCCGGCCAGCAGCGCCAGGATGATCCATAGGCCGGGTGTGGGTGCCTCTCCCATCGCAGCGAGAGCGAGAGCCAGCACGACAAAGCTGCCAAAGAACATCGGCCGGAACAGGCGGCCGCGCTCGGCGAGCACACCGAATAGCGGCGCCGGCAATAGCCCGGCATTGAAGGCGCCGATCACATAGGCGACGGTGTCGAGGCCGTGATCGGCGGCTATCGCCTGTCAATTCGCTTGCAACTGCGACCCCCTTTTCGCGTCCAATCGGGACCCCTCAGCGGGGGTTGGTTCAGGCTTATCCATGTAGTGCACAGGAGGGACCCGCGCACGTGGAGCTGACGCGCCCCGAGTGCTGACGGAGCGAAGCGCGGGAGGTGCCTGTTTACCCACGTGGGTAAGCCCGGGGGGGTCCGGGGGACGGTTTTCAGCTGCGGTTTTTGAATCGCCAGCTGGTGTTGCCGGTCTCGATGATGTCGCAGTGATGGGTCAGGCGATCGAGCATGGCGGTGGTCATCTTGGCGTCGCCGAACACCTGGGGCCAATCGGCGAAGGCGAGGTTGGTGGTGATCAGCAGCGAGGTGTTCTCGTAGAGCTTGCTGATCAGGTGGAACAGCAACTGGCCGCCGGGCTGGCTGAACGGCAGATAGCCGAGTTCGTCGATGACGATGAGATCGTAGCGCAGCAGCTTCTCGGCCAGGCGGCCGCTGCGACCGGCGGCCTTCTCCTGCTCGAGCTGGTTGACGAGATCGACCAGGTTGAAGAAGCGGCCCCTGGCGCGGGCGCGGATGACGGCCGAGGCGACGCCGATGCATAGATGGGTTTTGCCGGTGCCGGTGCCGCCGATGAAGATCGCATTGCGCTTGGCGTCGAGGAAGGCGCCGGTGGCGAGTTCGCGCACCTGGCCCTCATCGACCGGCGTATCGGCGAAGACGAACTTGTCGAGGTCTTTGAGGACCGGGAACTTGGCGCCGCCGATGCGATAGCTGATCGATCGGGCCTGGCGGTGCGTGTGCTCGGCCCGGATCAGGCTGGCGATGAGCGGATAGATCTCGTCGCGCCGGGCGAGGCCCTTGCCGGCGATCTCATCGAAGCTGGCGCGCATGCCGTAGAGCTTGAGTTCGCTCATGGCCTCGAGGATTTCATGGCGTTCCATCAGGCGACCTTCCTTATGCTGTCGTAGCGGCCACAATCGGCCACGGGTTCGATCTTCAGGCGCAGCGCATCGGGCGTGGTGATGCTGGGCGGCGCCGCCGGCTGTCCGCTGCCGCGCCAGCACGGTCAGAATCACGTCGCCGCTGGCGATGCCGGCCGCGAGCGCTTCGGCGCAGGCGGCTTCGACCGCACCCAGCCCATGATCGAGCACCGCGCCCAGCACTTTGACGAACTGGCGATCGCCGTCGGCGTGTCCCTTCAGCTTCGCGCGGACCTGCGCCAAGGCGGGCGGCAGATCCCAATCCTTGAAGGGAGCGCCGTTGCGCAAAGCGCCGGGCTTCCTCACCAGCACCGGCAGATAGTGCCAGGGATCGTAGATGATCTGGTCGCGCCGGAAGTGGCGGGGATGGTCGGCCACGACCTCGTCGTTGAAGAGAACCACGATGCGCTCGGCATGAGAGCGCACCAGAACCATCCGGCCGGCGGCCCGCGCGTCGACGCTGTAGCGGTTGTGATCGGCCATGATCAGGCAGGTGGTGGTGGCGCGCACCGCCTTCTCGACAAAGCCGTCGAACGGCCCGCGCAGCTCCATCAGGCTCGCCCGTTCGTCCTGGAACACCTCCCAGATCGTCCGGTCCCTGAACTCCGGATGCTTGGTTCGCTGGGCGTAGGCGATGCACTGATCTTCCAGCCAGGCGTTCAGCTCGGCCAGGCTCTTCACCCGTGGCTTGGGGCGGAACAGCTGGTCGCGCAGATTGCCGACCTGGTTCTCGACCTGACCCTTCTCCCAGCCCGATGCCGGCGTGCACGCCACCGGCTCGATCAGGTGGTGCGAGCACATCTGCAGAAAGCGGCGATTATACTGGCGCGCCTTGCCGACGAAGATCGCCTCCACCGCCGTCTTCATGTTGTCGTAGATGCCGCGCCGGCAGACCCCGCCATAGAAGAGGAACGCCTTGTCGTGGGCGTCGAACACCAGTTCCTGGGTCTCGCGGAAGTAGGCGCGCACGAACGGCATCCGGCTGTGCGACAGCTTCATGTGCGCCGCCTTGATCGTCAGCGGCAGCCCCTGCAGCGTGATCGTCTCGTGGCTCCAGTCGAACTGGTATGCCTCGCCAGGGCGCAAAGCTCATCGGCACGAACGCCTGCGCCGGAACCCGCGCCCGCTCGTCCCGCCACGTCTTGACGAACCGGTGCACGCTGTCGTGGGCGCCGTCATAGCCGCGCCCACGCAACTCCTCGAACAGCCGCTGAGTCGATCGCCGCTCCCGCCGAGGCAGCTTGGCTTCCCCTCTCCAGGATCTCGGTCAGGACCTCGACCCACTCGCCGAGCTTGGGCGCCGGCTGAACTCCGCGCTCGTACTTGAACTCGGTCTTCTCCCCGCGGATCACCTTGCGCACCGTCGCGCGCGATACCGACAACGTCCGCACGATCTCCTTGATCGGCAAGTCGCTGCTCAAAATAGGCACGCCGTATCTGAGCCAATCATGTCCACGCCAATCATCCCCCAAGCCCTTCCCGGCCGCCACCGGCCAAAGGAAGGGACGCTTG